>CAZLXI010000033.1:3194-46340 GCA_964563435.1 uncultured Lacihabitans sp.
TAAAAGTATATTTATGAACAAAGAAATATAGTGCCTGATAATCGTTTTGATGAAACTTCAGGGAGAGACAATAGTTTTATTTTCAGAAGATAATCGTTTTCATGAAATTACAGACAGAAATAAAAATTTTAAAGAAAACGCTACAGAAAATAATCGTTTTGATGAAACTTCAGACAGAAATAATAATTTTAAAGAAAACGCTATAGAAAATAATTGTTTTCAGGAAAGTACAGACAGAAATAATAATTTTAAAGAAAACGCTATAGAAAATAATTGTTTTCAGGAAAGTACAGACAGAAATAACACTTTTAAAGAAACCACAGCAGAAGCTAACGGTTTTGATGAAATGCAAATCCCTGCTATTGACCGCTCATGTATAATTAGCCGCCACCCCAACTTTTTCCACTATCTTCACGTTATAAGAACATACTTCAACTGTTTATGACACCCATCAGAAAAAACTCATTTGTTCGTAAAGTAAAAGATATTACCATAGCCGGCACGCTGGTCGTCACCCTGCTCGGAAGCGCGGTAACCTTCCAAAGCTGCGGTTCAGCCACAGAGAAGGAAGAAGCCTATACCGTGGGCTTAAGAACTTACGTGGCTGAAATGGAGAAGGGCGTATTCAAGATTATGGACGAGGAAGAGGTTCCGGCTGATTCCTCGCAGGCCATCATCACCTATCTTGACGGGAAAAGAGATACGCTTTCGCCCCAGGCGGTAAAATCACTGATTGACCACGAGGTAAGAAATAACCCGCACGAGGTGGGCCAGGGCCATAACTTAAGCAATGCCCTCCTTTATGGCGGCATGGGCTACCTTCTGGCCCGCACCATGAGTCCGAACTACGGGAACATCCGCCAGCAGCCCCCCTCCGGTTTCTACCAGAACCCCACGGCCTATCAGAAGGGTGCCGGAGTACAGGAGAAAATAGGCAACTCCCGCACCATGGTTTCGCGGCCCTCGGGCGCCCGGAACGGCTTCATGCGGTCTTCGGCAGGAAGAAGCACGGGGGCGGCATCGTAAACGTTGAAAGCGGCTGCTTTGGCAGCGCATTTTCATGAGCCATTAGGTATTAGAAGTTTGATAGACAGGACTAGGCCCGTGGGTGATGATTCGCCGCGGAGCATGCCATTCATCCACTTACTGCTCAAAGCTGATAGCTAAAGGCTGAAAGCTAATATATACATGAAATTCAAAAATCTTGCAAAAGCGCCCGATGAGGTGCTGAACCTCGAAGGCTGGGAATGGATGCTCGGCGAAGATACCCTCCCCTACCTCGTCAACGAGATGGTGGTGGTGAGTACCACAGAGGCTGAACAATATTATACGGCGGCCAATTCGCTTTACGAAATGTATTGTGAAGCGGCGCAGCTGGTGATTGATCATAAGCGGTACGAAGAGCTGGGCATTCCGCCACAGCTCATCCCGATGATTGAGCACACCTGGGAGAACGATAACCACTGGCATCTTTACGGGCGCTTCGACCTCAGCGGCGGGCTGGACCGCGCGCCCGTCAAGCTGATTGAATTTAATGCCGATACGGCCACCTGTATCCCCGAAACGGCCATTGTGCAATGGGCGTCTTTAAAAGCCAACGGACTCGAAAACAGCGAGCAGTTCAATACCCTCTTTGAAAAGCTGGTCAATAACTTCATTGATCTGAGATCAAAAAACAGCAGCAAGGAAGCGGCCATACTCTTCACCACCATGGCCGGGTACCCGGAAGATGATGCCAATGTGGCCGTATTATCCGAAGCGGCCGTGGCCGCCGGTTTTGAGGTAGATTTTGCATCCATGGAAAACGTGGAGTTTTCTGAAGAGGAAGGAATCTTCAAAGCCAATGAAGACGGCACGTTTACCCGATACGATTTCTGGTTTAAACTGGTGCCGTGGGAGTATATTGCCTGGGATGAGCCCGAGCTCCTGCGCATTCTGACGCACCTGGTCAAGAGTGAAAAGACCGTAGTGATTAACCCCGCTTACACCCTCCTCTTCCAGTCAAAAGCCATTCTGAAGATCCTCTGGGAAATATACCCCTATCACCCCCTGCTGCTCAACACCGCCTATCAGCCGCTCTATATGCGGAAGAATGTGGAAAAGGTGGTACTGGGAAGAGAAGGTGCCAATATCCATATCCTATCGCCTGACGGAGCCGTGCTGGACAGCCGGGGCGGTGAATATGCCGGCCAGAAAACCGTTTTCCAGGAATATACCGATTTTGTGAAAGACCCTGCCGGCCGAAGTTACCAGGCGGGCGTTTTCTTTGCCGGCGAAGCCTGCGGACTGGGTTACCGCCGCGGCGGCGAAATCATGGACAACAAAGCGCAGTTTTGCGGGCATATTATTGAATAGATATATTGCGTGTGTGCTCCCCAAAATAAGAACATTACCGAACAGACATCGCAAATATTCAGACACTTTGATCAGAAAAATGAATGCCTGAAGAACTTCATAACTACTATCTTAAACAGCAGGAACCAAACAAAAGCTGCCTCCTCGCCCTACGAAGCATCATTCTTTATGAGGACATCAACATTAGCGAAACGCAGAAGTATGGAATGCCCTGCTTTTGCTATTGCGGGAAAATGTTTTGCTATTTATGGACCGATAAGAAAACCGGCGAACCTTATGTCCTGATGGTGGAAGGCCAATACCTCCACCACCCCCAACTGGAGGAAGGCAGCCGCTCCCGAATGAAGATTCTACGGGTTGACCCCAACCGGGACCTACCCCTTAAGACCCTGAAAATTGTTTTGAAAAAAGCGCTAGATTTGTACCGGCAGGGCATAATAAAAATCAGGCCGGGTAAATAATCAGCCAGGCCCTGCAAAACCTGACAGACCCGTTTACTACAGAAAATGGTAAGATCAGCTACTACCGAATGATTTTTCCCCGATGAAGCAGGCCCCAGAAGTGCAGTTCGTCCAGTACTTTCTCCAGCGACATCCCGTGCGCTGTAATGGAATATTCTACTTTAGGCGGAAAAGAGTCAAAAACCTCCCGACGGATAAGCTGGTTCCCCTCCAGCAACTTCAACTGTTTGGATAACGTTTTATCTGTAATGCCTGTAACACTTTTTGAAATTTCCCCGAACCTCTTCGGCCGCTCCGATAAAGAGAACAATATCAGCAGCTTCCATTTCCCCTCTACGGCTTCAAGTGCATCCTTTATGGAAAGCATGGTTTTCGGGCAACCTCCCTTTGATAACATAACTAACTGATTATTAAATTACTTTAGTACCGGAAAGCACTATCCAAAGGGATAGTAATATCTTTTGGATAGTAAAGGTAGCTATTTTTGCTGATATTTAATTTCTCAGAAATGAACAAAACATTAAACATCCTGCTCTGGACAGCACAGGCAGTTCTATCCCTAAGCTTAATCGGAACGACTTTCACAAAGTTTTTTCTATCGCCGGCCGGGCTGGCTGAAATGTTTCCCTGGACAGCCGAAAACAGAACCCTGCTCCTGCTTACAGCCATTATCGACCTGCTGCTTGGCCTTGGCCTAATCCTTCCGGAAATCTTCCGCCCGAAATCAAAACTAACTGTATTAAGTGCATATGGCCTTGCCGTGCTGATGATCTGCGCCGGTATATTTCACATCAGCCGGGGCGAAGTTTCAGATATCGGAGTAAATATTTTCTTCCTCTTACTGGCGGTGTTTGTAGCCCGCGGAAGGCAGAAACCATAGCACCTGCCCTTCAGCGGATTTTGATAACACCCCTGTGAAAGCAAAATTTTAATTCATTAAATTTGTCTTTGATTGGAAATTCGCAGGATATGTTTATTTCAAAGATACCGGGTAACCGCCGTTTGGCCTGCGCTATGAATGGATTAAGATCAGAATTCGCTGTTTACCTTGAATAAAGAAACGGATATGAAGCGCTCTTTAAAAGCAGAAAACATCCTGGGTGAGATCACCGGCAAAACCAGGCTGGGTGACTTACGAAAAATGGCTAAGGAGATCAAAAAGGATCACGAACTGGCCTTGGAGCTGTGGTCCACCGGGAAGTTTTTACCCCGTCAGCTGGCCATCCTGGTGATGGACAATAAACTTCTTTCACAGGATCTGATCAATGCACTTGACAAAGACATGCAAGAGCACCCCTTGGATGAGCGAAATCAGCTGATCGACTGGCTGATGGCCAACCAGCTCTCCAAAGACCGGAAAACCATTGCGCTGATGGAATCCTGGGAAAACAGCCCTTCTGCACTGCAAAGACGAATTTTCTGGTATTACCAGGCGCGTTTGCGCTGGATGGGGCAAGCCCCTCCTCCCAATACGGAAGACCTGCTTTCCGCCATTGAAAAACAAATCGGAAACGAAAAGCCCGAAGTGCAATGGGCCATGAATTTCACTGCGGGCTGGATCGGAGTTTTCGATAAAAAGTACCGGGCGCGCTGTGTGGAAGTGGGAGAGAAAACGGGCCTTTATAAAGGGGAGATGGTTTCAAAAGGGTGCACGCCCGATTATTTGCCGGAGTTCATTAAGATCGAAAGCAACAAAAGAAACTTATAACTTAGCCCGTTATGAAGGAGCTCAGGGGCTTCTACTGAACTGCTCCCGATTTCAACAGTACGCTAAACTACAAAACCCCGTAGTCTTTCGTGCAAGGTTCATCTGCTGCTTAACTATTAAACCCGCCCTCCTCAATACTTCTGTGTCCTCCTGAAGAAGCACATCCCCCCTCCGTAGACCCGTGGCATTGCAGTGAATATCATTTACGCTATGGATTATATAAAAAATGTCGTATATAATTGACAAAAAGAAATATATTATTATCTTTGTGTAAATTTTAAATGACTCAATATGAAAGAAAGAGTAAATCTCCAGGGTGTCATCTGGGCGCTGATTTTTTCAGTCAGCTTTGCCATTAGTGTATTTTACCTCTCCGGCTATTCTCCGGCGGTGCCGGTAGCTCTGTTAATTATTACGCTTAATTCTCTTTTATTCGGAGTATATGCTTTTAAGCTGATACAAAGCATAAGCACTCTGGATGAAGTACAAATCCGGATCCACCTGGAAGCCGTATCTCTTGCGTTTGTTTTGTCGCTGCTTTTGGTAATGATATTAGGAATGACCGCATTAGTGAAAGAACTGCCGTTAGACAACGTGAGTTTTTTGTACATTTTTCCTTTACTTTTCTTTTTCTATTTTATCGGTTTATGGATTTCAAAACGCAAGTATAAATGAAGAATACGATAAAAGTGGAGCGCGCAAAAAAAAACTGGACACAAGCTGATTTAGCAGAAAAGATCGGCATTTCAAGGCAGGCGATGAACTCCATTGAAACAGGCAAGTTTGTTCCTTCCACACTTTTAGCTTTAAGATTAGCCTATGTTTTTGGAACGGCAGTAGAAGAAATTTTCCAGTTGGAAGAAACCGATTTTAAGTAAATAAACAGTACAATCATGGAAGCAAAATCAACCGACAACAAGACATTCAAGCTGATTGACAACGATCAGCAAACGGGAGAAATAAGGTATGAGAACCTGTCTTTTCTTAAGGCAGACATTCATATAAATGATTCTGAAAAATACAAAATCCAGCCTGTTGGTTTTTTCGGAACAAGTATTTCCGTTGCACGCAATGAAACTCAGATCGCCAGCTTGTATCTGGGCTGGAACGGGCAGATTGTAATCGCATTTCAGGGCGGGCAGGAATATATTCTAAAGCTAAACGGTATGTTTTCCAATACATATACTCTCGAAAACAAAGACCGGGAAAGGCTCATTCTCCTGGAGGCAAAATTTAACCCGATGAAGTTTCATTGCAATTACGACATAAGTTATAACCCCGAGCAAAGTAAGCATGCCACAGACACCCTGCTGCTATTGCTTGCTGTTTATTCTGCTAACTTCCTTATTGCCACCATGTCGGGGGCTAACGCGGGCATGATGTAGTAAGCTCCCAGGTTCCTTTTTAAAACAAAAGTTTGAACGTTAGCGGCTTTGAAGACCTTGCAGATATACTACCTTTTCCGCCGGTAGTGTATCTGTATTAGTCCGGTATCATAGCTTTTTGCGTTCATTAATTCGAGCCCCTGCTCCGGCCGGCCGTCTTTGAAAAGGCGTGTTCCGCTCCCCAGCAGTACGGGGATGACCGAAACAGTCAGCTCGTCTACCAGGTCATACTGCAGGAGTTCGTGGATCACCTCCGCGCCGCCGTCGCAGTAAATGCCTTTTCCGCTTTCGGACTTTAGCTGCCGTACCAGGTCGGCGGGGCTTCCGGTATGGAAGATGGTTTTACCTGCTACCGGCCTTCCGGTTCGGGTAATGACGTATACCTCCCTTTCACCGTTATCGTAGTGGGAAGCGCCGATTTCTCTCACCACGTAATCGTAGGTTTTCCGGCCTATGATCAGGGTGTCAATGGTATCTGTGAACCGGGCATAGCCATAATCTTCGCCTTCTTTTTCTACCCTCTTCAGAAAGCTGAGGTCATCGCCGGGCCCTGCAATGTAGCCGTCAAGGCTGGTGGCAATGAATAGGGATAATTTCCGCATGTTTTTGGGTTTGATCTGCCAAAGGTAGCACCAGCGGATGACAGCCCTATGTCAGCAGGGAGAGGGATTTCTTAGCTGCCAACCTCAGGCTTTGTTCAGAAGGGGTAGGTCTGAAATCAGCGAAACTACAGGCGTTTAACTATCCGCTTATACATGATCTCCATTTTTGTCCACGAGTTTCCGCCGCTGGTGCTGACCAGCATGACCACCACGGCATCCTTTTCTTTATGATAACGCGCTATCGAGGAGTAACCCGGCAGCAGACCGGTGTGACCGTACTCGTAGATAGACGAATAAATCGCCTGCTCCTCCCGGCTGAGCAGGGAGCCGCCGGTCAATGCCCGCAGGAAAACGCCCACCTCCCGGGCCGTGGAAACCATGGAGCCGCCCGGACATACATAGTTCTGCATCTTCAGGTCGCCGTCATATCCCGAAAAATAACCGCTGGCCATAGCGCTGGTGTCTGCTTCGCTCAGCACACCGTAGGTACGGGTTAAGTGCAGCGGCTCCAGGAGTGCTGTTTTTATGTAATGATGATGGCTGTACCCCAGGGTTTTGTTCAGGATAGCGCCCACCAGCAAATAGTTGGTATTGGAGTAGCGGTAGCGGCTGTCGGGCTTAAAGTCGGCAGGTTGGTTTAAGATCAGCTTCAGAAAATCATCGGGGTTGGCGGGCAGATCGGCCCAGGGCATGGCCGGGTGATCAATAAAATCAGGAATGCCGCTCCTGTGCTTCAGCATCATTCTCAACGTGATCTGATCTGCATTTTCAATTTTTCCGGCCAGGTGGGGCAGGTACTCCGCCAGGGTTTTATCGGGCAGCAGGCTTTTATCACTGATCAGTTTTGCGGCAGCAGCGGCCATGTAGAGCTTGCTGATGCTCGCTATTTTAAACAGGGCTTGCGGGTCAGCAGGAATCCTGCCGCTGCGGTTCTTCCATCCGGCGGCGTAAAGCCCGGGATCACTGCCCTTTTTATCGATGTATACCATCACACCGTCCAGCCCGTAGTCAGTGGCCTTATCGGCTATTTCCTGAACGGTGCCCGGTACAGGAGATACCCATACCCGCAGAATATCCCAGGGGGTAAATACCGCCGTGCTGATGATGGCTATGGTGAGTATCGCTATTTTGAGGATTTTTTTCATGGGTATAAATTTTTAGCAGTGAGCTATCACCAGTGAGCCATCAGCAATGAGTTTATTCATCGGCACGTGGGTATGCAGTTTTCTCAAAGAGGTTCGCCACCCGGCTCTTAGCTCATGGCTATTTCACGGGCACAATGAATTCGGTGCACTCCACTTGCCTTGAATTATGCGGTTTCCGGTTCCGGACTTTAACGCCGGCATTCGGTTTTATTCAGCTTCACCGACGAATCAAATGAAATCCTGCCCGGGTCTTTGAAAACCATTTTCCCGTCTTTTTCCTCCATTTCACCATACCCTTCCAGTACCGCATCGCCTTTGATCAGGAAAACCACCTGCGCCACGGATTCCACGCCTTCCGACATAAACGTATAATCGGCCAGCAGGGTATCGCCTTTCATTTCCCCCTCAATCTGACCTGTACTACTGTCTTTCTCGTAGTTTTTATACTGAAGGGTTCCCGTTACCACGGTAGGAAATACCTCGGTTTGCAGAAAGATACTGTCTTTCCCGATTACCCCGGTATAGCAGGTCTGATCGGGTATCATTACCGCTATTTCATCGGTAGCCAAAGTATCAGCGTCTTTTGAAGAAGTACTGCATGCCGGGAGTAAAGTCAGTAGCAGAAGGCCTTGGGAAAGGTAAGATTTCATAGGTATTGAATCATTTTTAATAACGGTTTTAATAAGGAAATAAATATATACCCTTTGCAGAAAGGATCTTTAAATGTTCCGTTCTTTTTTCCATTTACGGATCCGGGCCCGGGCATTGGCGTATGGCGAAGCGGTGTTCAACTGGATCATTCTTCCCAACGTCCATTTCTCATACCATCCCGCTCCGTACAGTTCTTCATTGCTCTTGCTTTCCACCAGGGCCACCATCTGCCTGACCGTTTGGCTGAGTTTTCCCGTCAGGGTATCAAAATCATCCGCCTCATAGTCTTTATAAAACTTTCTGGCCAGCCGTCCCAGCTCATTCCATTTATAGCCTGTTTCGGGGAAGTCTGCGGGCTCGTTATGCTCTTTTTTCCTGTTCCACTTCAATACCAGCTGCCCCCATCCTGTAAGATAAGCCAGGAGGTTATTGATACTCATTCGCGTGTCTTTGATGTGTCCTTCCAGCTCTTCCAGCGCAGCTAATTCCGGAGGGATGCCCCCTAGTTCCTTCTGCAGTTTATTATAATTCGTGCTTATCGCGTCGAGTAATTCCTGACGGTTAACAGGTATAGCCATTTTTTTTGTTTGGTCTGTATATGCTATCTGCACGGGCAATTTTAATCTCCCTTTCGCAAAGATGTTTTACTGCGTTTTTAAGTTTTTCTTCCTGACCGGAGGCAGCCGGCCCAACTGTCGTTTCGTACTGTTTTATACCCTGCGGCGGGTTCATTCTTCTTTTAACTTCAGAAACACCCCTCCCCCCACTCCAAAATCAGAACGTGAAGGGAAGCTGTAGCTATACTGCAAATTAAGATTTATGTAGGCACGATCAGTAAACGGAATAAAGTGGTTCAGCGATACGTGGGGGCCTGCTGAAAAAAAGCCCTTCTTCATTCGGTAGGTAAGCGGATAAGTAAGAGGTACGGTGAAAACCTTGCCGTCCGGATCCGTAATTCCGGATACTACGGCGCTATGGGTAATTCTGAAATCGCGTGATTTTACCCCAAAAAACCAACCTGCCTTTACCCCTGCACCCACTAAAGTAAGAGAATTCCTCCGGCTGATTTTAAACAAAACCTGGTTTACAGCCGATAAACCTACCCGGTTAAACAAATAGTACGGATACTCCTTATTCTTATTCTGATTATATTCCACCTGGAAGGCATGACTGAAATAATGATTTCCTGAAGATTTTCTCAACAGTGTATTGGTATATGCAAAACCATGAAACTCACTTTTCATAAAGTGTTCCCGGGCAAACGAATAGCTAAGGTTCATTCCGAGACTCTGCTGCAAATCACGGGCTGAAAGTATAGGGCTTTGCGCAAAACCACTGTTAAACATCAAAACAAAAGCAATAAAGCCGGCAGTACTGGTTTTCATATTTATAAGGTTGATACATGTGTCTAACTCTTTATTTCCCTAAAAAGTATACCTGTTTCAGCGGATTTGCCTTTGGCTTGCCTGACTTTCTTTCAACCTTTTCATTACACTTAGCTCTATGTAAACCAATCCGCCGATGAGGGCTGCCTCCATTGAAAAGTACATCACCGCCAGGGAGGTGACATCAGATAAATACCGCAGTAAAAGCAGAACTGTAAGCATACAGTAGAGCAGGTTAGCCAGAGCGATTGCCCCGATAAAAGGGGCATAATTATCTTTCAGAAAAAGGAAGCAGGCCATTGAACAGATGCAAAGGACGGCAGCAGGTATAACCAGGCAGATCAGCGCCCTTTCGGGTATTGCGAAGGATGCGGAAAAACAGCTCAATACCGAAACCAATACTCCTGTACTGAGCGCTGCGCCCAGACTGTCGGCCAGGAAAAGCTTACGGGGCTGCCGGGCCAGGTGATGAATTGTTTTTTTTAGCATTTCGGTGTTTTCTGCCGAAGTCCGGGTCAGACCGCGCCTCTTTCATAGTAGAATCCGGTCAAATATCGGCAAAGCCGGTGGGCGGTGTGTTGGGAAACGGTCTTTTTTTTTCCGTTATAAAAATACCGGGTGGTATCTTTACAGAATGGAATAAATTACCGTCGCAAGAAGAACATGAAACAGCTGTGAATAAAGAGCTAAATTTTTATACCTATGAAAAAATCAGAAGCCACCCGCCGCGCCCTTTTACAAAAGGCATTTGAGCTGATTTACATACGGGGCTACCAGGCCACAAGCATTGACGATATTCTGGCCACCACGGAGGTTACCAAAGGCGCTTTTTATTACCATTTTAAAAGCAAAGACGAAATGGGGCTGGCCATTATCCATGAAATTCTGAAGCCTTCTCTCCGCCGGAGTTTCCTTGAGCCCCTCGAAACCGGAGCGGATCCCCTGGATGCCATCTATGACCTGATGTACGGCCTGCTGATGGAAAACGAATTCCTGAGGGTAGAATACGGATGTCCGGCCTCCAATTTTACCCAGGAAATGAGCCCCTGGAACACCGACTTTAACCGGGCCCTTCATGCGCTGACAGCCGAATGGACCGAGGCCATGACCCGGGCACTCGAAACAGGGAAAAATACCGGTGCGGTATGTAAAAATGTCAATCCCCTACAGGTAACCCTTTTTGTAATGGCCGGCTATTGGGGAATACGAAATCTGGGCAAACTCGAAAACAGTAAAAGCGTTTACCTCTCTTACCTGGAGCAACTGAAAAATTATCTCAACCGTCTGCGATAATAATTAAAAACATACCAATTAGTATGTTTATATTTGACACAGGAAAAAACTTCCCCTGGTATAAAACTCAAAAGCGCTTATGTATTCTACCCTTCTGCCCCTGCATTCACTGGTTCGATGGCTTGTTCTGATCAGCCTGATTACGGCCATTTTTATTGCTTTCAGAGGCTGGATTTTAAAGAAGGAGTTCTCCCGTTTTGATAATTCGGTGAGGCACTGGACCGCCACCATCACGCACATTCAGCTCATGATCGGTGTATGGCTTTATGTGATCAGTCCGATTACCGGCTATTTCCTGCATAATTTTAAGAATGCCGTACACGAGAGAGAGATCCGCTTTTTCGGCATGGAGCACAGCCTGATGATGCTAACGGGAATAGTGGTCATTACCCTGGGTTCGGCAAAGGCAAAACGCCTGCCCGCTGACACCGAAAAATTCAGAACCATGGCCCTTTGGTTCTCAGCGGGCCTGCTGATCATTCTCAGCTCTATACCCTGGGCTTTTTCTCCATTCACGGCGCGGCCGCACATACGTCTTTTTTAGCAGCCGCAGATTTAATAAAATAACATATTAATTTCCGGCTAACGAAAAATACCCGTGCATCTGCGGCCAGTAAAATCGCTCCTGATCTCCGGCCGGCTCAAATCCCGAGTGTTTTGAGAAGTTCCCTGACCGCTGCTCCGCCGGCCCGGTTAGCACCAATGGTTGAAGCCGAAGGCCCGTAGCCCGGCAGGTGAATGCGGGGTTCTTTGGCTACTCTTGTTGCCAGTGACCCGTCCATAACGATTCCGCCGGCCTCTTCCCGGGGCAGCACGGAGGCCAGATGCGCCAGCGCGCCCCTGAAGCCGGTGTTCCATAAAATCACATCGGCCTTCTCTTCTTTACCATCGGCCCACCTCACACCGGTGGCGGTGATTTCACTAAACATCGGGAAGCGTTGAAGCACGCCCCGGCTCTGCATATCTTTCACCGCCGGTGAAAACGGCAGGCCGGTCACCGAAACCACAGAAAGCGGCACCAGCCCGTTTCTGACCCGCTCTTCCACCATGGCCACGGCCTCATGGCCTGCCGCATCATCAAAGGGACCCTCCCTGAACTCGGGTACCCGGCGGGTTACCCAGGTAGTGGTAGTGACTTTCGAAATCTGGTCCAGCAGTTGGATCGCTGAAATGCCCGCACCTACCACTATTACGTGCTTCCCTTTAAAATATTCTGCGGTCTTAAAGTCACGGGTGTGCAGCTGCTCCCCCCCGAAAAGGTCAGCACCGGGATACTGCGGGATGTAGGGATTTTCCCAGGTACCGGTGGCGTTAATAATGCCCAGAGCGGAGAAACGAACCTCCGGGGTATCGATATAAAAACGCTCCTGACGGAGGTATACTTTTTCTACCTTCACTGGCCGGTACACTTTGAGCCTGAATTTCTTTTCGTAAAGATCATAGTAATGCGGCACGGCCACACTGGCCCGAACTTCGGTATCATGACCCTCTATGGTTTCATCAAAGGCCATACCGGGCAGGTCGTGTATCCGGTTAACCGTGCTGAGGGTGAGTGATGGCCACCGGAACTGCCAGGCGCCGCCCGGCCCGGGCGCCTCGTCAAGTATAATAAAATCAGGGCCGATCTCCAGGCCCCGTTTCTTCAGATGATAGGCAGCGGAAAGCCCGGCCTGCCCGGCGCCGATCACTGCAATTCTGGTCTTGTAACGAATGTTATCGGGCATTATAATTCTCTTCTCAGATGTTCATTGAGCGCATTAAGCATTCCCCATGCAGCATTAAGCATTCAGCACTCACCATTAAGCATTCAGTATTTAAATTATACTCCGCCATGCTTTGCCGGCACCAGGCGCTTACCGCCATCCCAGGCCCGGCGCCACATGCTCCAGTATCGAGGAAAGCACATGTACATTGTAGTCTACCCCCAGGGTATTGGGGATGGTTAACAGTACGGTATCTGCTTCCTGGATAGCTTCGTCCTTCGCCAGTTCCTTTATCAGCTGATCAGGTTCGGCGGCATAGCTGCGGCCAAATATAGCCCGGGTATCTTTTTCCAGCATACCTACCTTATCGGTGCGGTCGGCCTCGTGTCCGAAATAATACCGGTCCTGCTCGTTTACAATGGCAAAAACAGAACGGCTGACCGATACCCGCGGCTCCCGGGTATGCCCTGCCTCTTTCCAGGCTTTCCGGTAGAGGCGGATCTGCTCCGCCTGCTGAACGTGAAAGGGCTTACCGCTTTCGTCCAGTTTAAGGGTGGAGCTTTGCAGGTTCATGCCCACCTGCCCTGCCCAGATGGCGGTGGCGTCAGAGGCCGAGCCCCACCAGATGCGGTCGCGCAGGCCTTCGGAAAAGGGTTCCACCCGCAGAAGACCGGGCGGGTTGGGAAACATGGGGTTCGGATTGGGCGCGGCAAAGCCTTTTCCTTTCAGCTTTTCAAAAAACTCCAGCCCCTTACGCCGGCCCATGTCGCCATCGGTCTCCCCGGCCGCCGGCTCATAGCCGAAATGCCGCCAGCCGTCAATCACCTGCTCCGGCGAGCCGCGGCTGATGCCCAGCTGCAGTCGTCCGCCCGAGATCAGGTCCGCCGCACCGGCATCTTCCACCATGTACAGCGGGTTTTCGTACCGCATATCAATCACACCTGTACCAATCTCTATTTTGTTTGTCCGGGCGCCAATGGCCGCCAGCAGGGGAAAAGGCGACGCCAGTTGCTGTGCAAAATGATGCACACGGAAATAAGCCCCGTTCAGGCCGATTTCTTCCGCCGCTACAGCCAGGTCTATGGATTGCAGCAGGGTGTCTGCCGCTGTTTTGGTGTCGTATGCCGGGTGGTTGGACCAGTGACCAAAGGATAGAAATCCTATCTTTTTCATGTGTATAAAATTTTAGCTGAGAGCCGTGAGCCATCAGCAATGTTTATTCGTTGGCGGCGGAGGCGTAGCTCCGGGCGACGCTTCGCTTGGCGTGCCTTAATCTCAGGACTGAAAACTCATGGCTATTTCATGTGTATAAAAATTGGCTTTGAGCTATGCGCTTATTCCTCCGAGGCTGGCGTGCCTTAATCTCAAAGCTGATAGCTATTTCATCTGTATAAAATTAATTCCGGGTACTTACTTCCGCGCCGGCTGTTGGATACAGTTCACCTGACTTCCAACAACTAACTTCAAATGGCTCATCGCTATGACCAATAAATTCGTTCAACTCTCTTTATAACAAATGCCGGTATGGATGTGTTCCGTTTTTATTCTTGCGGGCCGGCTCACCAGATAATATAGCGGCTTAATATCCCGAAAATGAGAAACAGCAACGCCATAAGACTGATCGCCGAAGTAACCAGCCCCGTCTTTCTGTCGTTCAGCCAGCCGCTTAAGCCCAGGGCTAAAATAATGGTTATCAGGCCCAGGAGTAAAAGTTTTACAAGGCTCTGGTGGTGCGACTGAATCCCCTCCACGCCCTTGTTCAGGTCTATCATTGACCAGCCCACAGCCGACAAAAGGAAACACATGGATGCAATCATGAATCCGGTGATCAGCCAGAATTTGATTTTCTTTTCTGTACCAAAGGCCAGTATGGCACTTAAAAATGTAAATGAAAAGCCCCCGAGTACAGAGCTCACCAATGCTAACTGCGCAATACTCTCTTCCATAGATTTCTTATTCCGATTTAATAATGTCGTTACTCAGTAAAAACTGATTGGTTTCATCCGTCCAGAACACGTAGCGCATCCGCTTAAATTGCGTGAATCGGAACGGGTACGATCGGGAGGTATCAATATCGTAGATTACCGAATTCTGAACGTGTACATGCAGGTGGGGGAAATCGGTATTCCCGGAGTTTCCCACCTGTGCCAGAACATCTCCGGTCTGAACCTTATCGCCGGGTTTAACCCTGATACTGTTTTGCTTCAGATGAGCCAATGCCACAAAAAGGGTGTCGTTAAACTGAATAATGATATGATTTCCGGCCAGCTTGTCCCTGTCCCTGATTTTCCTGTCCGGCAGACTGTCGATGACGTGTACCACCTCCCCGTTAACCGGCGAGATGATTTCGGCGCCAAAGGTGTAGCTGTCCTCATTGGCTATTCCTTCATTTTTGAAGAGTTTTCCATTATCCCCCATCTTTGCAATATCCACTGCATATTTCTGGCTTTTGATACGGTCATGATGATTGGTAAGACCGCTGGCTCCTGCTCCCGACGCAATCCAGTTCCCTTTAAAAGGCAGATCAATGATCACGCAGGAAGTCACATCAGGATATTGGGCAGCATCAAAATAGCTTTTATTTAACAAAAAGCCCAGCCCCAGAAAAATGACACTGAAAAACAGGTTGAAAATCCTGTTGACCGTTTTGGGTTGCAGATGCAGGTTATACCGGGTCTCGGTAATAACTACTGTAGCCAATAGCCCTATCAGGCTTATTTTTGCCCAATAGGGAGCAAACAGATTGCCTTTCTGAAGGATGAATATATAATGGATCAGGCCGGCCAGGAACAAAGGAACGGCCACAATGGAAATATACCTGAAATAACGATAGGGTACTTTCTCCCGGCCGGGAGTGATTCGTGAATGCTTTGTTCTCTGATAATACCAGTATCGGAAAACTATAAAGATGGCAATTACACTGAGTAAAATTAAGTAGCCTGTTAAAACGATATCTTCAAATTCTTTCATATAGCAGGGTTCGGTTTCAATACTATTTAAGGTTGGGGCCGGGGGGTAAAAAACCGGAAGAAAATTTCAGCCGCAGATGTCAGTAATCCTCACATTACACCCTGTTTGCCTGTTGTATAACCCAAAAGTACATAAATTATGCTGCAGTACCAATTCCGGTCCGTACCCGTTCATATTTTCTTATTAAACGGTCAGAAATCAAGGGTTTAAACTACCTTGGGTGCCGCATTGTTACCGAATCGTAAACCACTTTTTTATGTTTGGCGATAATAAGTAAAGACCGGATACTAAATAAATTCTAAAATATTCATTATAAGTCTCCAACAAAAAAGGTTTGCAATAAAAAATGACTAAATTTACTAACGTATTGCAGCTTATTACCTGCTGCCTTCACTTCGTTGTTACTCATTTCACCATCTCATCCCCCTTAAAAAGATGTCCCGAATATATTGTATTCTCTTTTCCGTTTTGCTACTCCCGGGTTGCAAAAAGAAGACCCGGAAAGAGTCTTCGGAAATTACCGGCTGCTACAGCTCCGTCACTACCGACAGGCAATGGTACTCCTCAGGCAAAAAGGCTCCGCTGTTCGAAGGACTGGCGGGCATAGATTTCAAAATTTCAACCTCCAGTGAAGAAGTACAGCGGTATTTTAACCAGGGACTGATGCTGGCCTACGGTTTCAATCATGCAGAAGCGGCCAGGTCCTTTCACGAAGCTATCCGGCTGGATTCTGCCTGTGCTATGGCTTTTTGGGGCTATGCTTATGTACTTGGGCCTAATTATAACGGTAGCATGGAAGACGACAATTACCAGCGTGCCTACGATGCCGTGCTGAAAGCGCAGTCACTCTCCGGCAGGAGTACGCCAAAAGAGATTGCGCTTATTAATGCTCTGGCTACGCGCTACGAAGCACAGCCTCCGGCCGACAGATCCTATCTGGATATCGCCTATGCATCTTCCATGAAAAAAGTGTATAACCGATACCCCGCCGACCCCGATATCGGGGCACTTTATGCCGAGGCGCTGATGGACCTCCATCCCTGGGATCTGTATGAAAAAGATACTCAAAAGCCGAAAGAGTGGACACCGGAGCTGGTGACTGTACTAGAGTGCCTGATGAAGGCCTACCCGAAACATCCGGGTGCCCACCATTTCTATATTCATGCCCTAGAAGCCTCCTCTACGCCTGAAAAAGCCCTCACCAGTGCAAAGCTGCTGGATACGCTGGTACCGGGCGCAGGGCATCTCGTACACATGCCTTCGCACATTTACATCAGGACCGGCGATTATCACCTGGGCACTCTTTCCAACCTTCGGGCCGTAGAGGCAGATAGTGTGTACACGACGGCCTGTCATGCGCAGGGTGTTTATCCTCTGGCCTACTATCCGCATAATTACCACTTCCTGGCGGCCACGGCAACCCTGGAGGGTAACTCAAAGCTGGCATGGATGGCCGCTCAAAAACTGCAGGAGCATACGGCAACCGATATAATGGACCAGCCCGGATGGGGTACTTTGCAACATTATTATAGTATACCTTATTATGTGGGTGTTAAGCTGGCGATGTGGGACACCCTTCTCGCTTTACCGCACCCTCCAAAAGATCTCGTATATCTCAAGGCCATCCGGCATTATGCCCGCGGGATGGCTTACCTGGGTAAAAACGATATCGCGAATGCCCAAAAGGAATCAGAAGCGCTTAAAACCCTGTCAGCCGATACTTCATTGCAGCAAGTCACCGTTTGGGACATCAATACAATGGCAGATCTGGTGCAAATTGCAGTTAAAGTATTGGCAGGTGAGATAGCCGGACGGGAAAACCGGTTCAACACCGCAATTTCTATGCTTAAAGAAGCCGTAAAAATAGAAGACCGGCTTAATTACAATGAGCCGCCCGACTGGTTTTTTTCTGTACGACACCATTTGGGGGCCGTGCTCCTGAAGGCCGGAAAGTATGAAGAGGCCGAAAAAACATACCGTAAAGATCTGCAAATATGGAAAAAGAACGGTTGGGCTCTGGCCGGCTTATACGAGTCGCTTGTGCAGCAGAAAAAAGATGCGCAGACGGTTAAGACGGCATTTGACGAAGCCTGGAAGTATGCCGACCATGTCTTACGTTAATATCATGTAATTATTCGCTAAAATAGACTCAGATACACACCCGTATTCTTCCTAGTTTTGCAAAGCTGTAAACGATTTAACTATGAAGATGTACAAAGTATTCTTACGGGGTTTCCTGCTTTTGGCAATACTGGCCCGGGTAACCAACACGGTTCAGGCACAAGACCAGATACTGGATGGTATCGGTGAAACGGGCCTGATTGCGCGTTATGTATTTAACGGAGATACCAAAGACTGGTCGCGGAATAACCTGCACGGCAGCATTCAGGGTACCGGTGCGCAGTTTGTGAACGATAACCGGTTCGGAAAGGTGTTGTCGCTTTCCGGGGAGGATAATTCTTATGTGACCCTGCCTGCAGAAGCACTGACCGACCTCGAGTCGATCAGTATTTCCGGCTGGATCCACCTGCGTTCGAACCAGCCGGGCCAATACTTTTTTGACTTCGGCAAGGAGGCCAACAAACATTTTTTTGCAGCCCCCGCAGGTACCAAAACCCGGGAAGGCTACCAGGCGCTGATCACCGCCGGACAAGACGATAAAAAGGGAGCTCTTTTTTCGGCCGTCGAGCTGAACAAGTGGGTGCATCTGGCCATAGTGGTCGATATACCTTCGAGATCCATGACCACCTATATAGACAGCAGGCCTGCGGGCGAAGCCGCAGATATTTCGCTGGAACTGGCGGCAGTATTCGGGTCGTCAGATGCTGAAAAGAACCTGCTTTACATAGGAAAATCTTTATCGGCGGGTGACCCCAACCTGAATGCCCTGATCCACGATTTCCGGATCTACCGCGTTCCCCTGACCCGTCGACAGGTGGCCGGAATTTACTACAATGCCCCCGGAAGCAGCCAGGGAGGTGGAGTAAATGTAGGCAGGCAGGAGGAAAACCTTCACCAGTTTTCCAAAGAAGAGTCGCAGCTCTATAACGCTTATTTAACAGATGTATCCGATGTGGAAGTGGAAACCGAAACAGGTCATCTGCCCCGGCTGCCCAGTCATGTACAAGGTACCTACCAACCGGGAATTAAAGGGCCGGAAGTCCGTGTACTGTGGCCTGCACCCACCGACAACAGCCCGGTTCTGGAAGCCGGGACCTATACCATCACGGGGCGTGTTCCGGGAACAGACTTCCAACCCAAAGCCATTGTGACCGTAAAAAAATCCGGTAAATTCGCAACCCCGGGCTCAAAGCTTGAGGCCTTCCCGCTTAGTCGCGTATCGCTGGAAACCGATGGGCATAATCACGATACAAAGTTTATCGAAAACCGGAATAAGTTTGTCAGCACCCTGGCCAAAACCGAGCCCAACTCGTTCCTTTTTATGTTCCGCCATGCCTTCGGACAGCCCCAGCCCGAAGGTGCCAAGCCGCTGGGCGTGTGGGACAGCCAGGATACCAAATTACGCGGCCATGCCACCGGGCATTACCTGACGGCCATAGCGCAGGCCTATGCCGGTACCGGATACGACCAAACCCTCCAGGCCAATTTTGCCGATAAAATGGAGTATATGGTGAATACCCTGTACGAACTTTCGCAGCTGTCCGGGAAACCGAAACAGGCAGGCGGAGAATACGTGGCCGACCCCGTAAAAGTACCTGTGGGACAGGGAAAAGCCGGTTATGACTCCGACCTGACCCAGGGAGGCATCCGAAACGATTACTGGAACTGGGGCACAGGGTTCATCAGCGCTTATCCGCCCGATCAGTTCATCATGCTGGAACACGGCGCCAAATACGGCGGCCAGAAAAACCAGGTGTGGGCCCCCTACTATACCCTACACAAGATACTGGCCGGATTAATGGATGTGTATGACGTAAGCGGCAATAAGAAAGCGCTGGACGTGGCCACCGGCATGAGCGACTGGGTATATGCCCGTTTAAGCCAGGTGCCCCAGGATACCCTTATCAAAATCTGGAATACCTACATTGCCGGTGAGTTTGGCGGGATGAACGAGGCCATGGCCCGCCTCTACCACATCACCCATGAGCCAAGATACCTGAAAACGGCACAGTTGTTTGATAATATAAAGATGTTTTTCGGCGATGCCGGGCATTCGCACGGGCTGGCCAGAAATGTGGACACTTTCCGCGGGCTGCATGCAAACCAGCATATCCCGCAGGTGGTAGGCAGTATCGAAATGTACCGGGTGGCTAATGATCCGGATTATTATAAAGTGGCTGATAACTTCTGGTACAAAGCCGTCAATGATTATATGTACAGCATCGGCGGAGTGGCAGGTGCACGTAACCCGGCCAACGCAGAGTGTTTCACTGCCCAGCCTGCAACCCTGTATGAAAACGGCCTTTCTGCCGGCGGACAGAACGAAACCTGCGCCACCTACAACATGCTCAAACTGACCGGCAGCCTCTTTCTCTTCGATCAGCGGGCCGAGCTGATGGATTATTACGAGCGGGGCCTGTATAACCATATCCTGGCTTCGGTAGCCGAGCATACCCCGGCCAATACCTATCACGTGCCGCTACGGCCGGGGTCGGTCAAGCAGTTCGGTAATCCGAATATGACCGGCTTTACCTGTTGCAACGGTACCGCCATTGAGAGCAACACCAAGCTTCAAAACGCTATCTACTTCAAGAGCAGGGATAACCAGGCCCTCTATGTCAACCTGTACATCCCTTCTACCCTGCAATGGGCAGAGCGTAACATCACCCTGCAGCAAACCACCAGCTTCCCCAAAGAAGACCAGACCCGTCTGACCATCAAAGGAAACGGAAGGTTTGATGTGCATGTACGGGTACCCGGATGGGCTGTTAACGGGTTCTTTGTGAAGATCAACGGTAAAACCCAAAAGCTTCAGGCCAGGCCGGGTTCTTATCTGAAGATCAGCCGTAAATGGAAAGACGGCGACACTATTGAACTAAAAATGCCTTTCGGATTCCATCTCGATCCGGTGATGGACCAGCCGAACATTGCCAGCCTGTTTTACGGGCCGGTATTGCTGGCCGCCCAGGAGCCTGAAGCCCGAAAAGACTGGCGGCAGCTAACCCTGGATGCCAAAGATTTGGGCAAATCGATCAAAGGTGATGCCCGCAAGCTGGAATTCACCATTGATGACGTGGTTTTCAAACCCTTTTATGAAACCTACGGGCGGCATTCGGTTTACCTGGATGTACGGTTGAAGTAGCCATGAAAACACGGTAAAATCAGGATTAACAATAAAAAATCCGGCCGTTTGGCGGCCGGATTTTTTAAGAAACTCATTCATAAGTAGTTTTCATGGCTGTAAAGTTGGGTCATTTAACATATCTCCCACCCCATCGGGACTCCTGCCACGTCTGCTTACGTTTCGTTTTGCCTACCTCACCGGCACTAAACTGATGGCATAGCCCCCGCCCGGCGCTACGGCCTGTTCGAGCTTCGTTTTACAGGTCACCATCTCCTTCCGGATCACATAAGCCTGTGGATTGGTTTTGTAATGGGCGTCTTTAGCATCAGCATATATGGTAGCTTCATAGCGTTTCCCGGCTTCCAGGAAATCAAGGGTAATAACAGAATTAAAAGGCTGATTGCCGCCGGTATTTCCGATGAACCAGTTTTCGGAGTTCTTCGCTTTCCGGGCTACGGTCAGGTATTCGCCGGGCTCCGCCTCCAGGTAGAGGCTCTTCTCCCAGTCAAGGGCCACGTCTTTTATAAACTGAAATGCATCAGGGAAACGTTCATAGTTTTCAATCAGGTCAGCCGCCATCTGAAGCGGGCTGCTCATGGTCACATACAGGCCCAGCTGGTTAGCCAGAGTGGTGTTTACCCATGAGGTGTTTTTAGGGTTGAGCTTTGAGATATCCATCTCAAAAATTCCGGGGGTATAATCCATGGGGCCGCCGATCAGGCGTGTAAAAGGGAGAACGCTGGCATGGTTGGGTTTACTGCCTCCAAATGCCTGATACTCCGTTCCGCGGGCCGATTCGTTACCGATCAGGTTGGGGTAGGTTCTCGAGATTCCGGTAGGCCTTACCGCCTCATGGGCATTGACCATGATCCTGTATTCAGCGGCTTTCTCCAGCGCGTACTGATAGTGGTTATTCAGCCACTGACTGTAATGATTCTCCCCTCTGGGGATGATGTCTCCCACATAGCCGCTCTTCACCGCCGGGTAGTCGTATTGATTCATCAACTGGTAGGCTTTGTCTAAATGACGCTCATAGTTTCGTACCGAAGAGGAGGTTTCATGGTGCATGATCATTTTCACTCCTTTGCTTTTGGCGTATTGATGAATACCGGGAAGGTCAAAGTCGGGGTATGGGGTCAGAAAGTCAAACACAAAGTCTTTCGAATTTCCAAACCAGTCTTCCCAGCCGATATTCCAGCCCTCTGCCAACACCCCGTCAAAACCGTGCTTAGCGGCAAAATCGATGTACCTTTTGACATTTTCGGTAGTCGCTCCATGCCGTCCGTGGGGCTTCACCCGGGTGTAATCGGTCTTGCCGATTTGCACTGCCGGTAAATCATAGGTATACGACCATTCGCTTTTCCCGGTAATCATTTCCCACCATACCCCCACGTATTTCATGGGTTTTATCCAGGAAGTGTCTTCTATTTTGCAGGGTTCGTTCAGGTTCAGGGTCATCCGTGAGGCCGGTATCCGGCGGGCGTCATCACTTACTATAACCGTACGCCACGGAGTAACGGAAGGGGCCTGCAGGTGCCCTTTCGAGCCGTTTGCATCCGGGGTGATCCAGGATCTGAACACCAGATCCGAATCATCGAGATCCAGGTGCATGCAGCCGTAATTAAGGAGAGCCGCTTCATGCAGGTTAATAAAAATGCCTTCTTTTGTCTTCAGAAGTAAAGAGGTCTGCACGCCTGTGGGCGAAAAAGAGGTTTGTGAGAGGTTTCCGCTGCGGGCCGATTCGTTCAGTTGCCTGATCTCTGACAACCGGGAAACGGTATAGTCGTACTCCTGTGTGTCATAATCACCGGCAATCCAGTAAGCCGTATGATCTCCGGTCATAGCGAACTCGGTGAGCTCTTCTTTGATCACAAAATGGGAAAGGTGTGGCTGCACCGGAAACTCATAGCGAAAACCCAGGCCGTCATCAAACAGCCGGAAGCGGATGAGAATGTTTCTGCCGGTGCTGTTTTGGCGTAAGTTCACCGCCATTTCATGGTAATGATTACGGATGGTGCGTTCCTCGCCCCATACCGGTTCCCAGTTTTCATCAAACTTTGAATATTGAATATCCCCGATAGTGAAACCGTCATAAAGCGAAGTCTTCGGGTCCGTCTCTTTTCTGATTTCTGCGTTGAACTCCACCTTACTTCCGCTGGCGAGTTCCAGTCCGAGCCGGCTGGGTTTTATCACCAGCTTCCCTTTATAATGGAGGGTATAGGCGGGAGTTCCTTTATCATCAAGTGTAAATTTCATACGAAAGCTGCCGTCCGGAGATACCAGCTCCTGCGCACTGGCTGCACCATGGAGTAAGAAAAAGCACAATAACCAATAAGCCTTCTTCATTAGATTCAATTTTTAATCGTTATCATTTTTTTTGTTCTCGAATCGGGAAAGCGCACCACACACTTCGAGGATTTCTCATCCCATGACCAGCCGATGTTTCCTTCCTGTTGTTCTGAAAAGCGAATTTCCTTTCCTTCCATTTCCACCTTTTGCGGTTTTTGTTCGCAAAGGATGCTGAGGATAAAGTCTCTGTTACGCGACTGGACAAAACCTTTGTCATCGGGCAGGATCTCAATGGTATAACCGGCCGATGTGGTGGTACAGACGATCGCTGTTTCCGAATAGATATTTTTCAGGTAATCCTGGTTTTCGCCTTCGTCTTCGTACAGGGTAAAAGCTGCTTTTTCATCTTCGTAATTAGGGAAAATATGAAAAGTGACCGGATAGTCCGTTTTTTCATGAATAAACTGCATGACCGGCATGGAAGGAATGACAGAGCCTTTCTTTACAAAAACCGGGATGGTGTTTAAAGGCGCTTTATAGGGAACGGTCTGCCCGCCGAGGTATTCCGTCTTTTTATCGTTAAAGTCTATCCACTCTCCTTCAGGAAGGTAGATGCGTTTCACTCTTTCGCCTTTTTTGAGGACCGGGGCTACCAAAAGCTCTTCTCCGAAAATGAACTGGTTATCAATTTTTGCCGCCTCAGCGTCATTGGGATACTCCATAAAAAGTCCCCTCGTAATAGGTAATCCGGTATCGTGCGCTTTCCGGGAGTACGTATAGAGATACGGGAACAGCTGGTATTTTAACTCAATGGCCGCTTTGGCGTTCTTTTCCACCACTTCGCCGAACATCCAGGGCTCAACGGCATTGTCGCCCTCGTGATGGGCCCTGCTCAGAGGGCAAAATATACCAAACTGCATCCAGCGGGTGTATAATTCACCCATGGCCGCGTAGTCGGTGATATCGCCGCAGTAGCCGGATATATCGGTGGTCCAGAACGGGATCCCGCCCAGTCCGGCCGAAATACCTACTGCCACCTGGTTTTCCAGCTGTGCCCAGCCCTCAAGCACATCGTTCCCGTTCCCGCTGTCGTTGGTCCAGCCAAACGCATACCGCTGCAGGCCGGCATAGGCTGAGCGGGTCATCTGGAAAATGCGCCTGCCGGGATTCCGTTTTTCAAACTGCTCTTTGACTACTTTATCCCAGGTTAATCCGTAAATATTATGTACCTCATCGTGCATACCGATATGGTGTTTCATATTCAGGCGGTCGGTATCCTCCTCGTTGCTCCAGGCAGGTTCACCCATGTCGGTCCAGAAGCCGCTTACGCCGTCGTCCAGGGGCTTCTGCTGGTATTTACCCCACCAGTCGGCTACTTCCGGAAGGGTGAAGTCTACCACCCCGCAGTTACCGCCCCACGGCCAGGGCATGTCGTACGACTTCCCGGTTCTGACGTCTTTGACAAAGTATCCTGCTTTATCAGCCTCTGTCCATTGGGGATTTTCCCGCTGCGATATTACCGGATCCTGGGAAACGATCATCTTAAAGCCGCCGGAGTTCAGCGTTTTCAGCATGCTTTTCGGATCCGTGTAATTTCCTTTCCGCCAGTTAAAGTCCTGGAGGTTCTGGGTCCAGCCGATGTCCTGGTAGATGATGTCACACGGAATCTGCCTCCTGCGAAACTCCGCGGCGATCTCCAGCGCCTGTTTCTCTTTGGTGTACAGGCCGCGGCTTTGTGCAAAACCCAGCGCCCACTTGGGCGGCATGATGGGTTTGCCGGTCAGCGTGATGTATTGCTGCTGAATATCTTTGTAATCTTTTCCGTAAATGAAGTAATAAACAAAGGCTCCGTCAGGCGCTTCAAAGGAGTAAAAATCTTCTGACTCCGTTCCGAATTTAAATTCCGACTTATAGGTATTGTCAAAGAAGATTCCGTAACGGTAACTGCTCATAAAAAACGGAATACTCTTGGCCAGCGGGTCTTCATTAACGCTGTAGCAGGGCCGGTCGCTATTCCACATTTTATAGTTTCTGCCCCTTCGGTTGAGCGGCCCCGTTTTCTCTCCCAGGCCGAAAAACTGCTCATCGGGCCGCAATACCTTGTATGATTTCACGCCGGCACCGCTACTGACATGTCCTTTTTCTTTAAAATCGCTGTAGACCAGCTTTTGCCATTTGTCAAAGATCTGCACCTGCAACGGGCTTTTGTTGATGCGGATGCGAAGCTTCGAAGTATAAATCTCATAGCAGGAAGGTTCATCATTTACCTGTATATCGCCCACATCTTCCAACCGATGATTAACTACTGCAAACGACTCATTCTTCCTCAGGAAGCTTCCTTTGGAATCATACCAGATCTTCACAACCGAACTGCTTTCCACCGACAGCAGAAGTTTGGAAGCGGTATTCGTGTTAAAGATTATTTCTTTCCCGTTTTTGGAGTAGGATATACAATCTTCAGCCAGCAGGGTACGGGCGGAGAGCAGGAGGAACAACACTATTATTTTCCGGATCATATTTTTTGATTTAATATTCTAAAACTATCATATCCCAATATTTTAAAGAGGGGAGGGTAAATTTAATATTATTCCCTTCACTTGTAAAACCGACGGTCACCGGCGTGCCGCCGTCTGTGTCGGGAGAGGCCACCCATACTTTCTTAACAGCCCCGTTCACCGCGATCCTTATTTTCAGGTCATGAATCGCCTCAGGCTCCTTTTGTGTGCCATGGGTATCGCGCCACTCCATCGTCTCTGTCTTTGTAAAATTGATGAGGTGAATCACCTGCTTTGATCCCGTTTTTTTGCTCACAGCGGCCACTTTGCCCGGCCCGGACGGCCATGGGGTCATCGATACGTTTTGGCTTTCTGATTGTATAGCCGGATCGCCGAATTCTCCTCCGTCTCTTAAAAGGTTTTGGTAGGCCACTAAAAAATCATAATACCTGAGCAGTTGTTCTTTTAAACCGGCCTTCATCGCCAGATTGGAATTCGGGAAGTATTCATTGCTCAGGTAATGCTCTCCCAATTCCAGGTGAGCCCCTCCGAAAGCAAAAATGACCGAATTGGCCAGCAGAATTCCGGGCGGGTTCAGATACCCTTTGCTTTTTGATTTTTCGTAATTCATATAGGCGGCAAGCACCGTCTTCTTTGCCCGTCCGCTGTAGGAATCGTTATCCAGGATCACCTGTGAAAGGTCCCGGAAAGTAAGCGTTTCATTCCATACTTCGGAGTATAAGAAGTCAACCTCAGTGCGGGAAATACTGTTTTCCTGGCCGTATTGGCTCACGGCGTTCATCACCAGCCTTTTGCCCGGAGCCCCGGCTTTCATGGCCTCTATAAAAGATTTGTACGAGGCTGAAAGGTCCACTTTCTGACCGGAGTAGTCGTAAACGTCGCCCCTGTTACCCAACTGGTCAATATGATAGCCGTCAAAATCCAGCGCGGCGTACACCTCCTTATTCCTGTCCGCCAGATAGCTTTGCCATTCGGTATTGGCCGGGTTGGTCAGGTAAATATTACTTTTAAAAGGCGGCCCGAGCGGGTGATAATCTTTTTGGGTATGGGTCCGGTCTTTAAAGATATACCAGGTATCCTTCACCCCATCCTGAGGGGCATTATTTAAGGCCCCCATGGCTAAATTATAAAACAGGGTATTCATATTTTTCTGCCTGGCCAGGCCGATGTAGCCTTTCACCGTTGAAAGGTAATGGGTACGACCGATGATGTCTGTCCAGGTATTCTGCGGCTTTTCAGCAGAACCTGCCAGGGGTTTATGGTGATCATAGTGCCAGTCATAAAACTGCAGCCCGTTAATATGAAAGCGGTTTAAGGTGTTTATCGTATTTTCCATGGCGCCGGGGGCTATATTTCCGAAAGAAGAAAGAAAGCCGTAACGCGGAAACCTCTTCCAGTCAGAGGAGACGTCCACTGCCGTGCTGTATTGTATCTTATCGCCGTCTGCTACCTGCACCAGGTATCCTTTGAAATCATCGGCCGGCGGATTCCAGGTCCACGACGTCCCGGAAATAGGCTCTGTATGAATAAGCTCTCCGAGATGGTAGTACTTTACCACTGCACTTTTATCCGGGCTGTTTTTCAGCTGAAAGCTGACCTTTTCACCGGGTTTGTACGAAGATTTATCGGTATGTATGCCGTCGTCGAAATACGTTTCCCCATAACGGACGATTTCCCTTTCGGGATCTCCGCTCTCCCGGCACGCCCCTAAACCCAGCAGCAGGAATATCCCCCTTCCCAATTTGCGCATATTCAGAGATTGCAGAGAGCTATTGCCCGAATGGGCAATAGCTCTCTGTACGTTTATTACTGTTTACTTATTTTAACGGTTTCATTCAGCTGGTCAAGCTCTATGGTGTACCTGCCCGCCGAAGGAATCTTCCACTTGTTGTCGGGAACAGACCCTTTGGCGCTAAACAGCATGGATTCTACCTCACCGGTAGGGGCAGCTCCCCCCTGGGAGGCCAGGAACCAGGAACCGTTCCAGTCGGTTTGCTTATCGCATGAGAATTTGATCTCTCCTTCTTTCAGGTTTCCTGTCCAGGTAAACCGGTTCGGGTCAGCCGTGGCATTCATGGCCGTGGCATTCCCGATATCCCATCCGTTCGGCGTGGCATCGCCCACCAGGTACAGCATGGAGTAAGGAGCAAATTTCACGATGTCGATCTTCATATCGCGCGTATCTAACCTGATCTTGTATACTCCGCCGGGGATATTCCATTTAAAATCATTGGCCCCACCCGGTTTTTCACTCTCCGACCATTTTACCACCTTCAGGCCCGTTCCTGCCCCCTGGTTATTTATTTCCGGTCGAAGGAAAACCACTTTCGAGTCAAAATCGGGAGCCGTGGCAATCTTAAACTCGCCGCCTTCTTTGATATCGGCATTATAATGAAACACAAACGGGTCGGCACCGCTGAGGGTCATGGGTTTAAAAGACCAGCCGGTAGAGTGCCCTACAAACCACAGTGCGGCATACTCCGGGGCATCCATGGCTTCCAGGGTAATGAGCAGGTTAATAATATTTACCCGGATGCGGTAAATACCGGCCGTAGGAATAATGAATTTCTCATCCGGCTGGTCATCCGATTCCCGGAAAATCAGCGTGGAGTTATCTTTCCCTTTATTATAAGAAGGCAGAAAGCTTCCCCGGGTAGTAATAAATTTCAGCTCGCCCGGGTTTAACATTCCCTGCCACACAAAACCGCCGGCTGTTCCCGAAACTACGTTCATCGGCGTGGCGTCGCCGGCACTCCAGCCTTTGGGAGTAGCGCTTCCTATCAGGTATAGGGTAGAAGAGACCGGCTTATAGGTATTTACCCGGAGCTTCAGGGTTTCAGAAACCTGGGGAGCCACCCGGTCGCTATGCACATTTGCCGTAACCCGGGCTTCCAGCGTTGCCGATGCATCGGGCGCTATCCCGAATTCTTTCAGCAGAATGCTGTTAAGCTCAGCTGTTTTATAGCTGACAGAGGTTCTTCCCTGGTCGAGGCGGAGTTTGATTCCTTTTGAAAAATCGGAACCTTCCCGGTCCAGCTCAAACGTATAGGTAATGGCCGCATGGGTATTGCCGTTGGAGCCGGGCGTCCAGTTAAAAGTTACTGCATTACTCTGATCTGACATAATGTCAAGTACTACATTATCTGCACTTGAAGACAAAGAAAGGGGTTGATCACCCAGATTGGTTTCAATGAAATTTTCTTTGCACGAAACCAGTAACAGGGCGATTACCCAACCTATGATAGGTATATTTTTCATAATTGATATCTGTTTAATAGCCCGGGTTCTGTCTGATATTAGGATTAGCGTCTATTTCTCGCTGGGGAATAGGAAACAGCAGGTGTTTGGCCTGGGCGTTCGCTTTCCCGATAGAATGCCAGAAGTTAAGGGCAAACTGGCCGTTTTCCCAGCGGAGCAAATCAAACCAGTATTGCCCTTCAAAGGCCAGTTCTATTCTTCGTTCTTTGCGGATCCGGGCTCTCATCTGCTCCTGGGTAAGGCCCTGCAGCACTGTCCGGTCAGCCAGGCCCGCCCTTTTTCTGACTTCATACAGGGGCGCCTCTGCTGCCTGGGTATTGCCCAGTTCATTTTGGGCTTCGGCTTTCATCAACAGGATATCCGCATACCTTAGGGCAACGATACCCGCGGAGTTGGTGTTGTAATCGGGAGAAACCGACAAGGGTACCAGGAACTTCCTCACGTTATAACCTGTGCCTGACATGCTGCTTTTATAGGCTTTGCCGTCAAAGTCAGGGCCGCCTTCGTACAGAATGGTTTTATCTTTACGCAGATCCCCTTCTTCATAGAGTTTTACAAATTCTTCCGTGGGCTGGTTCCAGCCGTATCCGCCCCCTACCCATCCGGTATTCCGGGGGCCCATGTAGGTACTCAGCCAGTTGGCCTGGTTTTCATCGTCCCAGAATCCGGCCTTGGTGAGGCCCAGGTACTGGATCTCGAAAAGCGACTCCGCCGTATTTTTATTTCTTTCCTCGCCTCCGAAGGCATCGCTGTAGTCGGGATTCAGGGTGTAGCCCAGCGACTCCACCAGGTTACACATTTCAATACACTTTTCATATTGACCCAGGGTGAGGTAAACTTTGGCCAGGGTGCCCGCCGCGGCTCCTTTACTTGCCCGGCCCTTATCCTGACCGGCATATTCTTCTCTGCGCGGCAGGATCTCTATGGCTTCAAGAAGATCGGGAATGATTACCTCATTATAGATTTTTGCCCGGTCTGTCCTTGCCGGGAATAAATCATCGCCCGGTTTTGATGCCGTAAGGCTCAGCGGAACATCGCCGAAGAGCTGTACCAGGATGAAGTAATAGTTGGCCCTCAGGAACTTTGCCTCGCCTATACACCTGTCTTTTAAATTTTGACTGATGTTCATTGACGGAACATTTTCCAGCACATTGTTGCAGTACAGGATTCCCGGGTTAGGTCCGCGCCAGAGATCAATGGCGGCAAAATTATCCGGCCCGGCCACAAAGTTGGCCAGCTGAATGGTTTCTATGCCGTCATCGCCGCCTCCGGCACCCACCACACTGTTTCCGGCGATGATGTCGAGGGTCCACATGCGCATATTGTAAATCTTCGGACGCTGCAGGGGCTGATAGGCCGCATTGGTCAGTGCTATGGCAGAGGCCTCATCTTTGATGGTACCGGAACTGAGCTCCTCAAACGGCTCCCTGTCAAGATACTCCGAACAGGAGACCCCCATGCCCGATAATAAAAGCAGAGGTATATAAAATATTTTTTTCATGATCGATAAATTTGAGGGTTAAAACTTAATATCCAGGCCAAAGCTGATCGTTCTTGTCAGCGGATAATTGCCGTTATCTACTCCACCCTGAACTTCCGGGTCAAAACCCGAATACCGGGTAAGCGTCAGCAGGTTCTGGCCAGACAGGTAAAGCCTCGGAGCGTTGAGGTTCGCTTTAGCGAATAATGCTCGGGGCAGGGTATAGCCCAGGGTCAGGTTTTTCAGGCGCAGATAAGCGCCATCCTCAATGAAACGGTCCGAAGTCCGGGTATTCTTATTGGGGTCGCTGTAAATGGCCCGGGGAACAGAGGTACTGGTGCCTTCACCGGTCCACCTTTCCAATACCTTAGCGGTCTGGTTACGTACAGTATACATTCCCTCCAGGGTGATCCGGTTGGCATTGAAGATTTCGTGACCCGCTACCCCCTGGAAGAAAACCTGCAGGTCAAAATTCCTGTACCGGAGATTGTTGGTAAGGGCAAAGTTCCACGAGGGGGTGGGATTCCCGATATAGGTACGGTCATAATCATTGACCACTCCGTCATTGTTGATATCCAGGAATTTAATATCGCCGGGTGAGGTGCTGTTGGCCGGGTCAGCGCCCTGAAACTGGTAAGCATAGTTCTGCACTTCTTCCTGGTTCTGGAAGATCCCGTTAGTGACATGTCCGTAAAAAGAACCTATCGGCAGGCCTTCTTTGTGTTGCTGATAACCAAAGTAAATGGGCACGTTGTTATTAAGTTTCACCACTTTGTTTTTGTTGTATGAAACATTGAAGTCGGACGTCCATTCCACGGGTCCCCGCAGGTTATCTGATGACAGGCTAAGCTCCCAGCCCAGGTTCTGAACCTCCCCGGCATTGATCATGGGCGTATAGATATCCGAATAACCGGTGGTAATGGGCACCACCATTCTTACCAGCATGTCGGTGGTGTTCTTTATGTACCCGTCTAAGGTTACCCGGAGTCTTTTCTGAAACAGGGAGGCATCCAAACCAATGTTACTCTGCTTAACGGTTTCCCAGCGAATGCCCGGGTTGGGCATCACCAGCGGGTACAAAGTAGACACCGCCTGGCCGTTAAACACATATTGCGATGTACGGAGCCGGGTAAATGCCGCATAATTATCCAATACCGCCTGGTTACCGGTCACTCCGTAGCCTGCCCGCAGTTTCAGCTCGGAAAGCCAGGGGTTTTCTTCAAAGAAATCTTCTTCAGAAACCCGCCATGCAGCAGAGAATGAGGGGAAGGTTCCCCAGCGATGATCGGCTGAAATTCTTGAGGTGCCGTCTCTTCTGACAGTCGCTGTAAGCAGGTATTTATTTTCAAAGGCATAATTTACCCTTCCGAAATACGAAAGAAGGGCCCATTCGCTCTTGCTTCCACCTACGGTAGGGTCAATCAGCCCGTTATTCAGCTGGTTAAAATCATCTGACAGAAATTCTTTAATGCTGGCATTCATATAGCTGAAAACATTGTTTTGAGCGCTGGACCCCACCATGGCATTGATGCTGTGTTTCCCGTTGATCACATCCAGGTAGGTCAGGGTATTGTCCCACAGATAGGTCATGCTTTTGTTAGACGATTCGCCCCGGTAGGAGTTCGGAACCGGTATGGGTTTCCAGTCATATTTCGGCGAAAAAGCAACATTGTCCCACGATTTAAAGTCGATCCCGCCTGTGCTTTTAAAGATCAGCTTATCGGTAATACTGACTTCACCGTACAGGTTGCCCAAAACATTATAGCCCCGGGCCTGGTTGGTTTCTAAGTTAGCCGTTCCTATCGGGTTTCGGAGATCTCCGTAAAATTTGGCTTCTGCCCCCGGACCGGAGTAGCTGCCGTCTTCGTTCCGTACAGGCTGGGTGGGCAGAGAAGCCAGGGAGTTCAGCACATTATAATTGCCCTGGTCTTTCGCATCATGACTGAGTGTGAGATGATTACCGAATTTCAGCCAGGAACGGTTCCGGGCTTCATGATTAAACTGCAGAGTGTATCTTTTATAGGCTGTATTAATGACGGTACCTTCCTGGTCCAGGTAGCCCCCGGAAACATAGTAACTGCTTTTATCCGAACCTCCCGAATAGGATACGGTGTAGTTTTTCATCATTCCCCTTCTCAGCAGGGCATTCACCCAGTCTGTGCCCTGCCCCAAGGCCGGCGGATCGGCAAAGTCAGGTCTTTGCGCCTCCCCGTTAGCGCCCATCATCTCATTATGAAGAGAAGCAAACTGGCGGGCATTGAGCATATCAGGTACACTGGTGCTATTCTGAAAGCCCCAATTGGTACTTAAAGAGATCTGACCATCGCCCGGTGTCCCTTTTTTGGTGGTAATCAGCACCACCCCGTTAGCCCCTCTTGATCCGTAAATAGCAGTGGCGGAAGCGTCTTTCAGCACATCCACTGACTCCACATCATTATGATTCAGTGCATTCAGGGGAAGATCGGTGGGCACCCCGTCTATCACCAGCAGCGGATCGGAATTATTGATAGAGCCCAGGCCCCGGATCCGGATGGAGACATTACTGCCCGGCGCGCCGGAATTTACAATCTGAACTCCGGCAGCCCGCCCCTGCAAAGCTTCTCCGATGTTAGCCACAGGATTATCTTTCATCTTACCGGCACTGATAGAAGTAAGAGAACCGGTCAGGTCCTTCTTTCGCATAACTCCGTACCCTACCACCACGATCTCATCCAGGAGTTTGCTGTCTTCCGTTAATACAATGCTGATCTCAGACCGGTCTTCTATCGGCACCTCCCGGGTGATGTAACCTACGGAAGAGACCTGCAGTACTTTCCCGGCTGCACTTACCTCCAGCTGAAACTTCCCGTCAGCGTCTGTCATGGTGCTTTTGAACCCATCTTTAATACGAACGGTTGCCCCGGCCACACTTTCTCCTTTTGTGTCGGATACCGCCCCTGACACTTTTCGCAGGTCCTGCGCATGCAGGAAGCAGCTGACAAAAATGAAGAAGGAGGTCAGGCTTAACCGGAGCGAAGGCGGTTCTCTGAAGGGTAGTTGATTTTTTCTCATAGCATACTACTATTTAGTGTTTGGAAAGACCGGACCGTCTTTCAGGTTGAACATATACGCAGCGCATTCAGGTGCTCCGTGACACAAATGTAGAAGGGGCTATTCTGGCAAAGAAATGTGTATAGATAAAATATGGATATATTAATTATATAATTTATTTATAATTAGATATATAATATAAATGTATGAATCAAAAAATATAGATTCGATATTCTGTTTTTTAGTACAATGAAAACAAAGAATTGGATTTTTTGCACGAAAATATCTATTCTCTTTCGGCCGGCCTTCTGATGATACCTATGTTCATGACCTTATTCTCAAAGTCTTCTCTGTCTCCCGCAGCTTTGTTTCTCATACGGGTCCGGTAGGTATAAATGGTGTTGGCGGAATAGTGGAGGAAGTTGGCAATGCGGGAGCTGTCGGTGATTCCGAGTCGGATAAGCGCAAAAATCCGTAATTCTGCATTGAGCAGTTCGTAAGGCTTTAACTCAAATCTTTCTTCCGGGCGGAGAAGGGCGTTAAACTCCTCCACAAAATCAGGGTACAGGTGCAGAAAGGTATTGTCGAAATTCTCGTACAGTTCCCGCAGTTCTTTGTCGATCATATCGCGTGACTTCAGGGTACGGTAAAGGTCTTCCAGTTTCCTGTCGAGCACCTTTTTATTCAATGTCTTTTGAAATTTCTCCAGTTTATTAATATAGGTGGAACATAAATTAAAGAAATGTCCTATGTAGGTTTCCTTTACTTTATTGGCTTCGGAAAGCCTGGTATTAACGGTAGATATTTCTTCATTTACGAGGTGCAGTTGCAGGTTTTTGTTTTTCAGCTCACTGTTTAATTCATTGAGCTTATGGTTGATATCAGCGAGCTGTTGCCGGATGCGGGCTACTTTCTTCATCTGACGGTAAACATACACTACTGCCAGGATCAGGAATACGGAAAGCAGGCTAAGCAGAATAAGGTAAAGCTTCAGTTCGCTTTTCTGGCTGTTAAGCAGCTCTTTATATGCAGTATCTATGATGGGAAAGATCTGTGATGCCTCATAGGTTCTGATCCTTGCATTACAGAATATGGCGTCTTCCATCGATGAGCGGATACAGGTGTAGGCTCTTTCCACATCGCCGGTCTCATAAAAGGTGGAGGCCAGCGCCTGCATGGATGCATTTTCCTTGATTGCGTTTTTAATGTCGCAAATGGCGGATATAGCGTAATAATGCTTCTGTAATTCTATGTTGTTTTCCTTTTTAAACACATTGGCAATGGCATAGGCCAGCACCGCCTTTTCATGGCTGTCCGAAGTGGTGTTTCCAAAAAGATCCAGGAGAAGCACCCTGGCTTCATCTAAGCGGTTCTCGTCGTACAGTTTTTCAGCAAATACGATCTTAAAATGGTTGGAGTTGTTATCCAGCACACCCAGGAGGGAGTCCCGGTAAACATTACTCCTCAAGCGGTAATGCTGGGTGTAGGGATTGTTCTGAGAATAATAATTATAAAACTGCTTGTAGCAGTCATAATATCTGATCAGCAGCCAGTCAGGCAGGCGGTCTTTGTTTATTGATTTCAGGAGTTCCAGGGACTCAATATACATTCCTGCAATAATGCAGAGGGAAGTCAGGTCAAGTTTCGACTCATTTACCCACAGTTCATTATTGAGACCGGCAGCAATCTCCCGGTTTTGCCGGGCATAGAAAATGGCGGAATCCGAAATAAACGTTTTGTACTGGTCAAAGAGCTGATGGTTTATTTCGTATCGCTGACGCGGGCTTATCCCCGGAGTTTTCAGCATATTTTTAATCTCCGAAATTTTACGCTCTTTCACCCTTACATAGGTATCCTTATTCTCAATGTTCAGGTTTAATTCTGTAAATACAGAGTCAGCAGAACCCCTGGCAGCCAGAATACATGTGAAAAGAAATGCTGAGAGTAAAATTACCTTTAGGGTCATAGGATAAATGGATACTGTCATTTTACGGAAATGAAATAACTACACGGTGTGCCAGAACCGGGCAATGAGTTATTCGTGCACCTGGCAGACTTCCAGAATGTTTTCATCAGGATCACGGAAGGTGAAGTAAATAACCGGGGGTGCGATAATCAACTCACCTGTTTCTACTCCCCTGCTTTTCAACAATTCGTGTACCAACGTGGCATTATCAGTGCTGAATATCGGATAACTTGCCGTTCGGGGATCCGGTCGGATTTCCGAATCTGTTTCCCAAAGAGTAAGGCTTGTGGGGCTGAAAGTATCCAGTACCACCAGGCGAAGCTCGCTGTCTTCGTGAATAGTATTAAACTCCATCTTCCGTAAATACCATTCCTTTGATCTGGCGATATCATGCACACGTATAATAACAGTGTCAATACCCCGCAAAAAGTGTTTTTTCATAGTCTCCCGAGAAAAATTAAAGTTAGGATATAATTCCCCCCTTTTATTATCTTATTTCGCCAAAATGCTGCTTCATATCTGTTTCCTCTCCTTTAAAACCATAGTCTCCTATGCTTTTAGTGGTTAGTTACAGATATGCAGCATTTTATCTTAGTAAATTTCTGATGTGTAATGGGGCTTTAAATAACCGTATTTAATCACCGTACACGGGCCCTTATCGCTTCTCCGGCCCGGGCCGCTGCGGTATCACAAAAGGCTGGGTTTTGATCAGTCTTTTGGCTTCTTCTATGGCACGTTCCAGCTGCACGTCTATCCCCCTGGAAAAGGCGCCCAGGTCTTCGTCTACAAAAATGTCGGGGTCTACGCCATAGCCTTCCCCGAACCAGGTTCCGTCGAGGTTGTACATCCGGAAGCTGGGTGAGGTCACAGAGGCGCCGTCGATCAGGGCCGGCGTGCCGCTGATACCGATCAGGCCGCCCCAGGTGCGGGTACCGATCAGCGGACCGAGACCGCGCTTCTTGAAGTAATCCGGGAAGGCGTCTCCGCCCGAGCCGCTCCAGCCGTTAATCAGCATGACCTTGGGTCCGAAATGCCCGGCAGGCGGCCATTTCCAGGATTCTCCGTCACGGGTGGCCCAGTATACCAGGGGCTTGCGGTCAAGCATTTCAATGAAACGATCCGGGATCTGTCCGCCGTTGTTAAACCGCTCGTCAATGATCAGCGCTTTTTTATCCAGTTGGGCGTTGAACATGCGCATCAGCTCATTCTGCCCGTCAATACCCGTGCTCGGGACGTACACATAGCCCACTTCACCGTTGGTCGACTTCTCCACATGGCTCCGCATACCTTCTATCCAGGCAAGGTTACGGAGGCGGGATTCGTCGCTGAGGGTTTTGACCAATACCTTTTTGGCGCCGGCAAAATCCGGCTTGTCGTTCCAGGTCAGCTCTACTGTGGCATTATCAAGCCCGGCGAAGTAATAGAAAGGCTGGTGCGCTGTAGTGACGGGCAGGCCATTGACCGCCAGGATATAGGCTCCTTCTTTGATCCCGATCCCCGGCTTATCCAGGGGTGAACGAACCTCCGCATCCCAGGAGGCGCCCCTGATGATCTTACCCACTTTATAATACCCGCCTTCGGCCTTCCAGTCAATACCCAGATACCCGGTGCTTCCGGATTTGCCCTGTTCCAGGTCACCGCCGCCGTAATAAGTATGAGAGGCGTTGAGCTCAGCGATCATTTCCCCGATGATAAAGCCTACGTCATTGCGGTTGGCGGCCCCTTCCAACACATTCAGGTAATTATTTTTAACCGCTTCCCAATCTACGCCGTGCATATTCTTATCGTAGAAATAATCGCGCTGAATGCGCCACGAATCCATAAAGAGCTGCTTCCATTCGGCTTTGGGGTCGATAGAGGCCACCATAGACTGCAGGTTGAGCGGCTTATCGAATTTAGCGCCTTCATTAGGCTCTATGATGGCTACCTGTCCGTCTTTCCCGACCAGGAGCTTGTTTTTATCACCTGAGGCCTGGTAGAAACTGACACCGTCCAATATGGTTTTTTCCTCTTTTTTATCAAAGTCGTACAGCTTGAGGGAAGCTGCGCCGCCTGCGCCGGTATTGGGGTACCGGATATAGACGATCTTATTTTTATAGGGAGTAAGCGTGCCCAGATTTCCCGGCGGAATGCCGAGTATTTCCAGCCGGCTTTCCATATTCTCCAGGTCGATATCCACCCCTTTGGATTTTTCTGGCTTCGGCGCTTCCTCTTTTTTAGCTGATTTAGATGACTTAGCCGGCTTTTCTTCTTTCGCGGGTTCCGCCTTCTGCTCCTCTTCTTTCACGGTTACGGTATCATCCTTCACGGCCAGAAAGGCCGTAGTGTCTTTACTGAGCGTCAGTACCCCTACAAGGGTGGAGTTATTATAGACAAAGGTATTGTCAAAGTCGCTGTAGTTGGGCCGGAACACCTGGTTGGTGCTCAGGAAGAGGTATTTTCCTGTCGGGTCAAAAACCGGGTTAAAACAGCTGTAAAAGCCGTCGGTCACCTGGGTTGATTTTTTCTCCTCCGTATTATAAAGGAAAACTGCCAGGTGATTATTGGGAAGGTCACGGCTGTAGGCCAGCCAGCGGCTGTCGGATGACCAGTCGCCACTAAAGGAAGCCGTATTATCGTGTGCAAATTGCTGCAGCTCATCCACCTTCGTGGTGCTGTTGTCGGTCAGGTCAAAGATCATGATCTCTCCCGCCTGGTCAATAAAGCAGATCTTTTTGGAATCGGGCGACCAGTTGGGAGTATAGCGATAGCCCGGCCCGTAGGAGGTCAGCTTCCTGCGGGTAGCGGTGTTATCGGTATTCATGAGGTATAGTTCATATTCGCCGGTAACATCCGACCAGTAGGCAATGTACTTGCCATTGGGCGAATATACGGGTGTGCGTTCGGCTATTCCGGAGGTGTTGGTGAGGTTGCGCGCCACGCCTTCTTTGGCCGGGAGTGAAAAAACATCTCCCCGGGCTTCAAAGAGTACCCGGTTGCCGTCGTGGCTGATGCCGGCACTTTGAATGTATTTTTCGACCGATTCATTGCGCGGCATCAGGCTCGTCATGTCGGAGGTGATCTGCACTTTGACGATCTTATCCGACCTGTCCCGGATATTGTACAGGTGGAGCCGGCCACCCTGCTCATATACGATCTCCCCGTTACCGAGCGAAGGGTAGTGAATGTCGAGGTCGGTATACCGGGTCAGCTGTTCGGCCTGGCCGGAGCCGGTATCATACGACCAGAGGTTCATGCGCTCCTCGCTGCCCCGGTCGGAAATAAAGTAGATCTTATCGCCGTGCCACATCGGAAATTCATCTCCGCCGCCGTCTGTCGGCGAGATCCTCTTTGAGGTTCCCGTATTGAAATCAAAGATCACTATGGTTCCTTTAGTACCACCTTTGTACCTTTTCCAGGTCCGGCCCACCTGCGTTATATACACGAGGGCCATCTTCGTGCCGTCGGGGCTGTAGGAGCCGTATTCGGCATATTCCAGCGGAAGCTTTGTATCAGCTCCCCCGTTTTTACTGACCTGGTAGAACTGGCTGAACCGCTGTTTGCCGCTTTCCCGGGAAGAAGCAAAGATCACTTCTTTGCCGTCGGGTGTCCAGTCGACCAAGCGGTCGCCGTACCCGTGCGAGGTTAGTCTTTTAGGCACACCGCCCGTTACCGGCATTACATAGACGTCGAGATTGCCGTCATAATTGCCGGAAAAGGCGATCTCGCTGCCGTCCGGGGAAAATTTAGGAAAAGACTCCACGCCGGGAGGCGAACTTAGCTTAATGGCTTGTCCGCCGGTTTTCGGCACCAGCCAAAGGTCATTGGCATAGGTAAAGACAATGTGGGTTTGGGATACATCAGGGAACTTCATCAGCGATGCATCGATCTGTGCACGCAGTTGTTGATGAAGAAGTAAAATAAGAGCGAGTGTAAGTAGTTTTTTCATAAATTTAAAATTTTAGCTGTTAGAAATCTCATAAATACAGCCTGATTTATTTATCGGAATACCGGGCCTTTATCAACTGATATTCCGGCATTTATGCAAATGTAGGCTAAATTCTCTTCACGTGCAAGGGGGTGTTTATGAGAAGCGCCCCGGGCTTTTCTTCAACCGTTCGATCATCATCAGGGCGCGATCGATACGCACCTGAACGCTTTTGGCGCCGTTGATATAATAAAGGATATCCCGTTGCCGACTGGGCTTCAGCGCCTGAAAAAGCCGGTTACCTTCCTCATCGATAGCGAGAAGCTCTGCCAGCTCTTCCGGCATGGGTCTGCCGTAGGGACTGTGGTCCCGTCGGAGCGAGACCGATACTTTTTGTCCCAGCACGAGTTTACCGGCCTGCCGAACGGGAGTCCCCACACTCACCTCAAAATTCCCGTTACCCCTGGGTCGGAGCGCGCAATGGAATTCCTCTCCGCCATTGATCGAACAAAGCAGCCGAAGGTTCCGCTCTCCTTCAAAAAGCCGGGAGGCTTCTGCCGGCACCTCTATATAATGCCCGCGGAAGCCTCCGTACCTTTCGATCACCGATTCAAAATGAACTGTTTCCATGCGCTTAACTGCAGGCGATTTTCCTGTAAAGTTACAATACTTATACGAATTTTGCAGAAGTGTTGTATGGATAAGTCTGTTACCGTCAGATTAAAGCAATATCTGCCTGGCAAAATATCTTCTGAGGTTATAAAACTGAGGCAGAATTCCGAAACAACGCAGCAGTTTGTATACTTTTTAGACAGCCTCAACAATTACCGGCCGGTGAGCCCTTACTTCACCGGGAAGCTCACGCCTACATTCAGCCCCCAGGAGTGATTAAAAACGTCAGTATCTGACTTGTAAAGATCGGCCAGACCCAGCCCGTAATAGAGGTCGGCATTTAACCACATGCTACTACTCAACCGCAAGTTCGCCCCGGCAGCCCCTTTCAGACCGAAATCCACTTTGTTGTAATTGTCTTTATCCGGGTTGACCTTGGTACCTCCTATGTGGGTCAGGAAACCTGCATAAGGCCCGGCCATCAGCTTGGGCCGCACGGCCGTTCCTTTCTTTCCCAGGTAGGCCACCCCGTAAACGGGAATCTGAATGTATCCTGCCTTTAAGACTTCCGGGGAGGTACTGAAGGCGGTTCCCATAGAGGAATATAAAGCCTCTACACGCAATCCGAAGAATTCGTTTTTCGAATGATTCAGAAAAAGACCCACATTCAGGTCCGGTGACTTCCATTTTTCAGTGGAGATATCGCCCTTATAAACGGATGAGTTAAAGCCGATCATCGGGCCTATGGAGGTAGTGGTTTGTGCAAACAGACTGCTAACGGTTAAGATCAGACCGAATGCAAAAATTGATTTTTTCATGATTATTCTGGTTTAAGTTATTTCCCGTTTTGGGTGCCGCAAAGTTATTGTGAGGTTTTTTATACTTCCAAATCCCTATCCGGAAGAGGAGCTTTACTTCAGCGGTGCAGTGTGATTTTTTTAAGGGCAAATTAAGGGCGACCCGATAACGCCCTTTACCTGTCATAAGCCGGATTTTTCTGTTGATGAAGGAGTTTCGTTTCGGGGGAGGCCGGGAAGAGGGTTCTATCTCAGCTGGCAGAATTAAAACCGGATAAAAAAGGCGCCCACCTTAAAATTTTGTTAAATCTCCGATCAAAAAGCCGCGAGCCGATCTTTGGGTATCTGTGCGGTCTGTGAGAGAAGAACTGCAGGCGTTTGTTTTTCGCACTGATACCCGCAGATAAGACACGAGTATTCTGTTTTCAAAGAAACTCGTTTTTGCAGCTGTCAAATACCCTTCTTACGTTTTTGAGCAGATGGTAATCTTTAAATTCTATTTTTTCCTTACTGCAGTTATAACCGGAAGTGGTAGGCGCCACTCCGCAATAGATACACATGATCTCGGTGAAGTAGATCAGCTGGCCTTCGTACTCCGCTTCCTTAAGGTGAACCTCCATACCACCGGGGTCGGGACATCTCAGATCTTTGCTAAAGAATGTCTGCATTTCTGCAACGCACGCAGTGGGCACTACGGTATGCCGTTCACCGCAGCTGAAGAAGGATACAAGAAAAAGTAAGGAAGCTATTCTTTTCATATTACCGACAGGTTATTATAATCCTGACTCAAAAAACACATAAATGGTTGGAATCACCTGTAAAAAAATAACCCGGATTACGTAGCAGAAATCCGGGTTTAGAATAGTGAAGGTGTTTCCTGATTTACTTCAGGTTTGCTGACTTCGTCAATACGGTTTCATTAATAAAATAGTATTCCTTTCCTGAAACAGAAGAGGTGTGAATGGTAAAAGGAACAACCTGGATAAGCGCCTGGTCTGATGCGGGAAGCCTGTTCAGGTCTGAAGCCGAAAACGTCACTCTCTGGTTAATATATTCAGCATCACTACTTTTTAATCTCTTATAAACATACTGGTTACCCGAGCTGATGATCACCAGTAACTCATGGCCGTCATTCGAACGAAACCGCACTTCGTTGTCAGTGCCCCGTGTAATCTCTGTAGAAGACAGGAGCTCCGGTTTACGGGGAAAACGGTAGTAAGAACCTTTACTGATCCCCAGCTCATTAACCTCCCAAAAGGGCATACCTGCGGTTCCATCCTGGAATGGTATTCCCTGGTAGTTGGTAGCGGTAGGTGTAAAAACATACGATTTATTAGGCTGACGGGTTAAAGTATAAGCGGTGGGAGAAGAGCCCACATAGCATTTCACCTCTCCGGCCTCCAGAAACGCACCCGTCTTTAAATCGCCCACCGCCGCTACTGCCGTTCCGATGATCACTTCCATATCCCCGATGGGCGTACTCTGAACCGAATAAGATCTGACGCCCACAAAAATACCGTCTCCGCTACTTATCCCCAGCATACCCAGGGTATTTACTGAGCCCTCTCCTCCGTCTTCCTGCTCAATGATATCCTTAATTTTTGAACAGGCAGAGAATACGGTTATTCCCCAAAAACATAAAATTGCCAACGTAATTTTTCTTTTCATACTTAAGATTTTTCTTTCAAAATTAGCGTCGGAAAGAAGATCCGGAAATACGCAAAATGTCGTATGCTCAGGTCAATTGGGGATCTGTGAACCTGGTCTGGAACTTATTAAAATGAAAAGTGTCTCCCGTGTTTGTTGATGACAAACACGGGAGACACCTTTTGCTTTATATTTATGGCTTCTGAAGTTACCGGATCTTTGTGGTTTTTACCGGCAGGCAATTACCGCCTTTCTTACATATGGTAATGAGTGAAGTATCAAAATCGTCTTCGCCTTCTTCGTCATTGAACGGGTCTTCGTCAAATACCGAGTCAATATCCGTTCCGCCTTTGGCAGAGCTGATCTCCGCCGCATTCCGGATAGAAGGTTTGGCATCAGAGCTTACACGGAATGTGATCTCAATGCTGATCTCCTGTCCGGCAGGCAGTGACAATATCGGGGTCGTCAGCTTGGCTTTATCACCGGTAAGGGTCCAGTCGTCTCCTATCAGCTCCAACCCTTCCGGAACATAATCCACCACTTCCACATCGGTAGCGTCGATAGTCCCTTCGTTGATAACGGTGATCACAAACGTCACTTCATCGTCTTCTTTAAACACCGCCTTTTGTCCTGCTTTAATCTCTTTACGAAGAGCCAGGTCAAACGTACCTACGCGGATCAGGATGGTGGCATCGTCACAATTATCCGGATTCGTATTATCACAGATCGTATAATCAAGCG
>CAZLXI010000034.1:0-45827 GCA_964563435.1 uncultured Lacihabitans sp.
CTTGTCACGAATATCGTTGAAATTCAATTTGAAAGCAATTCACAACAGCCAGTGAGTTGTAATTGTACGGCATACCCTTGTCACGAATATCGTTGAAATTCAATTTGAAAGCAATTCACAACCACGCAGGCGAACATAATTGAAGAGTCTATCCTTGTCACGAATATCGTTGAAATTCAATTTGAAAGCAATTCACAACAGAGTAATACAACTGGACTTCCCCTTTTCGCTTGTCACGAATATCGTTGAAATTCAATTTGAAAGCAATTCACAACCGATTGCCGCAATTCCTGTTCAATATCGAACTTGTCACGAATATCGTTGAAATTCAATTTGAAAGCAATTCACAACTCCGGCTGGCCATCTGAATAACCATCTTTACTTGTCACGAATATCGTTGAAATTCAATTTGAAAGCAATTCACAACGCTCGGCGTCATGAATAAACTTATCGTCACCTTGTCACGAATATCGTTGAAATTCAATTTGAAAGCAATTCACAACACCGCGATGGCCACTATAGTAGAAGACGTACTTGTCACGAATATCGTTGAAATTCAATTTGAAAGCAATTCACAACATTGTCTAAGTTATTTATTTTCACTCCGTACTTGTCACGAATATCGTTGAAATTCAATTTGAAAGCAATTCACAACCATGATGACAATGACTTAAAATATTCCGTACTTGTCACGAATATCGTTGAAATTCAATTTGAAAGCAATTCACAACAGCTCAGCCTGGGTTAATTCATCTTTCCAGCTTGTCACGAATATCGTTGAAATTCAATTTGAAAGCAATTCACAACGGGTTCAGCCGGAAGGTGAGGGAAAGCCTGCTTGTCACGAATATCGTTGAAATTCAATTTGAAAGCAATTCACAACAGAGTTTGTGTGCAGCACATCCCCGCTGTACTTGTCACGAATATCGTTGAAATTCAATTTGAAAGCAATTCACAACGACCGAAAAAAGAGCAAGCAACCTCGAACTCTTGTCACGAATATCGTTGAAATTCAATTTGAAAGCAATTCACAACTTCCGCACTCATCTTGTCCAGGATCCTCTTCTTGTCACGAATATCGTTGAAATTCAATTTGAAAGCAATTCACAACGCACCGGATCCATAACTATGATGTGTATATCTTGTCACGAATATCGTTGAAATTCAATTTGAAAGCAATTCACAACACAGTATACACACTTTTAAAGCCAGAGCCGCTTGTCACGAATATCGTTGAAATTCAATTTGAAAGCAATTCACAACCATTGGCTTGATCTCTTCCATAGTAAAATCCTTGTCACGAATATCGTTGAAATTCAATTTGAAAGCAATTCACAACCGCAGGGCAGAGATCCAACCCCGCCCTATCCTTGTCACGAATATCGTTGAAATTCAATTTGAAAGCAATTCACAACGAAGCCCGACAAACGCCCACTATCGTCATACTTGTCACGAATATCGTTGAAATTCAATTTGAAAGCAATTCACAACGGAGGTGGATTTGGTGTTTCGGGCCAGTTCCTTGTCACGAATATCGTTGAAATTCAATTTGAAAGCAATTCACAACAATGATAGATGCGTTGAATTTTATGTCTAACTTGTCACGAATATCGTTGAAATTCAATTTGAAAGCAATTCACAACCCGGTGATTTCAAGTATGTCATATTTTTTTCTTGTCACGAATATCGTTGAAATTCAATTTGAAAGCAATTCACAACAGGTCGTTCATGAAGATGGCGCCTCCGAAACTTGTCACGAATATCGTTGAAATTCAATTTGAAAGCAATTCACAACAGCGAAGGAGTGATTAACAAGGTAACCGGTCTTGTCACGAATATCGTTGAAATTCAATTTGAAAGCAATTCACAACTGTTCATCCCTGCACTCCCAAACATGACCACTTGTCACGAATATCGTTGAAATTCAATTTGAAAGCAATTCACAACTAACAGCATGAATGAAGCTGTTGAAGTGGCCTTGTCACGAATATCGTTGAAATTCAATTTGAAAGCAATTCACAACAATAAAGGGGAAGGCGGATATTTTAATTTCCTTGTCACGAATATCGTTGAAATTCAATTTGAAAGCAATTCACAACTACTTCCTCATGCTTCCAGGAAGCTTCGCCTTGTCACGAATATCGTTGAAATTCAATTTGAAAGCAATTCACAACGCCCGCCCACAGCACCTATTTTTAGCAGCTCTTGTCACGAATATCGTTGAAATTCAATTTGAAAGCAATTCACAACGGGGCGGATCTCGCAAAGGAGCGGGCCGCCCTTGTCACGAATATCGTTGAAATTCAATTTGAAAGCAATTCACAACCACCTCCATAAAGTTATTCACCCCGCTGAACTTGTCACGAATATCGTTGAAATTCAATTTGAAAGCAATTCACAACGGCTTTGGCGATAGCCCGTTTTGTGTCATCCTTGTCACGAATATCGTTGAAATTCAATTTGAAAGCAATTCACAACAATAGGTAAAAGTGTCCTATAGAATGGCAACTTGTCACGAATATCGTTGAAATTCAATTTGAAAGCAATTCACAACACTGGGAACCTGAGTTTGGTAGCTTAATTTCTTGTCACGAATATCGTTGAAATTCAATTTGAAAGCAATTCACAACTTGATGAATACACAAAGATATTAGCTGGGCCTTGTCACGAATATCGTTGAAATTCAATTTGAAAGCAATTCACAACAATCTTTCATGATTATTCTAAGTTAAATTTCTTGTCACGAATATCGTTGAAATTCAATTTGAAAGCAATTCACAACATTAGATGAAGTTATTGAGAAATATTATACTTGTCACGAATATCGTTGAAATTCAATTTGAAAGCAATTCACAACTGGATACCGGGGATCCTGGCTTTAGCGGCCTTGTCACGAATATCGTTGAAATTCAATTTGAAAGCAATTCACAACCCATGGGTGTTGCTCATTTTGGGGGTTAATCTTGTCACGAATATCGTTGAAATTCAATTTGAAAGCAATTCACAACAAAGTGGAGAATTTGAACGAAACGTATCATCTTGTCACGAATATCGTTGAAATTCAATTTGAAAGCAATTCACAACCCTCAGTAACATCATAATGAACATCGATTACTTGTCACGAATATCGTTGAAATTCAATTTGAAAGCAATTCACAACTACACAACAAGCATTAAACAATAAGCAAGACTTGTCACGAATATCGTTGAAATTCAATTTGAAAGCAATTCACAACTCATAAAAATCAATAAAATGAACAACGAAACTTGTCACGAATATCGTTGAAATTCAATTTGAAAGCAATTCACAACAGGCATACAATTACATTTTTAGTTTTTTAACTTGTCACGAATATCGTTGAAATTCAATTTGAAAGCAATTCACAACTTGAAAGAAGTCTAATAACTCCGATGCCTGCTTGTCACGAATATCGTTGAAATTCAATTTGAAAGCAATTCACAACTGGGACGAGATGCAGAAGTATGACAAAGAACTTGTCACGAATATCGTTGAAATTCAATTTGAAAGCAATTCACAACGTGCTTTTGCTTTTGCAGGGCCTGGATAGACTTGTCACGAATATCGTTGAAATTCAATTTGAAAGCAATTCACAACCACTATAATACAAGAGCCCCATTTTGTGGACTTGTCACGAATATCGTTGAAATTCAATTTGAAAGCAATTCACAACTGGGCCTTGGCTTTGCCGATCAGAGCTATGCTTGTCACGAATATCGTTGAAATTCAATTTGAAAGCAATTCACAACTAGACAAAACGGGGGCGGCGAACGTGGTTTCTTGTCACGAATATCGTTGAAATTCAATTTGAAAGCAATTCACAACTATACTTTAGTCGTCTTCCTGTTTGCCCAACTTGTCACGAATATCGTTGAAATTCAATTTGAAAGCAATTCACAACGGTTTGATCGCTATAGTGATCAGCACCCGCCTTGTCACGAATATCGTTGAAAATCAATTTGAAAGCAATTCACAACACACATTCAGAAATTCATTACTACTGTAGTGACGCTCAATGGAGCAAGCGAGATTTTCACCGTATTCTGTAAGGCGTTAAGTGTCTGTTTTTGTCTGTTTTGTGATACGGAAGTAATGTATGACTCTGCCGAAGACACATTCAGTCCCGTATTCAGGTTTACTTCCGGTACTGTGACGTTATCGCCGTTAATGATTACTATCACCATTTTGTTATCCCCTCTATAAGCCGTTAATTTTATGTTTCCATCACTGTTATGCGTAGCAGATATCCTCATGTAACCGGGACGTATGAATTTCGAATAGTGTGAAAAGGCATAGCCTCTCTTGAGTATCTGCCCTCGGGCTGTGCCCTGCTCACCATCGCCTAAGAATGAATAATACCGCCTGATATACCACCAGATGTAGGCATTCCAGTTGTTTTTCATGGCATCATGTACTGTGCCCAGCATAGTCATGGTTTCTGCCCAGATGGCTGCTTCTGACCGGTTCCAGTTAGCGGCACTGCTGCCACTGTTTTGATTGAGCAGATATTCAGTCATCCATACTTCTTTATCTTTCTGTGTCGCAAGCGTATACGGAGCCAGCCCCGCCCCGTAAATATGGCCCGCCACTATATCCAGATTGTCACTGGCTGCAGGGTCAGTCAGTATAGGGTCAGTATAGTTTTGTTTAAAATTAAAGGATTCCGCTGCCGCTAATTTCACTCCCTCTATGGTGTTGCCGTGGTTTTTTACAAAACTAAAAATTTCTGCCGGTGTCCAGTCACAGGATTCATAACTCACCTGAATATCCGGCTCGTTTTGTACTGACACCACGTCAACCGCGGCATTTTGTGAGGCCATATACCCGGCAAAATCATTCAGATGTGCAGCATAATCCCCATAGCCGGATTCAGGTAAATGCCCGCTGACTGTACTGTTATTGCTTTTCAGGCCCGCCGGTGGTGACCACGGCGAAGCCAATATGACGGCTCCCTGAGATTTGGCTTCTTTAACCGTATTTACGATTCCTCCCCATTCATTTTTGTCTGAAGAAAGCCTTACTCTGTATATAGAAAGCCCCAGTTCGTTGTCACCGGTGCCAAAAGCCGATTTTATTTCAGATGCATTAAGATAATCTGTGCCCCACATCATATTGGCTCCGCCAAACCCGGAAATTTTTTGGTAGGCAAGCGATGTATCTATCGTCACTGACACCGGTTATATGGTTTTGGGTGATTGGGTTATGCCAAAATACTTACGAATGACGCCGCCATCTCCGCCGGATAAAACCAGTACCTGTTTTTTAGTATTATACGTGTCATTTTTTGAATAGTGTAATGTAACCGTTGTTTTACCTGAAGTATTATCCGCTCCGGCAGAATAGGGTACAGTGTTTAATATGAACCGGGTTCCTTCAACCACAGAGTCGCTTTTAATGGTCCACTTGGTGTAGGCCCAATCTACCTCAAACGTAATACTGCCCCCTTCGGCCAAGAGTGCCCCGGCGGGCATGGTATCGGCAACAAAAGAAAGAGAGGGATTCCCGGATTCAAAAGTTGGTGATTTCTGCTGGCAGGAAATACACAGAGATACTACAAAGATCGAAATCGCTGTAAACAGGTTCTTTATATTAATGTGTATATTTTTCATCCTGAAAATCAATTTAAAAGCAATTCACAACTCGTCAACTAACTGCTTTCCCGGCAGTAGACTTGTCACGAATATTGTTGAATAACGAACCCAATAGAAGGAGTAACTAAAAATTTTCCTTACCTGATCCTGTCAAAGGAAATCTTCCCTTACAGGGCTAAACACATCGATCAGTTCACCTTCCTCAAGGCAAACAGCACCATGAATGATATCCGAAGGAACAAAATAAACATCCCCTTCCGAAAGCACCATTCTATCTTCCCCGATCACAATCTCAAATTTACCTTTGGATATGTAACTGGCCTGCGTATGGGTGTGATGGTGAAGAGCTCCTACGCCCCCTGTTTCAAAAGCTACTTTGACGACCATCATTTTATCGTCATAAGCCATTACCTTTCTCTTTATTCCATCGCCTGATTTCTGCCATGGAATGGTTGAATCATCAATGAGTGTTTTTATAATCATCATTTGAAGAATTTCACTTTTACAATTTCTTTATTTCCTGGTTCTCTATCCATAACAAAGGGTTCCTTATGGGTAAATTCCTGATAACCTCGGCTTCAGCCGGGTGATGATCGCCTTTTTGCCACGTTACAAACCAGGGATGAATACCATACGCCTGCGCTCCGAAAAGTAAGCAGGGCTGAGCCACAGGCCACTGGTCCCAATACATCACATCCCTCGGATAAGGCCATTGATTTTTATCATTCAGATAAGGGTATAAGAATTCCAGGCCCTTTTTTAATGATTTTCCATCATGCGTCTCAAAGCGATAAAGATCAGATTTTCCGGTAGAAAGGATTTGTGCGATCATCACCATGGCGTCGAGGTTGAATATGGAATAACCGTAGGGCTTCGTTCTCTTCAGCTCAAGCGGAAAGCTGCCGTCTGTAGCCATCTGATCAGGTAAAAGCTTATTTTTAAACCGGTCGCGGCAAAGTTCCATAAGTTTTTCATCCCCTGTAAATTTTGCAAAGGCCGCTACCTGCATTACCCAGCAGGTGCCATGGTTATTGGCTGCATTCATTTCGGCAAGCCCGTAAGGATGCGTGGTAAGCCATTGCAGGTATTGTTTAAACCATGATTTGTATATATCCAGATCTTCCTTATTCACATTTTTCGATTTCGAAATAACAAGTAACGCTTGCGAAACCTCCATCAGATGTATGGTGTCAATAATGCCTATACCTCTGCCTGTTACCCTTCCTTTGATAGACTGAGCATACAAAAGATGGGGATTCATTCGTGTAAGCCCATCTTTAAACCAGGCATCAGCATGCTTTACGCAGGCTTTTGCGTATTTTTCATCGCCGGTAATTTTATAAGCAGAAGCAAGTACCCCCATGATCCTGGAAAAACGGATCATGACCAGCCGGTGAGCCGTAAAGTTATCGGGATTGGTTTGTCCGTCTTTCTGAATGTAGGCACTGTCAGGATTAAGGGGGTCAGGCCACCAGTAATCCCCTTCAGAAGAAAAATCATGTTTCCCTCCTGCGCTTCTCGGGGCGGGCCGGGAAGTTATGGTTTCCGGATTTTGCTTTAAGGCCCATTCCGCTTCTTTAAGAATGTCGTGTTTCAGGGTTTCAACCACCTTTGGATAGAACTGGGCACAGCTCATTTCTCCACTTAAAAAGAAGATTATGAAATTCAGTACAAGGAAGTATTCAATCTTTTTCATGGTATATAAATTTCTATAAGCAATTCGCCGTTAACCCTATACGTTATTAAATCAGTAAATTTGCGATTGTAAATTTAAACATGTTGTGTGTATATTAAAAGGCGCCCCGCGATGAGGGCGTTTTTTAATGGCAGTGGGGCCAAAGTAATTTTGATGAAAATTCCGCTTACCAAAAGGTTATATTAGTGACATTTCTTCACTCTGGATAAAAAATACACCATTTTTCAGTAATTCTCCCCGGTAGGTTTGTTTCGCATGAATCCTCATGGTATTTTTAAATGCTATTAAAATCCGGGAATGCAACTTACGAAACAAGAAAAGGAACTTATCGAAGCGATAGGAATTTTAAAAAATCAAAACATAATCCATCTACGGAACTGGAAAGGTGGATAACCAGGCTTTTTCATACATTACTTTACGAAAACAATTATTCCCCCTAAATCTTTTAAATAAATATGAATATGGTTTTAGCGAAAAATGTCCATGTCAAAAAAAAACTCGGTGACCTATTGTTAGAAGTAAGCTGGGCAAAGATAGCCGATCGGTATTTTAAACGCTCACCCACCTGGATTTATGATAAAATAGATGGTGTAGATGCTAACGGTAGCGAAGGGGGCTTTAGCCCGGATGAACTGGAACAATTAAAGGGAGCCCTGACAGATCTGGCGGATCGGATACGCAGGGCTGCAGATTCTCTATAGGTTAGGATATCTGTGCCGGGTTTCAAATGCGATTGCCTCTTGAACCTCCCCAGGGTTTTTATATTTGTATATTAAATTCACTAAATACCAGCTAAAATGATAGAAAAAAAAGACCCCATACAGGAAGCTTACCGGTATATCGAAAACGCCAAACGGATTTTAAACGAAAACGGCAGGAAGGTAAACAATAAGTATACTGACCAAAAATATGTAAAAATGGCCGGCCATACCGCATATACCGGTGTATTGTACGCACTTGATGCCCTGTTTAATATTAAAAAGACGAAAGATTCGCGCCCCGGTCAAAAAGATTACCGTATGGCTATAGGGAGAATTGATCAGTCAAGACAAAATGATTTCGACGCGGTATACAAAACCCTCCATTTATCGATGGGATATGACGGAAATCCATCGTATGGGAACGCTAAGGACGGACTTGAGTATGCCGGATCTTTAATCGACTGGGTGGATAAAAAGATGCCGGTATCGAAACGAAAACACGGTTTCATTAAACAAGTTCACTGAATTGTCTCCTCATGCTTTAGGTTTCAATATACTGTTGTACGCCGACAGGAGGGCTTCCGTCACTATTTCTTTCGGAACCTGATCAAGTAAAAAAGTAGTGATCCCTTTTTCTCCCCATTTATTCGGAACAGGGTAAATACCTGTTATTTCACAAAAGACCTTTTGTTCGGCAGGCGTCAGAAAGATGTTGGCCGAATGGTCTTTTTCGAGGTAAGAGGCAAACATTCTTTTACCGGTTATTCTGAAGCCGATCCGCTCAAAGTGCGGGCAGGGTTCTGTCCATGGAAACGAAAGAGCCAGATCCATAAACTCATTCTTTGTCATATTCTTACTTACCTGTTTTCACGTTAACCGGATGAGGACTTCAACTACCTCCACTTTATCCCTTAGCCGGATCGTTTTGCCCGGAGCTTCTGCTATTAAATTTTCGCCGAAAAGAATTTTGCTTTTACCATTTTTCCGTACCAAACGGTATTTTGACAGAGTTTTAAGCGGTTCAGGGGCATTTGAAAGCCCTGTGTTCTGGTCGATGGTGGTCATGACACATCGTGCGCAGGGCTTCACCGAATGAAAAACAGTTTCACCGATCCGTACCTGTTTCCAGTTCCCTTCTTCGAAAGGTTCAGTTCCGCTAACCACTAAATTCGGGCGGAAACGATTCATCGGAATGGGTTGGTCGAGCCGGGAATTCAGATCATGCAGTGAATTTTCACCGATCAGCAAAAAAGGGTAGCCGTCGGCAAAGCTGACCACGTCCCGGTTTTGCCGGATGGCGTATTCCGGGTCTACTTCCCGGCGGGTTTCTTCCTGCATTTTCACCAGGCGGCAATTTTTAGCCAGATGCCGGGAGAACCAGACATTGATCTCTTCCGGATACGGCACCGCATCGGTTACATCATTCCAGATCCTGACTTTGATCTTTTCTTTGGAAAGCGGTTCAAAAGGGATCTCCAGATGATCGTTATCGTGAGTAACCCCTAAGCCATTTTCCGTAAGAGACATTTTGAAAGTAGCCATCCGGGGGTGTTCGCGCTGGCTCAGAAAATCACCGTTTTCATCCACCAGCATCCAGCGACGGTCGTATTGCAGGCCTTTTTCTTCAATGACCGATTCCGTTAAAGAAATTCCACCCAGGGATTTGATCGGATATATATTTATTTCGGACAGGTACATTTTGATGCTCAAATGATATTAGCGGACGTTCTCTCTTACAAAGATCGTTAAAACCAATTAAGTTGCCGTATATTGAACTGAAAGCCCGATCCGGCCAACTATTTTAGGCGCCTCAACTCCCCTTCCAGCGGATACCGCAGCACCACTTTTTTGCCGGTAGCATTTTCCAGCAGGGGCTTTAGTACCAGGCCGGCGTTTTGGCGTGTCTGTTCCAGGATATCCGAATCCAGCGCCGACTGCAGGATCTGCTGTTCCGCCCTTTTCCAGGCTTCTTCCAGGAGCAATCCTTCGTTCATAAAAGCGTACTCGGTATGATACACTTTGGAGCGGCTGTGATCGATCTTATGGTAGCAGATCTCCGGTTTGGGGAGGTGAACCACCAGCGTGTCGCGCAGGGTGATGATATCTTCTGCTCTCACTTTCCGGAGGTCGATGCAGCCCACTGCCTCACCCTGTATGATCAGGATGGCTTTGGGGTCCGGGAGAAAGTCGCGTGTAATACTTTGCTCCACTACATCTCGGTAAGAATACTTCACCAGCTCTAACCTACCCAGCTCCGAGATCTCCTTCAGTACGATATTATGGCGCGTAACAGCCTCACCGCCCTTAAAGAGCTTAAAGGACCTCACGCTCTCCCATATCAGGATGAGGAGAGCGGCTATGATGAGGTAAAATCCTATGGTGATCCACTTTTTCATGTAATCATTCTAAACCGCCGGAACGAGCTAATGCCCAAACCGATAAACACCAGGGCCGTACCCGTCCATAATATATTAATGAACGGCTTCTCGATCGCTTTGAGAATAATATATTCTTTTTCGCCGCGGTTGATCCCGAAGGTAAACAGGCCGCTGGCCGGGTCGATCCGGAGAAGCTGTGCACGGATCCCCAGCTCATTGCTAACCACCGGAATACTCCATATCTCCCGATTTTTAATGGCAAATACCGGTTTCAGGATTCGCTCACCGTCACGTTCCAGGATCCGTAGGGTAGCTTCGGCCGCCACATCGCCTTCATTCAGGGGCAGGCCATCAAGCTCGTTCAGCTGGTTTACTTCGTCCAGGATGGCAATATGATCATTGAGGAAAAAGGTATCTTTTAAAGCCACGGCATATTCTTCGGTCGGGGTCCACTGCTTATCATCGCCGGTGGTCACGTAGTTTACATGGGAATAGATGTCTTTGTTCCAGTAATGCCTGATGTCGGGTGAAACCACATTTCCCATTTGCTGGTTGATCTGGTAACGGGGATAGAGATTGAAGTCATCCTTCTCTCCCCGTTTAAAGTTCACCTGGTAATAGGTATTCTCACTGTTGAACTCCACTGTATCGCCTTTCTTTGCCAGCAGCTTATCGCCATCCATCAGGTCGGCGCGCATAATTCCTTTATAATCGCTGTTGATCACCTGCTGCACAAAACGCTTTTCCACGAAACCCGGTATTTTCCGGATCTTCAGGAACTCGCCGCCATAGGTCAGGCTAAAGTCCTGGATACGGGTGGGTCGCTTCACATACAGCAGGGTGCTTTCCTGGTTATCCTTTTCATTCCTGAAGAGTTGATTGCCTTCAAAGTTCAGTGAGATCACTTTTTCATAAGCCGAAGAATACATGATCCCGATCAGCATCATCGCCACGCCGATGTGTGACACCGCCCCGCCGGCGATCTTTCCTTTCCTGAACTGAAAAAGAATCGTAAGGTTAGCCGTGATACAGAATATGCCTGCTGCCAGCAGCAGGATATACTGCCACTTGTTCACACCGGTCAGCGAGATCATCACGGCAGTCAGCAGCAGACTGATCACCAGGGGATTCACCAGCTTATTCCAGGTGAGCTTACCCTGGTTTTTCCAGAAAAAGTGCTGGGCGATACCGGTAAGGATCACCACTGCTATGAACAGCCACATCTGGAATACGGTAAAGTGGGTAATGGGGTCGGTAGGCATGGCCATATTCAGCTTTGCCCCAAAGAGCTCTCCAATTTTATTATATACGGGAATAGAGGTGGTAACGGTGAGCTGGAATGCTGCCAGCACCAGCACGGTCACCCCTATGAATATCCAGAAATCGGAGGAGTAGGTGGAAACTTCCTGTTCATCCTGCGGTAGCTCTTTCCAGCGGAAGGCCAGCAAAGCTACGGAAACCAGGATAAAGAAGAACAGATAAACCAACAGTTGACCCGAAAGGCCTAAGTCAGTAAAAGAGTGTACGGAAGCCGATCCCAGCACCCCGCTACGGGTTAAGAAGGTACTGTAAAGTATCAGAATAAACTGAACGATGGTCAGCACAAAAGTGGTTTTCAGGGCAGAGGAGCTTTTGTGCGAGATCATCATGGTATGCAAAGCTCCTATCATCACCAGCCAGGGTACATATACCGCATTCTCCACGGGGTCCCAGTTCCAGTAACTTTCGAAATTCAGGGTCTCATAGGCCCAGATCGCCCCCATCATGATCCCTATACCGAGCAGGATAGCTGCAGCCAGTGTCCAGGGCTGAGCTACCTTGATCCAGCCTTCGTAGTCGCGTTTCCACAGGGCCGCCACTGCAAAAGCAAAGGGGACGGTAGTCATCGAGAATCCTAAAAAGGTAGTAGGCGGGTGGATCACCATCCAGTAGTTTTGAAGCAATGGGTTCAGACCGTTGCCGTCTTTGGGAATAAAGTCAGGGTTGGTGGTCCATAAGGGCAGATGCGGCATAGACTCCCGGAGCAAAAGAAACGGTGTACTTCCCAGCTTAAAATCAGAGAAAAGCACCGCACCGATGATCATACTGGTCAAAAAGGCCTGAACCGCCGCAAAAACAGCCATCATCGGGTTTTCATACCCCTGATAGAGCTTCCCTTTGGTCCGGAACCAAAAGATGAGGGCGAACCCCACCAGCACGTTCCAGAACATCCACAGCAGGAAACTCCCCTCCTGGTCCTGCCAGAAAGTAGAAATGGCATAGCCTACCGGGAGGCTCAGCGAGGTATTGTCCCAGGCATAATGATATTCGAAGTATTTGTTCAGAATAATAGAAAAGAGAGTGGCCACCACCCCTATAACGAAGATCCCATGTACAATGAAAAGTTTCGGCGCCAGTTTTTTCCAGTATCCGGTACTTTCCTTTTGGGAGGCCAGCACATACACGTAAGCCGAAATAACCGATGAAAGAAAAGCCAGAATGACCGAAGCATGGCCTATTTGCCCAAGAAATGAACGAAGCATTACGCTTTAATTTTTATTTTCAATAATCTGCAAAAATACCTTCTAAAAAATTAGTGCGGGATTAAAAAGCAGAAATTAACATTTCATTATCTCTGTTTAAACTGTTTCAAAATAGGACTTCGCGAGCTTTCATAGTGTAGAGACGCAAAATCTTGCGTATCTACACAGTGACTCCTTCTTCAGTGTTCTTCGTACAAAGTAAATTTCATACGGTGATTTTCCTTTTCCTTGCAGCAATATCCCAGATACCGGCATATTCTCCTTTATTAAAAACATAAGCCTGGTCGTATAAATTCACGGTAGGGCATACATGATAAGGAATCCCCAGCAATACATCGCCTACTTTGTAGCTTTCCCACCGGTCGGTTTCCAAAACACCGTGCTCTTCGCTCTGGCTTTTTAAGTTTAAATCCGGGTTTTCAGGAAAGCGGACCCTGAAGTTTACGGGGTTTTCGGCCGAAACCGCTTTGTGCCCCATATCTACGGTAATGATGCCGGCAACGGGCCTTGAGATAACCCGCGTGAGCACATAGGCCGCCGGGCTAAAATGCTGTTCCTTAAACTTGTCGCCATAGCCCCAGTCCCAGAAAACGCTTGTACCTGGCGAAAGAGTGCGGTTTTCCGTGAGAACATGCGCAGTAAATGCCGGTGAGCCGCCGCAAACCAGTTCCGGATTTTCAATCTTTTTTCTAACCGCTTCAATAAATTCCTCCAGGAGCTTCATTCCCGCACTCACCCGATTTTGCCGTTCCGTAAAATCGGCATCTGTGATGTGCCCGTCATAAATATGAAGTCCTTGTATTTCGATATTCTTTTTAGCTAGAACATACTCAAAAAACGGCCACAGATCTTCATTCAGGCCGTGCCCTGAACGGTTCATTCCGTTATTGATATCCAGATAAACCGTAACTTTCTCCAGTTTAGCGGCGAGTTCATCCGCTACTTCACGACAGTCGACCAGGGTCGCAAAAGCGGTTTCCGGATATTTATCCATCAGGTTTTTCAGCCGGCCGATCTTCGGCCCCGCCAACTGATGCGAAATAAGCACACTTCCGGCCCCTGACAGGGCTGCCAGTTCTGCTTCGGCGATAGTGGCAGCTTTAAAACGGGTAATCCCTCTATCGATCATCAGGCGGATCACCGCTTCCATTTTATTGGTTTTTATGTGCGGCATCAGTCGGACAGTACCGCCGGCCACTTGGATCATCTCATCGATATTCTGCACCACGCGGTCTTTAAAAATAACCAGGGAGGGGGAATCGAGGTCTTTATATTTCATATAGCTCCAAAGGTAATTTATCGGGATCTTCGAAAAAAGTAAAACGTTTACCGGTGTACTCATCGGTACGTACGGGCTCACAAATTACTCCTTTTTCTTTTAACTCTTCTACACATTTGGCCAGGTTTTCCACCCCGAAGGCCAGATGACGTAAGCCGGTCGCTTCCGGTCTGCTGACCCGTGCCGGCGGTTGGGGGAAAGAAAACAGCTCGATCACATATTGCCCGTTAAGCGCCAGGTCCAGCTTCCAGGAATCGCGATCCGCCCGGTAAACTTCCCGCAACACCTCCAGTCCGAGCACCCGGGTATAAAAATCTTTGGAACGATGGTAATCCGAAACGATGATGGCCATGTGATGAACAGCGCTGAGCATAGACGATAGCTTTGATATACAAAAATAATCTGAATTCGCCGGAAGCTGTTTAAAAACTCTCCTTAACTTTGAAACCACGAAAACTAAAACGAAATGGAAAATCTCATAACCGGCATTCAACAGATAGGAATAGGCGTGGTCAATGCGGAAGAAGCATTCCACTGGTATAACCGGACCTTTAACCTGAACATCCCGCTCTTTGATGATGTGGCCGATGCCAAGCTGATGGTCCGCTACACCGACGGCAACATCCGGCGGCGGCGGGCCATTATGGCCTTAAATATTGCCGGCGGCGGCGGCGCGGAGATCTGGGAGTCCAAAAGACCGCTGCCCCTGGCAGCAGGATTTGAGCCTGCTTTCGGCGATCTGGGCATTTTTGCCGCAAAGATCAAGTGTCAAAACCTGGGCGATTTTGCTTATGCCAACAGCCTTAAAGCGGTATCCGGCCCGGACAATAAACCCGTGGTCTGGCTTAAAGACCCTTACCGAAATGTGATCCAGGTGGTGGAAGATGACTCCTGGTTCAAACCCAAAGCCTCCAACACCGGGGGCGTGCTGGGAGCCGTGATAGGGGTCAGTAATATGGAAAAAGCGCTCCCATTATATACCGAGGCCCTGGGCTTGCACGAAGTAGTTTATGACAAAACCGGTTTTTTTGAGGATCTGGCAGAGCTGGGACAGAGCCGAAACACCTTCCGGCGGGTTCTCCTCCGGAAAAAGGAAAGCAAAACGGGCGCCTTTACCCGCCTGATCGGAAATACAGAGATCGAGCTGGTGCAGGCCCTGGATACTGCCCCCCGGAAAATCATGGAAGGCCGGACCTGGGGCGATCTGGGCTATATCCATCTCTGCTTTGATACCATCGATATGGATGCCCTGGCGGCCCGCCTGAACAGTTACGGTTACCCCTTTACGGTAGACAGCGCCAACTCCTTCGATATGGGTGAGGCCGCAGGCCGCTTTACTTACATTGAAGATCCTGACGGCACCCTTCTGGAATTTGTGGAGACCCACCGGGTGCCCGTACTGAAAAAGCTGGGCTGGTTCATCAACCTCAAAGAGAGGGGAACCCACAAGCGACTGTCCAACTGGATGATCAGTGCCCTGGGCATAGGAAAAGTGAAGCCGAGATAGATAAGTTCGGGAGAGTTAATCCGTTGCTCAGCGGCTCCCCACAAGCGGGAAAAGTGAGACCCGGACAGATAAGTTTTTGAGAGTTAAGCACTTTTTCGAAAAGGATATTTGCGAAATGACAAAAAAGCCTTAACTTTGCCACACTTTTTGTCAAATGCCTCCTTTTCGCCTAAAGGAAGCCGCTTTGAAAATTTAAAATTTATTTTTAATTTTTTTATTTAGATGGACTTAATTAAATTTGTAGAGTCGGAGGTAAACGGAACTAACGCTAACGTTCCTGACTTTAAGGCAGGAGACACTGTAAATGTGTACGTTAAGATTGTAGAAGGTAACAAAGAGCGTATTCAGTTGTACCAGGGAGTAGTGATCCAAAGGAAAAACTACGGTACTCCGGGAGAGTCTTTTACCGTGCGTAAAATCTCTAACGGAGTAGGTGTGGAAAGGATTTTCCCTGTTCTTTCTCCTTCAATCGACAAGATCGAAGTGATCAGAAAAGGTAAAGTACGCAGAGCCAAGCTGTATTACCTGAGAGGTAAGCACGGGAAAGCGGCCAGAATCAAAGAATTGAAAAAATAAGCAGCGATTGCTTTAAAGATTTTAAGTAATAGCTTTTTCATAATTTGTAGAAAAACGTCATCTCTTTGAGGTGACTTTTTTTTTCAGGGTGAGTTGCTGCAAATGATTAGTTGCCACGAATCATTTGTGGCAAAATATGAAGTGTCAGCCATAAATGATTTTTACATTTGTAGCAAAATCCAAGTGCTTAATTTTGTTTTGCAGATATGGAATTCTTCAAATACCAGGGTACGGGAAACGATTTCGTGATGATCGACAACCGCGGATTGCGGTTCGATGATACGCAGGCGAACATTGCCCGCATCTGTCACCGTAGGTTCGGTGTGGGCGCTGACGGCCTGATCCTCATCGAAAACACCGACGGTTACGATTTCAGAATGCGGTATTTCAATGCCGACGGGGCCGAAGGCAGCATGTGCGGCAATGGGGGCCGGTGTGCGGTGCAGTTTGCCTCGGATTTGGGTATATTTGAAGGCGGCACCCGTTTCCTGGCTGTAGACGGAGCGCACAGCTCCAAAATAGAGCACGGCAACGTATTCCTGCACATGATCGATGTGGCGGGGATAAAAGAAGAAAAAGACGGTTATTTTGTGAATACAGGCTCTCCCCACCTGGTGATCTTTCATAACGACATCAACGCACTGGATGTAAAGGCTCTGGGTTCGGAGGTCCGCTACAGCGACTACTGGCAGAGCCGCGGTGGCGTCAATGTGAATTTTGTGCAGGTTATCGACTCCGGCACCCTGAAAGTACGCACTTACGAAAGGGGCGTGGAAGACGAAACTTATTCCTGCGGAACCGGCGTAACGGCAGCGGCCATTGTAAGCCATCTCATCAGGTCTGCGGCTACCGATCTCCGGATCCAAACCCTGGGCGGCGAGCTGAAAGTGTCACTGAATCCGGGTGAAAAGATCACCGGAATCATCCTTTCCGGCCCCGCAAAACAGGTCTTCCGAGGGGAGTTATAATATTAAAATTGGCCACGACTACCGGTACCCATGTGACTCCGAATACTTAGTTATAACATTAAAATTACCACAATAACCCCTACTAACATCGACAAATTATGGTTTTCATAGGCGATTGCAGAATTAAGCCCCTATTTTTTTGGAAGAAATAACTTTTGTGTCGTATCTTGCATACGATTTCAAAGTCACTTCTGGAAATCCGGTCGGCAAAACCAAAGCCGCCCGATCCATCAAACCAATTTTTTTCGAATTAGATATACCTTTAATTGTAGTGTGTTATCCGTGGATGGTGAGTATATCCTGAACATCTCATATCAAATCTTTACCCATACTGTCTACATATTGCCCAACCTGTAAGGTTCAGACTTCGAACAAAATCTAATATTAATTTCAATTAAGTGGAAGAAGAAAAAAAACCGGCCAGAGCCACCAAGAGTAAAGCAAAGGCCTCTGCTGAAGAGCCGGCAGAAGCCCCTAAGACTCCCAGAGTCAGGAAAAGAATCACAAGAGTAGTTTCTGATGACACCACCCAATCTCCCAATCTTAATCCGGTCCCTGCCTTTGAGGAAACATTCCCGGAGCCGGAGATCACAGCACCGGAACCTCTCGTTGAAGATGTTGTTATACCCGTGGTTTCGGATGAAGAATTAGATATTTCCGACCTCCTGGAAGAAGTACCCGACATCACAGATGAAGATCTGGGTATTGTGGACGAGGTCACCAAAGAACAAGCCCTGGAAGCTAAACGCAAAGACGATTACGGCAGAAATATAAAAAAGCAGTTCAATAGCCTGGTGAAAGAGTTTGACGGACTCATCGATAACACCGGGGTGCTGGAGATCATGAGTGAGGGAAGCTACGGTTTCCTCCGTTCAGCCGATTACAATTACCTGGCCAGCCCGGATGACATCTATGTATCCCCTTCCCAGATCAAGCTTTTTGGCCTTAAAACCGGCGATACCATTCACGGCACCATTCGCCCGCCCAAAGATGGAGAGAAATATTTCGCTCTCCTGAAGGTGATCACCGTCAACGGTAAAACCACCGAAGAGATCAGGGACAGGATCCCTTTTGAATACCTCACTCCTTTATTTCCCCAGGAAAAGATTTCACTCAGCACACGTCCGGAGATCATGTCTACCCGCGTGCTGGACCTCTTCTCTCCTATCGGGAAAGGTCAAAGGGGGATGATCGTGGCACAGCCCAAAACCGGCAAGACGGTTCTGCTGAAGGAAATAGCCAATGCCATCACCGTTAATCACCCGGAAATTTACCTGATCATCCTGCTGATCGACGAAAGGCCGGAAGAGGTAACGGATATGCAGCGAAGTGTAAAAGCGGAAGTAATCTCTTCTACCTTTGACGAGACCGCCGACAGGCACGTGAAGGTTTCGGGCATGGTGCTCGAAAAAGCCAAAAGGCTGGTGGAATCGGGTCACGATGTAGTGATCCTGCTCGACTCGATCACCCGTCTTGCGCGGGCGTATAACACTACGCAGCCCTCTTCCGGTAAGATCCTTTCAGGGGGTGTGGATGCCAATGCACTGCATAAGCCCAAGCGTTTCTTCGGAGCGGCCCGTAAGATCGAAAACGGGGGCTCACTGACCATCATCGCCACAGCCCTGATCGATACCGGTTCAAAAATGGACGAGGTGATCTTCGAAGAATTCAAAGGTACGGGTAATATGGAACTTCAACTGGATCGCAGGCTGGCCAACAAGCGCGTATACCCATCGATCGATATCCTGACCTCCGGAACCCGGAAGGAAGATTTGCTGATGGAAAAAGATGAGCTCCAGCGCGTATGGCTGCTTAGAAAATATATGGCCGACATGAACCCGATGGAAACCATGGAATTCCTGCTTTCCAAGATGAAGGGGACCAGGACTAACCAGGAGTTCCTGGCCACCATGAACAGGTAATATAAGTTAAAAGATGACAGTTAAAAACTAAAAGTTAAGGAACATTCATATATACTTATGTTCCTTAACTTTTCACCGCAGCGGCGGACCGTTTTTAGTTTTTAACTTATCACTTAATTTCCTTCGCTTCCTACCCGTTTCTGCTCCGCACTCGTAGCGGTCTGGCGGTTCCGGGCTCCTTTTACGTTCTGATTACCGAAGCGGTAGACCAGCGTGGCACGTACACCCCGGCTGTCCCATACGTTACTGATATTCATTTTAACCCCACCGAAATCGGTTTCTCCACGCCAACGTGCCGTAGCAAAAATATCGTTTACGGTCAGTCTCAGGCTTCCCTTGTTTTTCCAGAGCGAGCGCGAAATACCCGCATTGATCGCGTAAATTTCCTTACCTGCAAACGTGCCTTCAATAGAAGGGGAATTGTACCACATAGAAGCCTCGGCATTCCATCCTTTGGCGACCACAAAGTTCTGGCTGGTGAAGAGGTTATACCCGAAGTTAGTTACATTCAGCACATCGCCCATCAGTTCTCCTTTGTAGATGGCATAAAATGCGGACAGGTTATTGTTCATGTTCCACCATTTGCTCACTTTCACCGGGAAGCTCACTCCGGCATTAAAATTCTGGCGCGACCCGATATTTTCCCGCATAGCAAATGATACATTGTTCGGATCGATTTCCGCATTGGGGTTATGCTCGATCAGCTTTTCCAGGATCGCCGGTTCATTCCGGGCATTTTTTACGACCTGGGAGAAAAAATCATTCGTATAGCTGTATCCCAGCGAAGTTACGATGGCCTGTTTCAGGGTATGGGAGATCTCCACGGCATCGGTAAGCTGAGGCTTTAAGTATTCATTCCCCAACTCATAGGTGTACGGATCGAGGAAGAAAATAAACGGATTCAGGCTCTTATAATCCGGCCGGTCGATCCGGCGGCTGTAATTAAAATTCAGCGTATTGTTTTTATTAATCACATGCGTCAGATACAGGCTGGGAAAGATATTCAGGTATTTCCGGTCTCTCTGCTCCTTCAGGGTAAGCGATTCCCCTTTTGAAATGGTATGCTCCATACGTAGGCCGGCCTGCAGGTGCCATTTGTCGTTCACCTTCTTATTAAAGGTGGTATATGCCGCATTAATGTTTTCAGTGTAAATAAAGTGGTTGCTTCTGCCCATATCGATCGTCCCGTCGTTAAAGAATTTGATATCATTGTCCGACTTAACATAGCTCGACTTAAGACCGACTTCCACTTTTGAATTGGATTCCGGTAGCGGCAGGGTATAATCGGTTTTCACCGCCACAATATTGAATTTATTGGGGATGTCGCTGGTCACGGTCAGCTTATCCCCTGCCGGCAGCCCCTGCGCATCAAAGAATTCCGTGATCATTCCCCGCTCCCTGGTTTTGTTATTATAGATCGAATAATCAAAATCAGCGGTGATCTCCTGTCCTTTGTCATTAAAAACATGCTTAAAGTTGGTATTGAATGTCACATTGGCCCAGGCCGATCGCGGGCTGGAATGGGTAAGAAGAGAGGACGACAGCATTTCATTATCCCGTATGACAGTCGTGTTCTCCATCGGTTCTGACGACTGCCATTTCCCGACATTAGTATTTAGCAATACCCCGAAGGTCGTCTTTTTAGTAGCAAAAAAGTCGCTTCCCACCCGCGCAGAAAGCCCGTTAGATTCGTTATACCGAAGCGAATACTGGTCGAAAGTACGGTCTTCCAGCGTACGGAAGAATTTATTCACGCCGTAATTCTGCCCGGCCCGATAGCTGACATTTCCAAAGGTATTAAATTTCCCCTGCCGGTTGTTCAGGTTCAGGCTGATGTTATATTTGGGCATACTTCCTTCTACTCCTTCCGCTATGGCAGGAGGTATGCTCAATCCGCCGCCCACTGTCAGGCTTCCGTTGGTTCCGAAGTTCTTGTTCTTTTTGATCACCAGGTTGATGATACCGGAATTTCCGGCCGCATCGTAGCGGGAAGATGGGTTGGTGATAATCTCGATCTTTTCGATCTGGTCACTGGCCATGTTTTTAAGGAGGTTAGCCAGCTGCTCCTGGCTCATATACGTGGGTTTACCATCCATAAAGATCTGCACCCCCTGCCTGCCTTTCAGGCTGATGTTGTCGTTCTGATCAATGGAAACTCCCGGCGCCCTTTGCAGGAGCTCCATGGCTGTGCTTCCGGCACTGACAATACTGCTTTCCACGTTCATCACCAGCTTATCGGCGTGCTGTTCGAGCAGCGGTTTTTTGGCCGTAACCGTAACGTCTTTCAGGAGGTTGGCACTGGCGGCCAATACGATCTTGTCGAGTTTAACGGCCGGGTTGCCTTCCGAAAGCACCAGTCTGGGGGTGACCGCTTTCTGATATCCCACCATAGAAGCCGACACCAGGTATTCTCCGTATGCCAGCTCTTCAAATGCAAAATTTCCCTGATCATCTGCCAGGGCCGTTTTCACGAGGGTGGAATCGCCGGCAGCCAGCAGAAATACATTGGCAAAGGAAAGTACCTGATTGTTCTCATCCCATACGGTGCCCCTGATCTGTCCGGCACTTTGAGCAAAAACAGAGGAGGTAACAGTAAGGATTCCTGTTAAAAGGAGTAACAGCTTTTTCATATTTATTTTTTATAAGTAATAGCTTGATGTATGCTCTTAGAGCTTACATTTCCTTACAAAATTATCTTTTGCGGAAATGTCGCGCATTTCCTATTATACAGACGGTAAGTTTGGAAGTATAAATGGCCGCGCGTTAATACAGAGATGCATTTGGGCATTCCCGGGTTGCCTGATCTTAACAAAAAACGCTGTTTACAGACGCATAAGTTATTGAATTATGAGGCTGAAGATGTAACTTTATCGATCAAACAGATCATCTATGAAAACGCATTCCACCAATTATCACAATACCTTCATAGAAATAGCAGAGGACTCACCGGTGGACTTCGGGGAGGTGCCTGTATCCAAAAAAGAGAAAAAAACGGTAGCAGAAAGGCAATATGACCTGATCGCCGGACATCCGTATAAATTCACCTCTGACGAGGTAGTATTCCGGATATACGCAGAAAAGAATGAGCTCCTGCCCCCGGAATACGAACAGGCCCGGAATGATTTCTTTTCGAAAGGCCAGCCCTGCCTTCGCGCCTCTCCGCTGGGAAAAAGATACGGCTTCGGCATTCATTATGACCAGGGTGGCAGGATGGCGTTATATGGCGCGGAAACCAAAGAATACAAAGCTTTTCTGGAGGACGCATCCGTGAAAAAAATAAAAGCAATGCGGAGCGCAAGGAAATAAACTATGGAAACGGCTTCGCCTTGTTTTTCTGAACCATATTAGGCATATTAGACATATAAGTTTTTTCTTGTATGGTTTCTAATATGACTTGTATGCCTAATATGGTTAAGGAAAAAAGAGGCGAAGCCGCCCGTTCACATTTAGTTTTTAACCGGAAACGGCGCACTCATCCACCAGGTAGAGTATGGCCTCATAATCTTTGCCCACGGCCTCGCTCATGGCCATTTCACAGGTTTTGGTGGAGGAGTAATAGCCGTTCACCCCGGAATGGGTGCATACTTCTGCTGCCTCCAGGTGTGTAGCTGAAGCGGTTAGCTGCGGTACCAAAAAGCCCCTGTCACCCGCCATTCCACAGCACCCGGCATTTAACGGAACCACCACCTCGCGGGCAAATTTCCGGGCAATATCCGTAAAAAGCTGCCCCGTCTTCATCTTTTCCAGGGAACATACCGGGTGCAGCACCACTTTATCTTTCCGGTTTCCGGCCTCCACCCGGGGCAGGATTATTTTATGCAGGAACTCTACGCTATCCCAGATGGTCAGCTTGGTGTATTGCTTTTTATTTTCAGTAGAAAGTACCGGATAAATATGTTTCAACGTGTATTCACAGGAAGTTACGTCAATCACAATGGGTAGTCTTCCCTCCTCCGAAGAAGCCCACATGCGTTCTACTATCTCGTTTGCCTTGAAATTATAGGCATCTTTAAAACCTTTCGAGGAATAAATCTGGCTGCAACAGCTGCTCTCCACCTGCCGGATAACCCGCGATTTTACGCCTGCCTTGTCACAAACGCTGTAGAATGTTTCGATCAGGTTCTTTGATTTGCCTGCATAAGTCCCCATCATCCGGGTTATGCAGGACGGAAAATAGACGATATCCGGATCGGGGTCATTCCTGAAATTCAGCCGGGGTGGCTTGGAAATCTGCTCAGACCAGGCAGGTACGGCATCGGTCAGCTGACGGGCGCCCCGCGTAAGGCTATTCATTGTTTTGTTTCCAAACCACCGGTTGGCAGTATGCCCGGCATTCACCCCGAAACGCATCAGGCTCACCAGGCTGCCGAAGTTTTTGGCCGTTTGCAGCGCCAGCTGATTCTCAAAAACCGAATGCTCATCTACCCGCAGCCGCTTGACCAGGTCCCCGGTATTAATGTTTACGGGGCAGTTCACGGCACACAGGCCGTCTACTGCGCAGGTATCCAGGCCGTCAAACTGAAACTGGCGGTTCAGCTCCCGGTATTCCGCCGCTTTGCCATCTTCTCTGAGGTTCTCCAGCACACGGCGGATCACAATACGTCTTCTGGGCGAGGCGGTCAGCTGACGAGAAGGGCAGCTGGGCTCGCAAAAACCGCACTCAATACACTTGTCGACCTCCTCTTCTACTGTAGGCATCTGCTTCAGGTCACGGAGGTGAGCGTCATGATGATCATTGATGATCACCCCCGGATTGAGAAGGTCATGAGGATCCACCGCCTGCTTCAGTCTCTTCATGATCGCGTATGCTTCTTCCCCCCATTCAGTCTCTACGAACGGCGACATATTCCTGCCCGTACCGTGCTCGGCCTTGAGCGCACCGTCGTACTTCTTCACTACCAGCTCCACCACATCCCGGATGAAGGCATCGTAGCGGGCCACTTCCCCGTCGGACCGGAAGGTCTGGGTGACCACAAAATGGATGTTACCGTCTTTGGCATGGCCGAAAATGATGCCGTTAGCATATTCATGCTTCACAAAAAGCTGCTGTATATCAATGATGGCATGGCCCAGGTGCTGAAGCGGGAAGGCCACATCTTCGAGAATAACGGTGGTGCCGCTGGCCCGTACTGCGCCTACAGCCGGAAACAGCCCCTTCCTAACCTTCCAGTAAAATGCCTGCATAGCGGGGTTACGGGTAAACTCGGGCATTTCCACAAGGCTGAATGCGCCCAGGCAGTTTTCGAACCGGGCCACCGTAGCCTCCAGCTCTTCGGGAGAGTCTTCCTGGAATTCGACCAGCAGGGCCGATGCTGCCGGCGGGAGGGTCTTCACAATGGCCGGCATACCTTCCAGGTCTTCCACTGACTGTAAAGATGCCCGGTCCATGAGCTCTACCATGGCCGCCCCTGTTTCTATCAGCGGCTGAATGGCCTGGCATGCCGAAAAGATATCCGTAAAATAAAGCAGGCCGGTAGATTTAAACGGCTTGTCGGGAACGGTATCCAGCACCGCTTCCGAAATAAAAGCCAGCGTACCCTCTCCGCCGATCAGCAGATGGGCAAAGATGTCCAGCGGCCGGCTGTAGTCGGCAAAAGCATTCAGCGAATACCCCACCGTATTCTTGGTCCTGTATTTTTCTCTTATTCTTTCCCGCAGCACCGGGTTTTCGTCTATCTGCGCTTTCAGTACCAAAAGCTCCGCAGAGAGGGCTTCACACTCCGTTTCAAAACGCCTGTAATCGGCTTCGGTTTCGGTGGAGAAGACCTTTCCGTCGGGTAAAATAAAGCGGATATAGCGGAGGGTGTGGTAGGAATTCTGGCTCACTCCGCAGCACATACCGCTGGCATTATTGGAAAGGATACCGCCCATCATGGCCGCCCCTATGCTGGAAGGATCCGGCCCTATTTTCCGCCCGGACCTTTTCAGGTGGGCATTAACCATTGCCCCGGTAATGCCTGGTTGTACCCGAACCCGGCGGGCCTCGTCTTCCACACTTACCTTACGCCAGAACCGGCTGAGGTCTACCAGGATGCCATCGGTGATAGACTGCCCGGAAAGGCTGGTCCCGCCTCCGCGGAAAACCAGGGGAATATTTTGCTGCCGGGAGAAGCGGAAGAGGCCGATTACCTCTTCTTCCGAATCCGGCTGCACCACGGCCTCCGGCACCAGGTAGTAAAACCCTGCATCGGAGGCGTACGACACCCGGTCAATATATTTGTCTTTGACCCTGTCGGGGCCGATAATCCCGCGTAATGCCTGACCTGTCATTTCGGGCTTCGGTAGATGATGTTAGGGTATGACTGCGCTTTGGCATAAATGGTCATATCGGCGATGGTCACCCGGTCAGGGGCATTAACGCAGTACAGGATGGCGTCGGCAATGTCGCGGGCCTGAAGGGGGTCATATCCCTCATAGAATTTATCGGCACGGGCTTTGTCGCCTTTGAACCGTACCTCCGAAAACTCCGTATGCACAGCACCGGGCGCAATATTGGTCACCTTAATACCGTGAGGCGTAAGATCTCTACGCATGCCTTCGCTGATGGCTTCCACACTGTGTTTGGTGGCACAATACACCGCTCCGTTCTCATACACCCATTTCCCGGCTACCGAACTGATATTCACGATATGTCCCGACCCACGCGCCACCATCTGCGACATGACGCACTTCGATACATTCAGCAGCCCGATCACGTTGCTGCTGATCATGGCATTCCAGTCGGCCAGGTCGCCGTCCTGGATACTCGAAAGCCCGTGGGCATTCCCGGCATTGTTCACCAGGATATCGATGGAGGAAAAATCTTCGGGGAGGGAGCGGATGGCACTTTCCACAGCAGCGAAATCGGCCACATCAAAAACCAGGACATGTACCTTTACGGCCGGTTCCAGCTTCGCTTTCAGAGCCTCCAGCCTTTCTCTTCTTCGCCCGCAAATGACCAGGTTGATTTTTGAAGTTGCCAATGCTTCGGCGGTAGCCCGGCCAATCCCTGAGCTGGCCCCTGTGATCAATGCTGTTCTGCCCATTTATTTACTTTTTTATGGGAGCAAATCTAAGAAAAACCCTAAAATGAACGGCAAATGAACGGCTTTTTATTCCTTTACTGCATCAGCCGCCTCAGGATCTCGGTCTTATCGGGGCTGATCCCCGAACAGATCTTGTAGACGGCCTCCTTTTCTTTTTTGGAAGCATCGGAAAACACATTCACGATCTCCTCGCTTTTGGCGTCAAAAAAAAGATTGACCAGGGTAGCGCCCGGCCGCAGGGTATTGAGCACCCGCACAGACTCCAGGTATTCGCTGATGATCTTCCGGCTTTCTGCAGGCTGGGTGGTCAGGTTATCCAGCGCCAGCCGGTGGTAATTGTAAAACCCTTCACGGAAAGCGACAAACTGCTGGTTACGAAGATTTTCCATTATCCAATAGCGATCGCGTATATCCGCTTTGCTGCCCCAGGGGCCGTCAATAGCTGACCCGGCAAGGCTTACGATATTATACAGCCGGTCGATAAACGGATTTCCGCCCAGGCGGGAAAAAGAATCATAATCAACCGCCAGTGCGGTCAGCGAATAAAAGGCCAGCATGCTGGTGAGGTTACCGGTAAAGACCTGCTCATTAAAAATCATCTGGCGGCTTTCCGGTGCAAAAGAAAAGTCAAAACTTCTGTCGAGGAAGTTAAAGATCACGGTCTCGTAGGTAGTGCCGTATACGGGTCTGACCACCTGAAACTGGGCCGTTCCGGAATAGCTGTACTGTGCAGCGCTTCGGATCAGGTTGATATTCAGATTACACCGGATCTTTTCTCCCGGGCGGTAGATATCGTTCGTCCACTTCTGGTTATTCATAAAGTTGCTGATCGCATTCTCTATTTCCGTAAAGACCTCGCGGTCGCCGGAGGTATTGATACTCAGCTGGGAGTAGTTGACCCTCACCTTGCATTGGAGCTCCTGGGCAAAAGCCTGCCCGAAAGACAAGGCGGCGAGCCAAGTTAAAAGTATTCTCATCATTGAATGCTTTGATAATATTCCAGAACGGCACTCTTTATATCTGCAGCCACGGCCTCTTTCGACTTCAGGTCAAACGATCTCTCCCCGCCGTTCTGATCAAAAATAGTTATTTTATTGGTATCATAACGAAAACCTGCACCTTTATCTTGCAGGGAATTCAGTACGATCAGGTCAAAATTCTTCCGTTCCATTTTTCCCTTTGCGTTCCGGGCCTCGTTGTCGGTTTCCAGCGCAAAGCCTACATGGACCTGGTGCTGCTGCTTAACCCGCCCCAGCTCAGCGGCGATATCTACGGTTTTTTCCAGTTCGATGAACATTTCATCGGCCTGTTTCTTGATCTTCTGCGATGCCACGCTCTCCGTCCGGTAATCGGCTACTGCCGCAGAAAAGATCACAAAATCGGCTTGTTCATGCAGCCCGCTTACCGCTTCGAACATCTCGGCGGCGGTCCGTACATTGATGCGGTTCACTCCCGGAATATCCGGCAGGCCCACCGGCCCGGCCACCAGGTGAACGGCGGCTCCACCGAGGGCAAAAGCCCGGGCAATTTCAAAACCCATTTTACCGGAGGAGTGGTTACTGATAAAACGCACAGGATCGATATCTTCCTGGGTAGGGCCGGCGGTAACCACCACCGTTTTACCGTTCAGAAGCAGCTCTCCTGAAAACTCCTGCCGGATGGCCTCCACCAGCTCTTCCGGCTCCGCCATTCGTCCTTTCCCCTCCAGGCCGGAGGCCAGCTCACCGCTATTCGGCTCTATGATCCGGTTATCGTAGCTTTTCAGGATGGCCAGGTTGGCCTGGGTAGACGGATGCTGATACATATCGAGGTCCATGGCGGGGGCAAACACCACTTTGCAGCGGGCGGAGAGATAAGCCGCCTGAAGCAGGTTATCGCAAACTCCGGTCACACATTTCGCCAGGGTATTGGCCGATGCCGGGGCAATGAGAAATATGTCCGCCCACAGGCCCTGCTCCACGTGGTTGGTCCATTCCCCCGTATCTTTATCCGAAAAATGGGTATACACCGGGTTCCGCGACAGGGTAGAGAGGGTAAGCGGGGTAATAAACTCCGTGGCCGCCTGGGTCATGATTACTTTAACACGGGCTTTTTCTTTCATCAGAAGGCGTATCAGATGGGCGATTTTGTAAGCCGCAATACTGCCGGTCACCCCGATCAGGATATTTTTGTTTTCTAAGGTCATGTACCTGGGTTTGGAATGTGGGGTAAAAATAAGAAAAAAGTTATGTGAATTCAGTTCTACCCTATAACCTTAAAGAATTCAATGTTTTTAAGTGGATATTTCAGGGGAAGATTAAAGCTGCTTCACCCGTCTTTGCCTGGATTTACTTTCTTTCCGGAAAAGGGTGTTTCATGGCTATAAAATGTACCCTTTCCCGGACATTTACATAACAAAGGTCGGAAAGAATGGAACAGGAGTAAATACCCTAAAAGGGGGATATTTTGAATAACGGTCGGGGCGATTTACCGGTTAAAACTTCAGGGAGAAGGTGTTTACCGCTTATTATACTTCGCTATAGCTTCGGTAACCGAGTGGACCTGCAGTTTTTCATAGATCCTTTTAATGTGGGTTCTGACCGTGTCGTGGGCGATAAAGCAGCTATCTGCGATCATTTTTGTACTTTTACCTTCTGCCAGGAGTTGCAAAATTTCCAGTTCACGGCCGGTTAACCGCGCCATCTCCTCCACATGCAGGGGTGTGGTATGCAGGTTTAAGATCACCCTTCTTGCGATCGAAGGACTCATCGGAGCGCCCCCATTATAAATTTCGCGGATAGATTCCAGGATACGTGCGGGTGGTGTCTTTTTTAAAAGATAGCCTGTGGCTCCCGCTTTCAGGGCCTCAAACACCCGGTCATCGTCATCAAAGACCGTCAACATCAGGATATTCACCTCGGAAAATTTCGGCCTGATCAGTTTTACGGCCTCAATTCCGGACAGATGTGGCATATCAATATCCATGATCAGCACATCCGGTTCAAGCTCTTTGACCTGCCGGAGTATAGCGGTACAATCTTCGTAAGCCCCCGCCACCTGAAATCCGGGAGTGGCTTCCAGAAGGAAACAAAGCGCTTCTCTAAGCGATTTGTTATCTTCATATATTAAAATCCTGATGTCTGCCATTGTTTCTTTTAAGCGAAATATAATGGTTGGGGAAGTTAAAACCAATCCCCCGAAATGGGTATTTTTCAAATATTAAAACGGAATCTCAGGGTAGTTCCCACCTTCGTCTCACTTTCTATTTTTAATGCACCTCCAAGTCTCCCGGCTCTTACCTTCATATTGATCAGGCCATTCCCGCCGTTACTTTTTCTCAGATTCGGATCAGACGGGTCAAAACCCACCCCATTATCTTTTACGGTCAACACCACATCATCTTCTTCCTTTTTGATGACGATCTCCACTTTTGACGCCCGGGCATATTTCTGAATATTGGTGACGGCTTCCTTATAGATCAGGTAGAAATCTCTTCTTTTGTCGAGGGTAAGGCTGAGTTTATGGATAGATTCATCAATAATAAAATCAGTGGCTATGCCCTGTTCAGACAACAGCTCTGATGCCAGATCCCGCATCCTTTGAATGACCATCGGCATGGAATCATGATTCGAGTTAATACTCCAAACAATATCCCCCATGGTGTCCATGATCTGCCGGGCCGTATCGCCAATTTTGCCTATGGATAGCTTAACCTTATCCTGATTTTCAGATATTAAGGTATCCACACTCTGGCTCAGGATGCTGATGCTGCTCAGGTAACTTCCGATGTCGTCATGGAGATCCCTTGCAATGTTATCCCGGATCAATTGGGTATGAAGCTGTTGTCGAAGGCGTATTTTGTAGATGTAATAAAACACAATAGCGATCACAATAGTGAATACCAGCAATACAAAAGGAGGAAACCACCATCTTTCCCAAAATTCCGATTCAATGGTAAATTGAGTACCTGCTTTACTATTGGTTTTAAGATCGATGAAAGTAGCTGTATATTTTCCGCCTGGCAGGTTAAAAAAATTAATGGTCGGGTTACTTCCCATATAAAGGGTATCTTTAGTACTTACATTGTCAGTAACATAGCAAACCAATTCCTGATCTTTCCGATTATTAACCGAAATCGAAATAAAAACCGGAGGAACAGGCAATATAATTTTTCCTTTAGGATTCAGTACCGAATCAGTCTGAACAAACTGCCAGAACCGGGCACGAAAATCAACAATCTCAAGCGAGTCTTCCTGACAAAAACAAGAGAAACTAATACTACATAAAAAAAATACTTTTTTCATCTTTTTGCCAGGTAGAAAGCGTAAGTAAAAATCGCGATTGCCAAAAGAATCACATAGTAAAAAATGATAGCTTCATAGAACCAAAATACCCCGTAATAAACACTTTGTAATAAATACTTCTTGAAAAAAATGTCTACAGAACGAATAAAAAACTGGATGGTTAATGCCAGGAGAACAAGTAACAGGGGGGAGGATACTTCCATTTTATCCATCCCTGTAAATAAAAAGTATGCACTTAATACAAAAAGAGCCAGGTTTACAAATAACCCTGAACTATGGTTCATCCCGTGATCACCCGCGGTAAGGATATAATCAAAAACGACTAATACACAACCCGATACCAGCAAAAACAAAATGCTCCGCTTATATTTGGAGATTCCGTAGAAAAAGCAGCAAACCGTTATATTCCAAAAAAAAGAATAATAGTAAGACAAAAACAGGTTATTGATATTAATTCTGTAACCATAATTTGATACCAAAGAAATGGCAAAGTCAAAAAACAGGTAAATCACTATCCACCGCAAAGCCGGATCCAGTCTTTTCCACTTAAAAATGCCCAAAATCAAGGGTACAAGAAAGAGATATTCTACGGACTGACCGAACAGGATATAAAATCTCAAGAGTTCCATCTAGCCTCCTACCTCACATATCCGCGGTAACGGACAAGGCACAAACGTCTCATACTCCGGGTTGATCTTAAAATGGTAATAGATTTCCCGTCTTAATAAATCCGGTAAACCTTCCTCCTTATCTTTCTCTTTATCAAAAGGCCTGATGCGACGGGCTATACTGATCCTTGCTCCTTTCCCTTCTGTTATTTCCTCCACTCTGTCCTTACCGAAAATACCGCCCTCGTTAGAGAAAACACCGTGAATTTTACGGCCTTTTGATCTATCCTCTTTTGATCCTTCCTCAAAGGAAGGATCCATTCCCTGGAAAAAGGTATCCTGTAAGTTTGTATCATCGCCTTTCTTTATGACTTCACTATTAATCAAATCAATGAGCGGCCGGTCTGCAGGGGTCAAAAACTTTATCTGGCCTTCATTCGATTCCGAGTTATCCTGAAGAGCTTCTTCCACATCGGCATAGGCGATATGGTCCTGTTCAACAAATACTTTACCGCTGGCTGTATCCTTTACAATGGTCCGGATCCGGAAATAGGCGTATCCGAAGAGCTTTTTGTTTTCTGTTTTCCGGATATCCACCACTTCTTTCTCCCGGAGCTGCCATCTTTTTAAGGCCAGGCAAAAAACAAACCCGTGCACTTCATGATCTGCCGGTAGCCATTGCCTGACATGGTTTGCACCCTTTCTAAGCGCTTCCCAATTTTTAGGAGATATAAAGAAAGAGGGCTGGTCACTATGCCGGATAAAGGCATTGAACGCATCAATCTCTGCTTTGGCCTGGGGACTTACCGACGGGGCCGGGAAGGGCAGGCATCCGGAAGGCGGCAGTTTTCTTAAACCGGCATCAGCATCAAAAACAGGAAAATCATCAACGAATCGCATATTCAGTGGCATAAGATATCAAATTTAGTTAATCAAAAATAAACAACTATGGCTCAAAAAGTAAACAGGTTTCTTTCATATTTATTAAATGGCAAGTTGTGTGGACTCTTTTCAACTAACCTCATAACAAAAAAATTCCAATAACTTTAGATCACAATATCTGCAAAGATCCGGGAATCTTCCTCATCCCGCAATACCCCATTCAGGGGATATTTTCATCTATGGGGGAACAGATTTGGATTTTATTTTAATACTCTTCCAAGAAGAAATATAACAAAACCTGAATAATATTCCAACCTTCGCCATTTTTAACAGAATAAAAATTACGATTGCCGCTTTTTTGTCTAATTCGCAGCGGAATCGCTGAACAGTTAATGAAAAAATCCAGAAAAAGCATCTCCGGCAGGGAAAGAAGGTTACCCCTTCTGCCGTTTCTGTTTTTATCTCTGTTCCTGTTGGTATCCCATGCCTCTTACAGCACCCCGGTAAGAGTAATCGAATTTACGACAGAGGAAGCCGGAACCAACATCGGCAATAACCTTAATAAGAAGCTTTTCAGTGAAGAGGGGAACCTCAAAGTGACCAGGGCCGGGAAGTTCAACGACCCCGGTCCGGCTCATGAACAGATAGTTTTGCCTGCCTCTCGGGCGTTTATTCCGCTTTCAGAAGAAGAGACTGCTATCCCTGAGGTTCAGGCTTCCGTATTAAAAAAGAGGATCATTCCGCTTTTTATTCTCTACCATAACTGGCGTTCCGCCCTGCTTTGATCTTTCCCGGCTGACATAGTCCTTTGGTAAGTGTTGAGGCTTACCCGTTCCTTATTATCTAACATTATTTCATCTAAAGATGGACCATCAATCCTGTGGGTTTGATGAAGCCAAAGCTATAGCGCATCTCCGGCATTACCTGCCTGCCCAGAATGCCCTGAAAGACTTTGTGCATCATAATACCCTGCATGCTTTTCAGCATAAACATTTTGACGACGCGCTTTACGAAGCATCCGTTATTTTCGGATACAGCACCTACTTATCCATTGACGAGTTCCGGGCACTTTATCGCGAAGGCAGGATCCGGGAAGATATCCTGGATCGTGTTCTGAAGGAGAGCTTCACCAAATCCGCGGAAGCAAAGATGTGGAAGAACAAGCTGCTTTCCGGCGACTTTGACCATAACATTCCCTCCCGCCTGGGGCAGCTCAGAAGCCTCTGGAAGGAGAAGTACAGCCTGAGCATGGACAAAGGGGTCTATCCCTTCTTCGTGCGCTTATTATCGGGTTTCCTGGATCAGGGCATTGCGGTAAGCCTGTTTCCCTACACCGGATCGGGCTTCCTGCATGCCATACGGAAGCTGGATGCTGAAGGGTTTACACGTATCCTGAGGCATCCCCGGGCCCGGAAATTACTGCACGAGGGCGAAGTGGCCCTGTCGCCACTTCTGGATATACTCCTGGGCGAGGAGTCCTTATATGAGCAATACCTGTTCGATCAGCAGTTTTCCCATTCCGGGTGGTCGGGATTTGTGTCTGTGGTCGAGGAAAACCCCTCCAACCTGCTTATCCCCAGAGAGATCAGCCTGAAAGAGATCATTTTCCTGGAACTGCTGCTAGAGATCGACGCCCTGGATGAGAAATTCGGTCAGCACTGGGAGCCGCTGAAGCACCATATTCCCGCCGGACTGCTCCCGCTTTTCTCGGAAGTACATCCTTCGGACATCCGGACCGCCCGGATCCTCTGGCAGAAAGCCCTGGAATGGAGCTATTTTAATGACGTGATGCTGGGGATTCAGAAAACCCATGTTGCCCGGCACCCATCTCCGGCCCAAACACCAACGTTTCAGGCACTCATGTGCATCGATGACCGAACGTGTTCCTTCCGCCGGCACCTCCATCTTGCCGCGCCGGAATGCGAAACGTTCAGTACCCCCGGTTTTTTCGGGGTGGAATTTTACTTTCAGCCCGAAAACGCCCGGTTCTATACGAAGTCCTGCCCCGCGCCGGTTACCCCCGGCTACCTCATCCGGGAAAGCGGCAGAACCCGTTTTCACCGGAAGGACCGCAACCTTTCCAAAACCTCCCACGGGCTGGTAAAAGGCTGGCTGACCGCCAATACACTCGGCCTGGGCTCGGCCGTCAAATTACTGACGGGGGTATTGAAGCCGGAGTTAAACCCTGTGATGTCCTACTCCTTTGATCACATGGACAAAAATGCCAGCCTTAGTATAGAAAGTACGGGTGAAACGGAATACGGCCTGCAGGTAGGATTTACGGTAGAGGAAATGATAACACGGGCCATAAATGTCCTGAAAAGTATCGGCCTTATCCGGAATTTCGCCCCCATGGTGTACGTCATCGGGCATGGCGGCAGCTCGGTCAACAACACCTATTATGCCGGTTACGAATGCGGCGCCTGCTGCGGCCGGCCCGGCAGTGTGAATGCCCGGGTTTTTGCCCACTTCCTGAATAAACAGGAGGTAAGGGAAGGTCTGAAAGAGGCCGGCATTACTATTCCTGACACTACCCTTTTTGCAGGCGCCCTGCACGATACCACCCGGGATGAGATCCAGTATTTTGACGATGTGATCACCGGGGAAGAACACCTTCACATGCATCGGGAAAATCAGAAAGATTTTGAAAAGGCCCTGCGGGCCAACGCGCGTGAACGCTCTTTCCGGTTTGACTCCATTGATTCCACCCTCCCCGAAGAGAAGATCCACGAAAAGGTAAAGAAACGTTCGGTATCGCTGTTCGAGCCCCGGCCGGAATGGAATCACACGGCCGCCGCACTCACCATCGTCGGGCGATATGCGCTGATCGAACACCTGTATCTCGACAAGCGGGCTTTTGTCAATTCCTACGATTACCTCCAGGACCCTGACGGCCACTACCTGCTGAGTATCCTGAAGGCAGCAGTACCCGTAAGCGGCGGAATCGCCCTCGAATACTATTTCTCCCGGACAGATCAGCAAAGGCTGGGCGCAGGAACCAAGCTGCCCCATAACGTGGTCGGGCTCTTCGCCGTGGCCAATGGTACCGAAGGGGATCTGCGCCCCGGCCTGCCCAGCCAAATGATCGAGATCCATGATCCGCTGCGCATGCATTTTATCCTGGAGCAAAAACCGGATGTGGTGCTACACATCCTCCGGTCGGATCCGAAGCTTTACGAATGGATCCTCAACGAGTGGATCCTGCTCAGCGTTTTCGATCCGGGAACCAACAGTTTTGTACGCTTTAAGGAGGGGGAGTTTCATTCTTTCATTCCCCTGGAAAGATCGCTTGAAAAGATTTCCGGTGATCCCGGGCAAAAATACTTTGAAGCGAAAAAGCCCTCTGTTTTAATAATCGAACCGTCTTATGCATAACCTGATTCATTTGCTTTTCCCGGTACCGGTCATCGCATTCCTGATCGTTAGCTTCGCCGGCAGAAAGGATGAGAAGTTCATTTCCACCGCTGCCTTAGCGGCCATCGGCATCAATCTTCTGCTGACCCTGACGCTCATCGGCGTATGGATAACCCATCACGGAGCCGCCCTGGATTTCCGGGATATCTCCCTTTACCACAGGGAAGGCTATAACTTTTTCCTTAATTTTTATTTTGATCATGTCTCTGCGGTGTATCTGCTGGTGGGTAATATCATCACCTTTGTGATCGTTTATTTCAGCAGGATCTACATGCACCGGGAGTCCGGCTTCAAACGGTTCTTTTACTCGGTGTTGTTTTTCTATACCGGCTATATTGTAACCGTTCTTGCCGGCAACTTTGAGACCCTGTTTATCGGTTGGGAGATACTGGGAGTTTCCTCCTTCCTGCTGATCGCTTTTTACCGTAAGCGCTACCTCCCGGTCAAAAACGCCCTGACGGTGTTTGCCATCTACCGGATCGGGGATGTGGGTATCCTGATGGCCATGTGGATGGCGCACCATCTCTTCCACCGGAACGTTCCCTTCGTCACCTTCTTCCATGAACAGACCCATCTGTTGGAGCATCCGAAAGAAGCCGCGTTCATCGGGGGGATGATCCTGCTGGCGGCGCTGGCCAAATCGGCTCAGTTGCCATTTTCAGGCTGGCTGCCCCGGGCCATGGAAGGGCCTACCCCGTCGAGCGCCATTTTCTATGGCTCCCTGTCGGTACATATCGGCGCTTTCCTTCTCCTGCGTACTTTCCCTATCTGGGAGCACCAGACGGGTATCCGGATCTTTATTGCAGCCATCGGCCTGCTGACCGCACTGATTACTACCCTCATCAGCCGGGTACAGCCCACGGTGAAAGGACAAATAGCCTACAGTTCAGCCGCGCAGATCGGCATAATTTTCATTGAAATAGCGTCCGGGCTCGACATCATAGCCCTGATCCACTTTACCGGAAACGCTTTCCTGCGTACCCATCAACTGCTGGTTTCTCCGTCGATGGTCACCTATTTCATCCGGGAACAGTTCTACAATTATGTTCCTGCGACGGGTAAGCCATCCTTTTGGCAGAAGCTGGAAGCTCGTTTTTACCTGCTCTCGCTGCGGGAATGGTATCTTGACAGAGTGATCTTCCATGCAGTCTTCCGGCCACTGAAGAAACTGCGGGCTATCCTGGGCTTTCTTACCCTGCATAACCTCATCTTTATTCTCGGGCCTGTGTACCTGCTGGGGGTCTGGCTGATTTACCGACAGGCCGGACTTGACACCAATCTTCGAAGCCTGTTTTCACTGGGTTCGGTACTCCTGGCCCTCCTTATGGCGGCAAAATCCTACAATGAACGGCAAAGCGCACAGCTGGCCTGGGTACTGATTCTGGCAGCACATTTTTTCATTGATCTGGGAGTAACCTTCAATGACCCGATGAATGTTCAGGAAACGGCCATTTACCTGACCGGCGTGGTGATCTCCGGGCTCGCCGGTTCTATATGCCTGGAAAAGCTCCGCCGGCAGGGGGAACCTACCGACCTCCACGTATTTCATGGGGCGGTCAATCGGCACAGGGCCACTGCCTTTATTTTCCTGCTCTCCACGCTGGGTATGGCCGGGTTTCCGATCACCTCCACTTTCCTGGGCGAAGACCTTGTCCTCACCCACATTGACAAAGGAAGCCCTTTCCTGGCGCTTCTCGTCTCTTTAACCTTTATTGTCAGCGGCATATCCGTGATCCGGATTTATGCCCGGGTCTTCCTGGGCTCCGTGACCAGAAACTATCAAAAATCAATTGACCTAACGATCTGAATTTATGAGAAATCAAATTCCTGCATCCGGGCTTTCCGGGCTGAAACAGAACTGGAAAACCGACATGCTCCCGGGGTTCATGGTCTTTCTTCTGGCCTTACCTTTAAGCCTGGGCATTGCCAAAGCCAGCGGTTTTCCCGCGGCTATGGGCGTTTTCACTGCAATGACAGGCGGTATCCTCACCAGCTTTTTTAAAGTGTCGCCTCTCACCATCAAAGGCCCAGCAGCGGGCCTGATCACCATTTGTTCCGGTGCTATCCTGGAGTTTGGCGGTGGTGAGGCCGGCTGGAAAGCCGCCTGTGCCATCATCATAATAGCAGCTTTGCTTCAGATACTCATCGCATTTTTAAAGCTGGGCTCGCTGAGCGACTTTTTCCCGCATTCGGCCGTTCACGGCATGCTGGCGGCCATAGGTATCATTATCATCGCCAAACAGATCCCTGTGCTTTTGGGCGACGACCCGGAGATGTATAAAGGCGAAGGGCCTCTTCAACTGCTGATGGACATTCCCCGCTTCATTACCCACGCGCACTGGCATATTGCAGTTGTGGGGCTGACAGGACTTGCACTGATGTTCCTGCTGCCACGGATCGGGGTTAAATTCCTGGATAAGATCCCGGCCCCCATGGTGGTGCTGTTACTCACCGTACCGCTGGGCATCTATTGGCGTTTCCGGGAAACCGAGCCGTCCTATTCCCTGGTGAGCATCGGTAATTTCTGGGGAACATTGGGCTTTAATTTTGACTTTTCGGGTACCGGCACCTTCGCTTTCTGGAAATACGTTTTTATGTTCCTGTTTGTGAACAGCCTGGAGTCACTCCTGACCGTGAAAGCCGTAGACGGCCTGGATCCGTACAAAAGGGCTTCGGATTATAACGGTGACCTCATGGGCGTGGGAGCCGGTAATTTTGTCTCCGGCCTGTTCGGCGGGCTTCCTATGATCTCCGAAGTGGTAAGAAGCTCCGCTAACGTGGGATTCGGCGCCAAAACCAAATGGTCTAACTTTTTTCACGGCGTATTTCTGCTGCTGGCCATGGTGCTGCTGATCCCGGTGATTGAAGAGATCCCCAACGCGGCCCTGGCTGCCATGCTGATCTTCGCCGGCTACCGCCTGGCCGCACCGAAGCAATTTTTACATGTTTACCACATCGGTGTGGAACAGCTGGCCATCTTCCTGGTGACCATCGTAGTGACACTCGCAGAAGACCTTCTCCTGGGTATTGCAGCGGGTATCGGGGTGAAATTTATTTTTCACCTGATCAACGGCGCTTCACCGGGCAGCCTTTTCAAGGCTACTTTCAGGAAAGAAACAGATGGTGATAAAACGCTCTACAAAGTCGAAAAATCGGCCATTTTCTCTAACCTGATCGGGTTCAAGAAAGAACTGGACACCCTTCCCGCCGGTGCTGCCGCCGTTATGGACCTGAGCAGGACCGTCCTGATCGACCACTCGTTCATGGCCTTTGTGACGCACTTCGCCAAAGAGTTCAATGCCAACGGCGGAGATTTCCAGATCAAGGGACTGGAGAGCCATAAAACGCTGTCTGACCACGAGTTGGCTACCCGAAAATTAAAGCCTGTTAAAATTTAGTTTGGCGGAGGGCAATATTGTAGGTGTTTCATGATTATATTTAAGTAAACGGTCAGATCGTTAGGAGCAATCAACTCCCAACCGTCCGACCATGATAAACAAAACCCAAAACTCAATACTCAATACTTTTTTATACACGTGAAAAATCAAATTATTACAATAGCATTGGTAATGCTACAGACGACCGCCTTTGCTCAAAACGAAAATAAGATCAACGAGCTCCGTCTTAATCTCAATACCGACGGCAGTCATTTTGTCAAAGCTACGTTCGCCAATCAGGCCTGGGTAAGAATGACAGATACCAATCCGGGCAGCACATTGGACGGTTACGACGTAAAGAACCTGTTTGATATCGGTCTGCGGCGAACCCGCTTCCAGCTTTTCGGGAAAGTGCATGACCGGGTCTTTTTCTATACGCAGATCGGCCAGAACAACCTTTCCTTTAATACCGCCCGCAAAGCGGGGCTATTTGTTCATGATGCACTGGGCGAAATTGAACTGGCAAAAGAGGTGGTTTCTGTAGGTGCCGGCCTCGCCGCCTGGAGCGGGCTTTCCCGCTTTGCCTCGCCTTCCATTGCCAACCAGCTTGGCTTCGATGCCCCGCTCTACCAGCAGGCCACGAACGATGTGACCGACCAGTTCCTGCGAAAATACAGCGTGTATGCCAAAGGCAAGATCAGGAAGCTGGATTACCGACTGGCGGTCAGCAAGCCCATGACGCTGAAAAACTCCTCCGTACAAGACATCAGCATCAGCCAGAACTCTAAATTTGCTCCTACCCCACCGAAGCCCCAGCTTCAGGGCTATTTCATGCTTCAGCTGAAGGACCGGGAGTCTAACCAGACGCCATACAACAGCGGCACCTACCTGGGCAAAAAGGATATCCTGACTGTTGGCGCCGGTTTTATCACCCAGAAAGATGCCATGTGGCACCAGGAAGGCACACAAACCCGCTTCGAAGACATGAAGCTGTGGTCCGCCGACGTATTTTATGAGCACCCGCTGAATAAGGCCCAGGGCAATGCCGTAACCGTATATGCGGCCTACAGTATCACTGACTTCGGGAAAAATTATATCCGTAACGCAGGAGTAATGAATCCTGCTAACGGAACAGGCTCTGGCGCCAGCCTGAACGGTGCCGGAAATGCTTTTCCGATGGTAGGAACCGGCTCTACGCTATATACCCAGGCGGGCTACCTTCTGAACAAAGACCTTTTGGGAAAAATGGGCACTTTACAGCCTTATGCAGACATCCAGTATTCGCGTTTTGATTTACTGAAAGACCCTATGGCAATGTATTCGGCCGGGGTTAACTGGCTGATTGACGGTCAGAGGGCGAAAGTTTCCCTAGCTTACCAGAACCGGCCTGTATATACCGGAAGCCAGAGCACCGGCTACCGGGTTACGGATCACAAAGGGATGACTGTAGCCCAGGTGCAGGTGTCTATATGATAAAGATGATTTTGAAAATAATTCAGGTCCACACAACTTTTCAGAGAAACTTGTCGAGATCCTCAGATTTCAGGTTGAGTCTTTTTACCATTGCACTGGCTTTGGCAAGAAGCTTAGGAAATAATACGACCTTCTCGTATTTATTTAGCCTATTGTCAATGGTAAACAGGGGCATTTCCTTCTCTTTAATTTCCGCAACTGTTTTCATAATCCCGGCTCTCTCTCGTCTTCAGACGCAGGGAGGGTGAATTGCGGTCTCTGACCGCAGGCCATAAAAAAGCAAGGCTAACCATCCGTCAAAAGCCGGTCTTTGTATAACTTTGTCTGTTTCTAATAACAATCCACATGAAAGAAGGCTACTTCATCCGTAATCAGCAGTCTCCACATTTCCTCACCTTTACGGTCGTGGATTGCGTGGACGTATTTACAAGAAAAGCATATCGAGATATTTTTTTGAACAGTCTGAAATTTTGCCGGGAACATAAGGGACTTACGCTGTTTGCATACGTAATTATGAGTAACCATGTTCATCTCATCATGCAGTCTGATCATGGCAAATTATCCGATTTAATCCGTGATCTCAAAAAGTTCACGGCGCAAAAGATAATAAAACAGGTCATGGATCCGCTGGAAAGCCGGTCGGACTGGATGCTGAAGAGATTTCAGTTTGCCGCTAAAAGGAATTCAAAAAACAGTGAACACCATTTCTGGCAGGCAAGTAATCACCCGGAGGAAATATGTACGGAGAAGTTTCTCCAGAGTAAGCTGAATTACATTCATATGAACCCGGTAAGGGCCGGTATAGTATCCCGGGCATCGGATTATCTTTACTCCAGTGCTTCCAATTATGTTGGAAGGGAGAGTCTGCTGGATTTAACACTTGCTAAGATTCCAATTATAAATCCGTTAAGAACAAGCGGACCTGACAGAGATATGGATTCCCGATGATTCCTGTCAGAGACAGGATTCCACCCTCCCTGCGTCTGAAGACGCGGGAGAGACAGATCTAAAGTTTTATAGAGGAAAACCGAGTTTCCGGACTCATTCACCACGTACTTCCGACCATTTACCTCTTTTAATTGCAGGCGGTTTTTGCACGATTTACCTTTGAAGCATCTTTCAGAGAATAAATGAAAAAACTTAAAATCTGGCAGCAGGGGCTGCTCCACGGTTTTTTTCTGTGGGTATTCTTAGAATTTAACGATTACATCAGGTACTGGAACCAGCTTCAGAAAAGCGGCCCCTACATTTTTAATACCGACGGTAGTCCGGTCGACCAATGGGACAGATTCGTAAATTCACAATATTATAACGGAATCTTCGTACCGATCTTTCTCCTTGCTATTACTTCCGAATATAGTTTTCAACTCTTCTTCAGAAAAAGGAAGTACCGGACGTTTCTGCTCAGTTTGGTATCCGGTGCTATTCTCATCGAACTGGCCTTCTTTGCCTGGCAGTCAGCCACGAAAGAAATTCCGGCCGAGTGGAGTATGGCCCGGCTCCTGTTCTTTGCCTGCGCTAGCTTCATTTATGCATTGGTAAAAGAGTTTATTCAAACGCAGGTCAATAAGAAAGAACACCAGATCCAACAAAAAGATTCTGAGATCAGGATTTTGAAAGCGCAGGTCAACCCCCACTTCTTTTTTAATACATTGAACACCATCTACGGTACGGCTCTTGAGGAAAATGCCGAACGAACAGCCAAATGCATTGAACAACTCTCCGGCATCATGCGCTATACCATCACCGGAACCGGACGCGACCTTACCCCCCTTTCAGAAGAAATGAATTTTATAGCGGATTACCTTCAGCTACAGCGGCTCAGGATACCTGACCAGGAGAATATCCGGATAGAAACCGATATTTCGATCGATGACCCATCGCTCAAAATAGCGCCGCTTCTTCTGCTTCCGTTCATAGAAAATGCCTTCAAATACGGGATCAGCACCGAAACTCCCTGTAAAATTGACATACAACTCCATGTCACTCATAAACGCCTTCGTTTCCAGGTGGAAAATACGCTTCTCCCGAAAAAAAACAATCCGACAGGACTCGGCACAGGCATCGAAAACGTCAAACAGCTCCTCGAACTCGCCTACGCCGGCCGCTACCGGCTGGATTACGGTGCCGAAGGGACTGATTTTAAAGTAGTATTACACTTAAACCTGGATTAATTATGCGATTTCTCTTTTCTTTCGCTCTACTCCTTAGTACCCTTGGGTCGAATGCTCAGATGACGCTAACCGGTAAAGTAAAGCCGGGTGACACACTCGTCTTTAATGTACCCTTCAATAACTGGCAGTATGAACAGTTTTCTCATACGACTGTTTCCGATAAAAATGGATATTTCAGCATCATACTGCCTGTAAATAAGCCCCAGACTATCTTTCTGAAGGACCAGAATACACGCCTACAGCTGTATACAGAGCCGGGTCAGACGCTTCATCTCGAAAAAACCGATTCTCTTCGGTTTTCGGGGGGCCTTCAGGCAGAGAATGAATTTCGCCGGAAAACTGGCCTCACCTACTTTCGCCTCGGAGAAGAAACCTGGAACAAGGCTCTGACTCACCCCGAGCACATCCTGGAAGTTCTGAACACTAACCGTGAAAGTGCGCTATCAGCCCTCAGGGCATCCCGCTTCTCAACTGATTTTACCCGTATAACAGAGGCCGACATCCGGTACTTTCCCGTTAGCAGGATGTGGGATCTTTTACTGAGCCACAGCGCGGACAATCAATCAAAATATCCTGTTAAAAACTGGGAAGCGGCGCTGGCCCGTGCTTATAGTGAAATCAGAATATCCGACAGCAGTGCTGTCAACAGTCACCATTATAAAGTGATGGTAAACAACTACCTGTTTTATATCGATAACCAAATGCAAGACCCGGAGAACCGCGAGGCCCTGATCAAAAAGATATGGGGCAAGAGCATCGAAGAGTTAAATAACGAAGAAAAAGGGAAGCGCTATTGGGAATACCGTATTTTAAACTACGGCTTTGAAGGAGTATCCCTCGAATATGTCCTGGCTTCATTTATCACCCACGGCATTGCTTATGGTGACCTCGACTACCTGAATGAGGCCTATGATGATTTCTGCGAGCGATTCCCGGGCAGCCGGTATCTGGCCCATGTGCAACAGATCATGCAGCCTTACCTGCAAAGCCGCGAAATGAAGGAAATTTCCGGAATCACATTTGCCACCGAGGCACCGGAAAACCTAGATGTTCTGATCAAACAGTTTAAAGGCAAGGCCCTCTACATTGACATGTGGGGAACCTGGTGCGGCCCATGCCGGCGGGAATTTGCCTTCAACAAAGCGCTGAAAGAACATTTTGCTGCTAAAGACGTCACCTTTCTTTATATTGCCGTAGAATTTTCTCCCGATCCCGTAAAAAGATGGAAAGAAACAGTGAAATTCTACGACCTTACCGGTCACCATATCCTGGCCGGCAAGTCGCTGGAAGAGGACCTGAGAAAAAAATGTAACCGGGATGGTGTGACCTCTTTTCCAACCTATATCCTCGTGGACAAAACCGGAAAAGTGGTCACCCTGAATGCCCGGAAACCTTCTGAAAAGGAAGCCCTTTATAAACAAATAAATGAACAGCTTTGAATATCCGGTGTATTTTTGTAGATGATGAGCCCATGGGGCTGAGTGTATTGCAGTCCCATGCGGCCAAAGTACCTTTTCTCAAAGTAGCCGGAGCATTTTCCAGCGCTGCGGAAGCACTGGCATTTCTTCGAACCGGGAGTGTAGACGTAGTGTTTCTTGACATCCACATGCCCGACCTCTCCGGCCTGGATATGGCACGCCTCCTGGGCGATTCTACCCGCATCATCTTCACCACGGCTTATCCGCAGTATGCCATAGAGGGTTTCGAACTGGCTGTAACCGACTATCTCCTTAAACCGGTGAGCTTCGAACGCTTTCTGCTGGCCTGCTCCCGCATACGTCCTGAATCACCTGAAGATCAGTTCATTTTTGTAAAAAGCGGATATGACCAGGTAAGAATTGACCTCGATGCCCTGCTGTATCTGCAGGCCGAAGATAATTATGTTACCTTCCATGAAAAAGCCCGGAAAACACTCTGCCGGATGACCCTCACCGAAGCACTGGCCAAACTGCCTTCGGGCCGCTTCATCAGAATACATAAATCCTATGCCGCTGCGGTAGCCAAAATTGATAAGATCAGCCGTGCCGACATCTCTGTAGCGGGAAAGACCCTTCCTGTTTCCGCCTCTTTCCGGGAGGAGCTTTCGCGCCGGCTGGCAGACCGGCCGGGGCTTTGAGCTTCAGCCTCCTTCAGACTTTATAGAATTTCTGTAAAATCTTTAATTTTTTTTGGTATTCTAAACCTTATTGGTAAATTTGTATCCAAATGAATACACACAAGCGAGAATGTACACTATTGACAAAACCACAGAATTTGACCGGTGGCTGAAAAAACTGAGGGATTTAAGGGCAAGAGCAAAGATTTTGTTCCGAATTCAGAAGTTAGAAAACGATGGACACTTTGGGGATTGCGAACCTGTTGGAAATGGAATTTTCGAATTGAGAATTCATTACGCAAAAGGTTACAGAGTGTATTTAAAAGAAACAAACGGCAGGATGATCCTTCTCCTTATTGGCGGAGATAAGTCAAGCCAGGATAAAGACATAGAAAAGGCGAAAGAAATTTGGGAAAATCTAAAAAAATACGAAAAATGGAAACATCAAAATTTGATATAGCAGATTATCTGGACAGCAATGAAATGATTGCCGAATACCTGAATGAAGTTCTGGAAGAAGGAAATGATGCTGACATCATTGCGGCCATCGGAAATATCGCCAAAGCGATCGGCATGACCAAAATAGCCGAGAAAACCGGCCTTAGCAGGCCCAGTTTATACAAAGCCCTGGCCGAAGGCTCCAAGCCCCAGTTTTCCACCATACTGAAAGTCATGAAGGCCGTGGGAGGAGAAATGAGAGTAAGCCCTGCAACGGCTTAAGAAACAGACCTGTTTGCTGCAAAAATCTTAAAGTGACCTTTGTGCAACAGCCTCCGTGTTCTCCGTACAAAAACAGGCACAAAGGGCGTCACGTTATTTTCACAAAGGACAGAGGCAGAATACCTCATTTAATTATCAGAAGATTTCATTAAATAATTCTATCCTTTCAAACGTTAATCCACAGATCAGCAGCGGGCTGTAGACGTTGAAAACAAAAGCATTATAAAAGAAAGTAAACGATCTGATTTCGAGGTGTGCCTTCCATCCAACACATATAAAACAAAGTTTTAACTGTCCGTAAATATTCACCCTTACAATGAAGACAATACCCTTCATAATTACACTGCTGTTTCTGCTTCCTTTTTCATCCCTGAAAGCCCAAACTCCGAAAACTGCAGACGGGATGGCTCTGACGGCAAAACGGATGATTGATGTTCGTACCGGGAAAGAAATACCGGATGCCGTTATTTTAATAGAAAAGAATAAAATAACTGCAGTGGGCTCTAATCTCAACATCCCCGACAGCCTGCAGATTATTGCGCTGGGAGATGTGACGCTCCTACCGGGGCTGATAGATGCCCATACCCACCTGCTTCACCAGTATTACGCGAAATACG
>CAZLXI010000035.1:0-43124 GCA_964563435.1 uncultured Lacihabitans sp.
ATTGAAAGATCAAAACAACAACACCCCCAACACAGCCCCCACCACCGGCCCCACCACGGGTATCCAGGCATATTCCCAGTGGCTGTCGCCTTTCCCTTTTATCGGAAGTAAATAATGCGCCAGTCGCGGCGCCAGGTCCCGGGCAGGGTTAATGGCATAACCGGTAGTTCCGCCCAGGGCATTGCCGATCACAAACACCAGCATACCCACCAGGAAAGGCCCCAGGCCCGAGCCTTCGAGAGCATAAATAGACGATACTCCTACCATAAGTACAAACGTGCCGCTCATCTCGGCAAAAAAATTAGACGGCGTGTGCTTAATGGCCGGACCCGTGGCAAACACCGCCAGCTTATTGCCCTGATCTTCTGTAATGGCCCAGTGCGGATAATAAAACAGGTAAGTGGCCACAGCACCCAGAAAGGCGCCCGATAGCTGGGCCAGAATGTAACCCGGGACCGATGACCAGTCGCCCGATTGCACCGCGAAAGCGATACTTAAAGCCGGGTTAAGATGGGCTGCTTCACTACCGAATTTCTGTGCCACAAAAACGCCCGTCATCACGGCCAGTCCCCAGGCCGTGGTGATCACGATCAGCCCCGAGTTACTTCCTTTGGTGCCTTTCAGCAGCACATTGGCCACCACGGACTCGCCCAGGAAAATCAAAAAAAAGGTACCCAGAAATTCACCCAGGAAAGGAGAAGGCTGCATATAGGTAATCGTAATTTTAAGGTTGTATTATGGAGCAATTTAGTAATTTTGCATCTTAATATCCAATTTATGTCGTCAAAATCGTTAAAAGCCATTTCTCCTGTTGACGGAAGGTACAATACTCAGTCGGCCGACCTTGCTGAATACTTCTCAGAGTTCGGACTGATAAAATACCGGGTAAGGATAGAGATCGAATACTTTATCGCCCTTTGTGAATTGCCCCTCGAACAGCTGAAAGATTTTGACAGAAACCTATACCCTGCCCTCAGAAAGCTGTACATGAATTTTACGATAGAAGACGCTGCCACGATCAAGGAAATTGAGAAGACCACCAATCATGACGTCAAGGCGGTCGAATATTTCATCAAAGCACGCTTTGAAGCGCTTAATATTGCAGAATTTTCGGAATTTATTCACTTCGGCCTTACTTCCCAGGACATTAATAATACCGCTATCCCGCTTTCGATGAAGGAGGCGCATGGGCAGGTGCTCTCGGGTGCATATTCCGAAGTATTGGAAAAGTTGAACAGCTTTGCCGCAGCCTGGGCAGATGTACCCATGCTCGCCAAAACCCACGGACAGCCGGCCTCGCCCACCCGATTGGGTAAAGAAATGAAAGTCTTTGCCGAACGGCTGGAAAAACAGCTGGGTATGCTGGAACAGGTGCAATATGCCGCTAAATTCGGAGGTGCTACCGGCAATTTCAACGCTCATCATGTGGCCTACCCGAAAACCGACTGGGTAGCTTTCGGAAACCGGTTCGTCAACGAGACCCTGGGACTGAGCCGGAGCCAGACCACCACCCAGATCGAGCATTACGATTACCTTGCGGCCTATTTTGATAACCTCAAACGAATCAACACCGTTCTCCTTGACTTTGCCCGAGACGTATGGCAGTACGTTTCCATGAACTATTTCAAACAGAAGATCAAAGCCGGCGAAATCGGCTCTTCAGCCATGCCGCATAAGGTAAACCCTATCGACTTTGAAAATGCGGAAGGTAACCTGGGCATTGCCAATGCTTTATTTGAGCACTTCGCCGCCAAATTGCCTGTTTCCCGGCTGCAACGCGACCTCACTGACTCCACCGTACTGAGAAACGTGGGTGTTCCGCTGGCCCATACCCTTATTGCCCTGAGATCACTGAATAAAGGCATGAACAAGCTGGAGCTGAACCCGGCGGCCATTCACCATGACCTGGAGGAGAACTGGGCGGTGGTGGCAGAGGCCATTCAGACGGTGCTGAGACGGGAAGGCTACCCTAAGCCTTACGAGGCGCTTAAAGACCTCACCCGTAAAAACGAAAAGATCACCGAAAGCTCCATCAAGGTTTTTATTGAAGACCTGAAGGTTTCCGAAAAAACCAAATACGAGCTGAAGCAGATCACACCGTTTAATTATACGGGGGTGTGATCCGGTTTTAGCTGTTAGACTTTAGCCTTTAGATTATTAGGCCGGCTATGCTTTCTAGAATCACCCCCCCTCTCTAACGGCTAACTTCTAATGACTCACTTATCGGTATTTTTCGCCCTCTCATCGTAAATTTCCCCCACATCTGACGATTTTCCATTTATTTTGGGGAATGGAAAGGGATAATTTTGAAGAAAAAACGAATAAAATGAAAAATAATCAGAATACGACATTCTTCTGGGCACTGATCTTTATCGCCGGTGGTGGGATTTTCCTGATGCGAAACTTCGGGATGCTCGACTTCAATATTCCCATTAAGCTGATCAGCTGGAGGATCATTCCCCTGGTCATCGGTATCAACGCCCTGCTACGGAAAGACTACATTAACGGGATCATCGCGATATCCATATCCGTGATCTTCTACATCCCCGATTTTCTCACCCCTGCGGAAAAAACCCAGTACTACAAGCTCTGGCCCCTCCTCCTGGTGGGCGTGGGACTGACCATACTGGCCAAATACATGTTTCCCAGCCAGTTTGAAAGTTGCAGTAGTCCCCGCGTATTAACCGAAGACCGGAACTATGTGAACGAAAGCAACATTATGGCCGGTTCTTCCTCGAAGTTTATTACCAAAAATTTTACGGGGGGTAGAATAAACTGTATCATGGGCGGTTCGGAGATCAACCTCACGGAAGCCGACCTGCAGAGTAACTCCACCCTGCGCATATTCATCATGATGGGCGGAATGGAAATGCGGATCCCCAAAGAGTGGAATGTCAAGCTGGATGTACTGCCGATCATGGGCGGTGTGGAAGATCAGATCACCAAATTTCCCGAAAATGTGGTCGACAAAAGCAAAGTGCTGGTGATTTCCGGCTATGTGGTTATGGGCGGTATTGAAATCAAAAGGGTCTGATATACGATGAGGCATCCTATACTGAAAGACAGGAACCGGGCCCTGACCTACCTTTTTCTGTGGGTGATGGTCGCCTTCTTTCAGTATATTTTTGTCTATCGCGGGTTTCCCGGCCATGCCGTGCTGGTGCTGGCCGCCACCCTGATCCAGAATATTCTCCTGGCCATCATGTATATCGGCGCCTGGTTCGGGCTGCGGTACATCAACCTCGAAACGCAGAAAACCCTGCAGTTTGTGGCTAACCATCTGATCTACCTCATCGTGATTACGCTGCTATGGTTGAGCATGAGCAATTTCTTTGACCAGTTGCTGCTCCGTGATATCCTGCCTGACTACAGGATCAGAACCCGGCCCATCAAAAGCATGCTGGGGATCTTTTCCTACCTGCTGTTGATTTCCTACATTTATCTCGATGCTTATTATAGCTCGTATATGGAGAAGATAGAAAATGAAAGAAAGCTGCACGAGATACTGAAGGAATCGGAGCTGAACCTGCTTAAATCGCAGATGAACCCGCACTTTATCTTTAACAGTCTGAACTCCATCAGCTCGCTGACCATGCTGGATCCTGTGCGGGCCCAGGAAATGATCATCCGGCTGTCGGACTTCCTCCGGTACACGGTCACGGCCTCGCGCGACCAACTGGTGACCCTCGAAAAGGAAATCGACATGTGCCGGGCTTATCTCGACATTGAAAAGGTACGCTTCGGTAGTAAGATCAACTTTAGCTTTCGTGTGGATCCGGAATCATTGCCCCTGAAAGTTCCGGGCATGATTCTGCAGACCCTGTTCGAAAACGCCATCAAGCACGGGGTTTATAACTCCCTGGGGAAAGAAAGTATCCGTTTTGAATCGCGGCTGGAGAAAGATCGTCTCATCCTGTGTATTGAAAACAGCTTTGACCCTGCCTCCCGGCCGAAAGTGGGTACAGGAACCGGTCTGAAAAATGTGCGTAACCGGCTCGATCTGATCTATGACCGGGCGGCGCTTTTATCTACGGAGGTAAAAGAAAGCCGGTTCATCGCGATTCTCAATCTGCCTTCAGGGAGCATTGAACCAGGGATCACCGGTGAATCCACCGCTAACTTTGAGCGAATAAAGCTGATCAGCAACCTGAAGCCCGACCTTGCCTTCTTTGACCGCCGGATGGCCAGGCTCACCGGCCTGGAAATGCTGAAACTGCCATTTCACCTTCATAAAAAACAGGATCATGAAAATAAGAACCCTCTTAATCGATGACGAGGAACTGGCCCGGGAGCTGGTGAAGAAGTTTCTGGAGACCGAAACAGAAGTGGAGATCATCGGCGAAGCCGCCGACGGCTTCGAGGGCATAAAGCTGATCAACAGCCTGAAGCCGGACCTGGTCTTTCTCGACATTCAGATGCCCAAGCTGACCGGCCTCGAAATGCTGGAATTATTATCAGAGCCGCCATTGATCGTATTCTCAACTGCTTACGATCAGTACGCTATCGATGCCTTTGAAAAAAACGCAATCGACTACCTCCTGAAGCCCTTTTCCAGGGAAAGGCTGCTGAAAACCCTCGAAAAAGTGAAGGAAAAGTTCCGGACAAACCAGGACTCCTCGAAGGAAATCAGCGTACTCACCGCTTCCCCCGGCCTGAAAGAGAAAAACCAGCGGCGTATCGTGATCAAAAACGGCTCAAAGATAGAGATGATCCCTTATGAAGAGATCTTCTATATTGAATCTTATGGCGACTACGCCCGTATCCACTCCACCCAGGGAAAGTTTCTCAAACAAAAAACCATGAAGGAGCTGGAAGATTGCCTCGGCGCGGACTTCCTGCGCATCCACCGCTCCTTCCTCGTAAATACCACCTGCATCCAAAAGCTGGAACTCTACGAAAAAAACGGCTACCTGCTCCTGCTGCAGAACGGCGAAAAGCTGGCGGTCAGCAAAAGCGGGTATAAGCTCTTAAAGGATTCTTTGGGCTGGTAAACAGCGAATTGAATGTTGAATTGTGAATGCCTAATTGTGAATTTTGAATTGTGAATGGCATCAGCAGTTCATTCATTTACCATTAAGCATTCACAATTAAGCATTCCCCCTTTTGTTTATATACGCTCAAGTAGCCGCCCCCAGCTGCTTCAGCAGCCTGCACATCTGAAGCGTATTCTCCCCCAGGCTCTTGATAGATTTGATCTGGTCGAGGATCATCCGGCCCTCCTGGAGCTTCACGCTGGTCTCATAGCTCATCTGAGCCACGCCCGATTCCAGCTCCAGTTCACGCAGCTGTGAAAGGCTGTAGTAATACTTATCCAGGCTTTCGAGGGCGGTCAGCGGATCGCTGACCGCAGGTTGTGAATTATGAAGCCCTTCCATCACATTGGCCGCCACGCGCAGCTGATCCATAATATACCGCATCACCGCTTTAAAATCTTCCGATACCCCCGTGGTCTGATGGTTCTGGATATAGGTGGAATAAGCCGCCACCCCCTTCAGCAGGGAATGACTGAGAAGCACCACTGCGTAGCTGTTACTGAGCTGGCTCCGTTTCGACTTGGGGTCGTCCTTCATCCGCTGAAAAGCCTCATACAGGTTTCCGTTCTTCACAAAAGCCTCCTTCCTGACCAGCTTAAATTCGGTATCGACCTGTTCTTTGGTCTCGTAGATGCGATTGACGGCATCCAGGTAGCGGCGATTGGCATTGATCGCCTTGCGGATAGCCGTAAAAATGCTTTCCTTCTCCCATACCGGGAAAATAAAATAGATGGTGAACAGGGCAATGACCGACCCGATAAACGTATAGAACACCCTGTCGAGCACCAGGTCAAAAGAACGCCCGGTAAAGGCCACATACAGCATAATGATGGCCAGGGTAATATAGGTGGAAGCCAGGAGATAGCGCGTGGCAACGTACGAAAAACCCAGCGTCAGGCTAACGCCGGCTATTCCCAAAAGCACCGGCTTATAATCGGTCACATACAGGATCGCCAGGGTAATGACCCCGCCCAGCAGGGTTCCGGCTATCCGGTCAAAAGCCCGGGAACGGGTAAGGCCGTAATTCGGACGAAGCACTACGATACACGTGGCAATGATCCAGGAAGTATTCTCGTCGCTGATCACATCCTGGAGCAGGAAACAGATCGCTATGGCCACGCACAGCCTTACCGAATGCCTGAAAATAGAAGATTCAAAATTCAGGTTACTCAACAGGATCTTGTACGAATAGTCCTGGGTGGTGATGAAACGGGCATCGCCCTGCGCCCTTATCTTTTCGGTAAAAACCAGATTCTCATAATGCTTGCTGATCACGCTCAGGCTGTTCCACTGCTTGTTTTTCAGGTCAATGAGGTTTCTCAGGATAAGCACGCGCTCATGCGCTTCCCGTGACCGGCTCCGGAGCAGGGGCTTCAGGTTTTCCTCTGCTTCCAGCAGTTTGGTCTGTAGCCGGGGGTTGATCGAAAAGTTCCGGTTCAGGCGCAAAAGTTCCCCGAAGCGTTCCAGTTCTTCCACCATCAGCAGCGTAAACTCCCGGTAAGGCTGGACCAGCGGTTCTGTGCCGTTAAAGTGCTCACGGGCCTGCTCCAGGTCATGGTTAGCCGCCAGGGCCATCTCATACAGGTCAATGATCTCCTTAAATATCAGGTACTGGCGGCGGGTCTTATTCGAGGAAAGCAGACGCCCCTGCTTGTTCAGCAAAGCCGACCGCAGAACCTCATGGAACATATTCAGCCGGCTTTCAATATGCAGGATATCCGACTCCAGGTCTTTGCTGTCCCACACCTGCTGCTCCAGCTTCCGGTAATACTCAGCGGTCAGCTCCACACAGTCGGCCAGCATGCTCCGGATGTGGTGACCCTGGTAAAAAAACTGGCTGATCGCTGAAAGGATAATATAGGTGATCCCTCCTTCCAGCACATGCAGGAGGCTCTCGCCATGCGGCAGCCCCATGGCGTGGATCCCGTAGCTGGACACGATAGCAAACAGCCCGCCAAAGGAAATATTCCCGCCCCGTAAACCATACACAGCAATCATGGAGGTAATGAAAACAAAGACCAGCATGACCGAAAAATGAAGCCATTTCGGGGTATCGAACAGGGAAAGCTGCACGGCCAGCATGATAAAGCTCCAGGCAAAACCCAGCACTATACCCATGATCCGGTGGCGCTGGCTTCCTTCAATATTGGGAAAATAAGCCAGCAGAGCCCCGATGGCCAGCGGCAAAACAGCCTTGTAATTGTGTGTGTAATACCCCCACAGCAGTGCCCCGCCCATGATGAGACACAATACGGCAGACTTGAAAAAATCAAACGACAGGATATGTTTATTGGCTCTGTGCAGCACGGCTGTAAAAAATTCGCTGCAAAAATATCGTTATTTTACGGAGCGGAAGCGAATCAGGCCTTAAAAATACCTTAATTCTACCGGCTGAACGCAGCTTTCCCTTTTTCCAGGAATGCCTTGAACTCCTCATGCGACGTATAGGCTACCGGGTCAATAACCTTTTCCCCGCTGGCATCCACAATGATGTAATACGGCTGGGCATTGCTGTTGTACCTGCTCATCTGGTAATCCAGGTTCTTGGCGCCGATTGTAGATTTCAGCTTATTATCGAAGGTTGACACATAATGCCTTTCTTCGGGCAATTCCTTCTTATCATCCACATAGAGGGAAGCGATCACAAAATCATCCTTCAGACTTTGCAGAACGTCGGGTTTCGACCAAACGTTTTCTTCCATCTTCCGGCAGTTGGCGCAGGCATAGCCGGTAAAGTCGATCAGTACCGGTTTGCCCGTTTGTTTCGAGTGAACCAGGGCATCATCCATTTCATTAAAACCCCAGAGCCCATGGGGCAGCGGTCGCATATTCGGAGCGGGTGCAGCTGACGCTGCTGCCTGCGCAGGCAGCGGAGGCAAAATCCCCGACAGCGCACTTAAGGGCTTATTGGTTACTCCGGGAATCATATACGCTGCGATGGCGAAGAAAAGCACGGCAAAACCTATCCGTAACGCACTGTAGCGCGTAACCTTCTCATCTTTGGGCAGACGCATAAAGCCTAAAATATACAGTCCAGTGATTACCGCCACCACGATCCAGATCACGAGGAAAACGTTCCGGTGGATCAGGTTCCAGTGGTAGGCCAGGTCAATATTGCTCAGGAACTTCAGGGCCAGCGCAAACTCCAGGAAACCGAATACGGCCTTAAGCTCACTCAGCCAGCCGCCCGATTTGGGCAGGCTCTTCAGGAACTGCGGAAACATGGCCAGGCCACCGAACACAAGGGCAAAGGGCAAACCGAATGCCAGCATTCCGTAAAGCGGCTTCAGCACTTCACCACCCGCAGCACCGATCAGCAGCGAACCCACAAAGGGCACCGTACAACTGAACGATACCACCACCAACGTTAGCGCCATGAAAAAAATACCGATCAGGCCGCCCTTATCACCCAGCCGGTCGATCTGGTTGACCGCCCCGTGAGGAAGCACGATCTCGAACGCTCCCAGCAGGGCAAACCCGAAGACAATGAAAAGAAGAAAGAAAATAAGATTTGGCAGCCAGTGGGTGCTGAGTGCATTAAGAAAAGACGCGCCTAAAGCCATAGTGATGAGCCCCATAACGGCAAAGATGATCATAATGCATATCCCGTAAAAAATGGCTTTGAACTTACCGTCCTTCTGCTTGGTAAAGTAGCTCACTGTCATGGGCATGATGGGGTAGATACAGGGCATGAAGATAGAAGCAAATCCCGCTCCGAAGGCTACGAGAAGAAACTTCCACATACCGCCATCCTGCCGCAGCGGGATATCGCCCGATGCCTCCGCTTCCGAAGCAACGCCGGTAGTACCGGAAGCCGTGCTTACCGTATCCTTCACCGCAGCAGGCACTTCTCCGGGATCCGGGCTTCCGGCAGGGTCCTCGTGTCCGGTGGGATTCCTGTCTCCGGAGGCGTCCGGGTTATCCTTTCCCGGGTTTTCCGCCGGTTTACTATCCCCGGTAGCTTTAAGAACAATATTAAACTCATCATCACCGGGAATACAAACGCCGTCGTCCTGGCAGGTCTGGTAATTCAGCTTTACTTTGCCACCGGGATCAGGGCCTGTCACCCGGGCTTTCTGGATGTACTTCGCCTCGTTATAATACACCAGTACATCCGCTTCCCATATTTCTTCGTAAAATTTCTTGGCCGGCTTTGCGGGTTTCGGCTTCCCGGTCAACTGAAGGTCTTTCAGACCGCTGAAATTAAACTCCAGTACCATAGGGCCGGCATCAGGGTCTGACTCCGCTGCGTATATTTTCCAGCCCGGATCAATTTTCGCCGAAAAAATGATCTCCACTTCATCTCCTACCCTGGCGGTAGAAGGATTAACCGAAATATTCCATGTGGTAGGCTTCAAAATGCCGCTAGGCGCTGACTGACCAAAACTAACAAAGGATGTGAAAAGAAGGAAAAGGAAAAGTCTCATCAATTTTATGAAGTACATAATTTATATAACAGCGCTTTATAAAAAAAGATTGCCGCAAAACACTTAAAATTTAGGACAGTCCAGGGCTTTTTTCCGCATCCTGTTACGCGGTGTCCGCTCGAGCTCTATCTGCGGCAACTGGTATGCGATAGATACCTCATGCGATCCGCCGGATCGCGCGCCCAGGCCGGAAACGGTCAGATCATAGCTATACCCGAAAGAAAAATTCTCATACCGTATACCGATCACCCCGGAGATGGCGTCCTGGTTCGGGAAATTGTTGAACACCTTGGTCAGGGGTATGCCCCGATATTGCAGCCCCAGGGTAAAAGGGCTATATGTCACATATCCCCCGATATCCAGCTGGGAATAGGCCCCCTGCTTCTTATAAAGAAAGGTGGGCGTCAGCGTGAATTCTCTTTCCGAATAGCTGTCGGTGATCAGGTGACTCAGATCCACGTTATATCCGCCGTGCACAATCAGCTGACGGGGAAGAGCAGGGATCGTGCCGGTAGGTTCTCTGAAAAAACTGAGCTTGGGTTCGGTCAGGTGGTTCATGGAAGCCCCCAGGAAATACCTTGGGTTAAAGTACAACAACCCGGCGCCCACATCCAGCGTATTAACCGACTGCAGGCGGGCTCGGGCAAGCGGGTCATTCGAAGGCTGCCCCGTATGACCGGTATGATCCAGCTGGTCGCCAAAGACCAGGCCGCCAGGCTCCAGGCCTCGAAAAGAATATCCTCCGTTCAGTCCGAACCTCAGCCCGTTATTCCGGTTGATCTTCAATTCGTAGGAGTATAACAGGCGAAGTTCCGTATTCGAGAGATTATAGCCCTGCTTATCACTCAGAAACATCACACCTACGCCACTGTTGGCCCGCTCAATGTAATGATCCAGGCTGAACAGCGTGGTCACAAAGTTGGCATTCAGGGAAGGCCACTGGTTTCGGTAATTCATCATAACACGCGGCGCATAACCCGACCCCGTGAATGCAGGATTATGGTACATGGGGGCAGCATAAAACTGGGTAAACTGGGGATCCTGCCCCATTACCGACTGCACCAGCAACACCCCGAAAAATAGTAATCTCTTCATTAACTCTCCTGCATAACCTGTAAATAGGACTTCTGTTTAAGACAAAACGTTGCAACCCCGCACTTGGGTATGACCTGAAACAGAATTTAAAATTAACAGGATATACGTATATCTTCAGCATTCCGCTTCCTGTTTATTTTGTACCCGCCGGCCCGCAAAGTTAATCCATACGATTAAAAAATAGAAAAAACGTAACTTTCTAAGTTCTTACCTGTGTACATTTAAGTCATTTTTTGCGTTTAGATTAAGAGAATACCTGAATTTTACAGAATGGCCCCTCAGTGTAAAATTCAGACGAGTTTTAAGTGAAGTAGTGATTAGATTTGTGTGAAGTGACGGTTATGGGAAAACGTCTTTGGCTGTTTTTGGGTTGGATATTCTTCGGAGCTTTTGCATCCGAAGCACAACTTTATGTGGGCAAAGCATGCCTTGTTGACCCCAGTGCCCCCGTAACGTCTCCGGGAACGGGCACAGGCCCCGGAACCGGGACCGGCACTACTCCGCTTCCTGCTTCTTGCGATGAAAGGACTTACTTCTTCGAAGCTACTTCCAACAATTTCGGTAACTGGACATGGGATTTCGGCGACGGTACCGTGCGCACCGGAGAGATCAGAAACCCTTCCTATACCTACGCCAATCCCGGAACTTACACGGTACAGGTCACCGCCGTAGATAACGGCGGCGCCATATTAGGCGGGCCATACTCTAAAACAGTCAATGTGGGTTATTATCCCAACCAACCCCTGTTTGACAAAAAAATCGAAAAAGACACTACCATATGCAAGGGGAAGACCATCACTCTGGACCCCTACGAGGGGCTTTTGACCTCCCGGCCTTCCAATGTGAGCTACAAATGGTTTCCCGGAGGAGAAACCACTCCCACCCTCGACGTCAGTGATGCGGGCTGCTATTCCGTAGAGGTGATCGATAATGTCACGGGCTGCTCCCGGTCTGCCAAAATCAACGTAAAGCTTTGCCTTGAAGAAACCAACTCCGGAGGCGGACCTGAAAAATGGTATTTCGGATACGGTTCAGGGCTCGAATTTACACTCAGTGGCGACGAGATGGTACAAGACTCCCTCGCGGAAGAAGGAAGCCTCGATCCCCAACCTGAAATTGAGAATCCGGCCTTTGACCCTTCCAATCCGGGCGTAAATGAAATGCAGGCCGATGAAGCCGCCGCCATGGTATATGACCAGAATAACAGCCTGGTGCTGTATACCGACGGGAAGAAGCTCTATTCCGGTGATGATGACTCCGAAATCCCCATGCCGGGGGGCGATCCGTTTGCCGGCAAAGATGTGGGTACACAGGGCCTCGCCCTGGTACCCAAACCCGTCTGCGGCGCCTGCGACTTCGTTAATTATTATCTTTTTACCGTAGATGAAACCACCGGCCTGCTGACCTATTCGGTGATCGATATGCGGGAAAATGATCGCAGGGGGGCCGTAGTGGAAGCCAATATACCCGTGGCGGTGAATATTAGCGATAAGATCATTGCGGAGCGCAGCGGAGATGATCTTTCGTATTTTATTACGGCGTATGATGCACTTACAGGGAGCTTTCAGTCGGTAACGGTCGACTCCCTCGGCACCGTAAGCGTTCAGCAGACGATGCCCCTCCTTCAGCCCGGAACCGTCTCGGAAGGTTATGTGGCTGTTTCACCTGACGGCAGCCAGCTGGCCCACGGACTGGTGATCAACGGAGATAACCAGGTGCAGATCATCACCCGTGACCCGGAGACCAATGCCCTGTCGACTTCTGCCATGATCGACCTCGGGTATCCGGCTCCGCCCACTGTTTACGGTCTGGCCTTCAGCCCTAACGGCGCTTACTTATACGTCACCCTGAAAGGGGATGGAAGCACGGTGGAATCCAAACTTTTACAGGTGGATGTCTCCGGCGGGGGAGTGACCGAGATTGCTTCAGGTATGTCAGAGTTTGGTGCCCTGGGTCTGGGACCCAAATATGGTGCAGGCTCCAAATATGTATATGTTACGATCAATAACAGCAACACCATCCACTACCTGCAGGATCCTGACGAGGCCGGTAGAGATGCCGTAGGATTTACCCTCAATTCCAGTCATCCGGGCACACCCGTTGCAGGTACCCCCAGGCTGGGGTTCCCCAACGTGGTGGCGGCACAACCGGCACAGGAAGGCCAGGGGTTGGGAGCCAATTATTCGGGCAATTGCCTCAATGCCCCCACTATCCTTACCGCCCAGCAGATCTGTGACCCTATGAAGAATGAATTTGAATGGGAAGTGGAAGGGCAAAAGTACACGGGGGAGACCGCTACCCATTATTTTTCCAGAACAGGGTGGCATGACATCCGGCTCACGATAAAAGTATACAGGGAAACCCAGCTGGGAAGCAGCATAGGCGGTACCACGGGCGGCATAACCGGAAACCTGGGAAATGAACATTGTACTACGGAAATATTTGAAGGAAAGATCTACATCAAGCCGGCACCCGTGGTGAATGTGGCCGAACCGCTGTATGTGTGCACCGAACCTCCGTACAACGGGAAAGTGGTGATCCCGGAAGTCAGCGGCGGCAACAGCTTTACGTATTTCTGGAAAGACGGTGGCGGAAACCCCTTGCAGCCTCCCAATCATGACCCTACCGAGCTGGCCCAGCGGTTTTTTACCGACCAGTCGTTTACCATAGAGGTGACCAATGACTACAATTGCATGACGCCCAAAACGTTCAAGTTGGAAAGGGGCTGTGAGCCTGTAGTGGAGGCGCCTACAGCCTTCACCCCCAACGGTGACGGCATCAACGAGACCTTCAGGGTCATTCACCATTTCATCCAGCGCCCCAAACTGGAGATCTACAACCGTTGGGGAGAGCAGGTATTCCAGACCGACGACCTGGATCATCAGTGGGACGGCTTTTACAAAGGCAAAGTGTTTAGCAACCAGCTGTATGCGTATGTACTGCGGTATTACGCGCGTGACTTCCCGCAGCTGGGGGAACAGAAGAAGGTGGGATCGGTGCTGATACTGGCGGAAAAGTAATAATTATAACCATATAAGGCATATTAGCGCATATAAGTTTATAGGTAAACAAGTAATGCCGGATCGTTCCGGCGCGCTGACTGAGAAATAACAAAGTTTTCGCTGTGATCTGCTTTAAAACTCTCCGCCGCGAATTTAACTAATTTGCTTTTCCCGCCCAAAAAACCTATCTTGTCAAAAATCCGTTTCGATTATGGCAAATTCTATCTCCTCCATCGGAAATTCCACGTCTTTTTATATTGACCTGGAAGAAAAATACGGCGCGCACAACTATCACCCGCTGCCCGTGGTGCTGGAAAGAGGCGAAGGGGTTTTTCTGTGGGATGTGGAAGGGAAACGCTACTTCGACTTTCTCTCTGCCTACTCGGCGGTAAACCAGGGGCACTGTCATCCCCGCATTATTCGCGCCCTTACGGACCAGGTGCAGAAGCTGACCCTTACCTCCCGCGCCTTCCACAGCGCTCCGTTGGGTGAGTTTGAGAAATATATTACGGAACTTTTCGGGTATGATAAGGTATTGATGATGAATACCGGGGTAGAAGCCGTGGAAACCGCCTTAAAGCTCTGCCGCAAATGGGGTTATGAGAAAAAAGGCATTCCCGAAGGGAAAGCCCGCGTACTTTTTGCCCGGGAAAATTTTCACGGAAGAACCACCGGCGTCATCTCGGCCTCCACTGATCCCGTCAGCACCACCGGCTTCGGGCCCTTCCTTCCCGGCGTGGAGACCGTGGAATACGATAACGTGGAAGCGCTGGAAAATGCGCTCATTTCCGACCCCTTCATAGCGGGCTTTATTGTGGAGCCTATACAGGGCGAAGCAGGCGTGAAAGTACCCAAAGAGGGTTACCTCACTAAAGTAGCCCGGCTGTGCAAGGCGGCCCGGGTGTTATTTATTGCCGACGAGATCCAGACGGGCATAGCCCGTACCGGCAAAATGCTGTGTACAGACCACGAAGGACTGCGGCCCGACATCGTGATCCTTGGAAAGGCCCTTTCCGGGGGAGCCCTCCCGGTATCTGCCGTGCTGGCCGATGACGAGGTCATGCTGACCATCCGGCCGGGTGAGCACGGTTCTACCTACGGCGGAAACCCGCTCGCCTGTAAAGTGGCCCGTGAAGCGCTTCAGGTAGTGCTGGATGAAAATCTGGCCGAAAGGGCCCACTCTTTAGGAGAGCTGTTCCGCAGCAAACTGAACGAATACATTGCAGAAAGCCGGATCGTGCGGTTAGTACGCGGTAAGGGCCTGCTCAATGCTATAGAGATCCATACCGATGAAGAATCCAAGCTGGGCTGGGACATCTGTGTGGCCCTGATGAAAAACGGCCTCCTGGCCAAACCCACTCATGGCAACAAGATCCGTTTTGCACCGCCCCTGATCATTTCCGAAGAACAATTACTGGAATGTATTCATATTATTACCTATACTTTAAGACAGTTTGAACCTAATGACTAGTCTTTTTTGTTGAAAGATAAAACCATCGCCATCCTCCTACATGAGCTCATTTTTTAAGAAGATCAACAGTGATAAGCTGACCCTCGTAGACTTTTTTGCTACCTGGTGCGGCCCTTGTAAAACCCTGGCGCCGATGTTGAACGAACTCAAACATAAAGTGGGCGACGATGTCGTCATCCTGAAAGTGGATGTGGATATTAACCCGTCCATCGCCCAGAAATATAAGATCCAGGGCGTACCCACCTTAATATTGTTTAAAAACAGCAAGCCCCTGTGGCGGCAGTCAGGCGTGGTACCTGTTCACCAGCTGGAACAGCTTATCCATCAATACAAATAAAAGAATAGCTGTCAGCAGGAAGAAGAAGTCAGTACACAAGCTATACTTCGCCCGGTGACGATGAATAAAGCGGATAGGTGAAAACGAAAATTTCATATGCATGAGATTTGCACGTCGGAGGTTTTGACACAAACGGTACATCGCCCGACTCTCCGATAAATAAAACTCGAAACTTTTATACAGATGAAACGAATTCTTATTTTGGCCCTTATCATAGGTTTAAGTGCTTGTATTAATAAAAATGATGAAAATACTGAGGAGTCAACCGTAACGGAAAATCCCGCCGTACTGCCTTCCTCAGGCGCAGCCTTTACCCGTCTCGACGGACAGCAAGTAGACCTCTCCGCACTTACCGGAAAAGTGGTGGTGCTGAACTTCTGGGCCACCTGGTGCCCGCCCTGTATCAGGGAGATGCCTTCGCTCCAGGCTTTTTATAATAAATACCAGGCCAGTCCTAACGTAGAGTTCCTGATAGTGGAAGTAGATAATAAGCCGGACCTGGCCAAAAGCTTTGTGGAGAAGAACAATTTCACCTTCCCGGTGTACAGCCCGGCGGGGATGATTCCCGAAGCCTTCCTCGGGCAGGCCATCCCTACCACTGTTATCCTCAATAAAAAAGGCGAGATCAGCTACCGCCACGAAGGGATGTCGGATTTCATGGCGCATGATTTCCTGAATTTATTTGAAGGGATACTGAACCAGTGAGGCGGGCTACTACCGTTACTTCATGCCTTTCATAAGTGCATCAAGAACATCCGAATGTGCCACGCTTAGGTTATTCCGGTCGAAAATACCGGAGGCGTTATTGCCTGTTCCGCCATTGTCCCAGTAAAAAGGGATCAGCCCGTTGCTCTTTGCTGCCCGGGTCACATAATACAGGTAATAACTCCGTGCTCTTTTATGATCTTCCAGCACATTGGCCGGAAGCGAGGCCCTGTAGGTAGCTGCATACTCGCCCAGAATTACCGGAACACCCTTTGAGGTGAACTTTTCTTTCATCAGCCCGAAAGCCTCGTTGACCCATTCTTCCTGTCCCCACCCCGAAACGCCCGGGCTTCCTTTAAAGTCTTTGCCCCAGAGGTATTTGGCCGATGTGCCGCTTTCCAGTGTAAAATCATACGGATCGTAATAATGTACTTCGGCCATCATCCGGCTTACTGCGGGATCTTCCGGCAGCACCAGCGATTCGTATGTGTATTGGATATTCGTATTATAACCCTGGGCCACCAGCACCCGCCACGCATTTTTTCCGCCCGTAGACCTGACCGCATCCACGAAGGTCTGGTTATATGACATCTGCACTTCAAGGTGCTCGCGCGTGGGCCGGTTGTAATCGGCATGTACCTCGTTGGTGCCGGCAAACATCAGGTGTTCATCATATTCGCGGAAAGCCACCGCTATCTGCTCCCAAAGTGCCTTTTGTTTTTTATTGACCTCTGCCTGCCGGGCATAGGTAGGATTGTTCTCCAGCCAGCCGCCGTCCCAATGGATGTTGATGATCACGAACATATCATTGGTTATACAGTAATCCACCACTTCCCTGACCCGCATGATCCATTCATCTTTCAGTCTATGGTTGCTGCGGTCTTCTATATACCCGCTCCAGGCAACGGGTATCCTTATGGCGTTAAAGCCGGAACGTTTCACCAAATCTATCAGCGCTTTGGATGTTCTGGGGTTTCCCCATAATGTCTCACCTGCTGTATTTTCATCCGTGCAGGCTTCGAGACTGTTTCCCAGGTTCCATCCGATGTTTATTTTCCCGGCCAGGTCGGCTGCATTGCTTTCCATACCTGCCTTATCGGCATTGATCGTAAAGCTCTTACCGTTCTGCTGAACCGTAATGAGCTGCTGCAGATTCCCCGCCTTAAGGGTTATGGTTCCTGTTCTTGGAAAATGGGTAGGGTTTTCGGCCACACCAAACCGGCAGTTACTGCCAGAAACCTCCTGCTGTATGATCCAGGAAAGTGATTTGTCAATAGTGAACGGTGATGAAGACTGTACTTCAAAGGCGATATCTCCTCCGGAAGCAGGCAGATCAAACCGGTCTTTATTGACTTTCAGGAGATCGGCACCCTTCTGAATTATTTTAAGCTGAGCGTTTGCAGTGCCAGCCTGTAGAGTGATTATACTTTCCCTGCTTTGGGAACCGGTGTTCGGCTGCACGGCTACTTCCACCCGGGTGGTACCTTCGTTTCCACCGGGCATACTAAGCACGCTCCAGGTCTGAGAGGCAGAGGCCGTCCATGAGGTATTACACTTCAAGTGGAAGGCATAACCTGCGGCATCTGCCCCTGCCTGTATTTCGTTTACAGACAAAATAATTTCAGGAGTAACTGAAGGCGTACCTTCCTTACACCCCGCACCCGGGAGACAGGCCAGGAAAAAAATTACAAATCTGTTCATTTGTTTACGAAATTTCTGAATATACAAGGGCCTGAAAAGTAGTTGAAAGTACAATAAATATTGAGGAGCCTCAATACCGAGACTCCCCAAATATGGCTATAAAATCAATCAATCTTTTACAAAGTGAAAGATCAGTACTTCATCTTTAGTATCTCCTGCTGCTATAGAATTGGAAACTACTCCCAGCCAGAGCCCCTGGCTATCTATATTATTCAGGTTAGAACCACCATGTGAAACAAAATACCAGTCATTTTTACTTCCTGAAACCGACTTGGTGTTGGTGACAGGCAGCCATTCTGCAGCCGTCCCCTTATAATCTACCAGCGGGATGCTGATATTCAGGATGCCCTTATCCGGATCTATCAATACCGTCCCGGTGGCCTCGTAAGCCTTACCGTCGAGGGTCTGTTTCAGATCCACTTTTATATCATTACTTTCCTGCCGGAAACTCAGGGTGGCGCTCTCGGCCACTGCCTTCACTTTGGCGTCCCATACCCAGCCGTTGGAGGTAAAATCGTTACCGAATGTGGTGGCGCTGGTCCAGCCCCCGGTAAAATTGGGCGGGAATTCCACCCAGTCTACAAACCAGTTAACATCCGGCTTGAAAGTCTTACCAACCAGCGCGGTTTTCCAGGCCGCCAGCGGATCTGCCCCGGTAGCACCTCCCGGCACAAAATGGTAAGCCATATACTCGGGCTTGACCGGATCTCTTGCGCCCAGCCATATTCCCGAAAGGTTCCCCGAAGCGTCTGTTTCTGTTTTCAGAACTCTCAGGGTTTTATCAGCGGCAGTGCTCAGCGATACCCAGTCAGCTATGGTAAAGGAAATCGCCTTATCAAACTGAATATTATTTTTATCATCAATGGTATACGTGCCGCTGATGACGTTGGCTGAGCCGTCAGTGAAGGTATAATTGCCCGCTTTGGCACCTGTCTTGGCCAGGGTAATCGAAATATTCTTAATGGTAGCCGCATTATAGGGCGCCCATCCGGTGTTTGTATAATCCTGCGCACTGGTCCAGGGGTTCAGGAACTCCCCTGCCAGGTTGGTCCAGTTATAGGGAGTGGCAGTTGACATCACCCATTTTTTGGTAGTGGTGGTAGAGGTGGTCAGGTCATTGTTTGCGTCACCGCTGTAGGGTGGCTCCGGCTCAGCTACCACACCGGGTGTCCAGTTGTCTTTAAACTCCTTTGAAATATAATTATACACCAGTAAACAGGCCCCCTCCCCGGATAAAACGGGATCTCTCAATACCGCCAGCTGCATATGGTCTTTGGTCAGAGAGAGAATACGTATATTCCCCCAGTCGATAACCACACCGTCTCTTCCACTGTCATGGAGCGGAGCTGCATCGGTGATGCGCATGGTCTTGTTGTCGGTGTCGAGCATATAGGTTCCACTCTCCTGTCCTCTGCCGGGTATGGTGGTATGATTTACCTTTACGTGTGCCCCGCCTTTCAGGTCAAAGGTCATGGTACCATAGTCCGAAGCAGACATCAGCCAGGAATTGCCCTTATAGTCGGGGTTCCAGTTCCAGCAGTCGCCCCCTTCCTTGAGGCAGTCTCCCAGCCACCCGTTATCTGTACCATAGAAATAGAGGGGCCCCAGAAAATGGCGGCTTAATGCATCTCCGTCCAGGTCAAGATACCAGGTCTTCTCCTGGTCTACACCGCCTGAAAGCATTTCCCACATCTCATCCTGCACAAAAGGGGCATAAAAACCGGCCACATCAAATGTAGCGGGCTCACCGTAAACGATCCCTCCGCGGGTCTGCACCCCGAATTTCACCGTATACGTTCCGGGGAAAGGAATCCGCAGGGTAACGCCAGGGCTCTGGCTACGGCCCTGGGGGTGATCCCACAGGGGGGTATATTTCTTATCCATCAGGCTGGTCAGATGAATAATATTCGGGTTCTGGGGATCATGTTCGATCTTATAGGCAATTCCCGCTACCAGATCACCGGGCTTCACATCCACGGTGCCGAGGGCAAACTCCTCAGGTGAGCAGGAAATAAGCGTCCATACCCCCGCCAGCAACGATACTAATATTTTGATTATACTTTTCATAGTACTTCAGTTTTTAGGTTTTAATTCCATCCCGGGTTTTGCACCAGAACTCCCTTCGACAAGGTAATCTGCGTATTAGGTATCTGCATAAAGCCCCGGGTCTTTGCAATATTTTCCGCTCTGATCACTACCTGGTCAGCCGCATTTCCGCTTAAAACATTCTGAGTCTGGGCAATTACCGAGGCGGCCGTACTCACTCCCTGGCGCAACAGATCCCAGTAGCGAAGCCCTTCGAAAGCAAATTCGAATTTCCGCTCTTCAAGAAGATTTTCTTTCGTTAGGGTTTTCGGGCTTAAACCTGCCCTCGCACGAACAGCATCAAAGTATGCCTGCGCGTTGGCGGCACCCAGCTCTGCCGCCATTAACAAGACATCAGCGTAACGAATAACGATGAAGTCCTGATCCTGAGAGATCTGGAAGTCATTACTCCCCCCTGTATCGGAAGTACCGTCAGGAAGCGCCGTAGGCGTATATTTTTTATTGGTAAACCCTGTATATTCGCGCTGATCCTTGATGTCGAAATCCGCTGCGATACCCTCTCTTTCCAGGTCGATAACAGAAGCCGTTCTGCGCAGATCATTTGCATCAAATGAATTCACCAGCCGGGGATTTACCGTACATGCCCCCCATCCTTTTCCGTACGGAGCATGATTGGTGTTTCGCATGCCCATCATCACCAGCCAGCGGTTTCCGTCGAGCATACCGTTATAGTTCTGGGTGTTATTAAACTTCTGGGCAAACACCGTTTCCCTGTTTCCCAGACCGGCATAACCCGATTTATCCAGGGTATTGTCTCCCGCATTGGCCACATAGCTGGCTGCAGGCCATAACGACTTATACTCCTCCACCAGTCCGAACTCTCCGCCGGAGATCACGTCTTCCAGTCCCTGCAGCACTTCTGCCTTACTCACACCGAGATCATCTTTGGCATAATAGCCTGTATAAAAGAGATACACCCGGGCCAGTAAAGCTTTAGCCGCAAACGGGGTTACACGGCCGTCATTGGTGGCCACTTCGGCTTTGGGATAGGCCGTGACCGGAATACTGGCTGCGGCAAATTTCAGATCGCCGGCTATCAGCTTATACACCTCCGTGGGGTCGGCCTGCGGGATATTATCAGTGGTAGGTTCGGTCAGAAGAGGGATCTTCTCGAATAATCTGACGAGGTCAAAGTACATGATCGCCCGCAGAAAACGGGCTTCTCCTTCTATTCGGCTCCGGGTGACACCGGAGCTTCCAAAGTCAATTCCATCCAACTTGCTTAAAAGAGTATTGCAACGGAAGATCCCGGCATAATAATCTGACCAGGTTCCGTTAAATATGTTGTTATCGGACGGGCTCTGCGCAATATCAAAGCGGTCCAGCGCCTGGTAGGCCCGGCCGTCGGTATTTCCGGTAGCCCCGAAAGTATTGTCTGACAGCACCTCGGAAGTTACGTAAAACGACATACTTCCGTTAGAGGTGGTGCGCTGAAAACCGTCATAGCAACCTGTAAGCGCCATCTCCGCATCGGCTACCGTCTTATAAAAATTATTGTCGAGAACACTCGTCATGGGATCCACATCCAGGAAACTTTCCGAACAGGAGGCCAGACCGGCGAAAACCGCCATCGTCAGCAGGTATGATTTTATCTTCTTCATCTTCATTTTCGGTTAGAATTTAACATTAAGCCCTATCAGGTAAATTTTAGGACGCGGGTAATACCCGAGGTCGATTCCCGACACCCACCCGCTGGTGCCATACCCGATCTCGGGATCCATACCGTCATAGCGGGTAAAGGTGAATACGTTCTGGGCCTGACCGTAAATCCTCAGCTGGCTCAGGTAATCCCATTTGATCAGCCTCGAAAGGTCATAGCCCAGGGTAATGTTACTGATTCTCAGGAAATCCCCCTTTTGCAGGTACAAATCGGAAAACTGCCAGTTTACATTGGTCTCCGTAACGCGCGGAATCCGGTTGGAGGTGCCTTCGCCGGTCCAGCGCTGCAATATAGCCGTGGTATAATTGGCCTGTTTATTGGCATGGTTCCGGTATGACTGTACGATATGGTTGCCGGCCACTCCGTTAGCCACTACCGAAAAATCGAAGTTTTTATAATCAAAGCCTGCGTTAAAACCGAAAACAAATTTCGGCATACCTACGCCAAGATTTACTTTATCTGCTGCATCGATTTTGCCGTCGGCATTGATATCCACGTAGCGAACATCTCCGGGCTTCACCTCCGGCTGAAGTATTCCCTTTCCGGCACTTTTCCAGGCTTCAATTTCTGCTGCATTCTGGAAAATACCGTCTGTTTTATACCCCCAGAAATACCCGATAGGCATGCCGTTTTGTGCCCGGTAAAATTCGTCTGAATTATCAAACAGCTGACCCGTAGGTCCGTGAATGATCCCGTCTTCAGTAGGGATATTGCCCACTTCATTCCTGTTATAAGCCGCATTGGCACCTACCCGGTAGGTAAGTCCGCCTAACTTATCTTTCCAGAGAAGAGACAATTCCACTCCGGTGTTCTTCACATCTCCGCCATTAATAAAAGGGGCTCCCGCTCCCGCAGTAGCCAGTATCGGCGCCTGTACCAGCCAGTCTTTGGTGTTTTTAATGTAGTAATCGGCATACAACTCCAGGCGGCTGTTCAGAAAATGAGCATCCACGCCGAGGTTGGTCTGCTCCGACATTTCCCAGCGTACATTGGGGTTGGAAAGACGGCTGGGGTAAGCCCCCGGCACGTTGGTCTTGGAGGTTCCGAAAACATAAAATGCCGCCGGGTCACTGCTGCTATATCCCGTGGAGGTGTTGATCGGCGAAGCAAACTGGAAGTCGTCTATGCTCTGGTTTCCTACCTGCCCCCAACTGAACCTCAGCTTCAGAAAGTCGAGACCTTTGATTGCATTGCGGGTAAGAAAGTCCTCATTGGTCAGTACCCATCCCGCCGAAAACGACGGGAAGTAGCCCCAGCGATTCCCCCGGGCAAATTTAGAAGAACCGTCTGCCCGGAGAGTGGCGTTAAACATGTATTTTTCCAGGTAGTTATAGCCTGCACGTCCGAAATAGGAAGCCCTCCTGTAAAGGTTGTCCGGCCCGCCGCCCACGCCACGGGTTTCCACCACATTCCCGTCTGCATCCAGGTGGGCTATGCCGGTGGTATTGTCAAGGTAAGCATGCGCAAAATCATTAAACTGGGAAAGCAGATTCCAGTTGGAGGCCGACAGGTAGGTTCCCTGGTACCGCTGCGACTCCACCCCTGCCAAGACATCAAAATTATGACGAGTACCGATCCTGAAGTCATAGGAGGCCGTATTGGTCCAAGTGAGCGTATGGCCTTTGCTCATGTTCTGGCTGGTGACCGTCCGGTTTTCATTAAAGCTATATACCGAGAATTTGTAGAGGGGCTGAAAGCTCCTGTATTCTCCTGCGTGATAATTGATTCCAAATACCGACTTGATCCTCAGATTCTTCAGCGGCTGCAACTCCGCATACAGGTCGGCCAGCAGTCGCTGGCTGTCGTTACGATTATTGGTATTCGTCATCATCTGACCGTAGGGGTTACCATCTCCGTTATACCAGGGCGAATCACTCGTGTCATTATACGGGCTGTCGAATTTATTGTTATTACTGAACACCGGCGATAGCGGAGAGGTAATAAAAGCACCTCTCAGGGTATTATTGTACTGGTTTCCCACACTGATCCCGTTATTGCGGATATAGTTAAAATTCAGATGCTGCCCTACTTTCAGCACGTCTTTGTAAAGCTTGTGTTCGGTATTGATCCTGAAGCCGTAACGTTGGTAGTTGGAAACCTCCCTGCCACCCACTACACCCTCCTGGTCGATCCGGTTAAAGGAGATGGCATAAGAAGACACATCACTTCCGCCTGAAATATTCAGCGAGTGGTTTTGTGTACCGGCATCTTTCACAAACATCTGTCCCAGCCAGTCGGTATCGGCCAGCCCCTGCATCCCGTCAAAATTAATGATCGCTGCTCCGGAATTGAGTGCCTGTTCGTTCATGATGGTTTTATACTCCTGAGCATTCAGCATGTTGGCCAGCCTTATCGGGTTCTGCACGCCCATGTAGGAATCAAAAGAAACCTGGCCTTTCCCCTTTCCGCCTGACCGGGTGGTGACGAGCACTACTCCGTTAGCCGCCTGAGCACCGTATATGGCGGCCGAAGCGGCATCTTTCAATACGTCAACAGACTGTATATCGGCCGGGTTAAGGATGCTTATATCTCCTCCCGGGATGCCGTCGATCACATAAAGTGGGCTGGAATTGCCAATGGTGCCCAGTCCGCGGATGTTTACTTTCATCCCGGCCCCCGGCTGACCCGAAGTAGAGAGAATAGTTACCCCGGCAGCCTGGCCCTGCAATGCCTGGAGGGGATTGACCTGGTTTTGATTACGGATCAGGTCTCCGCCCACATTCAGGTTGGCCCCTGTCACCAACTTTTTTTTCTGTACGCCGTATCCTACCACCACCACTTCTTCCAGCACAGACTGTTCTGAAAGCATGCGGATCACCATACCAGCCGTGGCATTTACCGTGTGTTCGGCGGTTTTCAATCCTACGAAAGTGATCTCCAGTACATCTCCGGCCACTGCTTTTAAACTGAACTTCCCGGTTTCGTCGGTAAGAGCTGCCACGTTACTTCCCCTGACCTTCACCGTAGCTCCAGGCACCGGCTCTCCGTCATCGTCAAACACTACCGTACCCGATACTGACTGCGCCCAGACCATCTGGGATACCACCATCAGCAGGAGGGTAAGACAAATCTTCTTTAAAGGTTGAATTATACTCATTTTACATAAAAATTTAAGGTTCTACAATAGGAAATATGATTCCCGATTATGTTTGTTCTTACTTTAGTTTTATCTTCATTTCACTTCCTATATATGGGATTGATTTAACTCCTGCCTTTAGAGAATCATACCCCCATGCATTTTCAGGCGAAACCAGTACAACGCGGAAGGACCGGCTTTTTAACATTCCGGGAAAGCTTCCCTCCTGCTTTCCGAGGATTAGTTCACGCGTCTGGTCATTATAGGTGATGTCAATGGTGGCAAACTGCCCCTTCTCATAATTGTTATTTGTTCCCTCATCTTCATACAGCCGGAATGCCCCGTCGGCACCTGCATATACCCAAAGGGTGATCGTGTCGGGTTTTTTCTCGCCGGTGTATTCCAATTCGGGCCCGAGCGGGAGTATGCTGCCCGCCCTGGCGTAGAGAGGTATCCTTTCATAGGGAGCCGATGCCGTGATCTCCCTGCCTCCGCTCTCGGCCTTTCCGGTATAGAAATCGTACCAGGTGGTACCTGCAGGCAGGTACAGCTTACGGCTTGTCAGCCCCTTTTCTGTGATGGGGCTGACCAGCAGAGAGGATCCCAGGAGAAACTGATCATTAATGCCGAGTACCTTTTTATCCCGGGGATAATCCATAGCCAGTGCCCTCAGGAGGGTGCCGTCTTGATGATACACTTTCCCGGCCAGGGAGTAGATATAAGGGAGCAGCCTGTATCTAAGCTTAATGTAATAGAGCATGCTGTTGTATGCAGGATGCCCCTCAGAGGCAATATTGAACGGCTCCCGGAACGGAAACTGCCCGTGGGCCCTGAACAGCGGTAAAAACGCGCCATACTGATACCAGCGGGTATTCATTTCACGCCATTCTTCCAGATTTGCGGAATCCGGCCGGTGAAAACGCTTCTCCACCAGGAAGCCGCCCACGTCCATCGTCCAGTAAGGCGTGCCCGACATTGAGAAATTGACCCCGGCTGAAATCTGGTCCTTCATGTCATGCCAGCGGCTCGAAATATCACCGCTCCAGGCCACTGCTGAGTAACGCTGCTGCCCTGCAAAAAAAGAACGGGTAAGAATAAACACCCGGTTATCAGGGTCAACAGATCGCTGGCCTTCGTATATGCCCCTTGCGTTCTCCAGCGGAAATGCATTATAATATCGTGCCGAAGAGCCTATGGCCGGCTGCATGACCGACTTTCGCTCTTCCAGGTTAATATTGGAATGAATATCCGGCTCGCTGGCATCCATCCACCAGGCATCGATTCCCAGCCTGTAAAGCTTTTTGTCCAGTTCCTTCCAGAAGCCGTCGCGGGCACCGGCATTAAAAGGGTCATAAAAAGTAGAGGTGAACCCCTTTCCTATCCAGTCTTTGCGGCCGTCATAAATATTTCTCATATAAAGCCAGCCTTCATCTCTGAACTGCTGATATACCGAAGATCTTTCATTGATTTTAGGCCATACGGAGATCATCAGGCGGAAATTATTCCGGTGAAGGCGGTCTACCATCCCTCTGGGGTCGGGAAAACGGGTTTTGTCAAAATCATGACTGCCCCAGTCGTGTTCGGCCCAGTACGACCAGTCCTGCACCATATTATCGATGGGTATCCTGCGTTTCCTGAACTCCAGCGCCACCTCTTCCAGCTCCTGCTGGGTCTTGTAGCGTTCCCGGCTCTGCCAGTAGCCGAAAGACCAGCGCGGCAGTATCGGAGCTTTACCGGTCAGCTGGCGATAACCTGTGATCACCTCATCTCCGTTTTCTCCGGCAATCAGGTAATAGTCTACCCCGTCACCGGCCTCCGAGTCAAAGGAGAATGTATTTTTCAGCTCTTCGGGTATAGGGCTCTGCCATTTAAGGCCGAGGTAAGCCTGCCCGCCATCGGGCAGCCATTCCATTTTCAGGTCATACTTTTGTCCTTTTTTCATCTCCAGATCCACTTCAAACGAGCCGGCATTCCATGACTCCCGCCAGCGATCCTCCTTCAAAACTCCGTCTATCCATACCTTCAGGTAACCCGAATAGTTAAAGTGAAGACGGTGCAGACCTTCATAGGGCGACTCAATTTTTCCCGTATAGCGGGCTATACTGTTCGCCAGGTCTACTCCTTTGGGGAGGCGGTCCTGGTCAGTGAGATACAGGTAAGATATTTCTGATTCCGGGCGGCTGTATATCTCTCTCTCAGGCGCTGACTTGTCAAAGTACTTTACGGTCAGCCAGCCTTCATAACCTTCGGGAGAATGAAGTCTGAATGCCGATAGCGGTAGCAGGGGGCGGGTGTCGCCGGCCCGGGTAATTGAATAATTATGCCACAGCAGTCCGTAGTTGTTCGTGGAATACAGGAAGGGAATACCAATCATGGTATTGTACTGCAAGAGGGTGACCTGCCGGCCGTTATTGTAGTTCATCACCCCGTTTTGATGCTGCCCCAAACCGTAAAGCCCTTCTTGCGGGCTTATATTAAAGGTCTGTTGTACCCGATAAAAGCGGTCTCCGTTATAGGAATCGGAAATGAAGGTACCGGCGTTTCGTGTACGCTCGGAAAGCAGGGTCCGGCCTGCGGCGTCTTCAAAACGAACAGCCCCGGTTAATCGGGAAACCAGGGCGGTGACTTTACCCGCTTTCAAAATAAGATCCGTGCCTGATTCCTGTACGTTCCAGGCAGCGGAAAAGGTGTTCCCGGGAACCGTGAGATTTTGGGTTTCTTTAACGGGGGAAGCCGAGGGGCGGGCCACTACATGCAGCACATTATCGAGTACCGCCTCCACACGCAATTCCATTCCCGGGCGCATTTCATTGGCGGGAACAGAAAGAGAAATACCCCGCTCCGTCTTCTCATACGGGATCAGCGTCTGACTGAAGGCCGGGCCTGAAATATAAAATAAAATAAAGAGCAGATTGTACTTTCTCATTCGTTCCTGACAGCTAAAACCTAACCTTAATTGATTAGGATTATACAAAGAATTTCTTAGACAAAAGTACAGGAGATGACAGAGGCCGGGGGGACGGAAATGTTAATAAATAGGGATGTTTTTGTAAACAAAAAGAGGTTTTGAAGTCCCTAAAGGTCCTGCTGTGGATTTGAGATCGCTGTTAGCTCCCCTTTTTATAGTCTGACGGAAGTTTTCCGAAAATATCCTTGAAGTACCGTGAAAATGCTTTAGGATTATTAAACCCTACTTCATAGGCTACCTCGGCCACGGTCAGACCGGTTTCTCCCAAAAGCCGGGCAGCCCGCTTCAGGCGAATGTTACGGATAAACTCTGAAGGAGAATAACCGGTGAGTGTAAATACTTTTTTATAAAGACCTACCCGGCTGACATTCATTTCTTCCGAAAGCATTTCCACGGAAAACAGGGTGTTAGCGATATTTCTTTCCACTACTTCCAGCGTCTTTCGCATGAATTTCTCATCCAGTGACTCCAGCTCTTTTTCGGCCGGCTCTACCTGAAGCTGCTTTTTGAAGGTCTTCTCAAAAGAGGCCTTCTGCCGGATATGGTTTTTGATCTTGGAAAGCAGTAGCTCCACGTTAAAAGGCTTGACAATATAATCGGTTGCCCCCGCTTCTATCCCCTCCAATTGATAATTATCAGCGGTTAATGCGGTGAGCAGGATGACGGGAATATGCAGGGTTCTCTTATCAGACTTCAGTTTTCTGCAAAGCTCTATCCCGGTATTTCCGGGCATGTTAACATCCGATACAATCATATCAGGATGAAATGAAAGGGTTTTGTCCCAGCCTTCATCAAAATTTCTTGCTTCTTCCACCTGGTAATGCTCCCGCAAATTATCCATTAAATAAAAACGGAAGTCTTCATTATCTTCCACTACCAGCACCCGCTTTCTCTGAAGATCTCCCTTCAGCACTGTCCTTACAGGCAGCGGGTTTGCGCTGCTTTTAGCATTGGTATTTCCTTCGACAGGAAGAATTACGGTAAACCGGCTGCCGGAGCTGACCTCACTTTCCAGTTCTATGGTTCCTCCCATGAGGTGAACATATTCACGGGTGATAGAGAGGCCGATACCACTCCCCTGGTTTAAAAGTGATTTCAGGATGTCATCCTGGTAGTATCGTTCAAATATTTTCAGGCGGGATTCTTCAGCAATCCCTATTCCTGTATCTTCCACCACCAACCGCATGCGGTAGGCTTCCGGCCCTCCGGCAGTCTTCTCAAGGTCGGCGGTGAGGGTCACGTTTCCGCCCACCGGTGTAAATTTAAAAGCATTGGAGAGCAGGTTGAAGACAATGCGCTCCAGCTTGTCGTGGTCGAAAAGACAAACCACTCCACCGGTGACCACATCAATCCCATAGCGGATCTCCTTACTTTCTGCCATATCCACGAAAGAGCGGGCATGATCATCCACCTGAGCCATAAGATCACCGGCACTGAGCTGCAGCTGCAATGACCGGGTGTCTATCTTTCTGAAGTCCAGGAGCTGGTTCACCAGGTTAAGCAGGCGGCGCGCATTCCGGTGTACCAGGTCCAGATGCCTCTTTCGGGAGGCATCTTTTTCTTCGCGGGCCAGCTTTTCTATAGGCGAAATGATCAGGCTTACGGGCGTTCTGAATTCGTGGCTTACATTAGTAAAAAACTTTGTCTTCAACTGATCAAGCTCTTTCAGCCGGCGGGCCTCTTCCCGCTCCTGCTGTAATACAAAACGGGTATATTGGCGGCGGCGTTCCATAAACCGTACAGTGAGCAAAATACCGGCAATACACAGGATATAGAAGGTATAAGCCCAACCTGTCAGCCAGAATGGCGGCCTGATCACAATTTTAAGAAGGGTCACGGGGTCACTCCATTGCTCACCGTCTGTGGAGGTGATCACTTTGAAGATGTAATCGCCTGCATTGAGATTGGTAAAAGTGGCCAGCCTTGATTTTGTATCCAGCTCGAGCCATTCCCGGTTAAAACCCTCCAGGATATACTTCACTCTTACGCGCTCGGGATGAAGGAAATACAGGGGGGAAATATTGAGACTGAATACATTCTGATCATACTTTAGAATAATTTTTTCGGTATACCGGATCGTTGTGTTCAAAATCTTTTTCCCTTCTATGACCTCTCCAACTCCAACACTCTTATTAAAAAGCAGGAGATCGGTAATTACGGGCCGCGGGGTCAGCTCCTCGTGGGATATGTCTTCGGGCCGTATCCGGTTAAACCCCGCCGGTCCGCCGAAGATCAGCTCTCCGGTGCTGAGCTTTAAAGCGGCATTTTCATTGAAGGCCACCGCCTGGAGGCCGTCATGCTGGTCAAAGTTCCGAATGATCCACTCCCCGTCTTTACTGTCGGAAACCACCGAAAGCCCTTTGGAGGTACTCAACCAAAGTTTACCGGCATTGTCCTCTAAGAGCGTTTGAATCGTATTATCGCGCAAACCATCGGTATCTTTCAGTACCCTGAATGTGCCATTTTGCGGAACATAAAGATTCAGTCCTTCCCGTGTGGCTATCCATATCCTCCCTTTGGAGTCCTGATGAAGGTCGGAAATATAATCGTTGCTTAACCCGTTTTCCCGGGAAGGCTCGTGGATATGTTGTGTGATCCTGTTCCCTGATTTATTAAGGATCTCAATGCCTGTAGCGCTGCCAAACCAGAGATTTCCTTCCCGGTCTTCCATGATCGAACAAATATAGCTGGATGAAGGCCCCGTGAAACCCTTATCCCCAAAAGGCTTCTGAAAGGTCCCTGCCTTCCGATCCATCAGATTAATCCCCCCAAAAAGGGTGCCCACCCAAAATCTTCCTTGTGAATCCTCAAACAGCTCCCAGATGCTGTTATTGCTGACACTTTGCGGATTTTCCGGGTCATGAAGGTAACGTATAAACCTTCCGTTCTTAAAGAGGTTTAGCCCTCCGTGGTAGGTGCCCACCCATAAATTCTCCTGCTTATCAAGAAGAAGGCTGACAATCACATTACTTCCCAGGCTGGACGGGTCGTCGGGTGAATGCATATACTGGCGATAGGTGTTCTTTTGCCGGTCATAAAAAATAAGCCCCCCGCCATTGGTTCCGATCCACAGATTGCCGTTCCGGTCTTCAATCAGTCGGTTTATATCATCATGCGGGAGGCTTGAGGGGCCTGTGCCATAATGCCGGAAAACCGGGAACTGCACCAGGTTATCGTGGTAATAATTGACTCCTCCCTTGTAGGTACCCACCCATATCATTCCGTCGGTATCACAGATTACGGTGGAAGTTCCGTTATGACTCAGGCTCCTGTCATTGAACTCCTCATTCATCAGGTAGCTCATTTTGCGGCTCTTGGGATCAAACAGGTTAACCCCGCCATGGTCTGTGGCTATCCATATCCGGCCCTCCTGGTCCTGTGCCAGGCCCATTACCGTATTATTGTTCAGACGGGGAGGGGCTGATCCGGTTGAAAAATGAAAAGGAGGTAGAGAAAAGTCAGGCCACCAATACACTCCGCCGGGTGTATTGGAAGTGTATATCCAGGGGTCTTCCTGCTTATCCACAAATATCCTGAATTCGGAGATCTCGGGATTAGGCAACTCCAGTTTCCGTATCGCCTGTGTTTCCAGTGTTACAGCATTTACGGATTCAAACATCCCGTCGGCATAAATGATCCATACCGTATTCCTGGCTCCCACGGCCATCCCGGTGACCCTGACCCTCCCGGAGCCGGAATAGCGTTCGCTTTTATTATTCGGTGTATCGTAACGAAACAGCTCACCGTTAGCATGGAGGAACCAGAAATAGCCGTTCCTGTCTTCCCGGATATCCAGGATATTTCCTGTGGTGATTCCCATAGCCTGCAACAGGCTGTCGGTATTTCCCAGGAAAACATCCTTCCGGATATCCAGTACATTTAAGCCCAGGCCTGTTCGCACCCACAGGTTTCCGGAAGGTCCTTCAAAAAGTTGGGAAACCGAATTATCCTTTAACCCGGCGCTATTGCCCGAACGGTGCTTGTACACCCGCATGCTGTGGCCGTCAAAACGGTTCAGGCCGGCAGGAGTACCTATCCAGAGAAAACCGTCAGAAGCTTTCAGCAGGCTGGTTACATGGTTATGGCTAAGCTCCTGGTTGATACTGATGTGCTTGAACTGGACCGACTGACCCAAACCGTCATGACCGGAAAAGCTGAGGAAGAACACCAGGAAATATTTTGCTTTGGCAGATAACATGAAGTAGTCAGGAGGTTCTCAATAACAAGATAAATCCGTTAAAACCAAAAGATAGAGACGAATTAATTCTTAATTAAATTATGAGTATCCCTCCCTTTTAACTTGGGCTTTTAAGCTCTTATCTTCCTTCCCGCCCGGGATTACAGACACTTACCAATACACCGAATACAGCGCCACCAACAGCAGCACAATGATCAGTGAGCCGGCAATAAAGCCCGGATGCGCCCTGAACATGCTTCTATCCACCTCCAGTCCTTTAGGCACAATGCCCTTCCTGTTCTCCACGGTACTGATGATGTACATGGCAATCACACAGATCAGGAACACAAAGCCCATCCTGTCGAGGAAAGGGATCTCAAACACGCCCTCCGCATTCGGTACGGCAAAGCCCATCCCCTGAAGAAATGAGAGATCAGCAAACTGGGGCAGCACTTTGAAGAAAACCGACAGCAAAAAGCCGCCCACCGTAGCAAAAAGGGCCGCATTGGAAGTGGTTTTCTTCCAGAAAAAGCCCAGGATGAACATGGCAAAAATACCCGGTGAAACAAAGCCCGTATATTCCTGGATATACTGGAAACCGCCTTTTTTATCAATGCCCAGGTAAGGTGCTATCAGTACAGCGAGGATCATGGAAACCACCACGGTTACCTTACCTACATTCACCAGCGCCTTTTCGGATGCTTCCGGACGGATCTTCTTCTGGAAAATATCCAGGGTAAAGATGGTGGCAATACTATTGGCCTTCCCCGCCAGGGAAGCCACTATGGCCGCCGTTAAAGCCGCAAAAGACAAGCCTTTCAGGCCCGACGGCAGCAGGTTCAGCAGCACCGGGTAAGCCCTGTCGGGATTCAGTTCTCCGCCCTGTATCATTTCCGTCTGGAAGAGCCCTTTCTGGTACAGGAAAAACGCCGCTATGCCCGGCAATACCACGATCACCGGCATCAGCATTTTCAGAAAAGCAGCGAAAAGGATACCGTTCCGGGCCGTAGGCAGATCTGCCCCAAGCGCCCGCTGCGTTATATACTGGTTACAACCCCAGTAATTGAGGTTTACGATCCAGAGTCCGCCCAGCAGCATGGTCAGACCCGGGATATCCAGGTAATGCGGGTTATCCCGCTTAAAGATCATATGAAAGTGATCGGGAACCTCTTTGGTAAGAACCGAAAACCCATTCAATGCACCTTCCACACCGTGCTTATCGGCCACCAGGTCAAGGGCCAGGTAAGTGGTGATCAAACCGCCCAGGATCAGGAAAAACACCTGGATCACATCGGTATACCCGATCACCTTCATTCCGCCCAGCGTAATAAAAATGGCAAAAATAGCCAGCCCGTACATACACATGGTGATATCCAGACCGGAGATGCTGTTGATGGCCAGCGCTCCCAGGTACAGGATAGAAGTGAGGTTAACTACCACGTAGAGCAACAGCCAGAAAATGGCCATAATCATGGCCACTGTACCATTATACCGCTGATGAAGGAATTGCGGCATGGTAAAGATCTTGTTTTTGAGATAAACCGGTATAAAGAAGATGGCTACAATGATCAGCGTGGCTGCGGCCATCCATTCATAAGCGGCTATAGCCAACCCGAAATTAAATCCCGAACCGCTCATGCCTATAAACTGCTCCGCAGAGATGTTTGATGCTATGAGTGAGGCCCCGATGGCCCACCAGGTGAGAGACCCCTCTGCAAGGAAATAATCTTTGGTGCTGCTGCGTTCTTTCTTTTTGCGGTTATAGATCCAGAGACCGTAACCGGCCACTATAACAAAGTATATGAGAAATACGATGTAATCTCGGGTGCTCAGGGAATTCATTCAGGTTGAATCGGTTTAAAATATATATCGGTTGACCAGGTTTTCCAAATATTCCTGCTTGCCACTTAGAGGGCCGGGTTCTCCGTTGGAAGCGGCGTAGTCGCGGAGGTCTTCCAGCGTCAGCCTGCCTTCTTCAAACTCCTTACCTTTTCCGGAATCAAACGAAGAATACCGGTCTTTCCTCAATTTTGCATAGTCTGATTTTTGCAAAATTTCATCTGCCACCAGCAGTGATTTTGCAAATATATCCATTCCTCCGATATGTGCATAAAAAAGATCCTCCGGATCGGTAGAATTTCTCCTGATCTTGGCATCAAAGTTAATTCCGCCGCCCTGGAAACCGCCGGCTTCAAGGATGATCAGCATGGATTCCACCAGTTCATTGATGTTATTAGGGAACTGATCCGTGTCCCAGCCGTTCTGGTAATCGCCCCGGTTGGCATCGATAGACCCCAGCATTCCTGTATCAGCCGCCACCTGCAGCTCATGCTGAAACGTATGCCCTGCCAGGGTAGCGTGATTGACCTCCAGGTTTAATTTGAAATCTCCCAGCAGGTCATACTGCCTTAAAAAGCCGATCACTGTTTCTGAATCATAGTCATATTGGTGTTTCGACGGCTCACAGGGCTTGGGCTCAATGAAAAAGGTACCTTTAAAGCCGTTTTTGCGGGCGTAGTCTCTGACCGTATGCAGGAAACGTGCAAAATGTTCCTTTTCCCTCTTCATATCGGTATTCAGCAGGGTCATATATCCTTCTCTTCCACCCCAGAAAACATAATTCTCCCCTCCCAGGGCAATGGTCGCATCCAGCGCTGCCTTCACCTGCGCCGCCCCGTGGCTCAGCACGTGAAAGTCCGGGTTGGTGATAGCGCCGTTCATATACTTCCGGTTGGAGAAGAGATTGGCGGTACCCCAGAGCAGTTTCACCCCCGACTCCTGCTGTTTCAGCAGGGCATATTCGGTCAGCGCCCGGAGCCGGCGTTCATTTTCGGCTACATCCGGCCCGTAATCCACCACGTCCACATCATGAAAACAGTAATACGGTATGTTCATCTTGGTGATAAACTCAAAGGCCGCATCCATTTTATCTTTTGCCCGCTCTACCGGGTCGTTCTTCACATCCCAGGGGAAAATATGGGTAGGCTCTCCGAAAGGGTCCGCTCCGCTGCCATTAAAAGAATGCCAGTAGGCACAGGCAAACTTCAGGTATTCTTTCATGGTTTTGCCCTGTATCAGCCTGTTTTCATCATAATACCGGAACGCCAGGGGATTATCACTGTCTTTTCCTTCGTATCTGATCTCACCTATCCCTTTAAAATACTCATTTTCTCCTTTAACGATTGCCATTTTGTTCTAATTTATGATTCAAAATTTCTTTCCATTCTTGATATAATTCATCATAGCGCCCGGTTAACTCCGGTTCTACGGTCCTGATCTTCTTCAGGTGGGAAAACGCTTCGGCAGGGGTTTTAAAATACCCTGTTCCCAGTCCGGCGCCTAAAGCCGCCCCTACGCTTCCGTCATTTTCATAAAGCTCTACCGGCACGCCGGTAGCCCCCACGAAATCACGCTGGAAAACCTCACTCAGGAACAGGTTGGAATGCCCGGCTTTGATCACGGAAGGATGGTAGTGGTTCTCCCGCATGATGTCGAGGCCGTACCGAAAGGAGAAGGCAATGCCTTCGTTAATAGCCTTCAGAATATGAGCCGCGGAATGCCGGTTGAGGTCAATGTTCCCGACATGGGCACCGATGGTCCGGTTATGGAGGATACGCTCGGCGCCGTTTCCGAAAGGCAGCACCCGCAGACCTTCCGCCCCCAATGCAGCCTGAGCGGCCAGCCGGTTCATTTCCGGGTAGCTGAAATTGCCCGCCAGGATCTTCTTTGCCCAGCTGTACAGGATACCGGTGCCGTTGATACACAGCAGTATGCCGGTGCGGATATGCTCCGGCAGGTAGTTCACATGGGCAAAGGTATTCACCCGCGATGCATCGTCATAGGCCAGTTCATCGCTTACCCCGTAAATCACACCGGAAGTACCCGCTGTGGCAGCCACTTCACCGGGCTCCAGCACATTCAGTGAAAATGCGTTATTGGGCTGGTCACCGGCTTTGTACCCGATGGTCACTCCCTGTGTCAGCCCCAGCTCCTGTGCTACCCCCCTGGAAACTTCTCCGTGAACTGAAAACACCGGCCGTATTTCCGGGAAGATGTCAGTTGAAAAGCCAAAATACTTCAGAACACTTTGGGAGAGGGTATTGGAGTGAAAATCCCAGAAAACACCCTCCGACAGTGCGCTTATGCTGGTGGTCATACTCCCCGAAAGCTTATAGGCTATATAATCACCGGGCAGCATCACCTTATCTGTCTTCTCATATAAACGGGGTTCATTTTCTTTGACCCATGCCAGCTTGGAAGCCGTGAAGTTTCCGGGAGAATTGAGATGGTGCCGTAAAGAAAATTCATGGCCCAGGGCATCAAAAGCGCGCTCCCCCGTCTCTACCGCACGGCTGTCGCACCAGATAATCGAATTTCTTAAGGGATTGCCGGCGGCATCCAAAATCACCAGCCCGTGCATCTGGTAGGCTATCCCTATGGCTTGGATCTCTTTGGGGGCATATTTCCCTGCAGCGTGCGATTTCTTTATCGCGTTTTTAGTGTTTTCCCACCAGATTTCGGGGTCCTGCTCCGCCCAGCCGGGTTGTGGAACCAGGATTTCGGCTTCGGTTTCGGGATACTGAACGGAAGAAACCACCCGTTGGGTTGCAGCCTCTGTTACTGAAACCTTGATGGAGGATGTGCCGAGGTCTATACCTAGTAAATACATTCAGGTAAAGGTTGAATAAAGATAACGCAATCGATTGCATAAAAGTAGTGACGAAATAATTCTAATCCAAAAGGTTTAATCCTTTTTTACATAGTGAAGTAATTCCCCCGGCCTGTCGGTCTGTATAATATTCGCCCCCTGATCAATAAACCATTTGAAGGCCCCGGGGTTATCCAAAATGTCATCATCACTATGTCCTGCGGCAAGACGAGGCCATATCGAGTTGATCCAAATCTTCTTACCTGCTTCTCTCACAAAAGAAAAATCATAAAGATGGCTTTCATTTTCACCCAGGATCAGTTCAAAACCATATACATCCGGGTAATTATCCAGAAACTCTTCAATGATCTCTTTTGAGCCTGCTTTTGTAATGTCAATTACCGGCATAAACACAATCTTGTCCTTCAGATGGCCATACTTTTCATTAAACTGCCCGAAGTTTACGCTTCCCTTAAACAGTACCTGACCTGCCATTTTCAGGCTATCTGTTATAGGATAGATCTGGTCAAAATACTTAAACGCCCGGTCTACATTCACCAATACTTTCCCCCTGGTAATCTCAAAGGCTTCTTTCAGGGTCGGTATCTTCATTTTAGTAGGAACCCCCAGCCCGTCTCTTAGGTAAAGTTTCTGTATTTCTGGCCAGGCCAGATTATTGGGGGAGCCCTTGCCGGTAGTGGTGCGGTCAAGCGTATTATCATGCAGCAGGATCAATACGCTGTCTTTTGTCATCGCCACATCCAGTTCTACCATGTGCACCCCTTTTTCAATGGCCTTTCGAATGGCCCACAGGGAGTTTTCAGGCGCTTCACGCCAATCAGCACGGTGAGCTACGACCATTACGCGGTCATCCGGGAAATTCCTTAATGAAAGGCTTTGAGAAAACGTAAGCGCCGGTATAACCAGTAAGACATAGAATGTTATGTATTTCATTCATTTAAACAATTTATACTTACCGGACACTCCGCGTATCCGGTAAGCAGTTTGTATCAAAAAGACAGGTCAGAGTTTAAACCTTAAGCCCATTTGGTAAGATCTTCCATACACCGCAACCTGATCCATATATTTCTTCTCCCATATATATTCATACGGTTCCGAATTAAAGGCATTAAGCATATTGAATGTTAGATTCAACTTCCGGGTAAAGGCGTAAGAAACGGAAATATCGGTTTGATTATACGCCTCTCTGTATTTGAGTCCATCGGCCGGCACCGGTTTTTCTCTAAGGAATTTACTACGGTAATTGTTGGCTATCCGAAACTCAAACCCGCCCTTATCATAATATAATGTCAGGTTGGCAGAGTGTTTCGAATTATTGGGCATTTCATACGTTTCGGTCTCCCCGGTTCCGAGGTCAAGGACTTCCTTAAAAGAACTTTTCGATAAAGTGTAATTCGTAATTATGCCGAAACCGCTCAGAAGTCCGGGCAAAAATGCAAAGGGTTGTTGATAATTAAATTCTACTCCGTCTATTCTTGCGCTGTTGCCGTTTACCGGTTGAGAAAGTCTGTAGATCTGGCCGTTCATTTCCACATTGGAGGTTTGATTGACTATAAATGACGCTATATCCTTCCTGAAAAAGCTGATGCCCAGTAAAGTAGCTGGTTTAGGATACCACTCTATTCCCAGGTCATACTGATCCGCCCGGAAAGGTTTAAGATCCGGATTCTTCTGAACTATGGTAAGGTCTACGTCATTTACCTGCCGGAAGGCAGCCAGGTCACCCAGAGCCGGCCGTGTCAGCACCTTGGCATAAGCGGCTCTTAAGATCAGATCCGTATGAAGTCCGTACCGGAAATTCACACTGGGCAACACATCAGCATAATCCGATTTAACGGTAATGGGAGTTAATGCACCGGATTGATTTCTTTCAAAACCGTCTGAAGTTAAATAGGTTTTGAGTATCCTTACTCCGGCATTGCCCTTCATCCTGCCTTTGGAAAATGTTCCCATTAAATATCCTGCAGAAACATTTTCAGAAACATGGTATGCCGCATTCACTTCCTCAGCACCGTCAAGCATAATTTTACTGCCGTATAATTCGTAGGTTTTGTCCCAGTCGTGCACTAAAAAGCGGTTTGGCCCTTTTGCTTCTTTCACATTATCCAGGAAACCCTCCAGCATGCGCGATACCGGTTCAAAGGGTTGGTTAATATTATTCAGTCTTCTGTAAAACTGCTCCCTGGACTTGGTCCTGTTTTGCTGCTTCAGACCCGCATCCAGTGTAAAAAAATCGCCGATTTTCCGGGCAATATCCACTTGCCCGGACAGTATCTTATCGTCATTGTCCCAAAAATACCTCCTTACTTCCGTCATGGTGTACTTCCCCGCGTCGGTCAGGCCGGCAGAGGTGCCCAGGTCAAACCACTTATGATCATTTCTGATATCATAGGAAACATCACTCCGGGTGTTGGCATACGCTCTGTATTGTTCAGAATCTTTGGCGGTGGTGGAATATTGGGCCTGCACTTTGACTTTCCACACACCAACACTCAGGTTTCCCATAGCTCCGAACTGCAGAATATCCGTGAAGTTTTTACTTTGTTGGTTTTCGAGGGTGGCCGTTACATTATTGTACAACCCATAAAGCAGATAATTCCCATCAGTTTCAAGGCCTGCGGCCCTATTGGTCTGAATATTGAATATCGGGGTATATCTTGAAGAGGTCTGATCATTTCTAATGTAATTTCCGCTAAGCAGCATATTGAAATTCCGGGTAATTTTAAACTGGGTGGCCAGGTTAACCGAGGTTCTTTCCACGATCTGCCCCTCACTGACATAGCGGGGATACGGAACCCTGACGTTCGGGTGATCAATTGTCTGGTCTCCGTTCATATCGTAGGAATATTCTGTATACCGGACCACATCATAGCTTTCCGATGTGTTGTAAAACTTATTATAGGAAACCCCGCCCAACAGGCCTATTTTATTATTCCAGTTTTTCCCCAGGGTGAGAGACGCCTTGGGCGTTACTCCTTTCAGGTCCTGGGATTGCGTATTGTATAGCCCTTCCAATGACGCTACGAGGGTAGTTTTCTTTAATTGAAACGGAGTTAGCTTGACAAGATTAACCGTTCCGCCCACACCTCCTTCATCCAGATTGGCAGACGGTGATTTATGCACTTCCACTTTTGCGTATAATTCGGCCGGCAATGCATTAAAGTTGAAGGTCCTCCCATCACTTGAATTGGGGGCGGTCTGCCCATCCACTGTCACATTGGTGTATTCCGGGGGCAAACCTCTGACACTAACTTCGTTTCCCACTCCCCCCGCGTAATCTCTCCGGATCTGGATCCCGGAAATGCGCTGCAATGCTTCCGCCATATTGGATTGCGGAAATTTGGCAATATCCTCCGCTACAATTGCATCCATAAGATTAGTGGCATCTCTCTTTTCATCTACGGCTTTCGCCACACTCTGTTTAAAACCGGTAACCACAAATTCCCGCAATTCAGAGACCTTCTCATACAGCTCTACAGTAATTTCAGTATCGGTAGCTAAGATTTCCCTGGTGTCATAACCGAAAGAAGATATGACCAGAATAACGGTTAAATGATCTTCTGCTTCCAAATAGAAATTACCGCCGGCATCTGTATACGTTTCCCTGTTTGAATTTTTCACTTTTACCCTGGCTCCGTCTATGGCTTTTCCCTGCCGGTCCAGAACTTTTCCCTTAATGGGCTTATCTGATTTCCGGCTGGAAAACCGTACACTCACGATATTGTTTTTTATATGAAACTCCAGGGCATATTCTTTACTTAAATATTGAAGAGATTCCTTCAACGAGGCATAGTTTATTTTCCTTTCGTCGACTTTCAGACTTTCCAGATCCGTGTTGGAATAAAAGAATTTGCTATGGGTAGTTTTTTCCAGTTTGAGAAAAACATCAATTACCGGCACCATAAAATTAATTTCCCGGCTTTGCTTTTCCGGAATATTTCCACAGGCATAATTCTGGAAATAGAATACCAAATGCAGTATTAATACAACTAATACATTTTTTTTCATAATTTTACATGATTTTTAGTTAAGGTCTACTCGCTTTAATTAACTGTCACCAGCATCGATAACCCCCATTATCGGTGCTTTTTTTATTTTAACTCTATTTGTTTTTCATTGATTTTTAAAGGTTTAAGGTTAAACGGATGACTAACTATAGTAAGAACATCATTCAATGACCCGTTGAATGACCCGCTGATTTTCCGGGTCTTGAACTCACCTGGGTAGTCGATTTTTACCCTGTAGGTTTCCTCGAGTCTCTGAATAACATTATCGTAGTTTTCATTGTCAAAAGTGAACTCGTTGACAGCTTCGGGAGAGTCAAAATGATAGCTCTCACTATTGGTGTCTTTAATCCATATTTCGCGCGGTGCAAGCGTAACAATTTCACCGTTATGTCCTATTTCAACCTTTCCTTCAAACAGTTCCACTTTTTTCTCCCCTGAGGCCTGGTCTAAAAAGAACCTGGTTCCCAAAACTTTCACCTGAAAAGATTTTGCATTTATCCTGAAAGGCTTCCCGGGATCTTTTGCAATATCAAAGTATGCTCTTCCTTCAAAGGTCACATCGCGGTCATTCACTCCGAATTCGGGCGAGAGTGTCAGTGTGCTGCCCGGTTCAAGTTTTACTTCGCTCCCGTCAGGAAGCCGGTACTGCCGGGAGGCCTTTCCTGTTGAAAAACTAACAGGTTGATCTCCTTCAAAAAGCCGCTTTGATTCATACAAGTAAAATACCAGCCCGATAAACGGTACTATCAGCAATGCAGCGGCTATATTCCGGTACACTCTCCTTGGCCGGTTCTTTTCCTCAATTTTCCCCTTTATTCCCGCCCAGATTCTCCTGTCCGTATCCCGGTCCAATACCTGCCGTTTATCAGCAACTTCTTTCCAATTTTTAGTAAAATGTTCCATAGTACGATCACTCTGAATAGAAATACGCCACAGGGGTCGATTCGTCAACCCCTGCATCGTAACTTTTTTAAAAATTTACTTTAAATTACTCTTAAGAAACTGAATAGCTTTCTTAATCTGCTTTTCAACAGCCGTTTTTGAAATCTGATTTTCCAAAGCTATATGAGCGTAGCTTTGTTCTTCCGCTTTGTTTTTCAGTAAGATTTCCTTACGTCTCTCCGGCAGCTGATCGATCAGTTGCTCCAGCCTGTTCAATTTTTCTTCCCCGCATCCTGTATCCACCTCGTCTTCTACATCTTCTGTCAGTTCTGCAAAGTAAAGTTTGTTTTTCCTGTAAAAATTAGCGACTTCCTGTTTGGATGTCTTAAACAGGATAGCTTCTAAATTTGAAGATTCTTTTATTTTTTCATAGTGCTTCCAAACGTGGATGAAAATCTCCTGCACTACATCCTCTGCCTCATCATTTCGCTTGATATACCTTTTTACGAAGTAATAAATCCGCCCCTTATACTCATCATATAGTATTTTAAACCCTTCCATCCTATAAGAATTGTAAAGCTTTTATGATACCGGATGCCTCCCCGTTTTTAATAATAATTAGCCTTCCCGGTTTTGAATTTGTCATTTCGAAATTAAATTACGGTCAGAAACATAGTAAGAGTATACGCAATCGGTTGTGTAAAATTACAGGAAACAACTATTTTTGTTAAAATTATATAAACATTTTTACATTATCTTTTGAAAAAGAAAGTCACCATCTATGATATCGCCCGGGAGCTCAACATTACCGTATCCACTGTATCCAGGGCGCTGCATGATTCCCGAAGCATCAGCACTGACACCAAGGATCAGGTCAGGGCCATGGCCAAAAAGCTGAATTACAGCCCTAATAAGCTGGCCGCCTCTCTTAAATCGGGGAAGACCTTTACCATTGGTGTGATTGTACCCAGCACCCGCGTTCAGTTTTTTGCTTCTGTCATCCACAGCATAGAGCTGACCTTAAAAGCAGCGGGCTACGGCATTCTTCTCTACCAGACCAACGAAAGCCTCGAAAATGAAAAGCAGGGGGTCAAAACCCTGCTCGAAGCCCAGGTAGACGGAATCTTTGCTTCCCTTTCGCTGGAAACCTCGGAAGACATCAGTCATTTTGAAACAGTGATCCGGCAGGGAAAAGCGTTGGTGCTCTTTGATCGTACCATGGAAAATTTCAACGTGCCCTCGGTCACTCTGAACGATTTTAAAGCAGGCTACATAGCGGCTGAGCATCTCTTGAAAAAGAACTTCCGAAACATTACCTTCATTGCCCCGCCCCAGAAGATCAGTATTTTTAAGCAAAGGGTGGAAGGCTACCTGGCCGCGTTACAAAGCTACGGCGTTCCTATTCATGCGGATACCATCCGATACGGCACCTTATCCATAGAAGGCGGAAAGGCCGAGATCAAAAGCATGATGGGAGATTGTCCTTTACCGGATGCCGTCATCGCCGGTGATGACTTTACGGCCCTTGGCGTGATCCGGCAGCTGAAAGAAGAGGGTGTACCTTCGGGCCGTGTGGCGGTTATGGGTTTTGCCAATGAGGTCTTCTCCGAATTCATCACCCCTTCGCTGACCACTATAGAGCAGCAGCCATATAAAATGGGTTCCGAATGCGCCCGTATTTTCCTGGCTATGGTCAAAAAGAAGAATCCGTATGAAAATCCGGAGAAGGTGGTGCTGGAACCGATATTGGTGGAGAGAGAAAGCACAAGGCAATTAAAAGTGAAAAACTAAAAGTGAAAAGTTAAGGA
>CAZLXI010000036.1:0-43007 GCA_964563435.1 uncultured Lacihabitans sp.
ATAACTTCTATATTCTAAATTTAACATATCCCTAATTATTTCATTTTACATTATAATGTCCAAGTTATGTATCGTATAATTAATCTTAAGTATTTTTTTGTTTTTTGTTTTTCGGTATATATATTTAGTTTTTATTAATATTAAACCCTCTTATTAATCATGAAAAAAGAACATTTGCTTTTAAAAGAAAAAAAGCAGACTAAAGAATTAATCTCGAAGTATAAAGGTTCGTCACCTGTTCGCATGGGCTCATGTACTCATACAGGGTGGAGTGATTAATGTTTCGAAAAAAGCCGCTAATTTTCACAACTAGCGGCTTTTTGTATTCATCTTATCCTGTTCTTCTAATACAACAGTAATATTATGTTCTCTAATCAAACAGATGTTAATATAATCACACGTACCGGTTCTTTACCAACTATAGAATATACTTACTTAAAAGATATTAAAATTTTATCAAGTCAGAGAGTTTGTTATTTTCCTAAAGGGCCCTGGAAAAAAAATAAAATTAAGGAAGTAATTACACCTATTAATGATAGTATCTATATTCTTAAGCTTAATAATGAAACGAAAGAACGAAGTGTAAAATTTATAGGGGAGAATTTTAATGAATTCACTGAAGAAAAATCCAATTTTTTAGCCTATGATTTAATTAAGGGTATTGCCACTTTGAATATCAAATCTTTACGTTCTTCGGAATTGCGTTTAATGCCTCCTTTTAGGAAGTCTACCGCATATAATTTTGAAAACGGTCATTTTTTAGGGCTTCATATTGATACACACGATTCTATCCTTAATATTAATCGTCCACATTCTTGGTCTATCCTCGGAATTAACTTGGGTAATTCTGAACGTTATATTCATTATGTTGACTTAACTTTTAACAAAATACTGAGTCTTTTGAACATTGAAAATTCTGTTAATATTGCAAATAATAGTATTCCAATGCATAAGATAGTTCACTTGTTTTTTCAAAAATTCCCATCTTATCCTATTAAAAGGATTAAAGTATTGCCTGGTTTCGCCACCTTACTTAACTCGCAAAATGTTATACATGATGGAGGTACAAATTGGAAAGGTAATGACGACGTTTCATTTCTTATATCAGGCAATTTTACTTTGACTTCTTAATAAAGAGTGATATTTAAATGACTTCTTCATTCCCTCAGACACATCAAATTGTTATTCAGCCAACTACTTTTTGCAATATTGATTGTTCTTATTGCTATCTCCCAAATAGGCATTTAACAAACAAATTGACAAAAGAAGTCCTTACCACCTTTTTAAGCAATTTTCGCAATGAATCTTTAGAGAGTAATAATGTCGAAATAAGATGGCATGCAGGAGAACCACTTTCTATTAATATTAAACTTTTTGAGGATTATTTAGCAACCACAAATTATATACTTCATGATTTTGACATTAAATATACCATCCAAACAAATGCTCTACCAATTAATGAAGGCTGGTGTGAACTTTTCAAAGAATATAATATTGAATTAGGTGTTAGTATTGATGGTCCTGCTCATATTCATGACAAGTATCGTTTAAATAAGAAAGGTAAAGGAACTTTTGATAGTGTAATACGTAATATTGAACTTTTGTCTTCCTATAATATTCCCTTCAATACTATATCTGTACTAACAGATTACTCTCTTGATTTTTCAAACGAGATTTATAACTTTCTTGTCAGTATAAAGCCAACACAAATTGGATTTAATATCGAAGAAACAGAAGGAATAAACAAATCTATATCATTTGAAAATAGTTATTTTTTACACAGATATAAATCTTTTATGGTTGATATGTTTAATTTCCAAAATACAAATTCTTTAAAAATAAGAGAATTTGTAGAAATCGAAAATGCCTTGCTTTCTACAACAGAACCCAGACATAATATAATGGTTGAACCTTTCAAAATACTCACTCTTGATTGGAATGGAAATGTATCAACTTTTTCCCCAGAGTTATTAAGCCATAAAGATTTTATATTTGGAAATATAAATAAGACTACTTTAACAGAAATTTATAACAGTTCAAAATTAAAATCTATTTCAGACAAGATTAGTAATGGAGTAGAAAGTTGCAAATTAAATTGTGAATATTTTGATATTTGTGGAGGAGGCTCGCCTTCAAACAAATTTTGGGAAAATAATTCTTTGAGCTCTACAACCACTACTTATTGCACAGCTCGTTTTAAAATAATTACGGATATTATTTTAGAATATTTAGAACTCCAGAATGTTTAGAACTCCGCAATGTTTGCGCTAATTTTTTCTTCAATTTAGAGCATTCAGTAAATAGAATTAAAATCGGTCGTTGAATATTTTTCGATAGAGCAATAAGTTGGTCTAAAGGGCTAGATTTTGGACATTGACAGAGAATAACAGCCGGTGACATAAATTTTACATTTCAATCTCACCTTCCCTGCTGACCTTCTAATGAAACCTAATTTCCCTATATAAATTTTGTTCAGGGATAGATAACATTATCTTTGATTTTTTATGCTCTCCTATTCCCAACAAATAGTGTGACTCCCGTCATAATTAAAACCAATAAAGATGACATGAAAATTATTCCCATAGTAGTAGAATCACTTTCTTCTTCGATTTTGGGACATTCGCAAGGTGTTTTTTCTGCGACATTTTCACTGTCTTTGTACATCGGGCCAATAAACGGAATTGGTTTCGTAAGAGTGTCATTAATATTACCTGAAGCATCCATTAATGAAAAAGAAATTTCATAATTTTCGCCGGGTTCAAATTCAAATTCACCTCCGCACATTCCATGTCCGATGCTTAAAATCGTAGTATCAGGAATAACATAATACTCAGCAATTCTTCCTGTTTTCAATTCTTTTAATTTAGAAAAAACTACAACCGGCGACCTATCCTGAATGCAAACACAAAAATCCACATAAGACGCCGGTCCACAACCATACGAAATTTTACTTTTATTTATATAGGTAGGGCTTTGACTCCACTTCGGGATTTCACTGTCATTTTTTTTAACTACGGTCCATTGAAAATGAGCCCTTTCAAATTCTTCTTTTACCAATCCCTCCAGGCTATCAATATGGATCGTATATGATCTACCCTCAATTAGTTTATTGGCCGGTTTCAGTATTGCCTGACTTACTAAAAATTGTCCTTCATATCTTTTAACAACTTTTAAAGGAATAGTAGAATTTCCTGACCTAAGGTAGATTTTATGTTTCTCATTTAGTTTTCTTATAACATCAACAGATCTTCCATAACCTTCTACAATTATTATTGAATTCTGATTTATGGTATTGGTTCCCGGCCAAACATTAATTGTCCCTCCCAAACAAATAGCAAATGCCTGACCTGCAATAAGGAAAACTAACAGGATAGTAAGAAGCAGCTTCTTCAAACTTTGTTGAATTTAAGGTTGATGATAACGGTTCCAATATACAAAAGATGTAAACGCCAAAAAAATAATAACCATTTGTAATTTAATAAACACCGTTCACTATATTTGCGTCGTTAATAATCTTGGGCGATGGGTATATCGGATAGAAAAGAAAGAGAAAGAGAAGAAATGAGAAGACGAATCCTGGAATCGGCGAAAAAGCTGTTCCTCGATCTGGGGTATGAAAAAACCTCCGTCAGGGGGATAGCCGAGGATATTGAATACAGCCCGGCAACGATCTACCTCTATTTTAAAGACAAGAACGAATTGCTGTTTGCCCTGCACCAGGAGGCCTTTATAGAGTTTGGCAAAACCTTTGAGAAAGTGGCCCCTATTGCCGACCCCTTCGAAAGGCTGGTGACGCTGGGCCGGGAGTATCTGACCTTCGCTTTCTCCAACCCGGAGCTGTATGAGCTGATGTTCCTGCTGACGGCGCCGATGGAAACCCTGGAAATCCGGGATGATGTATGGGAAGACGGCAAAAGTGTGTATATGGCCCTGGAAGTGCTCATCGCGCAATGCCAGGCCGCAGGTCATTTCAAGGGCGCCGATGTTTCAGAACTTTCCATGATGATTTGGGCCACGGTACACGGCCTGGTGACCATTCAGCTGCGGAAAAGGTGTACCATGTTTGACGAGAATGAACGTGACTCACGGATTCAGGGCGGATTCAACACCCTGGTCCAAATGCTCAGAAGTTATTGAGCGGTTAGAAATTAGAAGTGTGCGCCATGATAAACTCGCTACTCGAAACTAATTTTATACAAATGAAGAAGCTGTTACTTTTACTACTTTTATTCGGGCCGGGCATGCCGGTGAACGCCCAGTCGCCGATCCTTCAGAACTATATTGAAGAAGGTGTGGCCGCTAACCTCGCCTTAAAGCAACAGAATTTAGAGATTGAAAAAGCCTTAAAAGGGATAGAAATAGCGCGAACTAACTATTTTCCCCAGGTAAATTTTGCGCCGACGTATTCTGTTGCCTTCGGTGGCCGGAAGATCCAGATCCCGATCGGCGATCTTTTAAACCCGGTTTACAGCACCCTGAACGAACTCACGGAGAGCAATGCCTTCCCCCAGGTGGAAAATGCCAGTGAGCAGCTGGCCCCCATGAACTTCCACGACACCAAGCTGGAGATCAAGATGCCTCTTTTTAATACCGACATACGGTATAATGTGGCCCTGCAAAAAGATCTGCTGGTCACGGAGGAGGCCAAGCGGAAATTCCTGGAGTATGAGCTCCGCCATGCCCTGGAAGCCGCGTACTTTCAGTACCTGCAAAGCCTGGAGGCCGTGAGGATCTATGAAAATTCGGAAAAATTGCTGGAAAGCTACCTTAGCCTGAACCAAAAGCTGGTGCAGCACGAAGAAGCCCTGAAAGACGCGATGCTTTCGTCGGAATACGAACTGAGCAAAGTACAACAGGGAAAAACGGAGGCGGAGAAAAACAGCCGGGTGGCCCGGGCCTATTTCAATTTCCTCCTTAACCGCCACCTGGAAGAGCCCGTGCTGGCCGATAGCGCCCTCTTTCATTCCCTCCCCGCTGTGAAGCCGCTGGAAGAATACACGGAAAGCTCCTTCCGGAATCGGCCGGAGTTTGAACAGCTGAACGCCGGGCTTAAAACCACGCAGACCCTCCTTCAGATGCAAGAGAAAAACGCTTTGCTACCCCAGGTTTTTCTGGGAGCCAATACCGGTTTTCAGGGATTCGGTTATACGTTCAGAGACCAGGCTTATATGGTAGCACAGGTGGGGCTGAACTGGCCGATCTTCCATGCCGGAGAAAAGAAAATGAAGATACAGCAGACCCGGATCTCGGGCGAGATCCTGCGCACGAAAACCGAAGAAGCGAAAAAGCAGACAGAAATGCAGGTTTACCGGAACTTCCGCGAACTGGAAACCGCGGTAAGCGCCCTTCAGAACAAAGAGCGTGACCTCGCCAAAACCGGAAAGATCTTTGAGCTGGTGAACAGCCGCTACAGAAACGGGGCGGCGATACCGCTGGAGGTCCATAAAGCACAGAACGACCACCTGACCTCCCAACTCACCCACTCGCTGGGAAGGCTGGAGGCGTGGTTGAAGTATGCCGAATTAAAGAAAGTTTCAGGGTATTAAATGATTTGAAAATTTTACATCGATGAAAAAGATACTTTTACTACTGACCGTCATGGCCTGGGGATGCGGCTCCAAAAAAGAAGCTGCGGAAGAGGTTACAGACAAACCCGCTCCGGCCGTTAAGACTGCCACGGTAGAAGAGCGCACTTTCCATGAGACCGTGAGCTCATCGGGCATGCTCACCTCCAAATCGGAGATCAAACTGGCCTTCAAAACCGGCGGAATGATCCGGAAATCGTATGTCAGCGAAGGACAGTACGTGAAAGCCGGGCAGCTTCTGGCCGAACTTGACCTGTCGGAGATCGAAGCGCAGGTCAACCAGGCCCTGACCGGCTATGAAAAGGCCAAACGCGACTATGAGCGGGCGGAAAACCTGTACAAGGAGGAGGCCGTGACCCGCACCACGCTGAATGACGCCAAAAGCGGCCTCGATATCGCCACCCAAACCCTGAACGCCGCCCAGTTTAACCAAAAGCTCTCCCGGATCTATGCACCGGTTTCCGGCCGGATCCTGATGAAGCTGGCGGAACAGGGCGAGCTGATCGGGCCCTTTGCTCCCATGTTTATCCTGGGTACGGGTGAACAGGCCTACATCGTGAATGTAGGCCTGACCGACAGAGACATTGTGAAGGTGTCTTTGGGCGATAAGGCGGAGGTGAGCCTCGACGCCTACCCGGGCGAAACCTTCGAAGGAAAAGTCACGCAGATCGCCCAGATGATCACCCCGTCTACCGGTACATACGGGCTGGAGGTAGAGATCGCCCCCAAAGGTAAAAGACTCATCTCCGGCTTTGTGGCCCGGGTGGCTATCCATACCCGGAAGTCGGTATCCACCCTGGCCGTGCCCGTGGAGGCGCTGGTCAATGCCCACGGCAACCAGGCCGACATTTACCTGTATTCAGGAGGAAAAGCGCTTAAAAGGCCGGTTACGATCGGAAAAGTGTACGGAAGCTACGTAGCGGTTTCTTCCGGTTTAGAGGCCGGTGACGCCCTCATTACCACCGGCAGCGGTTTTGTTTCAGACGGCGACCCCGTGACGGTCAATAATCAGTAAGCCATGAAGATCACAGAATTTTCGGTAAAAAACCATCAGTTCACCATTATCATCTTTGTGATGATCATGGCCCTGGGCATCACCTCCCTGCTCAATATGCCCAAAGCCGAAGACCCCGCCATGCGGGCCACTTTTAACTCCATCATTGTGGTGTATCCCGGCACGAGTCCCGAAGATATGGAAGAGCTGGTGGTGGACCCCATTGAAGACAAGGTGTCATCGTTGGGAGAAATAAAAAAGATCGTGTCTTATGCCGCCGACGGGGTGGCCAGCGTGGTGATAGAGTTTGATTTCAGGGCCGATGAAAAAGAGAAGAACAACGAGGTGCTTCGGGAGATCAACGCCCTGCGCAACAAGCTCCCGCAGGACATCTACTCTATCGACGTAGTGAAAGTGACCCCGGAGACGGTCAATATTATCCAGTGTGCCCTGCTCTCCGAGTCGGCTTCCTTTTATGAACTGAATCAGCAGGCCGAGGCCCTTAAAGACCGGCTCAAAAAGGTCAAGGGGATCAAGGATATCGACATCCACGCTGTTCCGAACCGGCAGGTGCGGATCGACCTGAACACCGACCGCCTGGCCGGCTTCAATATCCCGCTGTCGCGCCTGATGCAGGTCATCCAGTCGGAAAACATGAACATCCCTGCGGGGGCCATCGAGATCGGCGACCGCCGGATCAATGTCAAAACCTCGGGATCGTACAACTCGCTGGAGGAGATCCGGAATACGGTGGTCAGCTCTTCCGGCCAGAACATCACTTACCTGAAAGACATTGCCGAGGTGTATTATGATTATGAAGAGAACAATTACCTGGCCCGGCTGAACGGGAAAAGCGGGATTTTCCTGACCGCAAGCCAGAAATACGGCACCAATATCTTTGAAATTGACTCAAAGATCAGTCCCATCATTGAATCCTTTTCCGAGACCCTTCCGCCCAATATCACCCTCGAAAAAAGCTTCGATCAGGCGAAAAGTGTCTCGAAAAGGCTCCTGGGGTTGGCCCGCGACTTTGGCATCGCCATTTTCCTGGTGTTGATCACCCTGATCCCCCTGGGTATCCGGGCGTCGGTCATTGTGATGATCTCCATCCCCCTGTCACTGGCCATCGGCCTGGCCGGGCTCGATCTCATGGGCTACTCCATCAACCAGCTGTCGGTAGTGGGGCTGATCATCTCCCTGGGCCTGCTGGTAGACGACTCCATCGTGGTAGTGGAAAACATTTCCCGTTACCTGCGCGAGGGCTATTCCCGGAAAGATGCAGCCATAGAGGGTACCAAGCAGATATCGATGGCGGTACTGGGCTGTACGGCCACGCTGATCCTGGCCTTTTTACCCCTTACTTTTCTACCGGAAGCCTCGGGTGATTTTATCCGGAGCCTGCCTATGGCCGTGATCGCCACGGTGCTGGCATCCCTGTTCGTTTCGCTGACCATCGTGCCCTTCCTGGCCAGCCTGCTGATGCCGCGGCAGGAAAGTGAGCACGGTAACATCGTGCTGCAGTATATGAACAAAGTCATTGACGGCTCTTATCAGAAGATCCTGCACTGGTCGCTGCTGAATCCGTTCAAAACCCTGGCCGTGGCTGTGGCCCTGTTTGCCGGCAGCCTGCTCCTGATCCGGGTGATCGGCATCACCGTATTCCCGAAATCCGAAAAGCCCCAGTTTCTCGTCAACATCGAAACACCGCTGGGAACCTCTCTGTCGGAAACCGACAAGGCGGTACGCTATACCGAAACCCTGCTTTCCCAAAGCCCGTTGGTGAAAAATTATGCCACCAACATCGGGAAAGATAACCCCAGGATCTATTATAATGTGATCCCCCGCGGCGGTACCTCCACCAATTACGCACAGATCTTTGTACAACTTCATGACGGCACGGGGGTGCCGGAACGTACCCGATACATCAACGAGCTTCGGGAAAAACTGGCCGTTTATCCCGGCGCCCGGATCAAGGCCCTGGAATTTGAGCAGGGAGCACCGGTAGAAGCCCCGCTCATTACACGGGTCTTCGGCGAGAACCTCGATTCGCTGAAAACGCTGGCTGACCGGGTGGAAAAGCTTTATAAAGACACCGAAGGCACCATTTATGTGAATAACCCCATCAGCAACAAATCTACCGACCTGCGGGTGAAGGTGAATACCGACAAGGCCGGCCTGCTGGGGATCCCCACGATCGAGATCGACCGGAATATCCGGATGGCCATCTCCGGGTTCCCTCTGGGGAATTTCCGGGATGAGAACGGCGAAAACAACGAGATCGTCCTTTCGCTGCCGCGGGGGAGAACCGTAAGCGCCGATGTGTTTGACAAGATCTACATTCCTTCTGTAAGCGGGGCGCAGATCCCCCTCAGCCAGCTGGCCACCATTGAGTTTGAGAGCTCGGCAAACCGCATACAGCATTATAACCAGGAAAGATACACGTCTGTGTCTTCTTTTGTAAAAGAAGGTTATACCACCGCGCAGACACTGGAGAAATTCAATGAGAAGCTCTCCCAAGTGGAATTCCCCAAAGGCTACCGTTATGAACTTGCCGGCGAGGAAGAGCAAAAGGCAGAGACCTTCGGCGGACTGGGCACCATCATTATCATCACCATTTTCGGTATCCTGGCCGTACTGATCCTGGAGTTCAGAACGTTCAAGTCCTCGTTTATCGTTTTGTCGGTGATTCCGCTGGGTGTGATCGGTGCCGTGAGCATCCTGTTCCTGACCGGCAATACGATGTCGTTTACCGCCGTGGTGGGGATCATCGCCCTGGCGGGCATCGAGGTGAAAAACTCCATTCTGCTGGTCGACTATACCAACTACCTGCGTAAAGAGGAAAATCTGAGCATTGATGAAGCCATAGAAAAAGCAGGGAAAACGCGATTTATCCCGATCGTTTTAACCACTTTAACGGCTATTGGCGGGCTCACACCGCTCGTGCTGGAGCACTCGCCGCTGTATTCGCCGCTGGCACTGGTGATCATAGGAGGATTGATCTCTTCACTGGTGCTGACGCGTATTGTTACGCCGGTGATGTATAAGCTGCTGCCGCCGAAGGTGTAATTCCGCAAGATTCGTTTCAGGCGGAGCCTTGCCCTCCTTCTGATGATCCTGCACCAGGGACACAACGTTTTTCCCGGCAAATTTTTATCTTTACGGGGGATTCATCATATTCAGCAACTCCGGGTGTGGTGTCATACGGAAGGTGTCGGCTCGGTTGCATGACACCACACCCGGGTTTTACGCCCCCTGCCTTATGATAAAACATGTATTTATAGCCATACTGTTCTTTTTCTCCGGCGTCAGTAAGCTGGCCGCCCAGAACTCCCTGGGTCTGCCTCATATCATTAACTACAACAATGCCACCTATAAGGGCGGACGGCAAAACTGGGGTATCGCCCAGGACAAAGACGGCATCCTCTATTTCGGAAATAACGAAGGCCTGCTCACCTTTGACGGCCGCTACTGGCAGCTGTACCCGCTTCCCAACGCCACCGTGGTGCGCTCGGTGTGTATTGCCGGCGACGGCACCATTTATGTGGGCGGACAGGATGAGATCGGTTATTTCATCCCGAATGAGCTGGGGATCCTCACGTATCACTCCCTGGTGCCGCTTCTGCCCGAGTCGGAACGCTCTTTGTCGGACGTCTGGGACATTGAAATGCTGGGAGAAAGCGTATTTTTCCGAACCACCACCCGCATCGTTCATTATATCAACGGCCGTATGTCGGTAGACAAAACGCCTGCCACCTGGCACTTCCTGGGGAAAGCCGGAGAAAGGATCTACGCCCAAAACGGAGCAGACGGCCTGTTTGTTTACGAAAACCAGGTATGGAAGCCCCTTGCCAATCATCCTCTCCTGCAGGAGCATGCTGTCTCGTCTATCCTCCCGCACGGCAAAGACACGCTGCTGGTCACTACACTGAAAGCCGGCCTCTTTCATTTGGTAAAAGACCGGCTTATCCCTCTTAAAACAGAGATCGACCCCCTGCTCTACACTCACCGGATCTACTGTGGCAAAGACCTGGGGAAAGGCCGCCTGGCTTTAGGCACCTCCTCTTCCGGCTTATATATCACGGATCACCGAGGGCGGGTTTCCCAGAAATTCACCTATGAGCAGGGCCTCCAGAATAATTATATCCGGGATATTTTTCTTGACCGCGACAATAACCTGTGGCTGGCGCTCGACTATGGCATAGATTATATCTCCCTGAACAGTGCTATACACTACATTTACCCGGATAAAGAAAACCCGGTCAGCAGCTACGGAGTCCGTATTTTTCAACAAAATCTTTATATAGGCACTTCAAACGGGCTTTATTCGACCCCGGTTCTGACCGATGAGAACGGGCAGATCCGCCAGCCAGATTCCCGTTTCCGGAAAGTGGCCGGAAGTGACGGCCAGGTATGGGGGCTTGGAGAAATAAACAACCGCCTGCTGATGAGCCATGAAGACGGCGGATTTGAGGTGACCGGAAATTCGGTTATCCCCGTTTACAAAGGCATCGGCACCTGGCAGTTCCGCGGTACCTCCCGGATACTTCCGGTGAAAAGCCTGATTTCGGGCACCTACAATGGCCTGCAGCTGACCTCCTTTTCGGATGGGCGCTTCCGGAACGAAGAGCACATTGAAAATTCGTCGGAATCCCTGCGCTTTATCCATTATGATGAAATCAGCCGCTCGGTATGGGCTTCTCACCCCAACCGGGGAATATTCCGGCTTATGCTTTCCGACGACCTCCGGCGGGTCATGCGGGTGCTGGACTACTCCACCGGCAAAGGCCTGCCTTCCGTACTTCATAATTACCTGTTTTTTATCCGGAATACAATATTAGTCACCCACCCGGAAGGTATTTTCGAATATGACCGGGCCAGCGACAGCTTCCGGCCGGCCCCGCTTTATGATCCGCTGAAAGGGCAGGCCATACAATATATGACCGAGGACGCCAGCGGTAAAGTATGGTTTATCACACATAAAAAGCCGGGTGTTCTGGACTTCTCCCTCTCCGGTGAAAAGCCTTCGGTGATCTATTTTCCGGAACTCGACTTCAAGGTTCTCGGCGGCTTTGAGTCGGTTTACGCCTATAACGATGAGAACGTTTTCTGGGGAGCGGAAAAGGGGGTTATTGTCTTGAACTACAAATTTTACCAGGAGAAGAACCGCAAACCGAATGTGCTTCTCCGAAGTGCCAAAGCCATCGACCACCAAAAGCAGGAAAAGATATTATTTGGCGGAAAGCCTGCCGGCCTCCTGGAAGAGGCAACGGTAAAATATACGTTCAACTCCTTCCAGTTTACCTTTACGGCGCCGCTCTATGATCAGCAGGATAACATTTCGTTCAGCTATATGCTGGAGGGGACAGACAAAACCTGGTCGCCCTGGAATAACAAAAGCGAAAAAGAATATACCAACCTGCCGGCCGGAAACTACCGTTTTAAGGTGAAATCAAGAAACGGTATCGGCAACGAATCGGATATTGCCACTTACTCATTTACCGTTCAGCCGCCGTGGTTCGCCAATAAATTCAGCTACTTTGCCTATTTCACCCTGTTTCTGCTTCTTCTCTACTATCTCCACCTGGTCCAAAACCGGAAATTGAAAAAACGACATGACGACGAGCTGCATCTGCAGCAGCTCGAACTGCAAAAGAAAGAAAAGGAGGTAATGCAGCTCCACAACGACAAGCTCGAAGCCGACATCAATTTCAAAGATAAAGAGCTGGCCAATATGACCATGCACCTGGTACAGCGCGGCGAGATTCTGTCTAAGATCAAGGAAAATGTGGTCGACATTCTTAAAAAGCAGGAACAGAATTCCACGAAATTTAACTTCCGGCAACTGCTACGGCTGATCAAAGATGCCGAAAGAACCAACGAAGACTGGGAGCAGTTCAATAAGAACTTCAACAATGCACACGAGGGGTTTTTCCTCCTCCTAAAAGCGGAGCATCCCGACCTTACCGCCCATGAGCTTCGCCTCTGCGCACTCTTACGCATGAACCTGCTTTCCAAAGAAATGGCGCAGATCATGAATGTGTCTGTAAAAGCGATAGAGATCAGCCGTTACCGTCTCCGTAAAAAACTCCGGCTGGATCCCGAAGTTAACCTGCACGAGTACCTTTCCCAATATACTCTCAATCATCTGAAAAAGGGAGATCCGTCCGAACCCGTGGATATGTAATCCACCTAACCTGGCCCTTTCCTGTCCAAAAAAACAGGATAATAATTCAATTTTTTTACGCAAAAATAATCTCCTGTTATCCAGAGATTTAAAAAAATGCTGTAGTGGTGTTGTAGTGCCATTTCCGGCTTATTCAGCCGGGATCTTATTTTTCTGTAGTGGTAAATGTAGACCACCCAAAAACAGATCCCGTCATTTCCGCATCTACATTTGGCCCGTCAATCATTAAAAATTATCAACCTTATGAGAAACAGAATTTTACATGCATTTGTATTTCTCTGTGTCGCCTCTCTGCAGACCATGGCACAGACCTTGCAGGTGAAAGGGCGTATCACTTCTGCTTCGGACGGGACACCCCTTCCGGGCGTAACGATCTCCGTTCAGGGCCGGAATACGGCTACTCTCTCCAATGAGTCGGGCGAATATAGCCTGGATATCCCGGGCGCCTCCGCCACTTTGATATTTAAGCAGGTGGGAATGGTCACGAAAGAAGTGGCGGTCAGTACAGGCGGCGTTTATGATGTGTCGCTCGAAGACGATATGACCGAGCTGGATCAGCTGGTGGTGGTAGGCTATAATACGCAAAAAAGAACGGTGGTCACGGGAGCCATCACGAGTGTAAAGGCCTCTGACCTGGAGACCATGCCGGTGACCCGTCTCGAGCAGTCGCTTCAGGGAAGGACCTCCGGTCTGACCATCGCCAGCAATTCGGGACAGCCGGGTTCTGCCGCCACCATACGCGTACGCGGATTCACTACCTTCGGCAATAATAACCCTTTGTGGGTAGTAGACGGCGTGGTCGTCAACGCAGGGGGCATCAGCTACCTGAACCAGTCCGACATCGAATCTATCGAAGTGCTTAAAGATGCCGCCTCCCAGGCCATCTATGGCGCCCGGGCAGCCGCAGGGGTGATCCTGGTCACCACTAAAAAAGGGACTTCGGGAAGCGTAAAGGTAAATTACAATACGTTTGTGGGAACCTCCGCACCGGCCCGGAAATTAAGCCTGCTGAATGCCCGGGAATATGCCACCCTGAGGAATGAAGCGGCGCTGGCTTCGGGCAACGCACTGCCTTTCAGTGATCCGGCAGCGCTGGGCGAAGGTACCGACTGGCAGGAAGAAGTATTTAACCGGAGCGCCTTCCGCCAGAACCATGAGTTCAGTCTCAGCGGCGGAACCGGCAAGTCTACCTTTTACAGCTCTTTCGGGCACCTGTCGCAGGAAGGGGTCATTACCTCCCGGATCTCCAAATACCAGCGTACCAATATCCGGCTGAACTCCGAACACAAAGTGGCTTCCTGGCTGAAGCTGGGGCAAAACCTGGGCTATTCGCACGAAAAGAGCCAGGGGCTGGGTAATACCAACAGCGAATTCGGCGGCCCACTTTCGTCGGCCATCAATTTAGACCCCATCACTCCGCTGGTGGAAACCGACCCGGCGGTGATGAATTCTCCGAACCGGCCTTACAGCGCCAACCCCGTGGTGAGAGATGCCAACGGCTACCCCTACGGAATCTCGCAGTACGTCACCCAGGAAATGACCAACCCGATGGCCTATATTCAGACCCGGCTGGGTAACTACGGCTGGTCGGATAATATTGTAGGCAATGTTTACGGTGAGATCACGCCCCTGAAAGGCCTGAGGATCCGTTCCACGCTGGGCTCCAAGCTTTCGTATTGGGGCCATGAGAGCTTCTCCCCCGTGGCTTACCTGAACGCCGTGAACGTCCGGTCACAAAACGACTTCACCCGCGGAACCAACCGGGGTTTTGACTGGAACCTGGAAAATACGATCCTTTACACCAAAGAGATCAGCGATCACAGCCTGACATTCCTGCTGGGTCAGGGCGCTTACTACGACAACCGCGCCCGGGGCATATCGGTGACCTACTTCGGCCTGCCTGTTGACAATTTCGATGACGCTTCGCTGAATTATAATATCCCTACCGATCAGCGAAATTCCTCGGGCTATGAAAACGCAGGCCATACCGTTTCTTCGCTGTTTGCCCGTGTAAACTACAACTTTCAGGAGAAATATATGCTGGAAGCCCTGGTTCGGAGGGACGGTTCCTCCCGCTTCGGCTCCAATAACAAATACGGGGTGTTTCCTTCCCTGTCTATGGGCTGGGTACTCAGCCGGGAGGCTTTCCTGCGGGGCCACGACTACATCAAAATGCTGAAAGTACGCGGGGGCTACGGTGTAGTGGGGAACGACAACATCAATGATTTTGCTTACCTGTCTACCATCGGCGGCGGCAGAAACTATACCATCGGCGAAACCGACATGTACACCGTGGGCTACAGCCCCAATGCGCCCTCCAACCCCGACCTGAAATGGGAGCAGACCAGCCAGACCAACGTGGGCCTTGAAATGAACCTCCTGCATAAGATCAATGTAACATTTGACTGGTTCAATAAGGTAACCACCGGTATTCTCCAATACCCGAGGATCCCCGCTTATGTGGGTGCCATCGGTAACCCGGCGGCGAATGTGGCCGATATGCGAAACACCGGCGTAGAGCTGGAACTGAGCTACAACAGTCGCCTGGGCGAAGTAGACTTTTCAGCCAGCGGAAACGTATCCTACCTGAAAAATGAGGTGACCAACATCGGTGCCGGCGTGAATTTCCTTGACGGTGCGGGCTTCCAGGCTTCTTCATACAGCATTACAAGAACCATGGCCGGACAACCCTACAACTCCTTCTACGGGTTTAAAACCCTGGGGATTTTCCAGAACCTGGCGGAGATCGAAGCCTATACCAGCAGCGAAGGGAAACTGATCCAGCCCAATGCCCAACCGGGCGACTTTAAATGGGCCGATCTCGACGGAAACGGAACCATTGATGCCGCCGACCGGACCTTTATCGGCGACCCAACGCCGAACTGGACCTTCGGGTTTACACTTTCCGCCAACTGGAAGAACTTTGACGCCACACTCTTCGGACAGGGGGTAGCCGGCAACAAGGTATTCCAGGGATTGCGGCGGCTTGACATTAACAATGCCAACTATTCCAGGAAGGCCCTGGGAAGATGGACGGGCGAAGGCTCTTCGGACACTTACCCCCGCTTAAGCGACAATGACCCGAACCGGAACTTTACCAATCCTTCCGAATTTTATCTCGAAGACGGCAGCTACCTGCGGTTTAAGACCGTGCAGCTGGGCTATACTCTCCCGGTTTCACTGACGCAGAAGATCGGCATTCAGAAGACCCGGCTCTACGTAATGGGAGAAAACCTGCTGACGTTTACCCGCTATTCCGGCTTTGATCCCGAAATAGGCGGCGGAATCATGAGTATCGACCGTGGCGTTTATCCGCAGGCCCGCTCCTTTATGTTAGGTCTCAATGTTTCATTCTAATCGATCATAAAAAATGAAAAGATATTTTAACCATTTTGTCCTGCTCCTCCTGATCGGGTTAACAGGCTGCAACGACAGCTTCCTGGAGCTGAAGCCGCGCGGTACGGATCTGGAAAGTAATTACTACAAAAACCGCCAGGAAGCGTATAACGGACTGGTGGCAGTCTATGACGTGCTGGGCTACCAGGCGTCTAACTATACCACCAAGATCCTGGCCTCTTCGGCGGCATCTGATGATCACTACGCAGGCGGTGGCGGTTCATCTGACCTGCCTCACCTCCAGGCCTGGTCGAACTACACCCTTACCCCGGCCGTAGGCCCGCAGGCCGACCTCTGGTACCGTAACTACATGGGGATCATGCGGGCCAATGTGCTGCTTCAGAAGCTTCCCGACGTTCCTATGAGCGATGCCGAAAAAGCACGCTTTACCGCCGAAGCAAAATTCCTGAGGGCGTTCTTCTACTTTGACCTGGTGCGGCTTTTCAAAAACATTCCCCTGATCGATAAGCCCGTCACCGGCGAAGAGATCTACCAGATCGAGCAGGCCGCTCCTGCCGACGTGTACGCGCTTATCGAAAAAGACCTGACGGAAGCCGCGGCTGATCTGCCCGAAAGAGTAGCTGCCGCCAGCGAGGCCGGAAGGGCTTCGCAGGGAACCGCCAAAGCCCTCCTCGGAAAAGTATATCTTCAGCAGGAGAAATTTGCCCAGGCAGCCCAGCAGCTGGCGGATGTGAACGGCGAACCCGGCCAGACCAGCCGCTACGGTTACCGGCTGCTAAGTAACTACGGCGACCTGTTTAAAGTCGACAACAAGTTCAACAGCGAATCTATCCTGGAGCTTTCATTCACCAATACTTCCGTAGGCGACTGGGGCTGTATCAACTGTACGGAGGGGAACATCCTGAATATCATGACCGGGCCGAGAGGTTACAGTGCGGGGGCGTCAGGCCCTGACTATGTGTCGGGCTGGGGCTTCCTCCCTTTAACGGAAAACCTCGTAAGTGTCCTCACGGGGGATCCGCGCTACCCCCATACAGTAGCAGATATGAAAAAACTGGAAGCCGAAGGCAAGGCCACCTACTCTCCGGGCTACATGGATACAGGCTATTTCCTGGAAAAATATGCCGGCCGCGAGGCCAACCGCTGGACAGGCGCCGGAACCTTTGAGCTGAACTTCCCCCAGAACATTTACGAGATCCGCCTGGCGGATACCTACCTGATGGAGGCGGAAGCCCTGGCACGCGGCGACGGAAATGCTTCGAGAGCCTCCGCCCTTCTGAATGCTGTAAGGGCCCGTGTGGGGCTCCCTGCGGCTACGGCCACTTTCGACAATGTCAAAAGGGAAAGACGCCTGGAGCTGGCCGGCGAGGGTCAGCGCTGGTTTGACATTGTACGGTGGGGCGACGCCGCCAATAACCTCTCCGACCGGGGTTTTGTGGCCGGAAAACACGAAGTATTGCCTATTCCGCTCCTGGAGCTGGATAATACCAAGCTTCAGCAGAACAAAGAATATGGTGGAACCAAATGAGCAGAAAAATTATGAATACCCAATACAAAAGCATTTTTAAAGCACATCTGATCCCCTGGCTGGCGGGTGTGCTGTTAAGCCTTCTGTCGTGTAAAGTAGAAGGCGACGACCTGACCTTAAGCGCCATCCCCCAGGCTGATTTTGAAGCCACGGAGATCGCGCCCGGTAAAGTGAGGCTTGTCAATAAAACGGCAGGCCCTTCCATAGCCCACTGGACGATCGTGAACAACGGTCAGAAATTCCAGGGCAATGAGGTAGAAGTAGGATTAATATTTGCCGGCGCCTATAACGTAAAGCTGGATGTAGTAGCCCAGGGCGGCATGACCTCCGTGACCAAAGCAGTAAACATCAGCCAGAATGATCCGGAAGCCTGTAGCGACACCCGGGCGCTTGGGTTTATTGCCGGCTGCTCACAGAAAAAATGGAAGCTCAACCCCGAAGCCGGCGCTTTCAAAGTGGGCCCCGGAGCCGACGACGGCAGCTGGTGGGCCAGCGATGCCAACGTGGTCAATGACCGCTCCTGTGAGTTTAACGATGAGTTTATCTTTCATTTTAATTCCGAGGGTACTTTTGTTTATGATAACAAAGGCGATTATTTTGCAGACGGCTACCTAGGGAACAATAGCTCAGGCTGTGAGCCGGAGAGCAATCTTTCCGGCAACCAGGCGTTGTGGAAGTCGGGGACTTTCCGTTTTTCGGTTAGTGAAGGAACCGGAGCCAGGAGGCTGGGCCAGCTAAGGCTGGTGGGTAAAGGCGCCCATATCGGGATAAAAAAAGCGCATAATGGCGGCGAAACCACCTCCGGACCGGTGGGCGACGCTATTCTGTACGACATCCTGGAAATGACAAAAAATGTGGACGGTAAAGGTTATGACCTGTTGAAAGTAGGCGTGAATATCGGCGGCGACGCCTGGTGGACCTTTACCTTACGCTCTTTTTAGAATTGAATAGCTGTGAGTTTGAACCGCGGCGGCAGTCCGCCGGGCGACGCTTCACTTTGAGAAACAGGCGAGCCAGGCGGAATATCGCGGGACAGCGACCCCTCCGCCGCCATGAACAAAGCGAAGCGTCGCGCGGCTCAAGGCTCACAGCTAAATTTTATACATTATGAACGAAACCAACAAGCTGGCACAAAAGGCCATATTCCTGCTTCCGCTGTTTATCACCTGCGCACCGGCTGAAAACAATAAGCCGAATATTCCCGACCCGCAGCCGGTGGAATATTCTTTCAGCCAGACGCCGGTCTGGTCCGATGAATTTAACTACGAAGGCCTTCCCGACCCTTCGAAATGGAGCTATGATGTGGGCTCTCCGAACAACGGCTGGGGGAATAACGAGCTGCAGTATTATACGGAAGCCCGGAAAGAGAATGTCGATGTTTCGGGCGGGACTTTAAAGATCACGGCCCGGAAAGAAAAAATGGAAAGCCGGGAATATACCTCTGCCCGGCTGGTCAGCAAAGGAAAAGGTGACTTCCTCTACGGCAGGTTTGAGGTGCGGGCCAAAGCACCGGCCGGCCGCGGAACCTGGCCGGCGGTCTGGATGCTTCCGACCGACTGGGCCTACGGCGGCTGGCCCAGCTCAGGGGAGATCGATATCCTGGAGCATGTGGGCTTTGACCCCGATGTGGTGCATATCAGCGTGCATACCAAAGATTATCATCATTCGATCGGTACCCAAAAGACCGCCACAAAGAAAATTGAAAACGTAACTACCGAATTCCAACTCTACCGGGTAGACTGGACACCGGATTATATCCGCGGCTATATTAATGATGTGCGGATCTTCAGCTTTGCCAATGAGAAGCGGGGGTTTGCCGCCTGGCCCTTCGATAAAAAATTTCACTGGCTGATCAACCTGGCCATCGGGGGAAACTGGGGAGGACAGCAGGGCATTGATGATCAGGCCTTTCCCGCCCGGTTTGAGGTAGATTACGTGCGGGTCTACGACCTGGTACAGCCCTGATACAAATTTTCTCCTGAGAAGAATCGGTTCGCAGGAGAAAATTTTAACCCTACCCACCGAAGCAATTCGTTAATTTTCCGCTGTAAAAACTTTCCATTCCTCTATTGAACGCGTACCGTTTTTATGTATGTTTGGTATATTTTTACAAGGAATGGGCTTTAACGGATACCGTATTATTTTTTTTATTTCCTGCGCACTGATCCTGTCGCTTGCTGTTGTGAACGGCGGATTTGCCAATGATGATCATTTCACGGTGATCGAACTCATCGCCAGGTTCGGCACCTTCCCGGAATCTACCCAGTGCTGGCAGTGTTACCATCCCAAGCTTTACCATTGGATCATCGCCGGGATCTGGAACCTTTTTAACATCAGTACTCCTTTTTATCAGCACCTTTCGGCACAGCTGTTTAACGGGCTGGCCGGATGCGCCACGGTCTTTATTTTCCTTCGTTTTATTCAGTCGCTGGATTTCCCGGAAAATATTAAATTACTGGTATTCGCTTTTTTTGCTTTCAATCCGAGGCTGATCTCCATTTCGGCCCAGGCCACCAACGATGCCCTGATCATCTTTCTGGGCACCCTGAACATTTATTGTGTTTACCGTCTCTTTAAAGGGCCCTCGCTGAAGTTCTCTTTGCTCCTCATCCTCTCAGTGGTGCTTGGGGCCATGACCAAGCTCAATTTCGGGGTTTTCCTGATCGCTTCGCTGATAGCGCTGGCTCTCCTCAGCCTTAGCCGCAAAAACTTCCAGTTTTCATTACTAAGAGGATACCTGGGTACGGCAGTGCTTACAGCGGTACTTTCGGCTTATGCTTTTCTGAGCTTTAACGGGTATTTAAAAAATTATCGCGAACACGGTACTCTTTTTACTTACAACACTCCTACCTATGAGCTGCCGCATCTCTATAAATTAGACGATGTTTATATTCCGGGCATCCGGTCGGTCTATTCCGGCTTTTTTAAATTCTATTACTTTGACCTGGTAAAAAACCCGATGATCAGCTACGATCCGGATGTACGTATAAAGCATCTTACTTCCCACTTTTCGCAGCTTTACGGGCGAACCCACTTTTTAAACTTTGACAACTGGCCGCCCGAATGGCAGACCCAAAGCATTTTTATACGAACGATCGGGAGCATTACCCTGGCCTTTGCCATTCTGCCCGTCTTTATCCTGGTATTGGGGCTTATTACCTTGCTGATTCGCCTGGCCCCGGGCTTCCTGAAAAAACTACAGACCGACCCCTCCTGGATCTCTTTTTTATATATCGCCGGTTTCCTCGGGTTTTCCGTGCTCTTTTCGATGATGGGACGAAACTTCACCTTTATGAAGGTCATCTACATCTTTCCAGGGCTGCTGGCTACTGTGATCCCTTTTTGTACGGGAAATGCAGCCGTGATGAAGCTTTTGAAACGGAAAAGATCAGGAAATGCGTTGATCGCGTTTTATATCTTCCTGTTTGTTCTCTACCTGATCCCTGTTATACATCTGATCGTGGAATTGGGCGGAAAGCTATAAGCTTCCCTGACCCTTATTTCTTCAAATTCAGCAACAGGTTCTGATCCGGTTTGCCCACGATAATGGTATTATTAGTTCCATAAGGGCTCACTCCTTTCTCCGCCCAGGTACGCTCGGTTTCGGCCCGGTAGAGCTCGAGCATCTTGGGCTGGGAAAGCGCTTCCTTGGTTTTGGCTTCGAGAAGCGCTGCTTCATAATCGCCCTGGGCACGGGCCACTTTTTCCTTATTTTCCGCTACCGCCCTCTTGGCCCGGTATTCAAACTCTTCCGCTTCCTGGATGGCCTGGGTCTTGCCTTCAATCGATTTCTGCAGGGATTCAGGCGGCAGGATATTGGTCCGCAACTGGGTCACTTCAAAATATCTCCCTACCCGCTTGTTTACTTCCAGCCCGATCTGCTGCTCAAAGGCCTCCCGGTGATTAAAAATAGAATCCACGGCAAAACGGTTCGATACATCATTCACACCGCCCAGAATGGCCGTTTCGAGCCAGGTGGTCTCCACCGCTTTCAGCCCGCCCTGCTTAAAGGTCTGCCGTAATTCCACAAAAAGCTGGTTTGCATTTTCAGGCTTCACCTTATAGTTGAAAGTGGGCTTGATCTTACAGCTGAAGCCGCCCTTAACGATCACGCCGAGGGTCTCGTAATGTACGTTTTTCTGGTCGGTCTCAATCTCATATACCCGCTCAAAATATTTGTTATAGATCTGGAAACCCGACACAAGCTTCACCGAACCTATACCCCGGTTATCCCCGATCAGGGACTCTTTGAGCCCCACGGCACCGGCATTGATCCGCACCAGGTCATACGGCTGAAACAGAATGGCAAAAAAAGCGAAGGTCGTTCCCACGATCAGTTTATAGTTGACCTTCAGCCGCCGGCTACCCTGAATATCGTAAACCCACTGGAAGACCTTCAGCCGGGTGGCAAAATGGATGAACAGCACTACGGTCAGAAGAAGTAAAATAAGAAGGAATGTAAACATAATTTTATAGCGTTAAAAGTTCTTCGAAATGGTTTTCTATCAAAAATAGACTATTTTATGAAATATACAAGATACTTGGGTTGAGCGGCCGAACTTTATCATCAAAAGGCATTTGTTCTGTATAAAATAATTCCGGGTACTCAATTTTATCCGCTGGGTATAAAAATCCTGATCATGGAGATTTCATATTAGAAAGAGTTTAAATAAAGCCCAAAAATATCATTTGGCCCTTTTTCGTTATTAATTGAACCGCTTCCCTGCTGAAAAAATATAAAATTTGGTTCAATTTTGAATTCTTGTTTTAAACAACCTGGTACACTATGGCACAAAAGACACTTTTCGACAAAGTTTGGGACAGTCACGTAATTAAGCATGTAGAAGACGGTCCGGACGTTTTGTTCATCGACCGGCACTTTATCCACGAAGTCACCAGCCCCGTGGCATTCCTCGGATTAGAGAACAGGGGCATCGGCGTTATGTACCCGCACAGGACATTCGCCACCGCCGACCATAACACACCTACGGTCAACCAGCACCTGCCGGTGGAAGATCCGCTTTCAGCGAATCAGCTCCAGGCCCTCGAAAGCAATACTGCTAAATACGGAATTTCGCATTGGGGCCTCGGACATAACAAAAACGGAATTGTGCACGTGGTAGGGCCCGAAAACGGTATTACCCTGCCGGGAATGACCATTGTGTGCGGCGATTCGCATACTTCCACGCACGGCGCGTTTGGCTGTATTGCGTTTGGTATTGGTACTTCCGAAGTAGAAATGGTGCTGGCCTCACAATGCATCATGCAGCCGAAGCCTAAAAAAATGCGCATTACCATCAACGGGAACCTGGGCAAAGGAGTAACGCCCAAAGACGCGGTGCTCTACATTATCGCACAGATCTCCGCCTCCGGCGCTACCGGCTATTTTGCCGAATATGCCGGGGATGTTTTTGAAAATATGAGTATGGAAGGCCGGATGACGGTATGTAACATGTCGATTGAAATGGGAGCCCGGGGTGGGATGATCGCTCCTGACGAAACCACTTTCAACTGGCTGAAAGGCCGGGAAAAGGCTCCTAAAGGTGCAGAATGGGATAATTATGTGGAGCAGTGGAAACAGCTGAAAACCGATGAAGACGCGGAGTTTGACCTGGAGCTTCATTACCGCGCCGAAGACATCGAACCGCAGATCACTTACGGTACCAACCCCGGCCTGGGCATAGGAATTACGCAGAGTATCCCGGATTCATCCGAAGTAAAAGATGGCGAGGCCAGCTATAAAAAATCACTGAACTATATGGGCTTCAGCCAGGGCGAAAGCATGTTGGGCAAGGAAGTGGATTACGTTTTCCTGGGAAGCTGTACAAACGGACGGATCGAAGATTTCAGAGCGTTTGCCTCTATTGTCAAAGGCCGTAAAAAAGCGGATCATATTACCGCCTGGTTAGTGCCGGGATCCCATATAGTGGAAAAGCAGATCCATGAAGAAGGCATTTATAGTATTCTCACCGAAGCGGGATTTGAGCTCCGTCAGCCGGGCTGCTCGGCCTGCCTGGCCATGAACGACGACAAGATCCCCTCCGGCAAGCTGGCCGTGTCTACTTCAAACCGGAACTTTGAGGGACGCCAGGGACCGAATTCGAGAACCCTGCTGGCCTCTCCTCTGGTGGCGGCAGCGGCTGCCGTTTCCGGCGTGGTCACTGACCCGCGGGAGCTGTTGCAGGACTAAGGTTCTCTGACTTTTAGTTTTTCACTTTTATCTTTTAACTTAAACATGGCGTACGATAGCTTTAATATATTAACCTCTACCGGTGTCCCTCTCCCCCTCGAAAACGTGGACACCGACCAGATCATACCGGCCCGTTTCTTAAAGGCCACCAAGCGCGAAGGGTTCGGCGATAATCTCTTCCGCGACTGGCGATACAATAACGATGACAGCCCGAAAGCGGATTTTGTTCTGAACAACCCCACCTATTCGGGCAAAATCCTGGTGGCGGGCCGGAACTTCGGTTCAGGTTCGAGCCGGGAACATGCCGCCTGGGCCATTTACGATTACGGCTTCCGCTGTGTGATCTCCAGTTTCTTTGCCGACATTTTTAAAGGAAACTCCCTGAATATCGGTATTCTGCCGGTGACCGTGAGCCCCGAATTCCTGGACAAGATTTTCAAAGCCATAGAAACTGACCCAGCCACTCCGATAGAAGTAAATCTTCCCGAACAGAAGGTAACCCTGCCGGTGACGGGAGAAAGTGAAAGCTTCCAGATCAATAGCTACAAAAAGAATAATCTTCTGAACGGTTACGACGATATCGACTACCTGTTATCGCTCAAAGAAGAGATCGGAACTTTCGAAAAAACACGAATTTAAGCCCTTAATGAGAAAAATTGAAGTAATGGACACTACGCTGCGCGACGGCGAGCAAACCAGCGGCGTGTCCTTCTCCGCTTCCGAAAAATTAACCATAGCCAAACTGCTCCTCCAGGAGGTGAAAGCCGACCGCCTGGAGGTGGCCTCGGCACGGGTCTCCGAAGGCGAGCTCCAGGCCGTAAAAGCCATTACCGGATGGGCGCAGGAGACCGGCTTCCTGGATAATATAGAGGTACTGACCTTTGTAGACGGCCTGGCGTCTATACGCTGGATGGAAGAGGCCGGGGCCCGTGTCATGAATTTACTGACCAAGGGTTCGCTGAATCACCTGACCCATCAGCTGGGGAAAACCCCAGCGGAGCATTTTGAAGACATTGCTTTTGTGATTTCCGAAGCGCAAAAGAGGGGCATCACCGTTAACGTTTACCTCGAAGACTGGAGTAACGGCATGCGCAGCTCCGGAGATTATGTCTTTGATTTCCTTGATTTTCTGACAAAACAACCGGTCAGACGGATCCTGCTGCCGGATACGCTGGGGATCCTGACGCCTGATGAGACGTATGCTTACGTTCATGAGATCGTCAGCCGTTATCCCGGAACCCACTTTGATTTTCACGGCCATAACGACTACGACCTGGCCACTGCCAATGTGCTGAATGCCCTGAAGGCCGGCGCACACGGAATTCACCTCACCGTTAACGGACTGGGAGAACGGACGGGCAATGCAGCCCTGGCAAGCGTAGTGGCCGTTATCAATGACTTTCTTCCGGAGGTCACTACCTCCGTGGCAGAAGAGTCGCTGTATTCCATCTCTAAGATCGTAGAGAGCTTTGCGGGGATCCGGATAGCAGAAAACCGCCCCATCGTAGGCGACAATGTATTTACCCAGACCGCCGGTGTGCATGCCGACGGCGACAAAAAGAAAAACCTGTACGTCAGCGAGCTCAGCCCGGAACGTTTCGGCCGTAAAACTTCCTACGCGCTGGGGAAAACCTCGGGGAAGGCGAATATTGAGAAAAACCTGCAGGAGCTTGGGATCCGGTTGAATGACGAGGACCTGAAAAAAGTGACGGCCAGGATCATTGCTTTGGGCGACCGGAAGGAAAACGTCACCAAAGAGGATCTGCCCTACATTATATCGGACGTGCTGGACAGAGATTCTGTAACGGAAAACGTTAAGATACTCAATTATGTGCTGACGCATTCCCGGGGGCTCCAGCCTTCCGCTACCTTGCAGATCCAGATTGCAGAAGAGATTTTCGAAGAGAATGCCCAGGGCGACGGACAATACGACGCTTTTATGAACGCCCTCAAAAAGGCCTTTCGGAAAAAAGGGATAGAGGTGCCCGCACTGCTCGATTATTTTGTACGCATACCACCGGGGGGAAACACCGATGCCCTTTGTGAGACCCTTATTACCTGGGATATTAACGGCAAAAGCACCAAAACCCGCGGGCTGGATTCTGACCAGACGGTATCGGCGATAGAGGCGACGCAGAAAATGCTGAATCTGATAAATATATAAATATAACCCAAATGAAAAAACATATATTAGTAGTGCCCGGCGACGGGATCGGTCAGGAGGTGACCCGGGTAGGAAAGAAAGCTCTGGAACGGATCGCGGAGAAATACGGGCATGAATTCACTTATGATGAGGCATTGATCGGTCACGTGGCCATCGAAGCCACCGGTGATCCGCTTCCTGAGGAGACACTGACCAAAATGCGCGCCTCGGATGCCATCCTTTTCGGAGCGGTAGGGCATGCCAAATACGACAATGACCCGAATGCCAAAGTGCGGCCCGAACAGGGCCTGCTAAAGATGCGCAAAGAGCTCGGACTTTTCGCTAATCTGCGTCCAATCAAGCTCTTTGACGAACTTTTGGGCTCTTCCAGCATCAAGTCAGAAATCCTGAAAGGCTCGGATATTCTCTTCTTCAGGGAGTTAACAGGCGATGTATATTTCGGGGAAAAGAAACGCACCGAAGAGTCGGCCTCCGACCTGATGATCTACCATAAATACGAGGTGGAAAGAATAGCCCGTAAAGCCTTCGACGCCGCCATGACCCGCGGTAAAAAGCTCATGTCGGTCGACAAAGCCAATGTACTTGAGTCGAGCCGCCTCTGGCGGGAGGTGGTCCAGGAGGTTTCAAAAGATTACCCCGAAGTGACCGTAGAACACCAGTTCATTGATGCCGCAGCTATGTTGCTGATTAAAGACCCGAAACGCTTTGACGTGGTGGTTTTGGGCAACCTTTTCGGAGATATTCTTACCGATGAGGCTTCTCAGATCGCCGGTTCGATGGGGATGCTGGCCTCCGCCTCCGTAGGAGAAAGCACCGGGGTTTACGAACCTATTCATGGATCGGCCCATGACATTACCGGGAAAAACCTGGCCAACCCTATGGCCTCCGTACTTTCAGCCGCCCTGCTGCTGGATATCTCTTTCGGACTAAAGACCGAGTCACAGGCTGTGATCAGTGCCGTAGATCAGGTATTAAAGGCCGGGTTCCGGACCGGGGATATTGCCGATGAAAATACACCGGAAGATAAGATTCTCGGAACGGTAGAAATCGGCGAAGAAATCTTAAAAAGAATATAAAAAAAGGAGCGTATGCTCCTTTTTTTAATACGAATCCAAAACTTCTATCTCAAATATCAGCGGCATATATACCGGCATTACACCACCGCCATTTTCCCCGTAAGCAATTTTGGAAGGAAGGATAGCCGTAGCTTTTTCTCCTTTCCGCATCAGCTTAATGGCTTCCGCAAAACCGGGAACCACACCGTTCAGCTGGAAGGTAGCCCCTGTTTCACTCTTATCAAACACATGTCCGTTTGCAAATTTCCCTACGTATTTCACCTTTACCGTAGGGCCTGCAGCCAGGCTGTCGGTAGTGGTGGTCAGCTGAGAAAACAGCAGGCCCGTATCTGTAGCCTGGGTGGTCTTGAAATTATTCTTCTTTACATAGAACCCGATCTGCTCCGGCTCGCTCAACCGGTCCAGTACTTCCACATCCACGATCAGAATAGCATTGTACTCTACTCCGCCGGGAGGATTGGTGCCGTAACCTAAAGTAGAAGGGACCAGGAACCGGCCCTTACCGCCCTTTCCTATAAAGGTAGTGGCGCTTACCGACAGCCCGAGGATTTTTCCGGAGTAGCCGCCTTCATACACGAGAACGGAGTCGGCCGCGGTTTTGGTTTCTACCACCCGGTTTTCTAATGTCCTGATGGTATATGCGATCCATACAGCCTCATTGCTGGTGTACTTGGTAATGGAGTCGCCTTTGGTCTCTATCATGGTGTAAACCGGATAGTAGTTCCCCCTCACGTCATACAAAGCCTCCTTTTTAGCGGTCAGACCATTAGCGGTCACATACTCCTCCATGATTTTTTCCTGCTCTTTGCCCAACACGGTGGTATCCGAGTCTACAGAATCCTTTAAACAGGATGTCAATCCCACTGCCGCAATAACTGCTAAAACACTTTTTTTTATCATTTTAAACTTAATTTTTTACCACATCAACTACCTCCATGTCAAAGACCAGTGGTGAGTTTGGCGGGATCCGGCCACCTCCCTGTGCTCCATAGGCCACCGCCGAAGGAATAATCACCGTGCTCTTTCCGCCTTTTCTCATAGTCTTTAACGCTATTTCCCATCCCGGTATTACACTGCGGGTTCCAACTTTCACCCCGATGGCATCATCCCCCTGTGACTGGTCAAATATTTCTCCGTCTACAAACTTTCCTACATATTTCACCCTTACCTCGTCTCCGTCTTTGATCAGGTCACCGGATCCGGGTGCCGTCTGAACATAATAAATATCTCCTTCTTCGGTCTTTTGGGCGCCTTTCAGGTTTTTCGCTACATAATCCTGGATGATTTTAGGCTCATTGGCTGCTCTTTCCTCCGCCTCTTTATTATAATCATCCATACTCTGGATCTTGTGCATTTTTACCGTAAACCGGATGTCTGTTCCGGCACCGATCTCCGGCGGAACCGGCTGGTTCATCATTTTGAAAAGGGTATCTGCACTCACCAGCACCGTAGTGCTGTCTCCCTCTCCTATATGATAAAGAGCATTTTCAAAAGATCCTTTGAAGTACCCTTTCTGGATAGGAACAGTGAAAGGCATTCCTTCCTCATACGAATTTTTGATCACCGAGTCTTTTGCCGTTTTAATGACGAGGTCAAACTTGATGATGTCGCCGTCTTTGGCCACCTTACCCGATTTCCCCTTCTCATGGATCTGCAGGCGGTCGCCGTCTTCTGTAGTGGTTACCTTATATTTATTGCAGGAAATGATGCCTGCCATAAGAAGTACAAGGGCTGATAGTTTTAATTTCATTCTTTTCTTAATTATAATTACGTAATTAGTTTTACCCGGGCTGCCTCAACAGCTCATTTTTTATTTTGGGGAGCAAAGTTAGGAATTTTTCAACAGTTTCATTCAAAGATAATTGACTTCTCCCGCCGGCTGCATTTTTATGTCCGCCGCCTTCAAAATGTTCTCTTGCAAAATCAGCGACCGACAGATCATGCACCGACCGGAAAGATATCCGGATCTGGTCTTCTTTCTCACTGAACAGAACCGACATCACGGCATTCTGGATGCTGAGCCCCTGGTTCACGAGTCCCTCTGTGTCACCGTTCCTGGAATTGAACCGTTTCAGCTCTTCTGCTGAAACCGTCATATAGGCTACCCGGTATTCCGGGAGAAAAATGAGCTTATTGCTGAGTACATAGCCCAGAAACTGTAATTTCTCGTACGGATTATTATCAAAAAGATTCCGGTGTACGGCGGAAGGGTCAACCCCCTTTTCCAGCAGCTCCGCGGCGATGCGGTGCACGGCCGGGGTAGTGGAGTCAAAGCGGAAAGAACCCGTATCGGTCAGCAGCCCGGTGTAAAGGCAAACGGCGCCTTCTTTCGTGATCCGCTGCGTTTCTCCCAGGTCTGCTATCAGGTTAAAAACCAGCTCGCAGGTAGAAGAGGCTTTCACATTCCAGTAGCGGAGCTCCCCGAATTCTTCCGGCTGCTCATGGTGATCAATGATGATCTTGGGCGCGGCAGCATTCAGCACGGCATTTTTCATGTCTTTCAAGCGGGAGGCAGACGAGAAATCAAGACAAAAGATAAGATCGGCTCCGGAAATAATCGCTTCCGTTCCCCCCTCCTGCCATACCCTGACCTCCTGCGCACCGGGCATCCACTTTAAATATTCTGCAGACTCGGTAGGGCTGATGAGCGTGATCCGCTTAAGTCCCCTGCTTTCCAGGAAAAACTTCAACCCTAAAGAAGACCCGTAGGCATCACCGTCCGGGTTTTGATGGAACGTGATCACAATGGAAGGGTCATTGTCCAGCCAACCCAGAAAACGGGTCAGCTCAGCCGGTCTTTCCGTAAAAAAAGAGTGTTCTGTCATTTCGCAAATATACGTACGGAATCCCCGGGAGAACGCGGGTATTCGCCATAAAAACTACCGTTAACTCAATTAATTGCTGAAATAAGCCATCATCAACAGGGAACCGGCGGTTCCGTCCATGGTTGGTTCATTCGTACTGTAGTCGCCGAGGTCATCGTGATACTTAACAAAAGCATTCTGTACCTCTGCAAACTCATCCGGATACACCAGATGGATCCCGAGAAGGCTATTGTAAATGGATGCGTACACCGGCCCGTCCACCAGTCCGCCGGGAACTTCCATCTTTTTCAGGGCATAGAGGCTGGTATGCACTTCACGCGGATGTTCGCCGTTTTCGGGGATCCCGGTAAACATGGAGGTCCCCCAGGGATTCCGCCCGAACAGCCAGTCGCGCTGCAGCGCCAGGTATCTGCTGTATTTGCCGGATGGGGACGTCTTAAACCCGGTCTGGCGTGACCCGGTCTGGCGTGACCCGGTCATCCTCTCATACAAAATGATCTGCCCGGCCAGGCTGGTAGCAAGGTTATTGGAGCACCAGATAAAGGGTACACCGATCTTATAGGGGTTCTTCCGGGCCCGTGCCAGGGTATATTCAATCCCGTCGGCATAATACGATTCCAGCGTCTTTTGAAAATCTTTATCTACCAGGCCGTGAAGCACATAATGCCCGAAATTCAGAAAAGGATAAAGCCGGTAATGGTCGGCCGTGTCTTTCACCGTCCAGGAATCGGTCGTATTGCTTTTCAGCGCATATTGCTTCGCCTGTTCGAGGTATTCCGGATCGCGGAAAAGCAGGTACATTTCTGCCGCCCCCCATTCCATATCATCGTTCCACGTATCTTCGTTATAACGGTACGGTGCGCTGAAAGAATTCCCCTGCTGATATCCTTCCTTTTCCCGCCCGAGAGCATAAACGCTTTGGGCGGCGTCTTTACACTTTTGCGCAAAGGCTTCGTCGTATGTCCAGATACGGGCTGCAATGGCGAAGGCTGCTGCGCAGCGGCCGGCCAGGTTGGCCAGTCCTGTGGCAGACGACTTATATTTGCTGAGCCCCTGAGGCTCTCCGGTAGCGAAATAGGCCGGCCGGAAGCTGTTGGCCCCCCAGCCGTAATCCGAATTGTCATTGTCGGGCATTTTGTAGCCTTTGTGATCCCGGTCATCAGCCACCTGGTGGATCAGCGTGGAGGGGCTGGGGTGCATCTTCAGGAGCCAGTCGAGCCCCCATTTGGCTTCATCCAGGATATCCGGAATACCGTTAGGAGAGGGTCTCCCCTGCTCATCCACGGCATCTTTAAATTTTTCGGGGTAAAGCTCCCAGGTCTTTAACATGTGCGCTGTGGCATAGCTAGACGTGATCAGGTATTTCAGCTGGTCGCCGGCATCGTGCCATCCCCCGCTCACGTCCACAAAGGTGGTATCTTTCATGGGGCCGTAAAAGCTGTAGCCGTCTTTCTGGTGGCAATGAACCCCCAGCGCCGGATTATACCCGCACCGTTGCTGCCGCATAAAGGTCAGAAGGGTTTCCTGGTGGCCGCTGTAGGCCGCTTTGTCTATTCTGAAGGGGAAAGACCTTTCCTTACTTTCCGAGGTCTCCAGGTAGTATTGACCCGCCTGTGTGATTTTTGAGAAGTCGGCTTCATAATAGTGCTCAAAAACGCCCCAGTTGCCGTGCGTTACTTTTTTAAGCCTGAATGACGCCACGGAGCGACCGGTCTCCGCCTCCACCAGCGTCACTTTCTGCTTTACGGGAGCTTTGGAAAACAACAGGGCCACTTTGGCCTCCTGTGGCAGATAACCGAGCTGATTGACCCTCAGGTAGACCTTTTCCTGGGCTCCGGCCTGAAAAAACAAAAGGAGTAAAAGCAGAATTCGCATAATTAAAAAAAATTAAGGCTACCTGAATGAGGTAGCCTTACAAATATAATAAAAAAAATTATTAATATAGGATTATACCCGCCACACCCATCCGTACTTATCTTCCTCTTTTCCGGTACGAATGTTATTCAGCGAAGTTTTAAGAATCTGGGAAACCGATGATCCGGTCACTTCCGGCAAAGCCAGGTCTTCTCCCTCATATCCTACCGCAGAGAACGGTGACACCACCACAGCGGTACCTACGCCGAAAACTTCGGTTACCGAGCCGTTCCGTAGTCCTTCGATGATCTCATCAACCAATACCTTCCTTTCCTCTACTTCATACCCCTTGTCTTTCGCTATCTGGAGAAGGGCTTCACGGGTGGTACCCTTCAGGATGGTAGAGCTCACGGCCGGGGTGATAATCTTTCCGTCTTTTATAAATACCACGTTCATGGTACCCGATTCCTCAAAATATTTGTGCTCCAGGGCGTCTGTCCAGAGCAGCTGGGTGTAGCCCTCTTCGGCGGCCAGCTTTGCCGGGTACAGTGAAGCGGCATAATTGCCTGCACATTTGGCGAAGCCAACTCCACCGGGGGCTGCCCGGATAAACTCTTTTTCCACCTTTACTTTCGGCGGTTTCGAGTAGTAGGGGCCTGCCGGGCTCATAATGATCATGAAACGGTAGTTAAGCGCCGTGCGTACGCCCAGGTATTCATCGGTGGCAAACATAAAAGGCCGGAGATAAAGCGAATTATCGTCCCCTTTCGGCACCCAAGCACTGTCTAAGCGCAACAATTCTTCCAGGCCGCCTATAAAGATCTCTTCCGGAACCGCCGGCATGCTCATCCGTTCGGCAGAAATATTAAAACGCTTGTAGTTTTCCAATGGCCGGAACATAAACACTTCATCTTCTTCCGATTTGAAGGCTTTCATCCCTTCAAAGATAGACTGACCGTAATGGATAGACGCCAGAGCCGGGGTAAATTCCATTTTACCGTAGGGTAGAATCTCCGGGGTCTGCCACTCGCCGTTTCGATAATCTGCCACCAGCATGTGATCGGTAAAAAGTGACCCGAACACAATATTTTGCGGGTCTAACTGGTCGATCCTGCTTATTTCAGCCTTCGTGATATTGAAGTTCAGTATTTCTGCTGCCATCTCAAAAATGTTTAATGATCTGCAAGTTAACAATAAAAATTTGTTGTCAAAACAATGAATTGCGGTTTTATTTTCACTGCCGGTCGATGTACATGTCCCGGATATTGTTCCGGGGGTTATCAAAGCCACCTTCCTTTTCAAAGGCCGGAAGCGCCAGCGAAGCTGCCGTTCTTGCCGAAACCGCAGCGGAGGTGCCGGTGATTTGTTCGAGTACCGTTTTCAGCAGCGTCTCCGACGGATCACCGAAAGGTCTGTAAGGCAGCACATTGTCTGATACGGAAAAGTTTGGCATAAACCCGGATTTGGTACCGTAGCTGGCTTCTCCCACCGCATTTACAGTTCTTAAAACAATAGGCTGAAGCCCCCATTTCCAACGGTAATTATTTCTTTTATCGTCGATGGTGATAGAGCCTACATCTTTTCCATAGGTATTTCCGCCCACCAGGACCACCTCCATGAACGGCTTAAGATTATTAATTACCAGCTCACTGGCCGAAGCAGTGCCGCCCGAGGTCAGGATAAACACCCGGCTGAGGCTTCCCAGGTTATTGGGTTCGCTTCGCCAATAGCTCTCGTAGGCAGACTCCGGCTCGTTGAAAAGCTTCTTTGCATTTGCACTCCAGATCTGCTTACTCATCAGGGTTCCGGGTTTAAGGTTGCTCACGATCAGGGAGCTCAATACGTCTGACGAGCTGATATATCCGCCGCCGTTATAACGCAGATCCAGCACCAACTCACTCACTCCCTCGGCTTTGAACCGGCCGAATACAGTGCGGAGCTCATTATCAAACTGCGTGTTAGTAACCCCGTTAACCGTAATTCCCGGAATAAACTGGTTATATACGATGTATCCGATCTTTTTGTCTCCGGCTTCGATGATACTGTTGAAATGCACCGGGAAATTCTGGATCACATCTTTGGTCACTGAAATGGTCTTCCCGTTTGAAATAAAAGAGGTGCCCGATCGCTCACCCAGGGTAAATGCCAGGTTTTCCGGCGAAAGGATGGTCCGGTAATTCAGGGTATCAATGGTCACTCCGTTTACTTTGGTGATGATATCTCCCCGTACGAGGCCGGCTTTTTCTGCAGGAGAATCTTTGATGCTGTACCGCACCGCAAAGACCACGTCTTTCGTATTAGGCCCGGCCAGAAAGGGGGTATAGCTGAACCCGGCCGATTTGGTTACTCCCTGCAGACTCGCCACCAGCGCTTCTGCGTCCTCATCTATCCACGAAAACCTGTCTACGTTACCGTACTGGTAGAGGAGTGACTGGAAATACTTGTCCGGAACGCTCGTCAGATCGGTGCCGGTTTTTGCCGCCATCTGATCACCCCACAGGTAATAGGCGTTCATGTTCTCATAGATCCAGTTATTGATGGTCTGATTACTCAACCCTTTATTAGACGTGTGCAGAGTGCCCGTAGCGGACCCGTCTGTACCGTCCTTCATCTTCGAAACTTCGGTGAGAGCTTCACAAGAGGTCAACCCTATCCCTGCTGCCAGGAGCGCAAGCAGCGCCCATTTCCTTCCCCAATACATTTTCACATCCCGTTTTTTGTCGTAAAAATAAACTCTTTCCGGAATGATAAATTGTAAAATCGGCATTAAAATTTTAGTAAACGGAAGTTTTTTTGTACTTCAGGGCCTCCGATCCTGTAAAAATCACAGTTCCTGCATGCCGGCGAGCTTCCGGTAATAACCGTTTTCCCGTTGCATGAGCCCGTCGTGTGTTCCTGACTCTACCAGCCTCCCGTTATTGATCACCAGGATGGTATCGGCGTTCTGGATAGTGCTCAGCCGGTGCGCCACCACCAGGGTGGTCCGGTTCTTCATGAGTGCGGTCAGGGCTTCCTGAACCAGCTTTTCCGATTCGGTATCCAACGCGGAAGTGGCCTCATCGAGGATCAGGACTGGCGGGTTCTGAACAATGGCCCGGGCTATCGACAGGCGCTGCTTCTGGCCGCCTGACAGCCGGGTACCGCGGTCGCCGATGTTGGTTTGGTATCCCTGGGGCTGCGCCAGGATAAAGTCATGCGCATTGGCGATCTTTGCCGCCCGGATGATCTCATCTTCCGACACCGCGCGTCCGAATGCGATATTATTGGCGATGGTATCGTTAAAAAGCATAGGTTCCTGGGTAACCACACCCATCCGGCTTCGTAGGCTTTCCTGCCTCAGCTCTTTGATATTGACCCCGTCGATGGCTATGCCCCCCCCCGTAACATCATAAAAGCGGATCAGCAGGTCGGCCAACGTGGATTTCCCGCCGCCGGACGCGCCTACCAGCGCTACCGTATGCCCTTTCGGGATCCGGAAGCTGATGTCTTTCAGGATCTCCCGCCCCGGCTTATAGGAAAAATGTACTTGATCAAAAACGATCTCCCGCTCAAATTCCATCTCCCGGGTCCCTTCCGGTATTTCCACCTGCTTATCCATGAGCTCCAGGATACGGGAGCCCGCTACGATCCCACGCTGTGCCTGGCCGAAAGCATTGGATATATCTTTGGCCGGACGGGTGATCTGCGAAAAGAGCGCAATAAAGGTGATAAAGTCAGAGGCATCGAGGCCCCCGGTCTGATTCAGGATCATGGCTCCGCCGAAATACAGCAATCCGGCAACGGCGGTTACGCCTGAAAACTCAGAGAACGGGCTGGCCAGCTCGCGTTTTTTAGAATAGCCGTACACCGCCCGACGGTATTGCTCATTTTCCGCAGAAAACTTATCGGCCACAAATTTCTCGGCCCGGAACGCCTTCACCACCCGCATATTCCCGAAGGACTCCTCCATGACACTGACAATATTGCTCAGCCGCTGCTGGCTGTCGGTAGCATTGGTTCTCAGCTTTTTGATCATGAAAGCCAGGAAACCCGAGATCACGGGAACCAGCAGCAGGGCAAAAAGAGAAAGTTCCCACGAGAGGGCCACCAGCGCCACAATAAAGGATACCAGCGAAATGCTTTCCTTGATCACGGCCGAAAAGGAGCTCGCAATGGAATTCTCCACCTCCTGCACGTCGCCCGTAATGCGTGACATCAGCTCACCTTTCCTCTCGTTAGTGAAGAAGCCCAGGTGCAGACCCAGCGTATGCGAAAAAACCCGACCCCGAAGGTTGGCGATCATGGAGGTTTTGAACTTTTCCAGCACTTTTACGCTAAGATATTTGGCAAGGTTATTGATAAGGCTTGCCAGAATAACGGCAAAGACCACGAAACGAAGGGTGGCCAGCTTCCCGTTTTCCATCGCGTTTTCGGCAAATCCTTTGTAAAAATGCCCGATGAGATCATACCATTGAGGCCTGCTCTGCAGGATTTCCTGCATTTTCTCCGGGCTTATCTGGTCGAAAAGTACATCAAGCAGGGGTTTGAGCAGGGCAAGATTCAACACCCCGAAAACCCCCGCGATCAGGGAGAAGAAAGCGAAGGGAACGATAAAATTTTTCAGGCTTCCCGCGAAACCCAATATCCGCATATAAATTTTCATCGTTGCAAAGGTATAAAGGATTACGATACGATATTCCGGTTACCCGCATGAACAGGTCATTTTTGCTCCTGAACATTTTTTTGCGGTTTTTTGTTTTTCTCTGTGAGGCCGCCTAAAAGTATTCGTTGTTTATGGCCAGGGAAGATGTTTAGAAAGGGCGCAAAATGCAAGGCGTTGAGGATGAGGGCGAAGGAGCATACTAAAGGTATGTGACCGAGGCCGAATTCAGAAACAACGCAGCAGTTTGTCGCAGCAGCGAACCGTCACTTTTTAGACATCTTCACCATTCATTATTAAACACGCCCTGATGATCTATCTTCTACTCAGTATTGTCCTTTCCGTAGGGCTACTGATCAATTTCCGGCTGTTTCCCAGGTACGGCGTAAACACCTTTCAAGCCATTGTCTTTAATTACCCCGTCTGTTTCCTGACCGGATATCTCCTGATGGGGAAAGGTGAAACGTTTAGTCTCGATCTTTCCCAACACTGGACCTGGTATTGCCTGGCCCTTGGCCTGGGCTTTATCCTTACCTTTGTGCTGAGCGGAGTCGCCACCCAGCGGATCGGCATGACCCTCACCTCCCTGGCCAATAACATCTCCCTGGTGATCCCTGTGCTGTTCAGCCTTTTTGTTTTCGGTTCGGATTCCATAGCCTTTGGCCCCATTAACTACGCCGGACTGGTACTGGGCCTGGTGGCCGTGGCCATCGCTTCCTGGAAAACGGAGAGCGGAAAAGCCCGTAGCGGCTTTCTCCAAAGCGGCGGCCTCGCCCTGTCGGTTTTCCTGTTATACGGTATTACCAACGCCGCCATTAATTACATCCAGATCCATGTGATCCGGGACAGCCCGGGAGCGGTGCCGGTGATGCTGGTAATGGTTCTGGGGGCGGTGATCTCCGGGTTTGCGGTATGGGGGTACAGACTGCTTCGGGGCCGGGAAACTTTTGAAGTGAAAAGCCTGCCGGCGGCTGTCACTTTAGGCGTCCCTAATTTTCTTTCCTTTTATTTCCTGATACAGGCCCTGAACCATTACGGCAGCAGCGGGGCTTTTGTTTATCCCCTGTACAATATGGGCGTAATCCTGGTCTCTGCCCTGGTGTCTATGGTATTTTTCGGGGAAAAGCTGAGCCGCCTGAACCGGGTGGGTCTCGGATTGGCCATCCTGGCTATCCTGTTTATTTCCTGGAATTCATTATTTGTTTAAAATCAACTACTTTACGATTTTTTTAGTAATTTTGTGACCTTTTTCGCCGGCCCTTTTGCCGGATGAAAGATTAAAAACAGAAAGTATGGCCAATATAGTTGCAATAGTAGGAAGACCGAACGTAGGGAAATCGACCCTTTTTAACCGGTTAATAGAAGAGCGGGTAGCCATTACCGATAACCAGCCGGGCGTTACGCGTGACCGTCATTACGGAAACGCCTTCTGGCTCAACAGGCATTTTACCGTGATAGACACCGGCGGATACGTGGTGGGGTCGGACGATACCTTTGAGGAGGCCATCCGGAGCCAGGTAGAGCTGGCCATCGAAGAGGCTACGGTGGTACTTTTTGTGGTAGATGCTAAGGAGGGCCTCACCGAGCTGGATGAAGAATTTGCCGGTGTGCTCCGCCGGTCTAAAAAATCCCTGTTTGTAGTGGCCAACAAGGCCGAAACCTTTGAAAGGGCCAACCTGACCGCTTCCGAGTTTTACGGCATGGGGCTTCCGGGTGACGTTCACGCCATCTCTGCCATCGACGGCTCGGGCACGGGTGACCTGCTGGATAAGGTGATCGAACACCTGGCCGACGATGAAGAAACCAACGACGATGGTATTCCGCGGATCTCCATCCTGGGAAGGCCCAATGCCGGGAAATCTTCTTTCCTGAATGCGCTTTTAGGCAAAGACCGGAGTATTGTCACCGACATTGCCGGCACCACCCGCGATGCCATCGATACCCGCTACAAGATGTTCGGAAAAGATTTTATCCTGACCGATACGGCGGGGATCCGCAAAAAAGCAAAAGTAAACGAAGACCTGGAGTTTTATTCGGTGCTTCGCTCGATCAAAGCCCTCGACAAGTCAGATGTATGCATCATTCTGCTGGATGCCACCCGCGGCCTGGAGGCCCAGGACATCAGCATCATTGCCCAGGCGCATAATGCCAAAAAGGGCATTGTGCTGATGGTCAACAAATGGGATGCCGTGGAGAAAGATTCCAAAACGGCGGATGCCCTGAAGAAGGAAATTCTTGAAAGAATAGCACCCATGAATTATATGCCGGTGGTTTTTGCTTCTGCTCTGAATAAGCAACGTATTTTCCAGGTGGTTGAAGCAGCCATGGAGGTCTATGAGAACAAAACCACACAGATTTCCACTTCAAAGCTGAATGACGTGCTTCTCCCTATCATCGAGCGCACCCCGCCGCCTTCCATCAAGGGCAAGACCGTGAAGATCAAGTACATTGTACAGCTGCCCACACCTTCGCCTACCTTTATCTTTTTCTGTAACCTGCCCCAGTATGTCAAGGAGTCGTACCAGCGCTTTTTACAGAACCAGATCCGGGAACACTTTGGGTTTGAGGGTGTAGTTATTACCACTTTTTTCCGTAAAAAATAAAATGGCCAGGCATATTCTACTGATCGAAGGTCCTGATGCCAAAGGATTGATCTACCACGTCAGCGCCGTTCTGTTCAATAACAGCTGTAATATTTTAAAGCAGACCGAATACGTAAGTCCGGACAGGCGCTTTTATATGCGGACCGAGTTTGAGAACGGCGACAACCTGAACCGGGAAGGGATCCTGACCGAGCTGCGGCAGCGGATCCCGGACGAGCAGGTGAAGTTCCGCCTCGATTTTCTGAAGAAAAAGAACGTGGTGGTCTTCTGTACCAAAGAGCATCACTGCCTGTCGGAGATCCTGATCCGGTACATGTTTGGGGAGATCAATGCCAATATCCTGGCGGTGATCAGCAATCACAATGTGCTGCAGCCCTTCGTATCGAAGTTCGGCATACCTTTTCACTACATTGATGCGGAAGGCAAAAGCCGTGAAGAGCACGAGGCCGCCATTTTAAAGACCCTGGATATTTACTCGCCGGAATACCTGGTACTGGCGAAGTATATGCGTATCCTTTCTCCGGGGTTTGTAACGCATTATCCGGGTAAGATCATCAATATCCATCATTCTTTCCTGCCGGCGTTTATTGGCGCCAACCCTTACCGGCAGGCGCATGAGCGGGGTGTAAAGATCATTGGCGCCACCGCCCATTTTGTGAACGATGACCTCGATCAGGGCCCTATCATTGCGCAGGACACCAAAGATGTGGATCACCGGTATTCGGCCTCCGACATGGCCCGCGACGGCCGCGATGTGGAGACACGGGTGCTGATGAAGGCGTTGCGGCTGGTTTTTGCGGACAGGGTGTTTATTTACGGGAACCGGACGGTGATTTTGTGAAGCTGTCTAAAAAGCACACAAACTGCTACGTTGTTTCGGAATTCGGCTTCAGTCACATACTGTTAGTATGCTCCTTCTTCCTCATCCTCAACGCCTTGCATTTTGTCGCAGCGGCGAACCGTCACTTTTTAAACAGCTTCCCAGACTATAAACAACGAATACTTTTTAGACAGCTCCACAAAAACGCCCCGCGTATTAAATAAAAAACCCGATCCGCAGCACCAGGCGGCCGTCACCGATAGACTGGCGGTTAATAAAGCCCGAATTGGGTGCATTCAGGTTATAGAGTACCGAAATAAAACCTCCACTCTGGGTTCTCATGCCGTTCTGGTAAAAGCCGGCACCGATGTAGCCTGTTCCACCCCACCTGTTTTTAGGATTCATTTCTGTGATGGTTTCCGGATCCACATTATAAAAATTATACGGTGAAGAGTTCATCACCTCATATTCCGCATGGGCAAAGACCGTTCTCCATATCGCCTGCCTGACAAAAACCTTCGGCCCGACCGACAGCCCCCCGCCATACATCTTGTTTGCTCCGTAATACATTACCGAAGCCCCCAATCCGGCCACTGTGCCTTTTTCGGTGATATCCCAACCTATCATGGGCGTGGCTTCCAGGTAGAGGGTTCCCCAAAATGCCAGCCATACATTTCCGCCGTAATGCATCTTGTCTTTCCATTGGGGTCTGGGTTTTTCCAGCTCCACGGGTTCTTCATCCGGAATCGGTTCTACCGGCGGGATGATCTGGGCGGATGCGGATAAGGAAAAGAGAAGCAAAAACAGTATTCTGTACATCACGGTTTATAAATTATTATTGAAAACGGATTCAAAGATAAAAAATTGGCCGGTATTCCGGTTACAGGTAAAAAAAGTCTTGGCCCGGGGATCTGAACCGGGCCCGTCATGTTTTATGCATTTCTTACTTCCTATCAGTATAAATACGGAATACCAACCCCGTTAAAACACGGTATCTCTGCCGTGTTTTAACCCATTTTGTAGTAGTCGGTTGTAATGATGTTTCATAATACATATAATTGCTGTCATATATTCCATTATAAGTATACCTGTAAACAATACAACGATGAACAAAGAAAGAAAAGAACGACTGATTTACCTGGATCAACTAGTCCGCACACGTGCCACAGGCACTCCTGAACAACTGGCCCAAAAACTGGGCCTCAGCACCAGCGGCTGGTATCGTCTCCGCGACATTCTGGTAAATGACCTGGACTGGCCACTGGCCTTTGATCCCTACCGCTGCACGTATTACTATACTGAAAACGTCATGTTTGTTATGGGTTTTAAACGCCTGGACGAGGATGATGCTGCCCGTATAAACGGTGGCACTACATTTTTTTCTGAAAATTTTTCTCACTCCACTTTTAATAGAGTGGGGCTCTTTAGTTTTGCTTTCAACCTGTGATATTGCAGGGAGATGATAAAATTTAAAATATGAAAAAAGTAGAAATACGCAGAATGGAGGTATTAAGAGGAGGAGCAGATACTCCTTGTACCATGACTATGGATGGTTTATTGACATTTTCATTAGGGGCTCTTGCCGTAGGAGGTCCGATGGGACTTGCTCTGGGTTTAACAATTGGGGCTACAACACTTGCTTTACATGCTATGGGAGCATGCGGTAGCGCTTCTTAGTAGTTAATCTAAAAAGCAACATTTTATACAAAATAATTTTTAGCTAAAACTTATCGATACGAGTTCTCTTATGAATGTAAAGATTAGATTACTTCTATACATACTTGGAATAGTCGGATTGTTTATCTATAGTGCTTCAAACAGAAACTCTATAATATTCTATTCCATATTAGCACTTGCATTCTTGCTTGTTATAGTGGACTTATATTATCAAAAGAAAAGGTAAGTTTGACAAAAATTAATTGCGAGTATTATTCAAAAAATTAAACATAATGAAAAAAATTAAACAAGGACAAATTGAAAATATTACTGGCGGTCTAAGTTGCCTGTCATTATTAGCAGGCGCGGTCGGTGCAGCGGGATTAATGGTTATTTTTCCTCTTTCCTCTGTAGCCTTTGGAGGATATCTATTTGCACAAGGCTCCGCAATTGCAGTTTGCGTTGCAGAAGCAAGCAGATAAATTATATTAAATAGGTAAGTAATCTATATAAGGACTTCATTGAGATATTAATGAAGTCCTTACTCCAGACAATATTGAAAATGAATATTAAATATTTCTTCATTTTAAATACAATACTATTATTATTACTTACGTGGTTTACTAAAACTGAAATTGTAACCGAAAGAGAAATTATCAACTTTTATAGTACCCAATTAAGCTACGAACAAATAGAGCAAATATTGGACGGTCAAAAGAAATGGGAATGGCTTGGATATGCATTTATACCTCCAATCTACCTCTTAAAACTATCTCTTGTTACTCTGAGCGTTTATACAGGCATTCTTCTCCTCAACATCAAAACTTTAAGCTGGAGAAAGATTTTCGGAGTAGTTATAATTGCCGACATGATCTTCCTGATCCCTTCCATCATTAAGATGGTTTGGTTTACCTTTCAAAGTAACTATACTTTGGAAGACGTACAATACTTTCTGCCGGGTTCCATGTTGAACATATTTGACCCTAAGCTGCTGGAACCCTGGCTTATTTATCCCATCCAATCATTAAACATCTGGGAGCTGGTTTTCTGGGCAGCACTGGCATGGGGGCTGAAAAAATACCTCGATGGTGACTTTTACCGCTCCATGTCACTCGTAGCCGGTACGTATGGCACGGGGTTGGTGATATGGGTGGTTTTTGTAACTTTTTTAACGCTGAATTTTACATGAAATTCTTCTACCCCAACGAAGGAAGTGGAACATAAGATTAAATCATGAAGAAAGCACTACGTATAATCATACCGTTTATAGTTACCGGGCTACTGATAACGCTATTTATGGGTATACGGGAAAAACTGAAAACCAAACGAATGATAAAACAGTCTACTGCTACTTTGCCGGCACAGCTTTATCTTGATGTAGACAGCATACCTCATCACCTCCAAAATCCTAAAAAACAAACTGTATTTGTATTGTTTTTTAATTCGGATTGCGACTACTGCCAGAGGGAAGCAAAACTGTTAAACGAAAACCGGGAGGCCTTTAAAGATGCCACGGTCTATCTGTTTTCAAC
>CAZLXI010000037.1:0-3401 GCA_964563435.1 uncultured Lacihabitans sp.
TGGTGCTTTGCTGCTGCTGTTCATTCTCGCGGCAGAGCACTCCGCCTCCGGCCCACTGTGTATTTCTGCCTCCCCTGATGCGGTTGGCAGCAAAGAAGCCCTCCATTCGGGTCTGCTCAGATCCGCCTGCCGTTTTAAGCCTGCTTTGGGTGTGCAAGTAGCCGTGAATCTCCGTCCCGTTACCGATGGTGATACGTTTTCCGGCGTACAGCCGTCCGGATTCGCCGCCGCTGTTAAATTCAACCTGCGAAGCCAGCCAGACACGGTCACGCACCAGCAGAACAGCGGGTTCTACAAAGGTGATCTTCGCTTTTTTCTTCACTTTCAGGCTGCGGATATAGACCTCACCCCCGCTGAAGCTGAGAGCAGCATCTTTACCGACCCTTACCTTGCCGTAACGTCCGGCCGCCAGGGTTTTGCTTTCGCCTTTGCCGATCTTCTCTTTGCCTTTGTCTTTACCGGAGTTCTTACGGAAGGCCTCGGGCTGAGGCGCCGATCCGCGGAAGTAGATGGAAGACTCACTTTCGGAATCGAAACGGGTATGCGGTGCTTTGACAAAGGTGCCTTCCTGGTTGACCGCAGTGTTACGCAGTTTTACTTTACCGCCGGAGGAAGTGATTCCCAGGCCGCCGGCAGAGACCTCGTTGCTGCGCAGCACGATCCCGTCAGTAGCCAGCACCCCGTACGAACAGGGACAGATGCCCTGGGGGTCACGGATGAGTACCTCGGCTTTTTCAGTAGCAGCGTTACCGTTGACATCGGTCACAGTAAGGGTCACCAGCCTGCTTCCTAAGTCTTCACAGGTAAACAGGGTCTGTGAGAGGGTCATGGAGGCGATGGCACAGTTATCAAAGCTGAGGTTGTCGACCTCTTCAGAGGTCAGGGAAGCGGTTCCTGCCTCACTGAGCTCCAGGATGACGTTTTGGGTACGGGCTACCGGCCGTACGGTATCGCGAACAGTGACCAGCAGCGTGGCTGTTGCCTGATTACCGGAAGCATCAGTGAGCATATAAGTAATCGTATGCTGCCCGGTATCGGTGCAGCCGAAGGCCGTGCGCTGAAGCTGACGGTTCAGGATGCCGCAGTTATCGGAGCTCCCGGCATCGGCCAGCTCGGGAGTAAGGGTGGCCACTCCGGAAGCATCGAGGAAGAGGGTGACGTCACGGGTTCTGACCACCGGCGCCAGGGTATCGGTAACGGTGATGGTCACAGTGGTGTCACTGACATTTCCGTTAACATCCACAGCCGTGATACGGATGCTGTGCTCTCCAAGGTCTTCGCAACCAAAGTCGACCCTGCTCAATTGCAGGGAATCGACATCGCAGTTGTCGGTGACACTGAGGCCGAGGTGGACACTATTTAAGAGAGCCTGACCTGAATTATCAAGATAAAGAACTGCAGACCGGGCCGTGATCACAGGGGCGGTATGGTCTGCTACTGTAACCAATACGGTATCAGACACCGTACCGCCCTGTACATCTTCAACGGTAAGTACCACGCGGTTGATTCCAATATGTTCACAGGAAAATTCAGACTGAGAGAGGCGGATATCCCATATCCCGCAGTTATCGGAGATGACCTCGGTGAGATCAGCGGGAGTAATAGTGGCCTGTCCGGCGGCATCCAGATATAAAGTGACGGGTTTGGTTTTAACCGTTGGCGGGGTATTATCCACCACGGTAATACGAGTCAGGGCGTAAGAGGTGTTTCCGGAGGCGTCAGTTACCGTGAGGGTGACCTGGTGCTGTCCGAAGTCATTGCAGCTAAAATGGGTACGGTTCAGGGAAAGGGCTACAGACCCACAATTATCGTAAGAGCCGGCATCGATATCGGCAGCAGAGACAGACGCATTCCCGTTATCATCCAGAGCGAGGGTCAGTTCGCGGGCCAGAGCCACAGGGGGGGTACGATCTACCACATCCACACGGCTTTGGCAGGAAGTGGAGGCACCGCGAATGTCAACCACAGTGAAGGTGACAGTATAGGTGCCTATGCTCAGGTCGGGGTTAATATCGATACTGCGGTTAAACCAGTCATTATTTACATCGTAGGAGCCGGCGTCGAGATCTTCGGACCGCAGGTTGATATGGCAGTTGTCTTGAACGGCCAGTACCACATGGGGTTTACACACAGCCATGGGCGCCACGTTGCAGATCTTTTTGATGATATTGATCTGAGTCTGGGCGCTACATCCCCGGGCGGAAATGATGGTCACGGCATAGAGTCCGCCTTCTCCGACGGTGATGCTGCGGGTGGTATCACCGGTGCTCCAGAGGTAGGAGTCGGCCTGAGTGGCTGTTAGGGTGACCTTATCGTCTTCGCAGAGCTCAGTGGGGCCATCAGGAGTGATACTGGCTACGGGAGCCGCAGGACCGATGAGGGTAATGGTACTTGTCAAAGTGTACTGACACCCGGAGGCAGAAATGCTGAAGGCGCTATAGGAACCTGCTGACAAGCCAGAGAGTGTAAAGGCATTGCTGCTGACGCTTACCCGGGCGGTGGTATCTTTCCCGTCTTTTTTGAAGGTCAGCGAGTAGACAGTGGCGGATAGCCCGGTGGTATTAAACCGGATGCTACCCGTGCCGCCGCATACGGCGGGCTGGGTAACCGTACCGGTAATCAGGGTCGGGGCTACCGGGTCTGACAAGGTCGCAGAGCCGGTAGCCGATGCTGTACATCCGCTTGCCGTAATGGAGAAGCCGGAATAGCTTCCTGATGACAAACGGCTCAAAGTAAATTTGCCGGAAGTGACGGTGATCTCGACGGTGAGAGGTACTGTTCTTTTGGAGTAATTAAGGACATAAGCTCCGTTGGCCAGGTTTGTGAAGAAGGCAATACTGCCATCTGTCCCTTCACACGTAGTCGGGTTCTTTGTGTCTCCTAAGGTCAGTGTTGAGGCTGCAGGATCCGACAAGATCACTGACCCGGTAGCGGTGCCCGTACATCCGCTTACGGTCATGGCGAAACCGGAGTAAGTTCCCGCTGCTAAGTCGCCCAGGGTGAGTTTGCCGGAAGCTACCGTGACCTCAGCGGTCAGAGGTATAGTTCCTTTGAAGTAATTAAGGGTATACGTTCCGTCGGAGAAATGGGTAGAGAAGGCGATTTTTCCATCCGTCCCCTCACATGCTGTCGGATTCACGGAATCTCCTAAAATAAGCGTTGGAGCCGTTGGGTCGGAGAGTGTGACAGGACCGGAAACCGGTCCTGTACATCCGCTTATTGTAATAGAGAAAATTGAGTAAATTCCTGCGGACAGACTACTAAGAGTGAACTCTCCGGACGCAACCGTGATATCGGTGGTCATTGATGTCGTTCCTTTGTTATAATTAAGGGTATAAGTTCCGTTAGCCAGGCCGGATGTGGTAAAGGAAATACTGCCGTTGCTGCCACCACATACGGTT
>CAZLXI010000037.1:3501-5687 GCA_964563435.1 uncultured Lacihabitans sp.
GTATAGGCCTGCAGCCAGGCCGGTGAGGGTAAATGCACTGTCGGATACATTCACCAGGGCTGAATCCGCCTCATTATCCATGAGGAATCTCAGCATATAGCTGCCGTCAGCCAGGCCGGATGTGGTAAAGGAAATACTGCCGTTGCTGCCACCACATACGGTTGGATTTACTGAAGTTCCCGGTGTGAGTCCGGGAGCAGAGGGATCAGACAAAGCTACGGAAGTGGAGGATACTCCTATACACTCATCCACCGTAATGGAGAAACCGGAATAAGAGCCCGAGGCCAGGCCGGCCAGGATGAGTTTCCCTGAACCCGTGCCAATTTCTGCAATCAGCGGGATTGGGCCTTTGAAATAGCTCAAAACGTAGCTGCCGTCAGGAAGGTTGGTGCTGAAAGCTATGCTACCGTCACTCCCGCCGCATTCTGCCGGATCGGAGAAGCTTTCAAAAGTCAGGGTCGGAGCCACAGGGTCTGACAGTGTGGCCGAACCCGAAGCCGTGCCCGTGCATCCGCTTACCGTTACTGAGAAACCGGTATAAGTGCCTGTCGATAGCATATTCATTGTAAAGGTATTGTCCGCTATATTCACCAGTGCAGAATCCGCTTCTCCGCCTTTGGTGAATTTCAGGGTATAGCTGCCATCAGTCAGGTTAACCGTGTTAAACGTTATGGCTCCGTCAGCGCCATTACAAATGGTCGGACCGGTCTGTGTGGCCAATGTAAGAGACGGAACCGCAGGGTCTGACAGGTTCACTGTGCCGGAGACCGTGCCGATGCAGCCGCTTAGGGTGACGGAGAAGTTCGTGTATGCTCCTGCTGACAGCCCGCTCAGCGTAAAGGCATTGGCCGATACGTTTACCAGGGCTGAATCCGCTGTTCCGTCTTTGGTAAACCTCAGGGTATAGCTGCCATCAGGCAGGTTAGTGGTGCTGAAACCGATGCTGCCATCGGCACCATCACACAGGGCCGGACTGGTTTGCGTTCCCAAAGCCAGAGTGGGCACAGGTGGTTCAGATAGTGTGACCGTGCCGGAGGCTATCGCTGTGCATCCGCTTACCGTTACCGAGAAATTAGTGTAAATACCTGCCGTCAGCCCTCCCAGGGTAAAAGCACTACCGGATATATTTACTGTGGCTGAATCCGTCATTCCGCCTTTGGTGAATCTCAGTGTATGGCTGCCGTCAGACAGATTTCCGGAGGTAAACGATATGTTACCGTCGGTGCCGTTGCAGGTAGTCGGGTTGGATTGCGCTCCGGGAGCCAGAGTTGGCATAACCGGGTCATTCAGGGTAACAGAGCCCACGGCCATACCGGTGCACTCATCTTCTGTTACCGAAAAATGGCTGTATGTGCCCGCTGTCAGTCCGCTCAGGGTAAATACATCGTCTGATACATTCACTACAGCTGAATCTGCCACTCCGCTACGGGTAAATCGCAGGGTGTAGTTGCCGGCCGGCAGGTTGGTAGTGCCGAACCCAATACTGCCGTTTGTACCGTTGCATGCGGTCGGGTTCGCTAAGGTTCCCAAAGCGAGCACAGGGGCTGACGGGTCATTCAGTGCCGCCGAACCGGAGGCCGTGCCTGTGCATTCGTTCACGGCAATGGAGAAGTCGGTATAAATGCCTGCTGTCAAGCCATCCAAAGTAAATGCGTTACCGGATACATTCACCACGGCTGAGTCGGCATTCCCTCCTTTGGTAAATCTTATTGTATAGCTGCCATTGGTCAGGTTCTCCGTACTAAATGCAATACTTCCGTCACTACTGCCACAGGTGCCGGGGTTTGTCATCGCTCCCAAAGTCAACGTTGGAGTAGCCGGGTCATTCAGTGTCACCGAACCAGAGGCTGTGCCTGTGCATCTGCTTATGGTAACGGAGAATCCGGTATAGTTACCAGCGGTCAGTTCATTCAGGGTAAATGTGTTACCGGATACATTCACCAGGGCTGAATCTGCTGCTCCGTCTTTGATAAACCTTAGGGTATAGCTGCCATCAGGCAGGTTGGTAGTGCTGAATACTATGCTTCCGTTAGCGCCGTTGCAGGTAGAAGGACCTGTCTGTGGTCCCAAAGTAAGAGCCGGAGCCTCCGGATCGGACAGATCCACCTTGCCGGGGGCTGTTGCAGTACATTTATTTACCGTTAGCGAGAAGCCGGTATAACTGCCTGCTGTGAGGTTTTTCAGGA
>CAZLXI010000037.1:5787-42656 GCA_964563435.1 uncultured Lacihabitans sp.
TTATTTACCGTTAGCGAGAAGCCGGTATAACTGCCTGCTGTGAGGTTTTTCAGGAGAAATTCATTACCGGATACGTTCACCAGGGCTGAATCTGCTGCTCCATCTTTGGCGAATACCAGGGTATAGGTGCCGTCAGGCAGATCAGTATTGAATGCGATACTTCCGTCAGCACCATTACAGGTTGCGGGGTGGGTCTGACTCTTCAAAGCCAGGGCAGGGGTTGCAGGTTCTGTCAGCGTTACCGTACCTGAAGCTGTACCGGTGCATCCGCTTACCGTCATCGAAAAAGCGGTATAGCTACCTGCCGTGAGTCCATTCAGGATAAACGCATTGCCGGATATAGTTACTTCCACTGAATCTGCTGCTCCGTTTTTGGTAAATCTCAGGGTGTAGCTGTCATCCGTCAGGTTGGCCGTACTGAATGCGATACTTCCGTTAGCGCCGTTACAGGTTGCCGGATTGGTCTGAGCCCCTAAAGTAAGGGCCGGGGTTGCCGGGTCTGTCAGCGTTACCGTGCCGGAGGCTGTACCGGTACACTTGTCATCTGTCACCGAGAAGGTAGTATATGTGCCAGCTGCCAGTCCGTTCAAAGTAAATGCGTTGCCGGATACATTGACCATAGCTGAGTCGGCTGTCCCGCTTTGGGTAAATTTCAGCCAGTAAGATCCGTCAGGCAGGTTAAAAGTGCTGAATACGATGTTTCCGTCAGTTCCGCTGCATACGGTTGGGTTAGTTGATGCCGCCAGGTTAAGTACGGGAGCTGAGGGATCAGATAAGGCTGTCAAACCGGAAGCCATGCCTGAGCATCCGCTCACGGTGGTTATGGAAAAGCCGGTGTATGTGCCTGCTGCCAGCCCGCTCAGGATAAATGCATTACCGGATACATTCACCACTGCCGAATCTGCCGCTACCCCTTTATTAAATTTCAAAGTGTAGCTGCCGTCAGGCAGATTGGCTGTACTGAAAGTGATACTTCCGTCATTGCCGCCGCAGGATTCGGGATGAGCTTGTGCTCCCATTGTCAGGATGGGTGTAAGCGGACCAGACAGCGTTACTGAACCGGAGGCCGTGCCCGTACATCCGCTCACTGTCATGGAAAAGTCGGAATAATTGCCTCCTGTCAGCCCGCTCAGAACAAATGTATGGCCGGATACATTTACCATCACCGAATCGGCATCACTATTTTTGGAAAATCTCAGGGTATAGCTGGCGTCAGGCAGGTTGGTGGTAAACATGATGTTTCCGTCAGTGCCGCTACATACGGCCGGGTCTGCTGAAGTTCCCAGGGTAAGGACGGGCGTCTCAGGGTCAGCCAACGTCACCGAACCAGAGACCGTGCCCGTACATCCGTTTACAGTTGCCGAGAAACCGGCATAACTGCCTGCTACCAGGTTGCCGAGGGTAAATTCGTTACCGGAGATATTCACCACCGTCGAGTCAGCCACACTATTTTTGGCAAATCTCAGGGTATAGCTGCCATCCGGCAGATCCGTATGGAATGCGATGCTTCCATTAGTGCCGTTACATGTGGCAGGGTTTGTCTGTGTTCCCAAAGTCAGGGCCGGGGTTGCCGGGTCTGTCAGTGTCACCGTTCCCGAGGCTGTACCGGTGCATCTGTTTACGGTTACTGAGAAATCGGTATAACTGCCTGCGGTCCGGTTGCCGAGGGTAAATTCGTTGCCGGAGATGTTCACCACCGCCGAATCCGTCGTTCCGTTTTTGGTGAACCTCAGGATATAGTTGCCATCCGGCAGATCTGTATGAAATATGATGCTTCCGTTAGTGCCGTTACATGTGGCAGGGTTTATTTGTGTTTTCAAAGTCAGGGCCGGGGTTGCCGGGTCTGTCAGCGTCACCGCGCCAGGGGATGTGCCGGTACAGCCGTTTACGGTTACCGAAAAACCGGTATAATTGCCTGCGGTCAGTCCGCTCAGGGTAAATGCATTTTCGGATACGTTCACGATCGCCGAATCTGCCGCCCCGTTTTTAGCGAATCTCAGGGTATGACTGCCATCAGTCAGGCCGGTACTAAAAGTGATGTTTCCATCAGTGCCGCTGCATACGGCGGGGTTAGCTGAGGTTCCCAAAGTCAGGGTGGGAACGGTCGGTTCTGTCAGTGTTATTGTACCGGAGGCTGTGCCGGTGCATTCCGCATCGGTGACGGAGAAGTTAGTGTACGTACCCGCCGTTAGTCCGCTCAGGGCAAATGCATTGCCCGATACGTTCACCACCGACGAATCCGCTGCTCCGTTTTTGGTGAATTTCAGCGTATGGCTGCCATCAGGCAGGTTCTCCGTGCTGAATAGGATGCTTCCGTCAGTGCCGCCGCATACGGTCGGGTTAGTAGACGTTCCCAAATTGAGCAGGGGCGCTGAGGGATCAGACAGGCCCGCTGAACCGGGGGATGTACCTGTGCACCCGCTTAAGGTTACCGAGAAACCGGCATAACTGCCGGCCGTCAGGCCGCTCAGGGTAAATGCGTTGCCGGAAACATTAACGGTAGACGAATCCGCGGCTCCGTTTTTGTTGAATCTAAGGGTATAGTTGCCGTCAGGCAGGTTGGCCGTGCTAAACGCGATACTTCCGTCACTGCCGCCACAGGATGCAGGGTTGATCAGCGCTCCCCGGGTCAGGGTAGGTGAAAACGGGTCTGTAAGGGTCACCGAACCGGTGGCCGTGCCGGTACATCCGCTTAGCGTAACCGAGAAATTGGCATATGTACCGGATGACAACCCGGTCATCGTAAACGCATTACCGGATACGTTTACTGCTGTTGAATCCACCGCCCCATCTTTGGTAAATCTCAGGGTATAACTGCCGTCAGGCAGATCGGAAGCGGCAAAGGCGATACTTCCGTTTGTGCCGTTACAGTTGGCCGGACCAGAAGATATACCCAAAGTGAGGGCAGGTGTAGGGGGGGCATGGAGTGTCACTGTGCCGGAGAGCGTGCCGGAGCCCCTGGTGGGGTCATTGATGCTGAATGCCGTATAATTCCCTGCCGTAAGGCCGGAGACGGTAAATTCTCCTCCCACCACCGCGGTGACGCCTGTCTGCTTCGCCGTGCCGTTAAGGGTGTAATTTAAGGAATAGTTTCCGGCGGGAAGGTTGCTGCTGAACGTGATGCTGCCCTCGAAGCCGGAGCAGGTCAGCGGATGTGTATTTCCTTTTACACTGAAAACGATGTCCAGCGGATCGATTTTCAGTTTGGCCGTCAGCCTGAGTGTATCGTGGCTTTCTCCGGTGATCAGGGCTTCGGCTTCCTGCTCACCTGCCAGGCTACGCTTATTATTCGTGTATTCCACGGATGCACCTTCAGGCAATGAGCCTGTGATCAGCAATTCTTTCTCTGTGCCGTCATAAGGATAGGCGACATCTTCATAGCTTATTCCGGCCACTGCCGCCGGCAGGATCACCAGTGTACGCTGCACGTTGGCAGCGGCATCATAGGTAGTGGTATTGCCCGACTGAGACGCGGTAAAGGTGACCGTGCCTGCTTTTCGTACTGTAACCAGGGTGGTCGTGGCCGTGGCTACACTACTATTGCTGCTGCTGATGCTTACGGTCAGCCCGGAGCTGGCTGTGGCGGTTATTGCCGGAGCCGGTTCTCCATATACGATGGTGTCTTTTGAAAGCGCAAAGTTTATGGTCTGTGCATATTTCCGGCTAACTAGTACGGTATAAGTGCTTGTGGTTCCGTTCTCAGCCGTTACCACTATCGGGATGCTGTTGGGGCCTTCATTCAGGGGAATCGGCTCCGAGGCCGTTCCGCTGGCAGTGAGCACACTGTTAACTCTTACGGTGGCGAATGACGATGACAGCACAGGTGTAAAGGTGATGCTGCCCACGCTGCTGCTGACCCTCATGGTATAGCTTATAGTATAGGGGCTGAATGCAGGTGTAAGTCCCCCCCTGTTGGTGGTCAGCGAAGTCATAAGCCTGTCATTCCATGGGATCCTGAAGCTGCGGATCGCTGTTTCCACACTTCCGAAAGAGTTAGTGGCAACTACTTTATAATAATAGGTAGTGCCCATCACCAGATTACTGGCGATCACAGTGGTGGAGGTTGAGCCTATGTTAGCTCCCACACTGCCTATGGCTTTGGTGGTAGTACCGGAGTCAAGCTCAGGGTCTGTACCGTAAATAATGACCGCACTGGCCGCGCTGCTGCCGCCGTTCAGGGTTCTGCGCACACTCGCCGAATTGGAAGAAGGTGAATTGGAAGTGATATTAAGAATAGAGACGCCTGATAGTCCCGGACGATTACCCAGGGTCACCGGCCCGGCGGCCACTGCCGCACAACCTGTAGCTGAGTTCTCAATAAAGAAATTCGAGTAAGCGGCGGCGTTAAGTCCTGTAAGCATAAACGCTCCTGAAGATACGGTTACGGTGCGGGTCTGGGATGCCGCCACCCGGATATAGTTCAGTGTATATTCACCGTCAGGCAGGGTAGTGGTAAACGCGATGCTGCCTGAAGTAGTGGAACCAACGGCAGGGTTAATGATGGTTTCTATGGTAAGGGTAGGAGCCACCGGGTCACTCAGCGTCACCGGGCCGGATAGCGAGCCTGAGCCCCTGGCCGGATCATTGATGCTGAGTGCCGTATAATCGCCGGCTGTAAGGTCGCTGAGGGTGAATTCTCCCTCCGCTGTGACCGTTACGTTGTTTAGCTTCGCGGTACCGTTATGAATATAGCCCAGGGAATAAATACCGGCCGGCAGGTTGCTTTCAAAGGCGATGCTCCCGCCCGAGCCGGAGCAGTTCAACGGATGCGTAGTTTCTTTTACACTGAAAACGAATGTCAGCGGCGTGATCACCAATTGGGCCATCAGTCTCATCGTATCAAAGTTTTCTCCCGTGATCAGGGCCTCGGCGGTCTGTGAGCCGGTCAGGGTGCGTTTGTTGCTCGTATACGCCACGTTAGTGCCGCCGGGTAAGATACCGGTCAGAAAAAGCGCTTTCTCTGTGCCGTCATACACGAACGTATCGTTTTCAAAAGTCACGCCCGTGATCTCCGCTTTCAGGATGTTCAGGATCTGTACTACCTCATCTGCGGCTTCGTAATCTTCGTTACCCGGCTGGGAGGCGGTGAGCGTCACGGTGCCTGCTTTTTTGAGCTTTGCTTTCCATTTATCGTTGGTATCCCGGTAGACTTCGGCGATACTGTCATCGCTGCTGCTCAGGCTGACCGGCAGGCCGGAAGTGGCTGTGACCGACAATTCAGGTTCTACTCCGCCATACACGGCGTCTGCAGGCGCCGGGAAAGTGATGCTCTGCGATTGCCTGCGGTAAACTTCTACGCCGTAAGTCCGGATCAGGGCCGGGTCTTCTGCGGTAACCTCTATGGTGATGGTGTTGCTGCCGGGTGTCAGGGGTATATCAGCAGATTTAGTGCCGCTGCTGACCGCTGTGCCGTTTACCGTCACCGTGGCCGAAGCCGACGAGAGTGTAGGTGTAAAGGCAATGGCCGTGACCGTGCTGCCCAATCTCATCCGGTAGCTCAGGCTGTCAGGATGAAACACCGGCAAGAGGCTGCCCTTATCCGTCAGCAGATCCGCCAGGGCGGTATTCGCAGACAGGGTCTTAAAACTGTCAATAGCCGATTCCACACGGCCGTAGGCATTCAGAGCCGTGATCCTGTAATAATACCGGGTATTGGGTTCAAGGCCGGTAAGCGGGGCCTGTTTTACGGAAGGGCTTTCTTCGGGGGTCAGGGTGGCGGCCAGGGTTACTGTGGCCGTACCGGAGGCCAGGGCCCGATCAGCGCTGTAGATGACCGTGGCCGAGGCATTTCCTCCGCCCGCGTTCAGGTTAGCTTTGATGTCTGCTTTTACGGAAGTAACGTCCACCGCAGAGACGTCTGATACACCGGGCCGGATATACAAGGTCAGAGGGCCGGCGTATACGATCTCGCACAGTGAAGGGGTGTGAGTAAGGGTAAAATCCGTATATTCACCTGCCTCCAGGCCGGTCAGGGTAAACTTGCCTGCGCTGATGATGACCGGTACGGGAGGCCGTGCCGTGCCGGTCCTGTTATAAATCAGGGTGTTGTTGCCGTCAGGTAAAGTGGTCGTAAACGTTATGCTGCCGGCTGTCAGCGAGTCAACAGCGGGGTAGGTCAGCACCCCGCCTGACAGGGTAAGGCTTACATCACAGTCGTCCTGGCAGGCGGAGGTTACAGCCGCATCACTTATACAGTCAGCAGCATTACCGCTGATGTCTCTTGACCCCGGGCCTCTCAGGTAGATACAAAAGTTAGGCAGGTTACATACCGAAAGCCGGTCATTGTTTACAATCCGTAAGTTCGTAATCGTGGCGGGGTTTATGTTCTCCAAAGATGATATGCCGTTTAGTACCGGGTTTTGCTCAATGTCAATGGCCCCTCCGATACTTTCCAGTGACTCTAAGCCGTGAAGATTCTCTAACTGTTCGTTATCGAAAATACCAAGATACCCACCGATACTTTGCAATGACCTTAAACCTGCAAGATTAAATAATCCGGAATTACTGCGAACCCTGAGATTTCCTCCAATGTGGGTGAGTGAGTTTAACCCGTCAATGAGGGTCAGAACGGCATTTTCGCTAATGTCGAGGTAGTCCCCGATGTGAGACAACGCGCTTAGTCCGTTAATATGCGCCAGCTGGTCATTGTTATGAATATAAAAATATCCTCCGATGTCGGTAAGTGAGCTTAAGCCGTCAAAATCAGCTAATGAGCCGTTATTATAGACGTAAAAATACCCCGTGATACTTTCCAGCGAGCTCAATCCGTTCAGGCCGGTCAAAGCGCTATTGCTCTGAATATCTGTATTCCCACCGACATGGGTCAATGCCCCTAGCCCGTTTAACGAAGTAAGGTCAGGATTGTTTCTTATCATGACATCGCCCGTAACGGCAACTATATTCTGTAAAGGGCTGAGGTCAGTGATATCAGTAGTGATGTTGCCTGAGGCATAGCCGATGGTCAGGCCCGAGAGGGTAATATCTGTGCAATAGCCGTACGAGGTGCCGAAGTCAGCTACCTGCTGCTGGGTGGTGAAAGTAAGGTTTCCCGAGGGGCAATGCTCCCGACATGCAGCGGTCAGGGCCGCCACACTGATACAGTCAGCGGCATTGCCGCTGATGGTTCGGGGCCCGGCCCCTGACAGATAGAGACAAAAGTTAGGCAGGTTACACACCGAAAGCCGGCTGTTGTTTACGATCTGTAAATTCGTAATTGTGGCAGGATTGATGCTTTCCAAGGCCGATATGTCTTCCAGGTCCGCATTGCCCTCCATGATCATGCTCCCGCCAACGGCGGTAAGCGAATGTAAACCCTCAAGCGAAATAAGGCCCAGGTTGTTTCGAACGGTCAGGCTGCCTGTAAGGGAAGTGATATTTTGTAAAGGAGTAAGGTCAGTAATGTCGCTGACACTGCTTCCTGTGGCGTGGCCGATAGTCAGATGATTAACTGTAATGGCTGTACAATAGCTGTACGTGGTTGCAAAGTCGTTTACCTGCTGCTGGGCGGTAAGCACAAAATCGCCCAGCGAAGAACAATCAGACGCACAGGCGGCGGTTACAACCGCCACACTGATACAGTTAGCGGCATTGCCGCCGATGGTTCTTGCTCCCGGCCCTTGCAGGTAGATACAGAAATTGGGCAGATTACAGACCGAAAGCGAACTGTTCGCCACGATAGACAAACCCGTGGTAATGGTTGCGGGGTCTATATTCTGCAGGGCCGATATATCGGTTAAACCTATATTATTATTGATATTGATACCGCCTCCGATGGTTTTCAATGAATCCAGGCCGCTCAGGTTCTGAAGCAGCGGGTTATAAGAAACACTAAGGTTCCCGCCGATAGTTTTCAGCAAACTCAGCCCGTCAACACGCTCCAGCTTGAGATTGGAAGTAATGGTAATGGCTCCTCCGAGACTCCTCAATGCGTTTAACCCGTCAAGACCGGTCAGTGCATTGTTGCTTTGGATCTGAAGCGACCCGCCGATCGTGTCTAATGAGCTCAGCCCGTCAAGATCTTCCAGCTCCACATTCTGAATGAGGTTAAGATGGCCTCCTATATTCTTCAGAGAACTCAACCCGTCTACGTTCTTTAGCTTAGCATTGGTAGAAATCTCAAGAGTCCCGCCAATGGTTTTCAATGAGCTCAGTCCGTTAAGACGGGTTAAGGCATTATTGTTCGCCACATAGGCGTTGCCCCCGATACTTTCCAGCGCCTCCAGGCCATCAAGACCGGATAAAGCCGGATTCCGCCGGATATTAAGCTCGCCGCCAATGGTTTTCACCGAGCTAAATCCCCTAAGGTCAGCTAAGAGGGTATTCCCCTCGATGTGTAGCTTCCCCCCGATGCTTTCCAGCAGGCCCGGCTCGGTAAGCGAGGCAAGAACAGGATTGTTTCTGATGATCACATCGCCTGTGATGCCGCTTATTCTCATCAACGGGCCCAGGTCAGTGATATCTGTGGTACTGCTGCCTGAGACATACCCGATGGTGAGGTTGCTCAGGGTAACCTCCGTGCAATACCGCAGTCTTTCTATGAAGTCGTCTACCTGCTGCTGGGTGGTAAACGTCAGGTCTCCCATGGAGCATTCGGCCTCACAGGCTGCCGCTACAGCGCTCTCACTGATACAGTCGGTAGCATTGCCGCTGAGGATTCTTGCTCCCGCGCCTTGCAGATAGGTGCAGAAATTAGGCAGGTTACATACCGAAAGCCGGCTGTTATTTACGATCCGCAAACCGGTACTGCCGGTGATATCTGAGGGGCTTACGTTTTCCAGGGCCGATAGGTCGGTCAGAACGGGGTTTTGCTCCAGGTCAATTCCGCCTTTGATCATTTCCAGTGAATTTAAGCCCTGTAGGTTCTGCAGTGAGGAGTTATCGAAAATACCCAGATCCCCCCCGATCTCCCGCAATGTGCTTAGACCCCCAAGATTAGTTAATGCGGGATTACTGCTGATCCGGAAATTTCCTATTATACGAGTAAGCGAACTGAAGCCGTTGATAACGGTCAGCAGGGTATTGCCCTCCATCTCAAAATTTCCCCCGATGCGGGTCAATGAACTTATCCCGGGATTTTGTAACGCAGTATTATTATGAATTTCAAGATCTTCTCCAATGTCGGTAAGTGATTGTAAGCCGTCTAACCCGGTTAACGCGGTGTTGTCATAAATGTGCAGACTTCCTTCAATATGCTCCAGTGAATCCAGGCCTTCCAGGTTGATTAGCGAGGCATTGCTATGAATCTCAAGGTTTCCCCCGATATATTCCAACGAGTTTAACCCGTTAAATGAGTCAAGATAAGGGTTATTCCGGATGATGAGGTTACCTCTTATATGGGTTAGTGTCTGTAAGGGGCTCAGGTCATTGATATTGCTGGTATTGTTTCCCGACTCAAAACCGATGACCAGGTTATTTGCGGTAACAAGGCAGGGGTACTGATCTCCAAAATCATTTATTTCCTGCTGGGTGGTAAATACCAGGTCATCGTCCACAACGGTCTGGCAGGCATCTGATTCATACGCTCCCATATCTACCGTGCCATGTTGTATGCGGGCGTTTCCTGCTATATCGGTGGTAACGCCTGACGGCACAAGGGCGTTACTGCCCGCATTGATAACATGGCTCAGAGCATGAAGGCGGAAATCGCCGTTACCGGTCCCTTCAAACCGCGGGTCAGCCTGGCCGTCTACATTGCCGTTGGCGGTGGAGTTTAGCCCCTGCACCAGGCTGTAACTTACTATTGCCGTACCGTTTATGCCGCTTTTGTTGCCATGAATAATGCTGTTGCGGAGAACTACGCTGCTCGGGGCCAACAGGCTGATAGCGCCGCCAGTGCTACCCGAAGTTGCATTGCCCCAAAAAGTACAGTTGGTAACGGTAGTAATTCCCCCTACGCCGCCCATACTATACAACCCGCCCCCGTTGGTACTGCCTGCCATATTTTTAAAGAATACGGTATTGGTAAAGGATGGGGAACTGCCGCTTGATACGTATACCCCTCCCCCTGAACCGGCATTGTTTTCGGTAATGATACAGTTGCGGATAGTGGGAGAAGCGCCGATAAGAATCCCCCCGCCATAATTCCTGTAAGAAGTGTAATAATTTACCGGAATATTGCCGCTGCCGTTGGCATTGCCTCCCTGTATGGTAAAGCCGTCTAATACAGTACTAGTGCCTATATCACCTCCGATTATTACTACATGGTGGGCATTTTCATCGTTATTGGAGATCGTGAAGGTACTGCCGTTTCCCGTTACGTCATCATCATCATTAAAGTCACCGCTCAGGATACTCCTGTTGCCAACGTCGGATAACTCTCTTTCTTCGGGCGAATCTTCCCGGGAGTCAAAGCCGCCATAGATTTTTACGCCGCTTTTCAATACAAATGCATTGTCGCGGTCATTAAGTGTAATGGTTTCCGTAGCGTCGGCCTTTCGGTTAGGTTTGTAAGTACCGCCTGCCACAAAAATGCTGGTGCCTTCGCAAGCCAGGTTAATCATCTCCTGCAAGTCACCCGAAGCGTTGCCCCAACTGGTACCATCGCCTGTGCCGCCTTCCTTTACATACCGGATATGAACCACTGTCAGATTCATGGTAACTACGCTGTCGCACCCCCTGGCAGAAGTAAAAGTGTGCTGCACACCATTAACCGATTCGGTATAAGCTATGCCGCCAAAATGGTATGACTGCCCCCCACAGATGACAGGGTTAATGGTGGAGCCTGTTACGGAACACAAAGCCGCCTCATACGCCCCCATATCTACCGTGCTTATTTGTATGCGGGAATTGCCGGCTATATCCGTAGTAACGCCTGACGGTATAAGGCTGTTGCTGCCTTTATTGATAACAGGGCTTGTGGGCAGCAAGCGGAAATCACCGTTAGCCGCATTTTCAAACCACGGATTGGTGCTGCCATTGATATTGCCGTTTGCCGTGGAACTGCTACCCTGTATTAAGCTGTATGTGGATGTAACATCACCGGATATGCCACTACCGCTTGAGGCATTATTGCCATAGATAATGCTATTTTGGATTACCATAATATCAGCGAGAGATGTAATCCTTATCCCTCCTCCACTGCTTTCGGCCCTGTTACCGTATACGGTACTGTTCACTAAGCTAATTTTGCCTGAGTTGACACTATAGTCATATATAGCACCTCCGTTCTCCGTGGCTCTATTCCTATAAAACACACAATTGTTGAATAGGAGCAAACCGGAAGAAGCTATTTCAGAAAATATCCCTCCGCCATACTGTGCCTGATTCCGGATAAAAGTACAATTGCTAATAAAAGGAGATGCATATCTGGCTATATTAATCCCTCCCCCGCCACTAGGATAAATATAATTTACTCCCACCTCAATATAGCTGCTATTAGTACCATTGGCATTGCCGCCGGTTATGGTAAACCCGTCCAATATAGTACCGGTGCCTATAGGATTGCTTGGAGTACCCGAAGCAATGATCACGTGATATGCATTATTTGTATTGCCTCCAAGGGTAAAAGTAGAATTGTTTGTTGCGTTGTTTAATACATCATTGTTATCAAAATCTCCGCTTAAAGTACTTTTGTTATTGGTATCGGATAAATCTCTTTGTGAAAGAGTACTCTCTGTTCCTGCAAAATTTCCGTAAATCTTTACGTTGTTTTTCAGCACAAAGGCATTATTCCGGTTGTTAGGTGTTATGGCTAACAAATCGTCTGCCCTCCGGTTGGGCTTGTAAGTACCCCCTGCCACAAAAATCACATCGCCTGAAATGGAGTTGTTTATCATTTCCTGTAAATCGTCTGAAGCATTTGGCCAGGTGCTGCCGTCACCTGTGCCTGTGGCTACGGGTTTTACATAGCGGATATGGTTAGAATAGCCTGCTCCTCTTTCGTGTGCTCCCAGGTCTGCCGTTCCGCTCAGGCGGTTTAAGCCTTGTATATCGGTACTCCCTGCAGCTGTAGCCCACGCATTATCACCGGCGTTAAGGGCAGCACTGCTGGAATTCAGCTTGTAATCTCCGTTAATAAAAGGCGCATTATCCGCTGCATTAGGTGCATTGACAAACTGCGGGTTACCGCTTACGCTGTTGTTATTAGTTGTAATCTGGCTGTTATCGCCTACCAGACAGTAATAGGCGCCAATGCTTCCTCCGTCATTCCGGATACCGTTTTGCCCGTTTGCGGCACTGTTGCCGTAAATGATGGTGTTGGCTATAGTCATTACACCTGTATTGTGGATGGCTCCACCCCGTCCGTTGTCGGAGGCGCCGGCTCTGTTGCCCGAAAAGGTACAGTTGATAAGTGTTGTGCCAAATAACGTTGCTGTTCCTGCATTATACAGCCCTGCCCCGCGGGAATCAGAGCCGCTGTTGGTGGTGGTGAAATTTCCCGAAAAAATACAGTTTGTGAATATTACGGGAATATTGGTATATACACCTCCCCCCATATTGCCCCGGTTGCCCCGTATCCAGCAGTTTTTGATATTAACACCGCCGGCATTGGTAATACGAATACCGCCGCCCCTGTTTTTGGCAACCGATTGCCCGTTTACAGTAATATTGTTGTCGGGAGCAGAGCTGGCATTGCCCCGCTGGATGATAAAGCCATCTAAAGTATAGCTATCTGAGCCCCCGGCGATGATGACCACGTGGGTAGCATTGCCGCTGTTGTCGCCGTCCATATCGCCGGAGAGGATACTCGCATTTACCGAACCGGGCATTGCCTTGCGGGTAGTGAGAAGGGTATTCCCGTTATCAGGGTCAAAGCCCCCGTAAACGGCTACGCCTGCTTTGAGCACAAAAGCGTTGTCCGTATTGTTTTCGGTAATGGTCTCGACAGCGGTTGCTTTACGGTTGGGGACATACGTACCTGCCGCCACATAGATTTGGTCACCGGAAGATGATGCATTGATCATCGCCTGTAAATCACTGGAAGCATTGTTCCAGTCGCTACCGGAACCATCGCCTGTAGATGCCTGCCGAACATATCGGGTGGTTTGGGCGACGGTAGCTATCGTAATGAGACATAGGGCCAGGGTAAATAGAATCTTTCTCATGGTCTCAAGGGTTTAATTTCCGGGCTGCACCCTGTACAAATGAATTCATATAGACTGCTTTATTATATAAGCTGTTTTCAGGTTTTTTTTCATTTCCTGCATATCCCGCTCTATGCTATCCAGCTTACCCTTGTAATGCAGGTATACCCACACCGCAAGCACTACCAACAACACGGCGAGTAGCAGTAACAGCTTCGGATTGAAAGATTTGATACGCATAATAGTAGGCGCAAACATAGTTCGGCAGACACGCGAAACGGTGATTTCAGGCGTTACAACAGGCGTTACAATCGATCAGGCGATACGAAAGGGTTTGAGAATAGGAATACTAAAATGAGTTCAGATTACACGTTAGAATCGATTAGTAGAGATGAATGGCTCAGAGGTCTGTAAAATAATCGGTATAGACCATGGCCGCTGTATGGTCGGCCGAGAGGCCTAATTTTTTGCGCAGTCGATGCCAGGTTACGCGCAGGGAGGCTGGCGAAATCCCCAGCGCATGTGCAATCTCGGGGTTGGTCAGCCCTAAACGAAGCAGAAGCAGGAAGCGGACCTCGGCGGAGGTGAGGTTGGGGTGGCGTTCGAGCAGTTTTTCCGTAAAGCCGGGGTAAATCTTTTCGAATTGCTCCCTGAAATCTTCCCAGTCACTTTCCGTGAGGATCGTGCTGGTGCGGAGCTGTCCGAGGACAGGATCATCGGCTCCCTGGGGCTGACTATCTTCTATCGACTGTATGATGCGTGAGTTATGGTGGATCTTACGGGTATATCCGTCGAGCAGTTTTTGGGCATTTTCCAGTTCCTGCCGGGCCCGGTCGAGTTCCAGTTGCTGTAGCTTTCGCTGAGTACGGTTGCGGTATATCGTAGCGCGGTATATCACCAGGATGCCCAGTAATGCGGCCATCAGGCCCCCGATGATGTTATTGCGCACCAGGCGCTGCCGACTGGCGGCAGCTTCTAATTTCTGCAGGGTTGCCTCCTGCCGGCTCGCCATAATCTCCTGGTTGGCGCGCATGAGCTTAAGCGCATTGAATTTATCATTGAAGAGCCTGGCAGCAACCAGTGCGGAGTCGAGGTACATGGCAGCCTGCTGCTTCTGCCCCATAGCACTATGCCATTTGCTCATCACAGGATACAGTCGGCGGAGGCGGTCGGTCTGTTGCGAGAGCCTGATGTAATGGTTGGCCTTGTCGATGTACGCTTTGGCCTCTTCCAGCCGGCCCCGTTGCGTGAACAGATCGGCCATGGGAATAGCCGACCCGGCCGCAAGTCCCCAGTCTTCATGCTGCTCGGCAATACGTATGTCTGTTTTGAGCAACGGCACGGCCTCTTCATATCTGCCGCGCAGGTACAGGTTTGTGCCGAGGTTACCGGAAGCGATGCCTGTCCACTGTTCCGACTGCCCCGCGGCATGTTCCAGCAAGCGGTGGAAACAGGCGTCAGACTCCTCCCACCGGGCAAGCTCCCGGTAGGTCAGGCCCATGGTATTGAGCGAATGCCGCCATCGGTTAAGATAAAAGTTCCGCACGGGCAGGGCGGCCACCTGTTTGAAGTAGGGCAGGGCCTTTTCATAATCACGGAAACGATAGTATGCCCGCCCGATCTCTTCGAGGTAATTAGCCTTATCCGGGAATTTTTCCACGTCCATGCCCTTCAACATGTGATCAAGCCGCAAATACCAGCGAAACCCCTGCTCGTATTGAGCCAACGCCCAATAATGTTGCCCGATCCGCCAGACCGTCCGGCAGGCAATCTGCATCATCCCTTCCTGCTCGGCCCGCTTCAGGATGAGGAGTAGCTTATCCAAACCTCCCCCCGGACTGTTTTTTTGTGCATAGTCGGCCTCCAGGAGGTCGGCTTCCATTAGTAACTCCTTATCGCCTTTCCGACCGGCCAGTTGTCGTAGTCCGGCCAATGTATCTGCTACCTGCTTCCCCGACGTCAGCGTATCTAAAACCCTGCGGTGCAGCGCTTCGATGGCATCTAGCCGCTCATGATAGTGCATATTCACCCATTCGGAATCCTGGGCTGCTGACGGCCCCGGGCAAACCAGCAGAAGGCAGAGTAGGTACAGGGTAATAAGTATGCGCATAGTATGCGCAAAGTTAAAACTTTTTTGGAACGTCTTTTTCTATACCACAAAATAAGTCTCACAGGCAAAATTTGAACCTGTTACTGATCGTCGGACTATGGGCTTGGATTTTGTGCTTTGACACACGATTGCCGGTTAAAGAAGGGCGGGCGCCGGACAAAGAGTTTTGCTGTTGTTTTATACGATAAGGTTACTTTTCTCTTATTTTCACGTCTGAATTCTAAAATCAATCAGTTAAACTTTATTCTTCAAAATGAACGTACTACAACTTGTCAGGGACCAGCTGACTCCGGCTGCTATTGCCCAGATCAGCAATTTTTTGGATGAAGACCCCCGGGATGTAACTGCCGGATTATCTGCCGGAGTGCCCGTACTACTGGCCGGGTTTATGCAGAAAGCATCTACTATTCAGGGAGCAGGCTACCTGTTGAACCTGCTGAAAAATGATACCCGTGGTGAAGAGTTTGCCGGTGATGTGGCGGCATCGCTTAAAGGCGGGCAGGGAGCCGGACTGATTTCCGCCGGCAGTGGTATCTTAAGCTCGCTATTCGGCGATAAGTCGAAGGCGCTGACCCATCTTATCGGAAGTATTTCCGGACTTAAAGTCGATGCTTCTTCCCTTCTGAATCTTGTTACGCCTCTGGTAATGGGGGTTCTAAGTAAAAAAGTGAAAACAGACAATATGGGTGTTGCCGGCCTGGCGGCTTTACTGATGAGCCAGAAAGATGCGGTAAAGGCGGCGCTTCCTGCCGGTATCGGCAGCATTATAGATGTGAATTCTCTGGGGGATTTTGTGGGAGACAGCGTCAGGGAGACCGTTCCAGCGGAAGAAGAGACCAAGGGAGGATTTGCCGGGCTGCTCCCATGGCTGCTTTTGGGACTGCTTGTTCTGGGCGGACTGTATTTCTGGAAAAGCTGCCAAAACAAAGCCTCAGGGGTGATCTCCGGGGCAGATAGTGCGGTAACGGCTGTTTCGGAAGGTGCGGAAACGGTAATTCAAAAAGTGCTTTCTACGGGGGTGAATCTCAGTTTCCCGGAACTGTCGATCGAAAATGAGCTGATCGCGTTCATAGAAAATAAAGACAGGCCTGTCGATAAGGAAACCTGGTTCAACTTCCGTAAGCTGACGTTTGAGTCGGGCAGTGCGGTGATCGACTCCACATCCGAAAAAGAAGTGGATAACCTGGCTGAGATCCTGAAGGCTTTCCCGGAAGTAAGCCTCAAGGTGGGCGGGTATACGGATAATACCGGTTCCGAGGAGATTAATACGCGGCTGTCAGCAGAACGGGCCGCCAATGTAGCCGATGCCCTGATAAAAAGAGGGATTTCACCTCTGAGGCTGGAATCGGAAGGATACGGCCCCCTGTATCCCATAGCGGATAATGATACGGAGGATGGCCGTGACCAGAACCGGAGGATCGCGGTACGGGTGACGAAGAAGTGAGAGATAATGTATCGTCTGGTCGATGATTCCGGGAGGATAAACCCCGCTGAGGGTACCTGAAAAGAATTCCCCGTTTGAAAATACCGAAGCGGTCTGAAAGGTTTTAGTTGTTCAGGCGCACCGGGGCTGTTTTTAAAAAGTGTATAAAATGCAAGGCGTTGAGGATGAAGGGGCATCCTGTGGTATGCGACTGATACCAGATTTCGAAACAACGCAACCGTTTGTACACTTTTTAAACAGCCTTTTGTATGTAGTATGTTTACATACCTTATTTCTCTTCCCTGAGAATCTTTAAAATCTTATATGATCTTATATGCCTAATATGGTTAAATAAATAACTCGCAACGTTAACACCTTTCAGAGCTACCTGAATTCTGCTACCACAGCCTTCCAATTTGACCCCCGCATTTTTTGTTTCCGCAAATATCCCTTACTTTTGTCCTTATTTAGATTTAGTATAAATTGAAGGGCGCAGGGTATCTTACATTGCTTATTTTGGTTGCATGCATTTCTGTATTCATCGGGGTCAAGGATATTTCCATAACGGATATTTTCCATCCCGACGAGGAGCAGAAGCTGATCCTGACCGTAAGCCGGATCCCCCGCACACTTTCGCTGATCCTGGCGGGAGTAGGTCTGAGCATTTCGGGCCTGATTCTCCAGCAGATCACCCAGAATAAGTTTGTGTCGCCCACCACGGCCGGTACGCTGGATGCCGCCAAGCTGGGCCTGCTGATCGCCTTCCTGATTATACCGCAGGGGGGGCTTTTTAACCGGGCGCTGACTGCCTTTGTGTTTACCTTTGCCGCCAGTCTGGCCTTCCTGAATATCACCGACCGTATCAGGCACCGGAATATCATCTTTGTACCTTTGGTAGGTCTCATTTTCGGTAATATCCTGAACTCCGTTACCTCTTTTTTTGCTTACCGGAATAATATCGTTCAGAATGTCAACGCCTGGTTGGTGGGGGACTTCTCTTCGGTGCTGAAAGGGAATTACGAGGTATTGTTTTTTTCAGTACCGGCTGTCCTGATCACCTATCTCTATGCGAATAAGTTTACCGTGGCCGGTATGGGAGAGGCCTTCTCCCGAAACCTGGGCCTGAATTACAGGCAGATAGTAAATGTAGGCTTATTCTGTGTGTCGGTGACAGTCAGCGTGGTGATTATAACTGTTGGCGCCATCCCTTTTCTGGGCTTGGTGGTACCCAACCTGATCAGTCTCATGTACGGTGATAACCTGCGAAAAACCCTTCCTCTAACCGCCCTCTTCGGAGCAGTATTTCTGCTGGTGTGTGACATTATCGGCCGCCTGGTGATGTTTCCTTTCGAAGTGCCCATAGGCGTGGTAGTAGGTATAGTGGGCGGAGTTTTGTTTCTCATTTTATTGTTAAGGAACAGATGAAGAAACACCGCACACGCATAGCCGCTCTGTCTGCGCTAAGCCTCCTGCTGGTGGCAGTGTTTCTGTTTTATGACCTAACAGGAAACACGCAATATGTGCTGGAAAGGCGGACCTATAAAGTGGGGGCACTGTTACTGGTGGCATGGAGTATCGGCTATTCTTCACTGGTGTTTCAGACGCTCACCGGCAATCGCATACTGACTCCGTCGATTATGGGATTTGAGGCAGTTTACCTGTTGTTTCAGACGGTGATCGTATTCCTGTACGGCGATAAAACTTTTCGGATACTGACCGAATCCCATAATTTCGGATGGTCTGTACTGATGATGCTGGGCTTTGCCGTGCTCATTTATCTTTTTGTATTCCGGCGTGAGAAAAACAATATGTATTTCCTGCTTCTTACCGGGCTTATCCTGGGTACGCTTTTCACCACATTGAGCTCTTTTGTTCAGATGCTCCTGGACCCGAACGAGTTTTCATTGGTAGAAGCCCGGATCTTTGCCTCTTTCAATAAGATGAATATTGCCCTTTTCGGCTATGCGGCAGGTGCGGCAGGGTTCATGCTTATCCTGGCAGTAAAGTATCATAAGTACCTCGACGTACTGGCGCTGGGACGGGAGCAGGCCATTAACCTTGGGGTGAACTATAACCGGGTAGTACTGGTTTTCCTATTCATCATTTCCGTGTTGGTATCGGTTTCTACTGCTCTGGTGGGACCCATCACCTTTTTCGGGATTCTGGTAACAAATCTCACCTATGAGCTTTTTAAGACCCACCAGCATTCGGTTCTGTTGACGGCCTGTGGTCTGATTTCAGGTATAACTCTGGTAACGGGTCAGTTCCTGGTAGAGCGACTGTTCAACATGACCACCACCATCAGCATACTGATCAATTTTATAGGAGGAATATATTTTCTGTACATTCTCCTTACAGCAAAAAAGCTATGATAGAAGTTAAGAATATATCGAGATCTTACGGCGAAAAACTTATCCTGGATGAGATTTCGGCAAGCATTCCCAAGGCGAAGATCACCTCGCTGATCGGCAGTAACGGGGCGGGCAAAAGTACCCTCCTGTCCATCATCAGCCGGCTGCTAAAACAGCACGGAGGCTCGGTGCTGCTTGACTCCCGTGATATCGAAGACTATAAAACCCGAATACTGGCCCGGCATCTGTCTATTCTGAAACAAAGCAACCACCTCGACCTGAAGCTGACCGTACGCGAGCTGGTGAGCTTCGGACGTTTCCCCTACTCTCAGGGCAGACTGACACCTGCCGATGAGGAAAAGGTAGATCAGGCCATAGACTACCTGAACCTGCGGGATATTGCCGGTAGCTATATGGAGGAGCTGAGCGGGGGGCAGAAGCAGCGGGCCTTCCTGGCCATGGTGGTAGCGCAGGATACCGACTATATCCTGCTGGATGAACCTCTTAACAACCTTGACATGAAGCATGCCGTGCAGATCATGAAGACCCTGAGAAAATTGTGTGATGAGATGGGGAAGACCATTGTGTTGGTGATCCATGATATCAATTTTGCCTCTCAATATTCCGACTTTATTGTAGCCCTGAAAGACAGTCGCGTGGCGTTTTTTGATGAAGTGGATAAGGTGATCGTACCTGAAGTGCTCCGGGCCGTGTTCGACATGGAATTTAAGATCCTTGAAACCGGAGGAAAGAAAATCTGTAATTATTATTAATACTATATCAAAAATGAAAAATATCCTGAAAATTTCAGTACTGGTTTTGGCTGTGGCGTTTACGGCCTGTAATAAAGGAACCTCCGATGGCGATGCATCCGCAGACACCGTGACCCTCATTCATGAGCTGGATACCGTGCAGGTCAAAGCTCAGCCGGAGCGGGTGGTGGCGCTCGACTACGTGAGCCTGGAGAACCTGGATGCCCTGGGTATCAAAGTGCTGGGCGTACCCAAAGAACATCTGCCCCAACACCTGGCGAAATACAAGGATGACCCTGAAGTGGTGGATCTGGGTTCGGTAAAAGAGGTGAACTTTGAGAAGCTGGCGGCCCTGAACCCGGAGGTCATTTTTATGTCGGAAAGGCTGGAAACCTCCTATCCGGAGCTGAAGAAAATAGCGCCCACCGTATTTATTAAGATCGATCAGGCCGATTTTCTGAACTCTTTCCGTGACAAAACCCGTTATTTTGGTACCCTCTTCGGAAAAGAAGAAGAAGTGGAGGCTGAACTGGCCCGCATAGATGATAAGATCAAAGCTACCCGCGAAAAGACAGAAGGAGTAGCAGGTAAGGCACTGGTGACCCTCTATAACGGTGGTAAGTTCAGCGCCTACGGAAGGGGATCACGCTTTGGGTTTATTCACGAAACCCTCGGAGTGAAACAGGCCGTGGAAAACCTGGAAGTTTCACGCCACGGGCAGCCCGTTTCCAGCGAATTTATTCAGCAGATCAATCCCGATTACCTTTTTGTGGTAGACCGGGGTGCGGTAGTGAATAAGAAGGCGGCCGATCGGTCGGAGATTGAGAATGTGCTGGTACAGAAGACCAACGCCTACCGAAACGGAAAAGTGATCTACCTCGACCCGGAGATCTGGTACCTGGCCGGAGGTGGTATAACATCGGTCAATGCCATGATCGATGAGGTGGGGAAGGCGTTTTAAACATCCTCCCCGGCCATAAGCGATCAGCATATTTTGGCTCTCTGCTTTATGGCAAATATTTCATTTAACACGACACTAAAGACCCGATAATCATGAAAACCAAAATCATCAGGAATGTTCTACGGCTGAAACGTAAGGAATATGTCACTCCGCACCTCATCCGGGTAATCCTGGAGGGAGATGGCGTAGCGGAGTATAAAGACTGTACCCCGGGGAATAACAACAAGATCTTCATTCCGCCTGCGGGAGTGAAGCAGGTACATTTCCCGGAATATAACCAGGAGCTGGATATCTGGCTGCACCCGGAACCGCAGCTGGTGCCCGCCGTGCGAACCTACACACACCGGGCTATCGACCCGGAGAAAAAAGAAATGGTGATCGACTTTGTTCATCATGGCGAGAACGGTCCGGCTTCCCGCTGGGCCATTCAGGCGCAGCCCGGCGATGAGCTGGGAGTGGCAATGAAAGCCGTGACCAAAGAGCTCTTTCCGAAGGTCCGTGATTACCTGCTGGCGGGCGATGCCACAGCTATCCCCGTGCTGAGCTGCATCCTGGAGTCTCTTCCGGCTCCGTCCTCCGGGGTATGTGTCTTGGAAGTGCATGGACCCGAAGATGAGCTTCCGATCCGCACATCGGCCGATATCCGCTTCATCTGGTTGCATAACCCGCACCCGGAGGAGGGCAGTGGGCTGGCAGCCACGGTAAAAGGACTCGAGCTTCCCGGAGAAGACCGGTTTGCGTATATTGCAGCGGAGTACCGCACCGTGAAAGAGCTGCGGGGGCACCTGCGGCACAACGGCTGGTCTAAGGAAGAGTTTTATGCTTTTTCCTACTGGAAAGCCGGGGTGGCCGAAGACCAGTCGGCGCAGGAGCGACGGGCGGAGCGGGAAAGATAAGGCTCTTTGCCTGCTATTTCAGGACAAATCTGAGCTTTATTCCTAAAGAAAGCAGATTCAGCTTCCCGGCCCAGGGAGCACCTTCCGGGTCTAATGATCTGGTGACAGATTGATAGGAGAACCGCGTGGGGTTGTCTGTCACATACCCGATGACTGCCGGCTCATTATTTCCCGTCAGAATATTGTTCAGTCCGTAATCTGCATATACGCCCAGGTAAGTAAAAAAACGGTTATGCATTTTAATCCCGGTTTCCGCCGATAGTAAAAAGGCCTTCTTTGTCTCAAAGTCGCTTTTATCAGAACGGAGATCATTCCATTGACCGAAACCCATAAATGCCGGGTCGGCTAATTCAACGTTCCATTCGGCATAATATCCGGTGGTTACTAACGTGGGTATCTTTGTCTGATACCGGGCACTGACAGGAAATGCCAGTTTGCCTCCCATATTCATGTACCAGGAGGTTCCGGATGATTTACCCGTTTCAAATTGCAGGTTCAGAGGTATTGCAACGTAGAAAGCACTCTGATCTTCGCGATAGTTTTTTGCTTCGTACCGAAATTGAAAATTACTTCCTTCTGCGTCGCGGGCGTCTGAGAGGCCATTGATCTGGTTTAGGTTTATCCGGGAATTATAGATCTGAAACTCTGCCCCGCTGCCTAATGACCATTGCCCGGAGAAGTAGTAACGGTACCCCAATCCTGCATATCCACCCGCTTTAGGGGATGACTTCTGATCATAATTCAGTTGGGAAAAACCGCCACCGGTATATAAGGAGAATTCGTGAACAGAATACTGCCCAAAAACGGGGCAGGCTATTAAAGAGAATATAACAAACAGGTGTTTTTTCATTTTTTTGTTTTAATACCTGCCGGATACCCGGCGGGTGATATTTACTTTTCAAGGACAAACGGTATACTTTTCCGGTGTTTTCCATTATCATAGTGAAGAATGTAGGAACCGGCAGGCAGTTCGGAGGGTAGTTTGATCTCAGTCGGGTTTCCTCCCGGGGATACTACTTCCAGGACCTGCACTCCGGTCAATGTAAGAATCCTCATTTTCGCTTCTTCCGGATCACTTACTTTGACGTTGAGTGTGCTGCCCACTACCACCGGGTTGGGAAAAAGGCCGATGGTGAATGACTCATCCGGTCGGAACCCAAAAGTACAGGAGGAAAGCCATTCTCCTTCTTTGGTCTTCATTCGCACCGAGTATGAGGCCCCTGCATCTAAAATATCGCTGACCTGATTTCCGACAGAATAATACTGTCCGTAACCGATGATCTCCCCATTTTTGAGCCATTCATATTCCACAAACTCGTATCCCCCGTTGGTTTCCGGATTATTATTGATCAAAAACAGGTTATTGAACTTTTGAACTCCGATGTCTTCAAAGTTAAATCGCTTCTCCACGGTAATGTGATAGGTCAGGGTATTGGTACTGTCCTGGGAAGTTATTACTACGGTCTGTTTATAAATTCCGGGTTTCGGGATATCCATGATCAATGAGCGGCCGGGTACCACACTCGCGCCTACTTCCGTCTTAAGCTGAACCTGAATGCTGTCTGCTTCATCTGCGCAGTCGATCAGGTAGTAGATCTCAGCTTCCGGAGTTTCGAAAGTCTCTCCGCCAACGGTAATCCGGTGGATGGTGGCGTCTGAGCTGTTGATTTTGAGTTGGCGGGTTACGGATTCGGCCGAAAGATAGTTTTCATTACCGGGCTGATGAGCGGTTATGCTTACATATCCGGAGGTATGAAGCTCCACCCAGCCCCCTGCCGTCACCGTGGCCGGCGCTTCTTCTGCTGCGTAGGTGTAGGTATAAGATACCGGGAGGCCGGAAGAGCTCTGGGCCTCCAGCTGGAAGTCGGTGTCATTTTCCAGGTGCTTTATGCCGATTTCTTCAAAAGAGATCGTTTGGGGCGCTTTATGGATGATCAGCTCTGCTTCCAGCTCCAGGTCATAGTAGTTTTTCATCTGAACCAGGGCAGTGACCGTGTAGGTGCCGGCATGGGTCCGGTTGTTTCCCGTATACGTAACTTCAGCCCCTGCAGGTGTGCCGGTTACCACCAGTGCGTGCGGAGAACCGTTGTAGGTAAATTCTTTACCGGGCAACGAAACGCCCTGAAACGTGGCCTTATCAATATAGAGCTGTACGGTGGTGGAAGCCGGGAAGTAGTTCGGGGTTTCGTTGGCCACAAGGGTAATGTGGTAAGAACCCGCATCGGTGTAGCCCCGTTGCGGATGATAGACGATCGAGGTTTCCGAATGGTTCAGCCAGGCCTGCACATTTTTTACCGAGCCGTCATATACGTGCGACTGAAAAGGTTCCGTCGAAATGTACGCCTGGGCTTTATGAATGATAATGCGGGCCGTCAGCTCGAGGTCATGATAGTTTTCTTTTTGGATAAGCGCTTTTACCGAATAGGTACCGGCATTGGTTTGCCCGTTTCCGGAGTAGGTGATGTGGGCACCTTCGGGTGCACCCCATACATAAATATGGTGGGCAGAGCCATTGTAGGTAAATTCGCCATCGGAGAGCCCTACTCCCTGAAAGGTGGCTTTGTCGATCACGAGACTGACCTTTTGAGAGGTCGCGAGATAGTTTTTACTTTCCGGCACAGAAACGGTGATCTCGTAAGTGCCCGGCTGGGCGTATCCCTGTTGGGGTGAATAGCTGAGTACGGCTTCTTTATGATTCAGGGAGGCCACCACATTCTTTAAGGATCCGTCAGCAATGTGTGTTTGCATGGCAGCGGCCGTAATCACCGATGCCGCCTTACGGATAGTCAGAGTGGCGGTTAAAGTGGTATCCCGGAAATGCTCCAGTGATACGGTAGCGGTCACCTTATACGTGCCGGCATCGGTCTTCCCGTTATTGGAGTAGATTACAGTGGCACCCTCCGGCAATTGGGTTACCGCGAGAGAATGGGCCTTGCCGTTATAAGTAAAGGCGGAATCTTTCAGAGAAATGCCTGACAGGCCCGCTTTCCCAATCACCAGGCTTACCGTATCTGCCGCTTTCAGATAATTAGCGGTTTCTACTGCCGAAATAATGACCGGGTACGTACCCTGCGCCGTGTAGCCCTGCTGTGGCGAGTAGTTCAGGGTGGTTTCGGTATGGTTCAAAGCGGCCTTTGCATTCTTTATCGTTCCGTCATAGATAAACACCTGTATGGAATCGGCCGTGATGACGGCTTTCGCCTTTTTAATGGTGAGGGTAGCTGACAAATTCACGTCAGTGTAATTCGGTGCTTTGATCAAAGCGTTCACTGTGTAGCTGCCGGCAAAGGTTTGAGCATTGCCGGTATAGCTTACCGTGCCTCCCGCCGGTAGCGAACCCGAGATGGCCAGCGACTTCGGTGTGCCGTCATACGTGTAGCTGGTATCGGCCAGGGTGATCCCTGAAACCGTACCGTTCTCAATCGCCAGCTTAACCGTATCGGCCACTGCCAGGTAATTGGCCGTAGCCGCAGCCGAAATCATTACCGTATAAGTGCCTGTGGCCGTGTAGCCCTGTTGAGGGTAATACGTCAGCGTAGTTTCGGTATGATTCAAAGAAGCCGCCAGTTTTTTCTCCGTACCGTCATACACAAAGGTCTGGGGGTCATGGGCGGTTATGATGGCTTGGGCTTTTTTGATCGTTAGTGTGGCAGACAGGCTCATATCGTTATGGTTGGGCACTTTGATCAAAGCGTTCACCGTGTAGCTGCCGGCCTGGGTTCGGGCATTGCCGGTATAGCTGACGGTAGCGCCGGCCGGTAAGGTGCCGCTGATGGCCAGCGACTTCGGCGTGCCATCGTAAGTGACGGTAGAGTCTTTAAACGAAATGCCCGTCAGCCCCGCACTTTCAATCACCAGGCTGACGGTGTCAGCCGCTGCCAGGTAGTTCGGGCTTTCCTGAGCCGAGATAATAATCTCATAACTACCCGCTGCTGTATACCCTTGCTGCGGAGCGTAGGCCAGTGGGGCTTCGGTATGATTCAAAGTGGCCGTCACATTTTTTTGCGTACCGTCATACACAAAATTCTGGATGTTATCGGCTGTGATAAGCGCCTTTGCCTTTTGAATGGTGAGTGTGGCTGAAAGGTTCAGGTCGTTATAATCCGGCGCTTTAACCAGGGCATTCACGGTGTAACTTCCGGCCCCGGTTTGGGCATTGCCGGTATAGCTTACCGTTGCGCCGGCCGGTAGGGTACCTGTAACGGCCAGTGACTTAGGGGTACCGTCATACGTGAAGCTTGCGTCGGCCAGGGTGATTCCTGATACCGTGCCCTTCTCAATCACCAGGCTGACCGTATCGGCTGCCGCCAGGTAGTTGGCCGTCTCTTCTGCCGAGATCATGATCTCATAGTTACCCACTGCCGTATAGCCCTGCTGAGGGTAATACGTCAACGGAATTTCCGTATGATTCAAAGTAGCTATTGCGTTTTTCACCGTACCGTCATAGGTAAACGTTTGGGTGTTATTAGCCGTGATGGCCGCTTTGGCTTTTTGGATAGTCAACGTGGCCGAAAGGTTTACATCGTTATAGTTCGGTACTTTGATCAATGCATCGACCGTATAAATACCTGCATTGATTTTTGCATTGCCCGTATAGCTGACCGTAGCCCCTGCCGGCAAAGTACCACTGATGGCCAGCGACTTGGGCGTCCCGTCGTAGGTAGCTGTTGAATCTTTAAATGAAATGCCTGCAAGACCTGCGCTTTCTATCACCAGGCTGACGGTATCGGCTGCGGCCCGGTAGTTGGCCGTCTCTTCTGCCGAGATCATGATCTCATACGTACCCACGGCCGAATACCCCTGCTGCGGAGAGTATATCAGCACCACTTCGGTATGATTCAAAGAAGCCACGGCATTTTTCACCGTACCGTCATATACAAAGGTTTGGGTAGAATCAGCCGTAATGATGGCCTCCGCCTTCTGAATAGTGAGCCGGGCAGAAAGGTTCAGGTCATTATAATTCGGTGCTTTAATCAGGGCATTGACAGTATAAGTACCCGCATTGGTTTGGGCATTACCGGTATAGCTTACCGTGCCGCCGGCGGGTAAGGTTCCACTGATGGCCAGTGACTTCGGCGTGCCGTCATACGTAAAACCTGCATCGGCCAGGGTAATCCCTGAAACCGTACCGTTTTCAATTACTAAGCTGATTGTATCGGCCGCTTTCCTGTAATTAGCGGTTTCCGCAGCTGAAATAATAATCGGGTAAGTACCTGCTTCCCTGTACCCCCGCTGTGGAGAATAAGTCAGCGGGGTTTCGGTATGATTCAAAGAAGCCGCGGCATTTTTCACGGTGCCGTCATATACAAACGTTTGGACGGCATCAGCCGTGATGATCCCCTCTGCCTTCTGAATGGTGAGCGTGGCCGAAAGGTTTACATCCTGATAGTTAGGTACTTTGATCAAAGCGTTTATCGTATAACTGCCCGCATTGATCTTTGCATTGCCTGTATAGCTGACTATAGCGCCGGCCGGCAAGGTGCCACTGATGGCCAGCGACTTCGGCGCGCCGTCGTAGGTAACTGTTGAATCTTTAAACGAAATACCGGCAAGCCCCGCGCTTTCTATCACCAGGCTGACGGTATCGGCTGCGGCCCGGTAGTTCGCCGTAGCCGCCGCTGAAATGATCACCTCATACGTACCCGCTGCCGTATATCCCTGCTGCGGGGAGTATCTCAGGGTAGTTTCCGTATGATTCAAAGTGGCCGCCACATTTTTCATCGTACCATCATATACAAAAGTTTGGGTAGAATCAGCCGTAATGATGGCCTTCGCTTTCTGAATAGTTAGCGTGGCCGAAAGGTTCAGATCTTTATAATTCGGCGCTTTGATCAGGGCATTTACGGTATAAGTGCCCGCATCCGTCTTCGCATTGCCCGTATAGCTGACCGTTCCATCGGCCGGTAAAGTGCCACTGATAGCCAGCGACTTCGGGGTGCCATCGTAAGTAGCTGTAGAATCTTTAAGCGAGATACCCGTCAGGCTTGTACTTTCTATCACCAGGCTGACCGTATCGGCCGTGGCCAGGTAGTTCGCAGTGGCTGCGGCAGTAATAATGACGGGGTACGTACCCACTGCCGTATAGCCCTGCTGCTGGGAGTAGCTCAGGGTAGTTTCCATATGATTCAAAGTGGCCACCACATTTTTCACCGTGCCATCATATACAAAGGTTTGGGTGGCATCTGTTGTGATGATGGCTTCGGCCTTCCGGATGGTGAGTGTGGCAGAAAGATTTACGTCCTGGTAGTTCGGTACTTTGATCAGGGCATTCACCGTGTAAGTGCCGGCATGGGTTTGGGCATTGCCGGTATAGCTGACTGTAGCCCCGGCCGGTAAAGTGCCACTGATGGCCAGCGACTTCGGGGTGCCGTCGTAGGTAGCGGTAGAATCTTTAAACGAAATGCCCGTCAGGCCGGCACTTTCTATCACCAGGCTGACGGTATCGGCGGCGGCCTGATAGTTGGCCGTGGCGTCTGCCGAAATAATCACCTCATACGTGCCCGCCGCCGTATACCCCTGCTGCGGAGAATAGGCCAGCGCAGTTTCGGTATGGTTCAATGAGGCCACCACATTTTTTACGGTACCGTCATACCCGAAGGTCTGGACAGCATCGGCCGTAATGATCGCCTCCGCTTTTTGAATGGTGAGTGTGGCAGAAAGGTTCACATCCTGGTAATTCGGTACTTTGATCAGGGCATTTACCGTGTAGCTGCCGGCATTGGTTTGGGCATTGCCCGTATAGCTGACCACAGCGCCTGCCGGTAAAGCGCCGCTCACGGCCAGCGACTTGGGGGTGCCATCGTAAGTGACGACAGAGTCTTTAAATGAAATACCTGCCAGGCCGGCACTTTCTATCACCAGGGTGACGGTATCGGCGGCGGCCCGATAGTTGGCCGTGGCCGCTGCTGAAATGATCACCTCATAGGTACCTGCTGCCGTATACCCCTGCTGCGGAGAGTAGGTAAGGGTAGTTTCCGTATGATTTAAAGTAGCCACCACCTCTTTTTGCGTGCCGTCATACACAAAGGTCTGGGCAGAATCAGCTGCAATGATCGCCAGCCCCTTTTCAACGGTCATGGCCGCTGAAAGACTAAGATCATTATAATTCGGTGCTTTGATCAGGGCATTTACGGTATAACGGCCGGCCCGGGTTTGGGCATTACCGGTATAGGTGACCGTGCCTCCGGCCGGTAAGGTACCTTTAATCGCCAATGACTTCGGTGTGCCGTCATAGGTGAAGCTGGAATCGGTCAGGGTAATTCCTGAAACGGTGCCCTTTTTAATCACCAGGCTGACGGTGTCGGCCGTGGCCAGGTAGTTCGCCGTGGCCGCTGCTGAAATGATCACCTCATAGGTACCCGTTGCCGTATAGCCCTGCTGCGGAGAATAAGCCAGCGGGGTTTCGGTATGATTTAAAGAAGCTACCGCATTTTTCACCGTGCCGTCATAGATAAAGTTCTGGGGGGTATCGGCCGTGATGACCGCTTTGGCTTTTTGGATGGTCAGCGTGGCGGAAAGGTTTACATCCTGGTAGTTCGGTACCTTAATCAGGGCAGTGACCGTGTAGCTGCCGGCCTGGGTTTGGGCATTGCCCGTGTAGCTTACTGTAGCTCCGGCGGGTAAGGTTCCGCTGACGGCCAGCGATTGGGGCGTGCCATCGTAGGTAACGGTAGAATCTTTAAACGAAATGCCCGTTAGCCCCGCACTTTCTATCACCAGGCTGACGGTATCGGCCGCGGCCAGGTAGTTGGCTGTAGCCGGGGCGGAAATAATAATTTCATAAGTACCCGCTGCCGTATAGCCCTGCTGCGGAGCATAGGCCAGGGTAGTTTCGGGATGGTTCAGGGAGGCCACCACATTTTTCACCGTGCCGTCATATACAAAAGTCTGGGGGTCATCCGCCGTGATAAGTGCCTTTGCCTTTTGAATGGTAAGGGTGGCCGGGAGGTGGAGATCCTCGTAGCCGGGTGCTTTGATCTGGGCATTCACCGTATAGGTCCCGGCATCTGTCCGGGCATTGCCGGTATAGCTGACCGTGCCACCGGCTGGCAGGGTGCCTTTGATGGCCAGAGACTTGGGTGTGCCGTCATAGACGAAGGCGGAGTCGGCCAGGGTAATTCCGGTAATGGTACCGTTACTGATCACCAGGCTGACGGTGTCGGCCGCCGCCAGGTAGTTGGTGGTGGCCGGGGCGGAGATGATGACCGGGTACGTACCCACCGCCGTGTAGCCCTGCTGGGGCAGGTAAGCCAGTGAGGTTTCGGTATGGTTCAATGAGGCCGCTACATTTTTTACCGTACCGTCATACAAAAACGTTTGGAGAGAATCTGCGGTGATGAGGGCCTGGGCTTTTTCGATAGTCAGGGTGGCCGTAAGCCACAAGTCATCATAATTGGGCTTTCTGATCAAAGCATTTACCGTATAGGTTCCGGCCTCTGTTTTCCCGTTCCCGGAATAGGCTATCGCGGTACCCTCCGGCAAGGTGCCGGTGATGGCCAGCGAGCGGGGGGTACCGTCGTAAATAAAGGTCGAATCGTTCAGGGTGATGCCCGTAAACCCTGTATTTTCAATCACCAGCATTACGGTTTTGGTAGCGGCCCGGTAATTGTCCGTTTCCGGCACGGAGACCGTTACCGGGTAAACGCCGAGGTCGGTGTATCCCTGCTGCGGGGAATAGACCGGAACGGCTTCGGTATGATTAATAGAAGCCGTTATTTTCTTCTGGATGCCGTCATACACGTAGGCTTGCACGCTATCGGTAGTAATCACGGTGGCTGCTTTGCGGATAGTGAGGGTGGCGGAGAGGATTAAGGGCGTACAGCCTGTTCCCGAAATCGCAGGCAGGAGGGTGGCCGTAACGTTATAAATGCCCGCTTTGGTGGCGGTATGGCCCGGGCGGCCCAGGCTATCCACATGGGTGATTTCATAGGTAGCCGATACGCCGGACGGGAGATTCTGAACCGTCAGGCTGTGCGGGGCGCCGTCGTAATCTACCGAGAGGTCTTCCAGCGTGGCCATGGTGTAATCTATAGGGACACACTGGTATTCATAGGCGCCCATATCTATTTTTTTAGTATCGCCCGAACCAAAAACTCTCGGGTTCCCCTCCAGGTCTTCTGAAGCGGCATTCAAGCCCGGAAACAGGGAATTATCTCCTGCGTCAATGGCCGGAGAAGCCCCGGATAGCCGGAAATCGCGTGCACCGGCACTCACAAACTGAGGGTTTACATTGACTTTATTATTATCTGCGGGGTTGCCGGTATCGTACCCCTGCGTAATACTATTTTTGATGCTGAGGTTTACAGTACCTTCGTTTTCAAAATCAGCGCCGTTAATGGTTACGTTAAATGATTTATGGTTATTCCAGATAATGCTGTTTCTGACCACCGGCGAAGAGTTTTGGTTGTACATTCCGGCCCCGAGCATGTTGGGGGCAGACCCGCCCCGGATGTAGTTTTCGGTCAGGGTCACGTTTGTCAGCTGCGGATTGGAGGACGCGGTATTATACATTCCGGCGCCGTAAAGGGGCACATCGCCCACGGGGTCGAGAATGCTGTTAATACCGTTATTGCTGATAATGACATTGGTGAGTACGGGGCTGGAGTTTTCATTGTACATCCCCGCCCCTTTCAGGGTAGCCCTGTTAAGGCTGATGACCAGGTTTCTAAGGGTAGGTGAAGCATGGATATTGCGCACACCACCGCCGGTAGGATGCTTTCCGTTGATCAGTAAAAAGCCGTCGAGTACGGCCGTCTGGTCCATTTTTGTGCTTTGATTAAAGATATTCCAGATAACGGGCCGCACATTTTGCCCGTTCAGCACTGAACCGGTGTTATCTCCGTAAAGACGGACAGGGTCGGGCATGATCCGTTGGTGCGATAAATCCCGGATACCGTTTTCGGGATCGAACCCGCCGTAGATCTCCACACCGTTTTTCATAATGAAGCTATGGTCGCCCACATTATACATTCCGACAGCCACGAAAACTTTTTGGACTCCGGTAGCGTAAATGGCATTGTGCAGATCGGAAGTGGCGTTTTCCCAGCTGCTGCCGGTACCTTCTCCGAAAGCTACGGGCCTTACGTAGATCACCGCGTTACCATCAGCGATCAACGGCGCGTTGTATGGGCTTTCGTATGCTCCGGCATCCAGTTGGTTGAGGATACGCTGACTGCCGGTAATGTCTTTGTCGAGATTACCACTGTACAGCCAGGCAGTGCTGCCATAGCCGATGGCCGGGCTCCGTACATGCAATTGAAGGCCGTCATCCGCGGTCATTATTTTGCCGTCTGCACCTGCCGGATTAGACGGATTAGCAAAAATGTTGGTTACCGATTCTGAAGAATAGGTATTGTTAAGCGTGATAAGCCCGGGATTGGTCACATCGTTGTAATTCTGTGGTGTATTGCCGGCCAGCAGGGAATTGTAGAACGTAATCCGTGCCGGATTGCTTGAAAACTGCGCCGCTTCAAAAGCTCCGGCACCCGATGCGGAAGACGTATTACCAACGGCCGTTATGTTATAAAACTTCAAATCCATAGACTGGGAAGTGTGGCTTTGCTCGCCGATGTATGCCGCAGCACCCCGGGTGGCGGTATTGTTGTAAAATACCGACTGGACAAAATCAACAGCTCCTGCCTGCATAGCTCTGGAATACCAGGCACCGCCTTTGTCTGCCGCCTGGTTGTTGCGAAATACGCAGTTGGCTACCACACTTACGTTGGAAGCATCGCCAAACGCAACATCATTATACACACCACCTCCTCTCGAACTCGCGCCACTTCCGTTGGCATTCCCCCCTTCAATGATGAGTCCGTCCAGACGGGCATTAACCGCCTGCATATAAACCACATGATATACATTGTCCGAGGTATTGTTCGGTGTGCCTGTATCTCCGCTGAGTATCGTAGGGTTTTGCCCGATATTTCGCTGGGCAGTAGTGTTTTCGGTTCCGGCAAAACCGCCGTAGATTTTCAGGGTATAATTCAGGAAAAAGGTGTTTTCCCGGTTGTTGGGCGTAATGGTATTGCTTCCCATCGCGCGGTCGGGGCGGTAGGTGCCCTGTTTTACCCAGACATCCTTTTGCAGCACTCCGCTTCCGGCGGCGCTGATGCCGTCGTTCAGGTTATTGAATGCCCTGGCCCAGCTCGTTCCGTCGCCTCCCGCTGGCGCGTCTGCGGCTACATACACCACAAAATCGGTTTCAAAGGCGCCCATATCAATCACATCCTGCTTGATACGGTAGTTGTTTCCGTAGATGTCGTAAATTTCGGTATTGTAGTCGTTTTTGCCCATATTGCGGGAAGGACTTTGCGGCAGAAGACTTAGCGCAGGCGATGTATGGAACATCGGATCCGCATCGATATTATTACCTGAATCCTGTACGCCCGGGAGCGACCAGCCCGCACTACCACCACTGCCTTGTATATTGCTGTAATCAGCGTGGAAAGTTCCGGTATTCTCGATTTCACTTTCACCGGATGTTGAAGAATCAAAATACAGGATGCTGTTATGTAGCCTGACAGTACCGTTGTTATATATTGCACCGCCACCAGCGGTGGCTTTGTTTGCACTAAAGGTACAATTGACTATGCTGACCTGCGCGTTCGTTGATGTATAGATTGCACCTCCGGCACCGGATAGATTGTTATTAAATACGCAGTTGACAAATGATTGCCGCGTATTATCTGGGGTGGTCTCACTGTTCAGATATACCGCCCCCCCCCAGCCCGTAGCATTGTTGTTTTCAAAAAGACAGTTCTCGAAAGAGAGGTAATTGGTGTGGTTGGTATTTCTATGCTCGCCATATACGGCACCGCCTACACCAGAGAGATTATTGATAAATTTAACGTTGCGGATGGTAGTTCGGTGGTCTGTCGTCAATGAGGTTGCATCCTGCTTTACCCAAAGACCACCTCCCCCCGAAAAAGTATTAAAACTGTCACCATCACGAACGGTAACTCCTTCCAGATGAACATTGTTACCGGTAACGACCACCACATAGTAGCTGTTGCCGGAAGGGGTGGCTATGCTGCCTATTTCGCCCGAAAGTACAGTAGGATGGGTTTCCGGATTACGGTTAACGAAATCCGCGCCGCCATTAGGAAAACCACCGTACAGCTTTATGTTGTCTTTCAGCTCAAACCGGACATTGCGGTCGGTAGTGTTGGTAGGGCGATAGGTTCCTTTTGCCACATAAATTCCGGATACCGATTGGATTTGATTGTAATTCAAAGCGCTTTGCAGATCGGTAAACGCGTTTTCCCAGGATAAGCCGTCATTAGATCCTCCTGCGGTATGATCCACATACAGGTAACGCTGGTTAGCGGTATTGGGGCCGCTGCACACGATATTAAATGTTTTCTCATATACCGGGCTGTTGTTTCCATCGCTGTCGGTGTAATAAAACTGTATGGTTCTTGACCCCACATCGTTGCAGTAGAAGGTTGCCGGCGGAAAATTGACGGTCACATTAGCGCCGTTACAGCCGTCTTTGCCCGGTGGGAAATGGGTCGCGGTAAGCGTTACCGGCCCTGAACTCACATTGATTTCGGAGGGGTCAAGGCTACCGTCTCTTTGCGGTGTAGCGCTATCCGTGACGGTTATGTATATCAGGGTGGAGAGGTTGTTACCGGCAAAATCACTCACGGTGATAGGCACCGGAATGGTCTGCCCCACATCGCTGCACGATACCGATGACGGATGGAAGGTAATGGATTTGATACCGTTGTTATCGGAAATGATCTTTCCCTGGCCGATATAAGGAGCCAGCAGCTCCTTGGTCAGCGGCAAAGCGGTCAGCCACCAGGGTTTGTCAACCATATCTACGGTAATGAAGCTGTTGGGCACTACCGTCGGCGGTTCGGTATCCATGATGGTGCGGTACATGAGCTTGCCGCTTTGCGGATTATCGGTTTGGGTACGGGAGCCTGTGGTAGCATTGAGAGAAGGGTGGTAGTCGTTCCAGCCGCTTTCACCATTACTGGGATATTTATGTGCATGTGAGGGATGTTCATGCGACCCGGTTCCGCCGGCCCCTCCAGTAGGATAACCGTTTGCATTAGTTTCGTCCAGGTTATATGTTGTTGTAGTTGCGCCTGCACCGCCACCGCCAAAGCCTGCACCGCCTTTGCCTCCTAATTGTATTATGCTGATTTTTTCATATTCTCCGGAAGTTAATCCAAAGCCATTCAGATTGGTGTTGCCTTCCTGCGAAAAATAAATGGCAACGGGCTTTCCTCCTTCCTGTCCGAAAGTAACCGAGGTTAACTCCCCAAAAGGGCTTACATCAGAACTCAACTTGCTGTACACATAACTCGTTGTGGCATATACCTTTTCAGAGGCTCCACAGCAATAAGAAAAATTAGGTGCAAGGTCATAGGGTGAGCGTGATGTGCTGCCACCTGAAACTACCCTTAGTACACGTTCGCCTTTATGATAACAATCTAATGCAGAATAAGTATCCTTACTCCAAGGACTACCGGGTAGTGGATTAGTCACGGCGTTCCGTATTGCCGAATTTCCGTTCAACGTACCAAATACGAATGAAAAGCCGCCGCTGCCGCCACCTGCCGCTGCTATCATGTGCCCGGCTGTCCATTGCAAAGGTGTGGCGCTTAATGCCTTGGCGCTTGCTCCGGATACTAACCACGACATCCCGGTAGAACCGCCGCCACCCGCACTCACATAAAAACCGCTATGAATGGTTTTACTTTCTCCTTTTTTTCCAAAAGTTACCAGGAACGGCCTGTCGTAGTTGGAAGTGCCCTGCAAAGGTAAAGTAAACTGTACCTGTCCGCCCCCGCCGCCTTTGGAGAATTTGTCGTTCAGCCCCCATTGGTATCTTGCCGTACCGCCATCGGCCCCTTCCAGCTTAAATTCTATGGCTATTACTCCGGAGGTTGCCGCCGGCATTTTGAAAATACGGGTTTCTATCAGGTCGATATTATTGGGCTGCTCGGGATTGACCGTTACCCACTGCCCGTCGGTATTGGTCAGCTGCGTTCCTGCCACGGAGGTGAAGTTGGGCAGGGACTGGGCTCCGGCAGTAAACGTAAAACAACTTATGGCCCAAAGCACGGCCCAGGCTCTTAACCATCGTTTGGAATAGGGAAGATTTTGATGTTGGGTAAGGTTTATAAGCCTGCTTTTCCGGATGTACATTTTGCCTTGCATGATAAGGCAGTAAATATCGTATCCGGCGGCTTTTCAGGAAGAAACGGTGGCGTCACAAAAACGTCACAAAACGGCATAGGGTTTTACAAAATACTTATTGTTAAATAGCTGTAAAAAGCATTCAGGGCGTGTTTCAAATTGTCGCACACCGTCATATTGAGCCCTTCGACAAGCTGGGTGACCAACCATAAATACTCCTCTAATGGATTGTCAATTCAGCAACCAATCTATTACGTTTATTTTTTGGATTCCTTTATAGGAAGTTTCAGGTTCTACGTCCATAGTAAGCAAGGTGCGTTTGTTGTAATCTTTTATCAGTTCAAACGGTCGGATTTCTCGTTCAAAAGTGCTTTGTTCTCTGGTTGTCCACGCTACCTGGTAATATTCTCTGTCGCCTTGCGGTGTTTTTACTAAAAAATCAACTTCGGTGTTATTTGCTTTCCCGATATACACTTCATTACCTCGTCTTATCAGTTCCAAATAGACGATATTTTCCAGATTATGTCCGAAATCTGTTTTGCTTGATTTGTCCGGAATGGCACTTTTAAAACCCAGATCTACCGCATAGTATTTTTCTAATGTCCGCCAATTTGCCAAAAGTTTATTAACATAGAAAGTTTTGGCAAATTCATTTTATTTTAGACTCAACTTTATAGAAACAGAAAGTTTAACCTGTATTTATTCCAATTCTTCCACCAATTTTCCAATACTAAATACCTGTTACCAATTCTTCTACCGTCATCGTCTCGGGCAGCTCCAGCTTTTTGCGGATGCGGTACCAGTTGGTCCGGATGCTTTGGGGCGAAACGCCCAGGGCGGTGGCCATCTCTTTGGTGCTAAAGTTGAGTTTAGCGAGAGAAACAAACCGGATTTCGGCAGGGGAGAAGCTGGGGTACTTTTCGCGGAGCCGTTGGAGAAAACCTCCGTGTACCTGCTCGAAGAGCGACTTGAACTGATGCCAGTCTTCTTCGGTGAGAATGGTGGTTTGCTGGAGCTGTTGGCGGAGGTCGGGAGCCGTATTTTTATCCAGCTGCTGTTCCAGCTCTTCGATCAGCCTGTTTTTCTCCAGTATGCTTTCGGTAAATCTTTGTAAATTAAACCGGGCGGCTTCCAGCTCCTGCGAGGCCTTTTGCAGTTTCAGGTCTTTGGCCAGCTGTCTTTTCTTCTGGATAAAGTAGG
>CAZLXI010000038.1:0-37634 GCA_964563435.1 uncultured Lacihabitans sp.
TCTTTGAGATTGTGGAGAAGGGCTTAGGCGGGAAAGTTAAGATTTCGATTGAGGTTTAAATATGTATTCTGGTTAATAAGGTAGCTTCACATTAAGATGATGACTATAGCGGAAATAAAGCAGCTTAAAGAAAGCGAAGATAAGGTTGAGTTTAAAGAAGCTAAAAATCAATATGCCTATAAAAGTAAAAGGAAGAGTGTTGTAGGATATACAATCGCTTTTGCCAATGAACAGGGGGGCTACCTTGTATTTGGGTTAGAAGATGCGCATCCGCATAATGTTTGTGGCTCTAAAGCTTATGAAGGAAGGGAGGGGCAACTGGAACAGGATGTTTATCGGGATACCGGTGTGAGAATTCAAACAGAGGTTTTATTTGAAGGAGCTAATCGGGTATTGGTCATAAAGATTCCATCCCGTCCGGTAGGTAAGCCACTTTATTTTGATGATGTGCCTTTGATGAGGGTTGGCGATGGTTTGGACAGGATGTCGGAAGAAATGTATCTCTCCATCATACAGGAGCAGGAACCCGACTTTTCTGCTAAGATTTGCGAAGGCATCCGTATAGACGACCTGGACGAAGGAGCCGTCAAAAAAATGAAAGAAAGCTATAGCCGCAAGCAAAACAATCCGGGATTTTTGCAACTCAGTACCGAGCAGGTTTTAACCGATTTAAAGCTATTGGATAGGGGCAGGCTCAACTATGCGGCATTGATTTTGTTGGGGAAAACGGAAGTCATAAACGCTAAGTTACCACAAAGTAAAACCATCTGGGAGTTTCGCAATAGTGAAGCTCAAATATACCACGATAGCCGTGAGATAATTGATGAGCCTTTGTTTCTTGCTATAGAAAACATTTGGAAACTTATTAATCAACCCACGCTCAATAAAAAGTATCCTGTACAATCGGGCGCCTATATTTTTGATTTGTATGATTTTAGTGAAGAGGTAATTCGTGAAGCCGTTTTGAATGCGATAGCTCACAGGGATTATACCATCACCAGTGAGGTGGTAATAAAGCAATATCCTAACCAAATCACTATAGCCAACCCGGGCGGTTTTCCGAAGGGAGTAACTCTGGAAAACATTCTTACGGTAAGCAGTACTCCAAGAAGCCGTTTAATGACTGAGATTCTTGAAAAGACCGGACTGGTAGAGCGTAGCGGTCAGGGGGTAGATAAGATTTACTCCATCACTTTATCCGAAGGGAAATCTGAGCCTGACTATAGAAACTCAGACATGTTTCAGGTGTCGCTTACTCTGCGAACTGAAATTATTGATAAGGCATTTCATGTATTCATCCGCCAATATCAAAACAGCGGAAAGGAACCCAAACTGGGTGTAGATCAAATTATTACCCTTTATAAAATTAGTAGCGGTATTTTTCAAAATCTGAAACCTGAAATTGTTATCCAATTGGAAAAATCAGGTTTGATTGAAAAGGTTTCCGGGCATACCAGCCGATATACCTTACCGCAGGAGTATCATTCACTTGTAAATGAAGGATTAAAAATAGGTAAAAGATATATCGTAAAAGAAGTGGAGTTGTTACTGCTGGCCTTGCAGGAGAATGCTTTAAAAATAGGTGATCTGGAAGAGATGTTAAAGAATTCTTTATCCAGGAATCAGATAAACTATCTGAAGATGAAATTGATGGAGGATAAGGTGCTGAAAGTAGAAGGGAAGATTAAAGGAGCCAGATATTCAGTTACTGAGTCATATGCTAATTTAAGAGGTGATGTTTTGGTAAGTGCAGTTATAGCAGCACTTAGAGGTAAATATGAATAAGCAGCTAATTATTTATATCGGGTAGGAGATTCTCTGTATGCTAAAGATAAAAGAGCAGGAGATGATGCTGAAAGAGATGGTGATATTCTTTGTATTGTAGCTGGAGATGATAGTGTTGTTGATAGTTGGAGTATTTAATGATTTCATTATGAGCTAACTAAGATAAATTTTAATTGGCCATCAATTCTCTGTATTGCACTCCGGATTCTCTGTATTATTCTGAAACTATTCGATTTCAATTCTCTGTATCGGGTAATCAATTTTCTGAAAAGCAGAAAGTAATGGATAAAATGAGTGATAGAATAGCATACTTTTCGAATTTGAAATTACCAAGGCATTTAACTTTCCGACAGAGCCTTTTCAAAAGGAGCCTTTAAGTCCTGAAGCAAACAAAGTCTGAAAACGTAGACAGGCTTTGCCTGTAAAATTGGGAAACGAATCCGATAAGTCATTGATAAACATATCCTTTCTCATGCAAGAACTCATCTCGAACCTCCTGAAAATCGAACACGGCTTCAAACATATTATCGAAGCCGGTGATAGCATTCTGGGCGATAAAACACAGAAGCACTTTGACCTGGCCGGGCAGTTTCTGGCAGAGCCTGCTTACCAGGTCAGAATGCTGGCTACTTATCTGCTGGGGCAGCTTTCCGCCGAAGATCCGCGGGCGCTCCGACTACTGGAAACCACCGTGGCAGAAGACCCGAACTGGCGGGTGCAGGAGATGCTCGCCAAGGCATTGGACCATTATTGCAGCATAACGGGCTATGAGAAGAGTCTGCCGACTATCCGGAAATGGCTGGCAGACGAAAACCCGAATATGAAACGGGCGGTTATTGAAGGGCTGCGGATCTGGACCAGCCGGCCCTATTTTAAAGATTACCCCGCCGAGGCCATAGAACTCATCACCCGGCATAGGGCAGATGACAGCGAGTATTTGCGGAAATCAGTGGGCAATGCGCTGCGGGATATCGGCAAGAAACATGCCGACCGGGTGCTGGCCGAAATTTCTACCTGGGATCTTACCTGCAAAAAGACCGCCTTTACTTATAAATTAGCGAAAGGGAAATGAAGACGCCTGAATAGGGGAAGGCCGGGGAGAAACCGTTCTCTGTCAATAGGGCATTCTGTGAAAATTTCCCTGAATACATCCTGTACTCAACCCGGAAGTGCAATAGATGCTACGGGTTCCTTCCCTCGGGTGTTCCATTCCAAAACATTGTCAAAGTGCTGCAAATTCCGTAACTTCGCAGTCGGTGCGGTGGAGGTATTAATGCTGTAATTGGTTCTTTGCGCATCCTCTTGTTTTTGAGTGAATCCAGGCTTATGGGCCGAGGCTTATGCCGTTTCCAGATGGTGAACCACTACCCATGCTTCCATCAGGAATACCATAAGATAAGGAATTACAATTATTTAACTTATAAACAAACCTTATGCGTCAACTTCACCGGAGAGTTCTGGCTTCCCTATTGGTTCTTTTCTTTGTTCAACCCGCCGCTGCGCAATTCAAAGATCAGCAGTATTCGGCGGGCCAGGTGGCATCAGACCTCGACTATCTTTACCAGTCGCTGCAAGACACGCATTATAATCTGTTTGCCTTCCGATCCAGGGAGGAGTATTCCGCCGCATTTGCAGCCATTAAAGAAAAGGTAAAGGGGGATTCGGTGAGTGCGCTGCTGGCCATATCGCTGTTTCAGAGCCTGGCAAGTTATGCCAATACGGGCCATTGTGAGGTAGATTTTCCGGTGCAGTCGTATATACAATATGCGTATGCCGGCGGTACGGTATTTCCGATGGAGCTGGCCTTTGAAGACGGAAAGGTGTATGTGCGGAACCTTTCGGTTGAGATCACAGGCGTGGCGAAGGGCGATGAAATCATCCGTATTGATGGGGAACCGGTGCTGTCGGTTACCCGGGCGTTTGAGCCGTACGTTTCGGCCGAGCGTGAGTATGCCAAAAATGCCCGGTTTGAGTTCTGGTCTTTCCCGCGCTTATATTTCCAGGCCTTTGGCGAAAAGAAAGAGTGGCAGGTGGAAATCAGGCAAAACGCTGGACCGGTCAGTACCATCACGGTGAAGTCCGTACCTGTCATTGAATACGAAACCAAAAGAGGAGGGGAGGTGGTTAGTCCTAAGCGCGCTTTTCAGCATTACGGTGAGACCGCCTACCTGAATCCGGGCGGTTTCGGAAGTGAAAGCGCCAACGGAGAAGAAATATATAAGCACTACATCGATTCGGTATTTACGGTCATCCAAAAGCAGGAATCAAAAAACCTGGTGATCGATTTACGGAATAACCCGGGCGGCCACAATGCCTACAGCGATTACCTGATCGGGTATTTTGCATCCCGCCCTTTCCATTGGTACTCTGCATTTTCGCTCAAAACCAGCCGGATTTTGAAAGAACAGGTACGTTCTCAGAAGGACACTACCGATGCTTACTCACGGGCCATTCTTACGCATGCCGACGGGAGCATTTTCAGGTATGATTTTCCGGCGCATTCTCCGGTGGAAGAGTCAAAAAAATATAAAGGAAACGTTTACGTTCTGGTAAACCGGCAAACCTATTCCATGGCTGCCGTGGCGGCTGCATTAGTACAGGACTACCGGTTCGGGAAGATTGTGGGCGAAGAAACGGGCGATACACCTACGCTCTATGCCTCGCAGTTTTCGTATCCGCTTCCGAATACGGGTGTGATCGTTAAAGTTCCGAAGGGCTATATTGTGCGGCCCGGCGGAAACGAGGACGTAGTGGGTGTAAAGCCGGATATGGTCATCAGAGATCACCTGATCGATGACAAAGATGAGATCCTGGAAGGCTTGTTGAAGATGATAAATAAAGAATAGATGCCTCCTTCGCTGTGGAGGCAAAGGGCCTGACGCAGCTCGTTCTGACGCATGCCGGCACGTTTAACGTTACTCCGGAGTCTCTTTGAAAAAGGACTCCGGAGTTCTGGAAAATGAAGAGTCCCACAGGTTGAGACTCTGCCTCAACAGGCTTCTGCCGAACCGCCGTTTTCGGTTTATATAGCGATGGCCGGTGAGATTTTTCCGGAACCCTGGCCGTTTATCGACAGGATTATTTTTCCCTCCGTTTTTCCTTCTTCCACTAGGAGGTGGGCTTCGGCGGCTTCTTCCAGTTTCATGGTTTTGGCAATAACAGGTTTTATTTTCCCCTGTTTTAACAATTCAAAAAGCCGTGTTAAATCTTCTTTGAATAAAGGGTTTCGTTTTTTGTGCCAGTCACTGATCAGATAGAACTGTGCCCGTGGTTTTGTGGGTAATAAATTCCAAAGCATCACTTTTAGAAAATCAAGGTATTTGTTCCCCCCTTTTCCGCTTGCGGAATTCTGAAAGCCAAAGCCTACCAGTATTCCTTTTTTGTTTAACGTTTTCAGAGAGCGTGGAAAATAATCACCCCCCATAGGATCAAAAACGGCGTCAATCCCGTTCGGCTCATCTTTTTGCAAACGGGAAAGAAAATCTTCGCTGGTGTAGTCTATCAGAATTCCGCCTGATTTTTCAATGTATTCTTTTTTGCCTTTTGAGGCGGTGGCATACATTTTTAAATTCAGCAATTTACCCAGCTGAGGGATAGCCTTACCCACGGCGCCTGCAGCAGCGTGAATTAAGACGGTTTGCCCTTTTTGAACTTTTGCTACCCGATGCAGCATCTGGTACGCCGTAACGTAAGTAAGGATCAGGCTTACCGCTTCGCCGTTATCCACTTGGTCCGGAACAGGAACAAGTGTTTCGGCATTCCGGCAGAGGTATTCGGAATACGCACCTGTGACCGTAAGTTCGGCCACTTTTTGCCCTGCTTTCACATTTGTCACCCCTTCGCCCACCTGGTCTACCACACCCACCAAATCGTAACCGGGCGAAAGGGGCAGATCTTTCCGGGTAACAGAAGGGTAAATGCCTCTGCGAATAAGGGTGTCGGTAAAGGAAGCACTGGTGGCCAGCACTTTAATACGAACCTGGCCTTGGGCCGGTTCGGGCAGCGACTCTTCTTCCACCTGTTTCAAAACTTCGCGTCCGCCAAATTCTGAAATTTGTATTCTTTTGTATTTCATTTTACGGTTTTATTTTCCGCTGTGTATTGATAAGTTTCAGCGCTTCTGCCGGATCGGAAAGGAAAAGGCGGTAGACGGCTTCGGTTTGTCCGACACGGATCTCCAATTCATCTTTTTCAAAACTACTCAAAAAATGCGCTGCCACCTCCGATGAGGGCATTCCGTTTTCTTTCCCTCCAATGGGTGCTGAGAATTCGGTGTTAACCAAGGGGGGTATTAACTCAAAGACTTTGACGGTGGTGTTTTCCAACGCTATCCGTAACGCTTGCGTGTAAGAATGCAAAGCCGCTTTGCTGGCCGAATACGTGGCCAATCCGCTCGGCACAAAGGCTACCACAGAGGAAACATTAACAATGGCGGCTTCGCTTTGTTTTTTAAGTAAGGGCAACAGCTTTTCATTCAGCTGGATAATGGAAAGATAATTGGTCTGGATCTCCTCTTTTGCTTTTTCCGCAGCGTTTATGTTTTCAGCCACAAGACTGTAAAGATGTGCCGCACCGGCATTATTAACGACCACGTTCAAAGCGGGATGTTCGGCGCGTAGTTTCTCCGCCAGGGCATTTATTTCCGCCTCCCGGCTGATGTCGCTTTGAATTCCGACTGCACCGGGGAGTTGTTGAAGCGCCTTGTCCAGCCTTTCTTTGTTTCGCCCCGTAATAATGACCTGATTTCCTTTTTCGGAAAGTAATTTTGCGATCTCCAGGCCAATTCCGGCGCTTCCGCCCGTGATCAGGACGGTGTTTTTTGTTGTATTCATTTTAAAATTTTATTTATTAATTTCTCTACCAGTGGCGAAATGATCAGTATGCAGGGAATAACGATTACATACGCAATTTTCCATGACCTAAACCAGCCGTTCAGTAATCTCATTCCCGTCAAATCTGTAGTTACAAGAATTAGGGTGAGCGAGATGATTCCTGTGGTGATAAGGCCCATAATTAAGGCAAACGCCACTTTCTTTTTTTTCATCTTAAAGATCATGCAGGTTGAAAAACTGTGGGATATGCGTTCTTTTTCTGTTTAGTTCCATTGTACTACACCATTAAGTTTGTAAATTTGCTTTCAAAATGCAAGTGCAAAGGTAATGATCAACTTGCAATTTGCAAGTGAAATTGAGAATAGATTGATGACAGAAATAAAAAAACGTTCGGATTGCCCGATCAGCCAGTCATTAGACATCTGGGGCGACAGGTGGTCGCTGCTTATTGTCAGGGATTTAATGCTGGCGCAACAATGCACTTATGGTGATTTTCAGAAATCAAAGGAAAAAATTGCGAGCAATATCCTGGCTACACGGCTGCAAATGCTGGAAGAAAACGGGATTATTACCAAATCAGACCACCCGCAAAGCAAGGCTAAAGTGTTATACAAACTGACTCAGAAAGGGATTGACCTGCTCCCGGTAATGATGGAAATTCAGTTATGGGCCGATAAATACTTTACGCTGACCGAGGAAAGACGGGCCATTGTGAAAGACATTAAAAAGGACAAAGCCGCATTTCTGAAAAACACCACCAGGCACCTGGAGGAGGTGATTGGATAAATATTTAAAACAGTTTGAACCGATATACCTTTTTATGAACGACCGACCGAAAATAAAACCAGAACTTACAGTAAGTGACCGGGCCGTTGAAATTCTTGGCTGGACAGCTCTTCTTGCCGTTTGGATTTTGACCGTCGCCAACTACACCCCCCTGCCCGACACCATCCCCATCCATTACAATGGCGCAGGGCAGGCAGACGGTTTTGGCGGAAAGGGCAACATTCTGACTTTGCCGCTAATGGCGACCGTTCTATTTACGGGGCTGACTATACTGAACCGGTTTCCACACATTTTTAACTACCCCACCCCCATTACCGCAGACAATGCATTAAGACAATATACCATAGTGACCAGAATGATCCGGTATTTGAAGCTCATTGTAGTGGTGATTTTTGGACTAATAGTGTTACAGACCCTCAGAAACGTAAACGGACAAATTAGCGGGCTTGGAGTTCGGTTTCTGCCATTGACCCTGGTACTGATTTTTATTCCGCTGATCTACTTTGTTGTAAAATCAATAAACAAGACAAAACCGGGAAGATAAATCACATGGAGCAGTACGATTATTTGAACCATTTTACCAGATATCTCAGGCAGATTATGACTTGCTGACAAACTGCCTGAAAACAAAGGCTTTCAGGAAGGGCGAGATGATCATCGTGCCCGGTCAGATCCGGAAGGAGCTTTATTTTGTGAAAAAATGGGTTCAGATGTCGTACTTTGATGCAGGTAACATTTGTTCCGGGCGGAATGATCAACCGCCACATGGAGCGGCATTCGCTAAATATGGAAGAGCGCTACAAAACATTTTGCCAGAGAAGTCCGCATTAAAAAGCTGAAACCGGAATACCGGTGTCGGGCTTTAGATCATACTGGGTTTCGGGTTTTCAGACAAACCACAACATTACGATTACTCCACGTAAAACCACAGCAGAACGCCGGAGAAGTTTGTGACGAACAAAAAACAGGATAAGCTCACGCTGATGGTACACGACTTTGGCGGCCCCATAAACCCCGAAAAACTCAATAATCCCTGTTGCTTATTCGTTATATTTCACAGAGGCTATCTTTATTTCACATAGAGAACGTCAGAGTGCCATTTCATTTTTTTAGACCTGGTCCGGTTTCAGACGGTCAGGTCAGCTTCCGGTTCCTGTATTCGCGTATGCGGTGATAATTCTGTAGATTAAAGGCTTTCAAAGGGAAGATTACACATGTACTTTTTATTTGACAACAATAAATACACTTACTTATGGTATTAAAAGAGCAACTCCACTTACTGGCAAATGAACAAAACACACCTTGTGTGACGATCTCCCTGAATACGCACCGTACGCACCCCGATAGTGTGAAAGACGGAGTATTACTTAAAAATCTTTTGAAGGAAGCAGAAGAACGCGTAACCGCCGAATTCGGAAAGCGGGAGGCGGCTACTTTGCTGGAAAAAATCTCGGAGGTGGAAGCTCTGGTAGATATTAACTATAACCTCGACAGCCTGCATATTTTTCTTTCGAATGACACGCAGGAAATTATAAAATCTTCATGGCCTGCCTCTACTGAGGGGGTGCAGATATCTGAGACCTTTGCGGTGCGGGATTTGATCAAGTCGTACGGCCGAAGTGAAGATTACCTGATTATGCTGCTTTCGCAAAGCGGGGTGCAGCTCTATGAAGCCATGAATGACGGCGTGGTAGATGAACTGAAAAATGAAGATTTCCCTTTCCCGGAAAACATGCACTATATTACGCATGCCGATAAAAGCAGTGACGCCAAACAGGTGGATAAAATGGTAAAAGAGTTTCTGAACAAGGTGGATAAAGCCTTTGTGAGAGTATATAATGAGACCGGCCTGCGCTGTGTGGTAATCTGTACGGAAGATAATTACATCAAACTGCAGCAGGTGGCGGATAAGCCCGAGGCTTATCTGGGCTACGCGGCCATTGATTATAATAACACGGCCAGGCACCAGATTGCCGGGCAGTCGTGGGAGATTATTAAGGAAATCCAGCATCAGCGCAGAGCGGCCGCTATCAGTGAAATGAAAGAAGCCGTGGCCCGGGGAACGGTGTTGACCGACCTGCAGGAAATTTACCAGGCGGCCATTGACGGTAGGGGCGACCTGCTCATCGTACACCCGGATTATACGCAGGCGGTGGTGATGAAAGATGAGCGCACTTTTGACTTTGTGGAAGATCCGGCACAGCCCGGAGCTATCGATGATATCACCAGTACTATTGCCTGGGAAGTGCTTTCAAGGAAAGGGAGAGTTATATTTACTGCCCGGGAGGATAGTAATGACCTCGGCGAAATAGTTCTTAAAGCCCGGTATTAAGTTGGTGTAAAATGGAGCGGTGGTTTTCTTTTACGGATGGATGAAAGCTTCTATATAGGCCGCAGTCTGGAAACTCCGCCTGATGACCATTTGTTTTATGCAGATTCCCCGGACCGTTTTTCTATTTCCTCAAAATATTGCATTACCCTGTTTTCCGTAGCTGTTTTTAACTCAACCGTGTCATCAAAAAGAGCGGTTCTTAAGCGACGGTAAACTTCCACGGCGTTTCTTAGGGCGGCCAATAGGGAGGCTTTGTTACAGGCAGGGAGGGTAGATTGAAGGGCCAGGTAATCTTCCTTTGGCAGTTCAGTCTCTACTTTTCTTACTCCTCTGGGCAGGTTACCGTTCTTGATATGGAGGAGCGGGCCGAAAACTGCCATTCGCAGGAAGGATGAAAAATCAAATGCTTCGAGGTATTCGCCCCGCCCGATTTTTATCAGGGCATAATGCACCCAGGTCCAGAAACGGTCTTCTATCCACTGGTAGTGAGGGTAGGGGAAAGCTGCGGTGGTTTTGCCCAGCACTGCCAGAAGCTGATTATCCCTGTCAAGAAGGATGAAGGGGTCTTCAACACGCGGTTCCAGTTCTTCCAATGTCAGGAATTTGATGTCTACATGCAGCAGGGGGGCATCATAAAGGCAGATCAGCACCCGCGGCTCCCCCACATGCTCGCCGGTGAAACCCGAAAGGAAGTTCCCGAGCCGTCCGGCATAAGCCAGCATTTTGCTTTTATCACCGGAAATTTTTTCACGGGTGACCAGCACGAGGTCCAGGTCGGAGAATTCGTCTATCTGGCCGGTCAGCCAGGAGCCGCCGGCAGCCAGACCGATCACGCTTTCGTCCTGTTCCAGGATTCCGGCCGCTTTATGGGCAAATTCAATCTGTATCATGCTTTTTTAACAGTAATGTTCGGCGGTTAACCACCAGTTTTAGGTTTCTCCCCTTCTTGTAAAAAATGGTAAACAGGATGGCCGTTAGTATTGTCAATCCCCGGAAAATATTGGCTTTTGTGCCACCCAGGGCAGAGTCATCTATTTTAAACAGGCTCCAGGAAAGGTTCATCAGCGTATGGGTTAATATCGGCACCCACAGGTTATAGTTCCATTCCACATATAACCAGGCAAAAAACACAGCCCCGGAGAAGGTAATCATAAAAATGCCGATAAGTTCACGGGTGTCCTGGCTCTGGTACAGGTGCCCGGAAGCGAAAATAACGGCCCCCAGGAGAATAGAAGTAATAAAACCCAGGCGGGTTTTCCGAAACAATTGTCCGAAGAGAAAGCCCCTGAAATATAATTCTTCCATAAAGCCGGCCACCAGGGTGCCGGCTATTAAGCTTTGAATCTCCAACTGCCCGTCGAAACGGAAGAACAGCATCCCCCCGATAAACATCGGGAGGGCAAACAGGAGGCTTACGGCGGCGGCGGTCAGAATGCCGGAAGAGAGTCCCAGGCTTTTAAAAATACTTTTGCCCCGGTTAATGAACCATGTGCCGGCAAAGACGGGAAGGCCAATAATGAAATAGGTGAGAATATAGCTCACCAGTCCCTGATGTGTGATTTTATCCAGCCCGAGCTTTATGGGTTTAAAGCTGAGGAACAGGAAATAGTATAGCCCAAAACAGACCACTACCACCAGGACGGTTCTCAGGGTTTCTTTCGATTTCATATTGCGCAAATTACGCTTTATCCCGCATTTGGCAAAGCGTCCATGTGCATTGCGGGTAAGCGGTTTAGATAATCAGCTGGCCGGTTTGCAGCCCTCAGGGGTTTTTAAAAAGCCCGATGGTGTAATCCAGTAGCTGGTGATCGCCGTATTTGCCGTGGCCCGGAATAATCACCTTTACCTGCGGGTAGGCCTTTTTAATTTTTTCCACCGTAGCTGACCATTCGTTTACGTTTGCATCTCCCAGAAACCCTTTGCCGGCATTAAGCTCTTTGATCAGGCAGCCACCAAACATAACTTGTTCTGCCGGAAAATACCCCACCACATTGTCTTTTGTATGCCCTTCCCCAAAGAATTTCGCCACAATATTTTCTTTGCCCACTTTCAGGATAAGCGAATCGCTGAAGCTGTTTTGGGGGATAACAAATTCATTCTCTTTCGCGAGTTTAACAGTGCCGGCGTAAGCATAAGAGGGCACACCTCTGTCATGAAACGCTTTTAGCCCACCCAGGCAGTCGTTATGGAAGTGGGTGGGGATGATGGCATTTATTTTACAGTGAAGGCTGTTTTCTATCCATCGGATCAGCTCTTCGCTGCTTTTATCATTTGTAGGCGTGTCGAAAACCAGGGTTTCATCGCCGTTTCTTACTACCAGGCCGTTACAGGGGACCTTTCCGAAATCCTGGGTTTGTAAATAAGACCTGTGCTCAAACGTATTTTCAGAAACCTGTGTGATCACCAGGTCATCCGACCGGTAAATCTCTTTGGGTTCAAACGTATCATACGCAAAGTTCAGTGCGGCTAAAGCCGCTGCCATTAAAAGTAAAACAGGCTTCATTTTGTTAATTCTTTTTATTCCCTTCTAACGAAATCAGCCGTCATAATATTCTTTCATCAGACTTCTTCGTTCACCGGATTCGAGATCAATGTATTCAAACTTTTTGTATTGGCAAAACGAGCCCATGTCTTTATCGCCGTTGATGAAGATAGCGCCCGCCAGAATTACATATTTGCAGGGATAGGCGGTGTTTTTTACCAGTACTTCTATGCGCTTGTCGATGGCTTCATACATGACTTCAGTGGCTTCGAAGAGCTGATTTTCTGCCTGCAGGATACGCTCCCGCTCGCGCCAGAATATCTGCTCAATGGTATTAAACTGAAAATCCAGGGAACTGATATTTCCTTCAATTATCTTTCCGTTAACCAGGTTGGTCAAAGCCCCTTTTGCGGCACCGCAGCAGGCCGAATTATGACGCTGGCCAATACGGCTGATTTCGCCGATGGTTCCTTCGCGGGTAATGCCGATGTGCGGGGCGTAGAAGACGATTACCGCGCCGTCTTCGGGCACATGGTGTGCAAATGCATTCATGCCGGTTATTCCGGCAAAGGGGTAGCCGTTCAGCCCGCCCATTTTAAAGGGGCCGAGCATCTCATAGGCCCTTGGCGGGTATTGGATGGCGTTTACGTCATCGCAGCACATGCTGTCGGCGTGCATGAGCTGATCGGGCCTCAGGCCCAGGTGTTTTTCAATAGTATCCAGCAGCCGGTTAACGGTGTCAATGGAGGTGAGGGCGCGGGGGTACCAGGATTGGACGGCTTCGAGGGCGTTCATGTTAATTGTTAATGCTTAATGCTAAATTGTGAATGCTAAATTGTTAATGTTTAATTGTTAATGTTTAATTGTTAATGCTAAATGGTGGGTGATGGATGATTATGTTGTTTTGGCGGTTTTAAGGATGGATGTGACAATTTTTTGTATTTCTTCGCAATCTTTAAGTAGTAGTTCTGCTTTGTCCAGTGTGAGGTACCTGCTGTCTCTCAACAGCCTGATCCAATAGTGAGTTTCATAGGATTCTTTTTGGACAATGGAAAATTTGTGAATGAAGTCAGCTTTGCTTTGTGCCTGAACTGCTTCTTCCGTATTGGCTCCGATCGATGTTCCGCTTCTCAACAACTGCTTTGAAAGTACAAATTCCTTTCTGGCTTGTAAATCCTTAAATATTGAAACAATTTTCAATGCAAAATGATAGGTTCTCTCTTTTATAATGTTGTCTTTCATAAGTGCCGGAATTTAGTATACACATCTAAATTACGCACAAAAACTAACATTAAACAGTTCCCCTCCGAAATTAAGCAATTAGCATTAACAATTGAGCATTCAGCATTCACCATTAACAATTCACCATTAACAAGTAATAATCCCTTACCGTGCCTGCCCGATGTCCAACCGGTAAATTTTTCCGTCATCGCCGATATGAAATCTGAAGTATACGCGGAAGGTTCCCCACTGGCCGGCATAGAAATTTCCGTAAATATCTTTACCGTTGTTTTCGGTTTTATCTATGCTCAGGAATTTTTCTTTTTTATCGAAGGCGTTGTCAAAAAAAGACCGGAAGTCAAGGGTTCTTCCGTCATCAGTAAATGCGGTATTGGCTGTAAAGCAGGAATACCATGTTTGCTTATCGTTCTGCTGCAGTGCATCGAAAGCTTTTTTTACAGTTTCGTTGGTCAGTTGGGAAGTGTCCATTGTTTTTGGTGTTTTAGATTTTATGGTTTTTGCCTGTCCCAAGGAGATAAAGGGCAGTAAAATAAGCAGAAATATATAGTTTTTCATTCGGGGAATGGTCAAAGACTTCCTCGTACTGACCGCCGGATCTTGGGGTAATTGATTATTTCGTTTTCCGGGTACAGCACTGGCGATCATTTTTTCAGGGGATGTTGCAGCCAGAGGATGACCAGGTTCAGTAACAGGAAAGGGATCTCTATGGCTGCGCCCCGCAGATCTTTGTGGAGGAGCTGCAGGCAGAGGATCATCAGAATACCGGCTGCCATCAGGAAATTTCCCCATATAAACGTTTTCGGGAAGAGGATAAGCAGCGAAGCCAGCAGGGTGATTGCTCCGTTAAGGACCACCGCATTTTTACCGAAATTCCATTTGCCGAACATTTCCAGCATTTCGGGTTTTGCAGTTACCATATTCCAGCCGTGTCTGGTGCCCATAAATACGGCAAAGATAATGAGTAGGGAGTTGATGATTTTGAGGATCATAAGGGCGAATAGTTTTATCAAATATAAAACAAAGATCCCGATAGAAAGCGGTTTGTTTATGGTGAACTTTTCGCTTTTTTACCATTTTCTCTGTACTGAGAGGGCGTGAGGCCTTCGTACTTTTTGAAGAATTTGGTGAAGTTAGACGGGTCGTAGGTCAGGCGGCGGGCTATTTCTGCAATGGAGAGGCCGGTGTCGGCGAGCAGTTGGCGGGCCCTTTCCAAAATTTTTAGTACGTAAAAGTGGCAGGGATGACTGCCTCTGGTAGATTGTATAATTTTTATCAGGTGCTTTTGGGATACACAGAGGATATCTGCAATATCGTTAAGTTCATACATAACGTCTTTCCTTCCGTTGATGAGGTCATCTAAGTGACTGTCGAGTAGCTCAAAATATTGGGCAGTAATTATTTCGCTTCTTTTTTCCTTCATAAACAGGCTATAAAGTATACGTTTCAAGTTCGCACGCGTCTGTTCGGATAACAAATAGTGTAAGTGGGATGCGGACCTGAGCGAACAGGCCCGTCACAGGATATCATAGAGATGGTTGCGGCCATTTATTGGGTGCTTTTGATTGCTATTTTCGCTTACGCAAAAGTATCATTTATTTGTTCATTTCCAGCAGAACAGCCAGTAATCCTATAAGCAGACACAGCGGCGAATAATATTTTGTGTCATTGCGGGCAAAGCGGGTGTTTCTGATTTTTTTGAAGAAACCAACGTAGGTAAAGTCGCCTGTGGCCCGCAGGAAGAAAATGGCGGCGATGCTCCAAAGTCCGTATTTACGGAGTATTCCCAGGCCGGCAAACTGCAGGGTATTGAACTGAAAGGAATTCAGGAATACGATTGCCGCCAGGCACAGGAGCCCGAAGGCCACGGTCAGCGTAGGGATAACGCCCGGCATGATCACTTTTGCATTGTCGTGCCGGGTGGGCAGCACGGCGGAGTTTCCCCACTGCCCGCCGAAAGCCCAGTAGACATGCAGGCCGGAAATAAACAGGAAGATCAGAATCAGCGCCAGGGCAGGAATCATTTTTGCGGAGTTTTTACGGGGCTAAAATACGGTAAGGTTCCGGAATTTCCACTCCGTTGAAATGATTTGTCAGGCCATAGAATACCATTACGGTGAATATCAGGCCGGATGCAAGAATTACCTTTGCCTGTCCGCGAGGTGTGAGACCCCATACGTGTCGTTTCATTTTTTTGCTGTGGACAGCGGCCAGGTGCCCGAAAACCGACAGTACCGCAAATACATAATACGGTATAAAAAAGATGTTATAAGGAAAGGTATTCAGGCCCGCTACCCCGAAAAAGAAGTTGGTGTCCAGCTCCAGCACCATCCTCCCTGTCAGAACAGCCCCCACATGGATAACCAGGAAAAATGCCAGGTATAAGCCGGTGTAAACATGAAGCCTGTCAAAGCCGGAAAGATTTCTTTGACGGCCTGCGCGGAAAAGATATAATCCCGAAACTATCTGAATCAGCGTTACTGCCAATAAAAGACATTCTACCCACGCATTCCGGTATACTTTACGGAAGAGTGTCATTACCTGTATATGCAGTTCAGCTCCTCCGAGTGCACACAGATGGTTGAACAGGTGAAACCCGATGAAAACCGTCATGATCAGCCCGGAAAGGTAGTGTATTCTCATTGTACGCCCTTAAAAGGAAGTAAATTTAGGGGAAGGAAAGAAATGGTTCATTGACTTTTGTCAATAAATAAAATAGCTATTTTTGTTAAAATTCGGCCCGATAAGAGCCCGATAGAACAAATGGACAACCGACTTATAAATTATTTCCGGAAAATTACCCGTCTGACCACTGAGGAAATCGCCGTTTTGACGGAAAGTATGACGCTGAAGCATTTCCGGAAGGGAGAATATCTGCTTCGTGAGGGGCAGGTAAATAATGACACCTACTTCCTGCTGGAGGGGTTGGTACGGGAATTTAAGATGATGGAGGGCAATGATGTGACCACCAATTTTTTTACGGAAGAACAGTGGATCATTTCTCTGGACGGCTTTGGAGAAAAAAAGCCGTCGAGGTATAATCTCGTATGTATGGAAAACACCGTTCTTGTGGTGGGAAATGAGAAAAAAGCGCAGGAACTGTTTGCGCAGTTTCCTAACTTTGAAACGGTTTCACGCCGGATCATGGAAACCGTTTTTGAGGAGCGGCAGCACCTGATGACCTCTTACATAACCGATACGGCTGAACAGCGCTACCTCCATCTGCTGAAGACCCGGCCGGATATCTTTCAGCGGGTTCCGCAGTATGATATTGCTACTTATATCGGGGTAAAGCCGGAATCGCTGAGCCGGATAAGACGGAAGCTGTACAGAAAAAGCTAGGGCATGTCAGGCGTATTTTACCCGCAAAATACACCTGACATGACACCCGCGCCGCTCAGCCGGGGTATGCCGGTTTCCACTTCACAGCATAGCCTGTAATAAACAGGGTAGTGGAAATTTCAATAAGGGCAAAAAACAGATAATAGGTGGTGAAACTCCCCATGAAGAAGGTGGCAATCATGGCCCCGGTTTTGATCAGCCCTGCCGAGATGTTGGCCCACCGGTTTCCCCTGTAATTCAGCACACGGGAGAGTACCACCATGGCGATCGGAATCTCCATCAGCAGGCCGGCAAGAAACAGGAAGTTTTCATCAATGACCATTCCCTCAATATTCCCCTTCAGGTAACCGCTCAGCAGATTTTTGTCCATTAAACCGATCAGGTCGCAATAGAGGTAGTTGAGGGTGACAAAAATCCACAGGAGGGAAAGTATCTCTTTGCGGCTCATTTTCTTCCCGGTTTCCATTTGATGGCGTCGATGGCGATGTATGCGGTGGTGCCTATCTCAATGGTGGAAAACAAAACGTAATGGGGCGCGGGCTTGCCCATGAAAAGGGTGCCGGACTGCACCAGTGTCATAAGGGTGCCTGAAGCAATCTGCACCCAGCGCAGTGTTTTCTCATTTTTAATCACCTGGGGCAGGAATACATTCGCTAAGGGTACCTGCATAAACCCGGCGGCCACGGTCAGGAAGCCGGGAGTGATGCGTGTGCCGTCTACCACGCCTGCCTGGTATTGTTTCAGGATGTTTTTGTCCATTAAGCCCACCAGGTCGGCATACAGATAATTCAGTGAAGTAAACGCCCAGAGCGCTGAGTAGCGGTTCCGGCGGTTGCTTAGAAAGAAATCACTTTTCCCGCTTTTCAGGTGCAGGTCAATCCGCTGTCCTCGGCCCGGCTCACCCGGCTTTAGCATAAGAGGGCCGGGCTTGAGGAAGTCATTTTCCCGCGACAATGAAAGAGATTCTCCCGGGGCCGGCTCCGGCGTAGTCAAAGTGCTGTCAGGCTCTGACAGAGGCAAAGGATTTTGCGGACTCAGGTTTGCCTCAGGCGCTGGGCCGGCTGAAAGGCTGTCTGCCTGCTGTGCATAAAGAGGAATACAAAAGAGGGCCATTACCAGCCCCGATACCGTTGTTTTAAGTTTTGTCATATTTGTTTAAATTATGGGACAAAACTACCCGGTCACCCCTGTACCTCTCGTTGACATCCGTTAAGAAAGGAATCGGGCCTGCTTTTGAGCTAAAAAAAAGCAATGAGCGTTCAGCGGCTCCTTTTATTCGGGTGGGGCCGGATTGTGGAAGAGGTTAGTTGCCCGGCGTATTACTGCCGGCCGGGAACTACTGCAGGATGATATCGATGGCTTTTTGCAGCACCTCATCCCGCCCTTCCTTAATGCCGGCAATGGTGGGTTTTACGGTGATGTCCGGCACGATGCCTGTGCGCTGGGTATTGGTTCCGTCAGGATAATATACCCCGATGCCGGAGATCCAGGTGAATAAACCGCCCGGCAATACAATCGAGGAAACGTTGCCGTCAGCGCCGGCGGTGGTGCTCCCCGCGATCAGCGAATTCTTAACCGCCCGGAAGGCCATGGCCGTGTACTCTGCCTGGCTCTGCGATTTCTCGTTGACCAGCACCACCAGGCGCCCTTTGTATCTTTTCTTGCCACCGGTGATGAGGTCCCCTTTCCTGAAAGTGAATTCGCCGGGGTTATCGGGGTTACCGGAGGTAAACTTTGCAAAGGCTGTGGGACCTGTTACAAAGTAAGAACCTAATGCAAACGGGACAAATGCCGAAGGATAGTTGCGGATATCGATGATGATCCCTCGGGTGCGTCTGAATGCTTTTTTGATCTGTGGGATGTCTTCGAGGGTGATATTGGCCAGGGTGATATAACCGATGTTCCCGTCCAGAAGCTTAAAACACTTTTCATCTTTATTCACCTTGTACCAATGGTATTTACTGAGCTGTTCAGCTTCATAGAGCTTTATATCCTGTTCTTTCGTGTGATTATCAGAAATGTAGCGGAGGCGGAGGGCATTTTGAGGGGAACGGATCAGGTCTTCTGAAATATCTCTCCGCATCGCCGCTTCGTTCGAAGCGGGATAGTAGCTTTTCAGGCTATCTACGACTGATTCTACCGGCTTGCCGTTAATATGGGTGATGATATCGCCGCGTTTCAGCGGGTCATTTCCGGCCAGTTCCGGGTTATAAAAATCACTTACCACCAGTTTATCTTCGATGAATTCTACTTTAAACGGTGCATAATATTTCCCGCGGAGTTCCGCTATTTTATCCCCGCCACCCCATAAGTTGGCGTGGGTATCCTGAATCTCCCCGATAAGCTGAAGCGCAGCAATTTCATATTCGAGTTCGTTTTTTGCATGAAGAAATGCCGGAATGTATTCGCGGAGCACGGTGTTCCATTTTTTGTCGGTTAAGTGCCTGTTCGGGAAGAAGTATTCTATCATGTTCCAGTAGCGGTAGAGGCACAGCAGCCTGAAACCTGCGTCGGGGTAGGGCATGTCGGAGTAAGTCCTTTCGTGGGTGAAGTCGGGATTTAAGACATTCGGATGGAGGCCGATGTGGTAATTTTTTCCCTGGTTTCGGTTCATATAAATCCCGGTAAGTAACTCGCGGAGAGGGGCAGATATTCCTGAGCTGCTGATCCAGGCCAGGTCGGGTGTCAGTACTGCATTCTCGGGTGCGGGCTTACATTTCGTACAGGCGGGGATAGAACCGTATTTTTCAATCCAGCCGGTGAGTGCCCGGTCTCTCTCTGCCTTATCTTTTACGGCCAGGTACGCAGGAAGGAAGCGAAATAATTCGTAATCCCAGTGGTAGTTGCCTTTCGCCAGGGCCGGATGATGGTATTTCAGGAAGCCCCAGATCCGGCCGAGGAGTTCGAGGTTATCGGTCAGGGCACCGGTCAGCTCCGGAGCAGAGATGCCGGAGCCCCGGTCAAATTCTTTGTCTTTCTCGGCCGGCAGCAGCTCGCGGGTATAAATCTCCGCGTCTTCCAGTGCTTTGCCGTCTATCGTAATCTGCAGTTGGTCCAGCCACATCTTTCCTTTTCCCACCAGCATTCCGCCCACCACTATGGTGTTGGTTTTTTCCGGGCTGAGCGGTAAGGTTATTTCGTATGGTGTCCAGCCGGTAGTTCCTTTTGCGCCTTTGCCGTCCATATTATCAAAGCCCACCTGCGGGTCAATGCGCATCCACAGACCGGCGGAGCCACCGCTCACATTCTCCGTTTTGATATATCCCGACAGGCGAATGAATTTTCCTTTATAATTGTGCGGCAGATTCAGACCAATGGCCTTATAATCTGATCCGCTGCCGGAGTTTTCTATTACTACGGAATATTTCCCGCTTTTTGCATGAGTGGAGTCGCTGTAGACTTTGTAATTATTGCTTCCGAAAATTTCCCAATGCGCGGGAGTCTCTTTGCGGGTCTGCTCAAAGTCCAGGTTCAGCTTCTCTGTGCCGGCGCTTTGCGCATAGCCCGCAAATGAGAGGAAACAAAATACGAGGGCGGCAAAATTCTTCATATGTTTTGGACAGTTTAATTTTAGGCCGGTTCGGACCCGGGCCGGGTGTTATCCTATGCGTCTTCCAGGTAAACACCGGTTTAAATATGGCAGATAAGTCTGGGCTTTCCTGAATTCTGAGCCGGGAAGACCTCTTTTTATGATTTTTTAACGATAACGGCCGTGTCCGAAAGGTGTCAAAGCGCATCAAACTCTTCCGCGTATTTTACCAGGCCGCTTACTCCGGTGAGCCCACCGGGCACCAGTTCCTGCGCCATGAAAACCTCTTGCGGAACATTATAGGGACACCGGATGCCCCATTTACCGGCCGGTTCAAACCCGAATTTCGGGTAGTAATGCTCGTGTCCTAATACAACCACGGATCGGTACTGCAGTTCCCGGGCTTTGGCAAGGCCGTGCTTTATCAGCAGGCTGCCTGTTCCCAGCTTCTGGAATGCCGGCAGCACGGCCATGGGTGCCAGTGCGAGGCTTAGGGTTTCCTCCCGGTTCCCGATTTGTATCCGGGTAAATAAGATATGCCCGATAACCCGCTTTTCCCGCACGGCTACCAGGGAGAGTTCGGGAACAAAGGCCGGGCTTTCCCGCAGCCGTTCCACCAGCCGGGCTTCGCCGTCCTGCCCGAAAGCCAGGCGGTTGATTTCAAACACGGCGGGGAAGTCTTCTGTATTTTCCTGTCGGATGATGGCCGTCATTTCGGGTAGCAGGCAGTATTGCCCGTTATTTTATTTCAATAATTCTTTCTTCCACATCGGACTGATCTCCGGAACTGACCGTAGTGGTCTGAACACTGTAAACTATCCACCCTGTTCCGTGAATTCGGGAAGCGGTCAAAATCTCATTTTTAAGATTTTCAATATCCTCCCGTTTGGGCGGATTTGCGTTTATGTTTTTTGCCAGTGTGGTCAGGTAGGAAAATGTGGCGGCAGTTAACTGTTCCTGGTTGATCTCTTCCGTAGCCCGCATTATGAAGTTATTGTCTTCTTCGTCGATCTCATCGAGGTATAAGGTTACTTCGGAATCAAAAGGTTCCTCGCCATAAATATTGGGAACTTTAATTTGTGCTTCCAGTATTTCTCCCAGTTTGTATTTTGCGCCATGAAAAGTATGAAATTGCAGGATGTCTTTAATAGACGCGGACTCGATGGCTTTTTTAGAGGAATAGGTGGCCTCGATCTGCGCCAGCACTTTGTCCATTTCAGGAAGGGTTTTGAATTCGTTCTTTAATGCAAGGGCCGCTTTACTGATGTAGTCTTTTATTTCTTCTCCATTCAATACCTCCATAAATGCGCCCAGTTCACTGGTTCGGAAAACCACCCTCATGTCCTGAGTAATATTCATAATTCGCTGAACAACGGGATTTTCATGGGTGGTTTTGAGATTTTTATACACCCATTGAACGGTATAAGAAGTGTCTGTCTGATCCAGAACCTCAATTTCCACATCGTACGTAGTAAGTTCTCTTGAAGTGGTATCAACCCCCTTGAGTTTAACTTTCTCATGGGTGACCGAATAGTTCTGCTTTTCTCCTTTTTCCCAATAAGTGATCACCTGAGCGGTGGAGTCGGCGGTGTTGATTTGTCCGAAAGCTGCTGCACTCAGCAACATAAACGCTGCTGCCAGTATTTTTTTTGTCATAGTTTGCCCCTTTTATGCGGTATAAAATCAGGATTTTGATACCGGACACTTGCAGAGGCAGCCCATTTTCAGCTTTTTATGGCTCTGGATGGCTGCCTTCTTTCCATGAACCGGCACTCCGGATTTGTTTTCCTCAAATATAGGGAAATAAAATCATCGGAAACAACACCCGGCAGGGAAGCCGGGCCCGGACTGTTTGGGAAAATAGCTCTCATGATTGACAAGGGCAACTTCCCGCCGGAAGATGGCAGTTTGGACGCCGGTAAAGCAACAGCCCGCTACAGCATCGGATCCAAAGTAATAATCACATTGCCCTTCTTTCTTCCGCTGTCAACATAGGCATGGGCTTCTACTATCTCATAGAAAGGATAGGTTCTGTTTATTACGGCTTTGTAGGCCTTCTTTTCCCACAATTCTTTTATAAGTTCAAGCTGTTCCGGTGACTCTGAAGCGTATTCCAATCCGCCGACAGTTTTGTAAATGCCGCCCCGGGCAAGGAGTTTTTCACATTGTTTTTTTGTGGTTTTCCCTACGGCATCAAATACAAAATCAAATCGCGCGGGTGTTTGTGTAAAATCTTCCTTATCGTATAAAATAAAGTCAGAAACTCCCAGATCCCGTACAAGTGGGAGACCGTCAGAACTGCAAACTGCCGTTACTTCGGCACCCCAAAATTTAGCTATCTGCAGGGCCGCAGAGCCCACAGATCCTGTAGCTCCTACTATCAGGACTTTCGGATTCTGTTTTTCCTTAAGACCGGCTTTTTCCAGGAAATAGATTGCTGTTTGTCCGCCAAAAATTAAAGAAACAGCTTCTTCAAAGCTTGCTTCGGCCGGCATATCCGCTACATTGCCCCTTTCTTTTACGGCAATATATTCTGCGTGTGTACCAAAACCAAAGCCGGTCATGCCAAATACCTTGTCGCCCGCTTTAAATTTTGAGACATCCTTTCCCGTACTTTCCACTACACCGGCGTAAACAGTTCCCAACACGGGTTTCCGGGGTTTTCTAAATCCCAGGGCTATTCGCATCACCCACCTCATAAATCCTTTGACGGCCAGGCCTCTCACCCTCACGTCGCCGGAATTCACAGCCGTAGCCCTTATTCTGACCAGGATCTCATCGGCCTCAGCCCGGGGTGTCGGAATCTCCCGGATTTCCAAAACCCCGGGAGTGCCGTATTGTGTACAAATAATTGCTTTCATAAACGTTATTTAATTTTTACTGTCAGATTTTTTTCCGCCTTTGATCATCATCCAGATCGCATAGGTAATTTCCCCCAATATCATGGGAACAATGAACACGGGCTCTATGAATGCTGCAAATTTCAGCGGATTGGCCGCAAAGAGCATACCGGTATACTGGATTACATAACCTGCTCCCGCAATAATCAGCAGGGATCTGATGGCTACGCTGACCCATTTTTTACCTTCTTTCTTTTTATGCATTATCCCCAGTCCGATCAGGTGGAGCCCGAAGGTAATTAATCCGACCTCCCAGAATTTATTAAAACCACTTATATTGTTATAAATGGATGCGGCAGAAGAAGAGGAAGATACACGGAACAGCTGCGCTATGCCCACACCCAGAATTGCGGAATAGAGTAAGCGGAGTCCGCCTGTCAGCTTTGCCAGTTTGGGCTTATCTTTTTTATGGTATTTATAAATGCCGATGGAGGCGGCCACATCCAGCAGCCCGATTCCGACCCATCCTGCCACTGCCCCTGTAAACCTGCCAAAATTTGAGGTTACATTTAGGGCAGTTAATGCAGTGTTTCCTGCTACAAAAAGGCCGCTTAATGCAGGTACGGTAAATGCCGAAACCACTGCCATCAACAAAAGCGATCCTCCGATGATCATGGCAAGTTTTCTCCGTGGCGATTTGCCGTCCTTCCCTTTATCGCTCATTTTTTCATTCCGTTTACCCTTATCAGTTTCCGAGACGTTTTGCCGGCCCTCAATGCGAATCTCTTTCTGAAGAATGGGGAGAGGCTGCTTTTTTATGGCAGATGAATCATTCAGAAATTCGAGAGCGATTCGTTTCATAGAATCTCTTTCAGAATCACGTTTTTTTTCTACGCTGAAAGAAGAACAGAAAATTAGTACAAGAAACGCAGAACCGGAAAGTCCGGGCCTATTTAGTACACACATAATTGTATTTTTTTAAAGTTGGCACAAAATTACGGGCCCGAAAAAAGTGGGACATTGACGATCGTCAATAAATAAAAAACTTACTTTTGTGTGTTTGCATCCTGCCGATACCCTGAAAAAGTGCGAGGGCCGTAACCCAAAAATGTAGTAAACTATTGAAAGAGGAATTAATTTCGTTTCTGTCGAAGTTTGAAGAACTGACCGAAGCGCAGGTCCTGGAAATGGCTGAAATGATGACCGTTCAGGAGATAAAGAAAGATACCGTTCTGGTCAGGGAAGGGCAGTTGTGCAATCTTTGCTACTTTGTACTGAAAGGTTGCCTGCGGCAATATGTTCTTGCAGATGGCCAGGAAAAGACCATAGCCATCTATACGGAAGAAGATGCCGTAAATTTTTATTCTAACCAGGAGGTTCAGGAGAGATCCGGCAGTTATCTTATCAGCGTGGAAGATTCTGTATTGCTAATTGGAAACCCGGAAAAAGACCAGAAGCTTTACGCCCGGTTTCCCGGACTGGAAAGCCTGACCCGCAGAATGACCGAGCTGGATTTTGGAAAAATCCAGAACTCCTTCGCGCGTTTCATTACCTCTTCTCCGAAAGAGCGTTACTTAAACCTGCTGAACGAAAAACCCGAACTGCTTCAGCGTGTTCCCCAAACGGTAATTGCAAGTTATCTGGGAATAACGCCTGAGTCGTTAAGCAGAATACGGCGCAGGATCCGGGTGAAGTAAATGTGCCGGTTTTCCCTTGAACCCAAATAACGCATTAGAAATTTCAGCGAGACAAAATTCTGCAAAATATCTGTGACCAGCCGATAAAAGCATAGTGATCTATGGTTTTTGAGGCCGGGAAGCAGATATGAAACAGAATTTTGGCACAGTAAAGAGTCTAATGCGTTTTTTGGGTTGAAAAAGACTTCTAAATTCTCACAAATACCGCAGCCATTTTTTATCCGGATGGCTGAATTTGTATTTCTCGTATGCCCTGCAAAGCGGGTAAAGGGCCAGCACTACGCCTGCCCACACGAGGTAAACGCCGCCCAGGCTTAGCCCGGAAGGACTTTCCTCCGGACGGCCGAAACGAAAGCCAAACGAAAAATCAGACGGCCCGTAACCCTGGAGGAAAAGAACAAGGAACAGCCCGGCGTGGATCAGGTACCAGTGCAGCAGGTAGTAGAACAGCGGCACACGGCCGAAGACCGTAAGGGCGCGTGTGAAACCGTTTTCCCGCTTTTCAAACCCGGCCAGCAGCAGAAACAGGAAGCCCAGGAAAAGAAGCTGCAAGAGCAGGGTGGGCGGATATTTGGTGACGTTGATAAACGACAGGAACGTGTAAAAAGGGGAGGCCTGAGCTCTCCATGGCGCGGTGTCTCCATAACCGTTGATGAAGCGGAGGGCTACGAAGAGCAGCAGGAGGCCCAGCCCCACACGTGAAAAAAGATTCCGGCGCTCGGTGTTCCCGGTGAAGAGTAAAGGCGCCGCTGCAAAGCCCGTCAGCATAATGGCGGCCCACACCAGCGGCGGATAGGCGATAAGGAAAGACGTTTGACCCACCTGCATAAACTGCGGACTGATCAGGGCCACTACCGGCTGCGGGATGTTTTTCAGTATACCGTCATAGAAAAACGGCGGTAGAGCCACGGCATTGAGTACCAGGATGAAAGCGACTGCCACCCCGCCGATCACCTTCGGGTTCAGCCTGATCAGCAGGCCCAGCAGGATAAAGCCGCAACCGATGGCCCCGATGACCTGGAAGAGAAATACGGAAAACCGGATATCGGCCCAGATGCCGAAGGTGATCACCGTAAATTCCAGGAAGATCAGCCAAAGCCCCCGTTTTACCAGGAAAGCCCGGGTCTGGCGGTAGTTTTGTTCTTTGCTGAAAGACAGGTAAGCCGATACTCCCGACAGGAACACAAACACCGGGGCACAAAGATGGGTAATCCAGCGGGTAAGAAACAACGCAGGGGTGGTGGTCTGCAGGTTCAGCGGATCGGAAGTGAAGGAATCCACATAATAGAGATCTCGCACATGATCCAGGGCCATGATGATCATCACCAGCCCGCGAACGATATCTACGGAGGAAACCCGGGAGTAATTTTTATTCATGAGCAGAGGCTGGTTTAGGGTTGCATTTCCGGGGGATAGTTTCAGGTTTTTTATGACCTCATTCCTGCGTGTGACCGGCATCCGACCGAAGCAGCTCACCCAGCTTTTTCGGAGCTACTTGGCAATAAGCGGTAATGAGTGCATCGGTAAATAAATCGGGATGCACCTGCTGCAGCTCCACCAGTGTCCAGCCCTGTTTGCCCCATTTATTGGCCAGTGGATAGATCACTGAACGGGAGGTGGACGAAAACACATCCTGGTCAATTTCCGATAATTTCAGGCAGGCCCGGTGATTCTTATCGTCATAGGTAGCAAAAATCTTCTTGCGCACCCGGAAAGAAGTTTTTTCAAAATGGGGCTCTTCGGTGGCTTCGGGGAACGAAAGGGCCAGTTTTCTGAAAATGTCAATAGAAACCATGAGGCGTAAGGTTGATTTTTGCTGATAGGGAAGGGAGAGTTTTTCAGAACAAAATTATAAAAATAATTCATACATCGGCATCGGCTTTTTTTTTGTCGGAAGATGCACTGATAAACCTTTCCGGAAATGGACAGCTGCAACCGGAAACGGGTACCCTGTTGAAAATCAGTACAATTTTAACAAATGGTAAATGGCGGCAACAGAACGGTAGCTAAATTTGCGCCCATGGAAACGTTTATACAGTACCTTCTGCAGTTTGGAAATCTGAATCCGCAGCAAATTGATTTCATCTCAGCAAAGGCAAGAGTGGCGGAGCTTCGCAAAGACGAGTATTTTGTGGAAGCCGGGAAGGTTTTCCGGCAGGCCGGGTTTATCCTTGACGGCATCCTGCGCATCTGCTATTACAATAACAAAGGCGAGGAGATCACCAAAATTTTCCTGGAAGAAAATCACCTGCTGTATAATCTGAAAAATGTGCCCTCCACTGAATATATCCAGGCGGCCACACCCTGCAAATTGCTGGTATTCTCTAACCGTGACTGGCAGGAGATTTCCGATACGGTCATCGGCTGGGAGGGCATCCTTCAGAAGATCACCAATAAATCACTGGCTCAGAAACTGGAAAGGGTAAGCCCGCTGGTGTCGCAGGATGCCACCACCCGCTACCTTGAATTTATGGAGAAATACCCCACGCTGGCTAACCGCATACCCCTGTCGTACATCGCTTCGTACCTCGGCATTACCCAGCAATCGCTAAGCCGGATACGAAAAAACATCCGCTGAATTGCTTTTTACCAAATGGTAAGCCCGTTCATTTTCCGATGCCCGAACTTTGCGGTATCCATTTTAAAAGAAAAGAAAAATGAACAAAACAATTGTAATTACAGGAGCTTCGCAGGGATTGGGCAAAGCCACGGCGCGCTTATTTGCCGCACAGGGGTGGACGGTCATCGCGGCCATGCGAAACCCGGAAAATGAAACAGAACTCTCCCACTTGCCTAACGTGCATCTCCTCCGGCTTGACCTGAGCGATCCCGGCCGCATAGCTGAAGCTGCGGCGGAGGCCGAGAGAACAGCACCTGCAGACGTATTGTTTAATAATGCCGGGTACGGTTTCGCCGGTGCGCTGGAAGCCGCTTCAGATGAGCAGCTGTCGCGTTTGGTGGACACCAACTTCCTGGGAACCGTACGGGTTACCAAAGCCTTCCTCCCGTACTTCAGAAAGCGGAAAGGCGGAACCATCATCACCACTACCTCGTCAACGGCCTACATTCCCTATCCCTTTATTGCGGTGTATGAAGCCACGAAAGCGGCGCTGGAAACCTGGACCGCCGGCATGAGCTACGAACTCAGCCGTTTTAATGTGAACATAAAAACCGTGGTGCCGGGGTATATGCAAACCGGCTTTTCGAAAAACGGCGGGTTCGCTCCGCACCCCGACTATGAAGAAGACTTTAACCGCTATGTCACCCGGCTGACGGCGGAAAGAGCCACACTTGTCGACCGTCCGGAAGACGTGGCCGCCGTGGTATACGAAGCGGCCACCGATGGCCAGGCGCAACTGCACTACATCGCCGGAAACCATGCCACCTCAGAATACGCATGGTTACAGAAAGACGGCATCGAAGCGGTGGCTAATGCCATGAGAAAGCGGTTTTTTGAATAATAGTGTATGAGAGGTAACAGGGTAGGAGGCCCTTCTGTATGGATTGATCTTTCTTCAGATGACCTGAACAAAGGTGCAGGCAGGGCCTGATGGCTTCGTCTGCACTTTGCTCTAAACCTGCCCGGGAAAACACGGCAGGTCAGAGATGTTTTTCCATTTTGATATCGGCCCTTTCGTAGAGCCCTTCTTCGAGTTCGGTTTCTGTAAAGCCAAACTTCCTGTAGAGGTGGATGGCCGGCGCTAAGCGGGTGTTCGAATACAAAATCAGGGTTTTTACCCGCATCTGGCGCGCTGCATTCAGGCAATGTTCAATCAGTTTTGCACCGATGCCGTGTCCCCTGGCTTTATCAGTCACCGCCATTTTTCCCAACTCGTAAACGCTTTCGCTGCGCTTCAGTAAAGAGGCTGTTCCCACAATTTCATTGTTCAGCCGGGCATAAAATATCTGCCCACCCCGGTCAATGATATATTTTTGGGGGTCGGAGAGCGAGCGTCTGTCGCCATCTTCCACCCGAAAATACTTCTCGAGCCATTCATAGTTGAGCGTTTTTACAGGTTCGGAAAGTTCTTCCGAAAACGGTATAATTTCAATGGCGGGCGGGTGGGGCATGATTAAATTCTTTAAGACGATTCCTCCGGATAAGAAGCCCGAAAGCATTCCATCAGGAAAATATGTATATTTGCCGTATCCACAAAACAAAAAATGAAATTCACACTAAAATATTTCTCCGGGCGGGAATGAATATTAAACAGACACCGGATATACACTGATGATTTAAAGATAGGGTATATTATTTGTGATTGGGAAATACCGAAGGAGAATTGTGGATTTCAAGCAGGGGACAGATTGTCCCCCGGTTGCTTCTAGTTTTTACCTACCGAAAGTACTTACCCTCAAAATGATTATTGGTGATGTAGTAGATTATAAACCTGTTTTTCCGTTGTTTGAAAAATATATACCATGTAGTTTTTCTGTTAGGTTGCCAGGTAATATATTTCATAGAAGGCTTGTGTCTGGAAAAGTAGTGCGGTGCGCGGCGGTGAGGTAAGAGGTAGATGTTTTTTTCGATAAAACCGATCATTTTGGATACATAGTCCAATGCAAACTCTGCAAAACTAAAATAATCTTCCTCAAGGAGTGTGTCAATCAAGTCATTAAAGAACAGAGAAACCGCCTCATCGTATAAAACGTCAGGCTTTTTTGTTCTCTCTGTTTGCATGCCACCACTCCTTTATATGCTTGTGTGCGTTTTTTTCAAATTCTTTGCCGGAAATACCTTTTTGCCAGTCTGATTCAAAAGAGTCATCAGGCACTGTAGTTTTTATAGAAGGAGATAGAAGATGTTCTGCCTGAGGGGATTTTGAGATTTTTGTTTTCATAATTGATAATGGAATTTACTTTAACAAAAATAGGGAAAATAATTCGTAATAAGTAAAGGCTATAAGGCTGAGAATTAACTATACAGGTGCTGAATGCATGAGGTTTTTCTACTTGTTTTTCTGGCAGAAATACTTTAAACGGGTTTTGACGCTGTGAAAAGCAGTTTACAATAAGTTGAAACCCGGGCTGGACAAAAGCTAAAAACCAGCGAAAATAATTTGTAAATTTGTGAGCATGAATGACAAAAATCTTTATATAATCGCAGGTTGCAATGGTGCTGGCAAAACTACCGCATCCTTTACTATTTTGCCTGAGATTTTAGATTGTAAAGAATTTGTCAATGCCGATGAAATTGCAAAAGGACTTTCTCCTTTTCAACCCGAAAAAGTTTCGCTTGAGGCAGGACGGATAATGCTCAACCGGATCGATGAATTACTTTCTGAAAAGGAAAATTTTGCTTTTGAAACCACTTTATCAACTAAAAGTTATAAAAGTAAAATTATCGAGGCGAAAGAAAAAGGCTATCGGGTTACTTTGTTATTCTTTTGGCTTCGAAATATTGAGTTGGCAAAAGAGCGTGTAAAAACAAGAGTTTCTGAAGGCGGACATAACATCGAAGCGGAAGTTATCGAAAGAAGGTATATCAGAGGAATTAAAAATTTGTTTGACATATATCTTCCGATAGTTGACGGAGCATTTATTTTTGACAATTCGGAAGCTAAACATGACCTTTTAGCCGATAAGCAAATTGATTGCCCCCTAAACATTGTAAATAGTGAGAAGTTTAATCTTTTAAAGAAGTATTATGACAACAACTGAAAAACACATAGAAGAAAAGGGCAAAATCCTAAAAGGACTTGAAAAAGTGTATGAAAAACTTTTGGAATTTAAGAAAATGAAAAATAGCGAATTGGTTATTTGGCGTGACAATAAAATTGTGAAAGTTAAGCCTGAATAAAAGCCTGCCAAAGTTTAAACGGCTCTGCTCTGGGCGACGTGATGGATTGGATAATGCGCAAAAGCCCTTTGGTATCTGAAGCCTGTATTTTTCGTTTCCTGGCGTCAGAGGCTTGCATTTCAACCAGGGTACAAATTGTACCCCAGTTGCTTTTAAGTTGTTCGTCGCGGCTTAACATCCTTTTGATATATTGCTTTATATCGGTGCTTTCGGTTAATATTTCTACGACATCCTGAACTGAAAAATACCATTTCTGTTCCGCTTCATTCCAAACAGAGCGAATTTGTTTGCTTTCAAAAAGTTTGATATTGCTCATAGTGTAAATTATTTAAGAAGGTGGAAATAATATGTGTTATCGGTGGGGCTATGGAAACGTGTATGTCCGGGTTTGGTCTGGATATCATAAGTTGCCCGTTGATAATACTTTACTTACAGCGTTTACTTCGCCTGGATGAGCTGCTCAAGCTAAAAACTGAATTTCATTCCACCTGTTTTCTCTTTTGACTTTCGGGCAGGTAATTTTTGTCAGATACTACTTTCTGCCCGGTTTTACTTTCCAGTTCTTTTCGGGCATTTCCTGCCACGGCTCCCCCTTGTCGGGCCGTTTTTTTGTTTTCGTCAAAGCCTTCCGGGTTTTGGGCCTTCACTATCGCTGTGGTGGATGCTTCGCCTAACATGGAGAAGATGAGTTCGAGGTCGGTCATGTGGTCACGCAGGTTCTGGTTTTTGAGTCCTTTTACATTTTTGTATTCCGCGGGGGTGAGTCCGAAAGTGGCTTTAGAAATTTCGGAGGTGAGTATGGCATACTCTACGTGTTTTTTTACGCCGTGGTTTTTCCATTCTTCGGTGAGCTCTTCCCGGATGGCGATGCTCCGCATCCGTTTTTCAATCCAGTCTTCAGGATACCCTTTTAACTTATAAAGTTCGCGGGTGCGTTGTGCGGCCAGTTCGGGGTTTTCTATTTCTTCGAGCCGGTCAGCGCCCACCTGAGCCAGCCAGAGTTTAAAAGGCTCCGCTTTGGGCGAGGGGATAGATTGGATGATACGCAAAAGTCCTTTGGTGTCGGCACAGCCCATCTTTTGCCTGCCGCCAGCAGTAGCTACAGCAAGGGTAGGTGCAATTTGTACCCATCCTTTGGCCAGCTCTTCATCACGCCGCCTCATTTTTTTGATGTATTGCTTCGGGTCTTTACTATCTGTCAATACAGCTACCACGTCTTCTACTACGAAATACCATTTCTGCTCCGCTTCATTCCAAACAGAGCGGATTTGTTTGCTTTCAAAAAGTTTGATATTGCTCATAGTGTATTTTTTTAAGAAGGTGGAAATAATATGTGTTATCGGTGAGGCTATAGAAACTATATGTCCGGGTCTGGTCTGGATATACAATAATTTACCCTTTGCTGATACTTCACTTACAGCGCTTACTTCGCCTGAATAAGCTGCTCAAGCCGGGCGATCGTTTCGTCTTTTTCTTTCAGCATCCGCTCGTATAGTTCCACCATTTTTTCAATAGGATTGAAAGTACATTGTTCGAATTTCTGATAAGCAGCAACATTAGTAACACCATGATTAGCCCCCTCATAATTGTTTTGGATGTTAACCAGAGCAGTTTCCTCATCAAAATTCTGAATGGCTTCCACCGGAATTTTCAATGCCCCTGAAATCTGTTGAAGCAATGCGGTATCAATGGTTTCTTTCTGTTCCAGCAATGAAATCTTTTGCTGATTCCAGTCTTCTCCAAGTTCAAACGCTAACGCATCCTGTTTTATGCCGAGCATTTCCCGAAAGCGTTTTACGTTGCGCCCCTCATGGATTTTTTTAGCGGTTTGTGTCATAGCTCAAAAGTAGTTTTTGGTTGTCAATCAGATAAGGTATTGTACTTCCGATTATTGGTCTGGATACATCAGAAGAATTGTAAAAGTAGTGCTTCTTTGGGTAAAAGAACAAGTATAAAGTTAAGTAAAAAACGAGAGAATACCTAATGTTTCGGGGTGAAACGCATACGAAATTATCTCTGGATAAGTTTTGGCTTAAATGCTGATTTGGATGATAGGATAATTCTCCTTTTTTGCTAAGGTGTGGAAGAATACAAGGCTTGAAATAATCAGCATAAGGACGTAATTTTAGGAGAGGAGCACTTTATCAGATTAAGCTGGCAATATGTGCCGATAAAGTACTGAAAATGAAGAGGTCGTTGAATGATGTGTGCCTTTTATGATGATTAGATTGACCAGATACTAAATTTCTGCATGAATATTGCAATGAGATAGGGGTATTTTCATATTATTGTTTTCAATACCTGATAGACTTGGTGTTCTGTGGTGAGTGAGTGGCTTTTTCTGTTTGGAAGGGTTTAGTATTTCAAGTATAACTGGTGCGTATTTCGTATTTTTAAGCATGCACCTGTTGGTTTTAATGAAGACATTTTTGAATAAAAATATTTAATATGAGAACCTATAGTTTAGTTTTAGACGATTGATTTTATGTTATTTATTAAGTTCGTAGGGCTTTTTGAGTTGTAGACTGAAAGGGTTCGTATATTTAAGAGTTGTGCGTAACTTGAAAAGAGAACGACAAAAGTTTAAACCCAAGATTGGAAAAACAAGAATGAAAGATTTGAATAAATATGTTTCGATTTACCAAGACCAACTGAAAAAAGGAGACATATTAATCGCTTATAATGAATTAGTGAAATTCGTTATGAATTTAAGAACGGAGTTCATTAAAAATCTTTCTGACCAATATTCATTTGCTGGAATTCTTCACGGATATATGGACTATACATATTTCTATTATTCCAATGAATTCTTAAAAAGTAAAAAACTAAAACTTGGACTTGTTTTAAATCATATGGAAATGAGATTTGAGATTTGGCTACTTGGCAACACAAAACCGATTCAACAAAAATATTGGGAATTATCAAAAAATACAAAGTGGAATAAAGACAATGCAGAAATGCCTAAATACTCAATTCTTGAAAGCGTAATTGTTGAAAAACCTGATTTTGACAATTTTGACAAATTAAGCGAACAAATAGAAACCAAAATGGTTCAAGTTTCGGACGAAATATTGGATTATCTAAAGACACTAAATTGATAAACGAAAGAATAAAAGCCTACGCACAACATGGGTTGTGCAAAAGAGCGGGTTAAATACTAACATCAACTTTTGTGCTTTCTATCCGCAAAAACCATTCTTTATTTGCTTAAAAAGAGTAAATTAGCAAATAAAAAAATGGTTTTGCTAACCTTAGTGTTGAATTGAGTTTTTGTGCTTTCTATTTCGCTCCTTCGCAAAGCCCCGAGCCGTTAGCACCTATACTAAACGACCAGTATCGTGACAAAGACATTATGACAAGAACAATAATAATATTAGGTTTTCTTCTGACATTTTCCCTTTGCTACGGACAAAATCAAGTTTGGCTGATTGGAACCGCTCACGAAAAAACAAATTACATAGAATGCTTCGGACGTTATGCTGCATTTAAAAATAAAACGTAGATAAATGAAAAAAACGATATCATTCCTAATCATAATATTCTCAATTTATGGCAAAGTAAACGCTCAAGAAAGTCAGTACTCAAATGAGTTTATAGAGAATACTATATCAAAGGAAATTGAAAAAATGAGAAAGGAAACAGGAATTCCTTCGATTTCAATCGCAGTAATAAAAAATGGTAATTTAATTTGGGCTAAATCTTACGGCTATTCAAATGTGAAACTTCAAACATCTGTTTCAACTTCTACAATTTATTCTACAGGTTCAACAGCGAAACCATTTTTGGCAGTTTCAATTTTGCAACTTGTTGAAAAGGGAATTTTAGATTTAGATACACCTGTAAATAAGTATCTTACTGACCCAATTTCTTCATTTTCGGATACTGCTAACCCAATTACACTTCGACATTTATTATCTCACCAATCAGGGATACCAGCTTCCGCTGATTTTGTGCCTTTGTGGGAAAATGACCATCGGAAAACACTAAAAGAAATAGTTTCAGGTATTAAACCTGTAAGAGAGCCGGAGAAACTTTACGAATACTCTAATGATGGTTTCGTAGTTGCCGCTTTGGTATTAGAAGAACAAACGGGAATGAAATATGGAGATTATGTAAATACCTATATTTTAAAACCACTTGGTTTGTCTAATATTAATTTCACCCAACCTACAGCAGAAATGGTCGAAGAAATGGCTCTTCCATATAAACTTGTTTACAATAGAGCATTGCCGATAGGACAACTCTATTCGCAGCCTTTCCCTGCTGGTGGATTAACCTATATATCGCCTTCCCAAATGTCTAAATTTTTGATTGCGATTTTAAATGATGGAATTTACGACAAGAATAAAATACTCAACTCAAATTCTATTCTTAAATTAAGGGAAACCAGTTTTGGGCACGAGTATTATGGCTTAGGCATAGGAATTGAAACAAAAAAAAATAAAAAGTACTGGTTTCATAATGGACTTCAAGAAGGCTATACCGCATCGTTCAAGTTAAATATGGAGACAAAAAGTGGAATTTATTTAATGACAAATGCAATGGCAGAAGCACAACTATCCGCATTAGCAGAATTTGCAATGGATTTGTTGGACGGAAAACGAAATTATAAATCTATTCCATCTTTTGCGACTACGGAATACGTAGAAATTAAATTATCAGAAAAGGATTTAAACAAGTTTGTTGGAACTTATAACATAGTCGGAACAGAATATAACCTAATCATTGAAAAAAATGTGGAAAGACTCTATTTGAAGAATCCTGCTAATTCAAAATTTGAGATTGTGCCTTATGGAAAGAACAAGTTTTATCTTAAAACAGAAGAAGAACGGATAGAATTTATAGTTACCGAAAATGGAGTTAGACAGATGAAATTATACTCGAACGGACAGGAAATATCCACCAAGAAAATAAACTAAAGGCGAGGCATAATATGGCATTGGCAATATGCAGGCCGAACGGCTTCGTATCAAAGGGAGTGCAAAATTTAGCTTCTGTTTTTCGTTAAAATTAAGTGTTAAAAATCCGGCCCATTGCTAATATGCGACACATTAACGGTAATTTTGTGCAACAACTTGCATAACAAAAAGACAACAACTAGTATAACAAAAATCAGATAGAAACATTTGAAAAATTAGAGATTTTGTAACTACTTTGTAATTACAACTAATATAATTATGGAACTTTCAGTAATAAATATCGGAAATTCAAAAGGAATTAGGCTTTCAAAGACTATTCTTGAAAAATATGCTATCCATGATAAAATAGAATTAATTCTGGAGAAGGGTTATATCATTTTAAAACCCAAAATCGAACCCAGAAAAGGGTGGGAAGAAGCATTTAAGACGATGCACGAAAATGGCGATGACCAACTTTTGATGGATGACGTTTTTGAAGACGAAAATTTTGAAGAATGGAGCAGGTAAATCAATATGACATCGTATTGGTTAATCTTGACCCAACGATGGGAAGCGAAATGAAAAAAACAAGGCCTTGTGTCATTTTGTCACCAGATGAAATGAACAAGTACTTGCAAACCATAGTGGTGGCTCCAATGACAAGTAACTCAAAAGCATACCCTACCAGAGTTGAAATTAAACACAAGCAAACAAAAGGTTGGATTGCCATTGACCAAATAAGAACGATTGATAAAAAAAGAATAGTAAACAGATTTGAAGCACTTACCGGCAAAGAGATTGAGAAAGTTAAAAGTGTGATCAAAGAAACTTTTGTAGATTAAAAAACTACCTCTGGCAAGGGTTTGCGATAATAGATGGTGACGGGCTCAAATGCGACTATTTTTTTGTGCAAGCAGAACAGCAGGAGGGTGCATCGTGATCTCAGACCGCATGAATAATCAGGAGTTACATTGAACCACCATTGAAAAATGACCAATTACATCGAAATAAACCGGCAATCCTGGAATAACAGAACCCAAGCCCATTTAAAATCAGAATTTTACGACCTGGAGAATTTTCTGAAAGGCAAAAGTTCACTGAACGATATTGAGCTAAACCTGCTGGGTGACATTAAAGGAAAAACCATTTTGCATTTGCAGTGCCACTTCGGCCAAGACACCATTTCGCTGGCCAGGTTGGGGGCACACGTTACAGGTGTTGACCTATCAGACAAAGCTATTGAAAGCGCAAAGCAATTTGCAATAGAGACCCACTCCAATGCGAAATTCATTTGTTGCGACTTGTATGACCTGCCCGACCATTTAGACGAAAAATTTGATATAGTCTTCACAAGTTACGGAGCCATCGGCTGGTTACCTGACCTGAACCGGTGGGCACAAATTATTTCTGCGTTTTTAAAACCCAACGGACAATTGGTGTTTGTGGAGTTTCACCCTGTGGTGTGGATGTTTGATGATAACTTTGACAAAATCACTTACCGGTGTTTTAATTCCGGGGCAATCACAGAAACTGAAAACGGAACCTATGCCGACAGAGAGGCGGACTTAAGCCTATCTTATGTGGTGTGGAATCACGGCATCAGCGAAGTGCTGAACAGCCTGATCAAAAACGGACTTGAAATAAAATCGTTCGACGAGTTTGATTATTCGCCCTACAACTGTTTCAACAAGACCGTAGAATTTGAACCGGGAAAATACAGAATAGAACACCTGGATGACAAAATACCCATGGTGCATTCCATAACAGCCACAAGAAAAAGCGGTAACTGACAAGAGAGCAAAAAACTACTGCAATTCTACGATATCAATACGTTCCTTCAAAAGCAATTGTAACGCCTGGTGAATTGATACGATCCCAAAGCAACTGATTACTGCAGTTTCCGACTTTGAGGTTAATCAATTTTGGAGGTGATCTGATATATTGGTGTCAAGCCAGATCTCTAAATCAGGCTGCATAAATTACCGCCGTGTTTTTAATCTTCAATGAAGCATAAAGTAGTGCAGCTTGAATATCAGGCAACTCCAAAATGGGGTGTTGCTGTAATATTTCAG
>CAZLXI010000038.1:37734-42376 GCA_964563435.1 uncultured Lacihabitans sp.
AGTGCAGCTTGAATATCAGGCAACTCCAAAATGGGGTGTTGCTGTAATATTTCAGTTTCGGTCATACCACTTGATAATAATTCAAGGATATCACTAACCGGAAACCGCAGGCCCCTGATGGTAGGCCTTCCTCCCATCAAACCGGGTTGGATGGTGATGCGGTTCAATAACTCTTGTTGCTTAACGTCCATAACAATCGCTCGTCATTTATAACAAATATAAGCTTATTTTAGCAAATAAGGTTTCGAAATAAATATTAAACGTGTTATAAACCTTACATATATGTCATAAACCTGCCACAAAGGTGTGATGGTACAAACTTGTCAGGTATGGCTGCATATTTCGGAGACGTTCACCCCTCGTTTCGGTTTACATTGACTTAAAGACTATTTCCTGAAAGCGAAAGAATTTAATAGTTGTGGAATTGAACTATCCGGGTTGTCAAAATACTGTTGTATATTTGACTTAACGAATGTTTTAAATTTGTTCAATATGGACACGCAGGTATTAGGTAAAAAAATAGAATTAATCCAATGGTTATCCACATTGGAAGATAAGGCAATTATTGAAAAACTTGTCAGATTCAGACAGCAGGAAACTAAAGATTGGTGGAACAGCATCTCAAATGAAGAACAACAATCTATTGAGAAAGGGATTTCTGAAGCTGATAATGGAGATTTAAGACCTCATTCAACTGCCAGAAAACTATATGAAAAGTGGTTATAAAATTTATTGGACGGATAATGCCCTTGAAGAACTTGCAAAAACAATTGAATATCTTGAAGACAACTTCTCTGATAAGGAAATCAAAAAGCTGGCTTTAAAAATAGAAAGTACAATAGAAATGATTTCCCTTAATCCAACCATCTACCCTAAATCTGAACTTAAATCTGTATATAAAGCCGTTGTCTTAAAATATAATACACTATATTTCATTTTACCCCTGACATAAGGCTGTCACTTGCGGGGAATAAGTTTGCTGCATAATTAATCTTTAAAAAATGGCAAACGAAATGAATTCGATCTCGCATCCTACCCATTTTCCCAAACCCACCCTTATCCCCGTCAACGGGGTAGAACTGGAAGTTTTTGAAGCAGGTATTCAAAATGCCGGAAAGCCTGTTGTACTCTGTCACGGCTTTCCCGAGCATGCTTTTTCCTGGCGTCATCAGCTACCGGCGCTTGCTGCAGAAGGCTACCACGTTATCGTTCCTAACCAACGGGGATACGGGAACTCCTCCTGTCCTGCAGAAGTAACGGAATACGACATCGAACACTTAACAGGTGACCTGGTGGCCCTGCTTGATCACTACGGATACCAGGATGCCACTTTTGTGGGGCACGACTGGGGCGCAAACGTGGTCTGGAATCTGGCACTATTGCATCCGGAGCGGGTAAATAAGGTGATAAACCTGGCGCTGCCTTACCAGGATCGGGGAGAGAGGCCATGGATTGAGGTAATGGAAGCCCTGTTTGGAGGCGATTTCTATTTTGTACACTTTAACAGGCAACCCGGCGTAGCCGATGGTATATTGAATGAAAATGCATCCCGGTTTCTGAGTAATATATTCCGCAAAAACGTACCTCCGGCACCGCCTGAGCCGGGAATGTTAATGATCGGTCTTGCAAGAGCCGAAAAATCGCTTGGAGATCCCTTGATGAACGATAATGAACTGTCTGTGTTCGTTTCTGCTTTTGAATCATCCGGGTTTACCGGAAGTATAAACTGGTACAGAAACCTGGATAGAAACTGGCATTTCATGGCAGACGTAACCCCCATTATTCATCAACCGGCGCTGATGATTTATGGTGATAGGGATACGATCCCAAAGTCTGAAAACCTGAAAAATATTGTTCCGAACCTGGATGTTGTTAGCCTGGATTGTGGTCACTGGATTCAGCAGGAGAAGCCGGAGGAAACCAACCAGGCCATTTTAAAATGGCTGAAAGAGCAGGATGCATTCTAAGGAAATAGAAACATATTGCCCCAAAAGCCGGACAGAGTGGAGGGAGTGGCTGAAAGGAAATCATCGGTCCCGGCCATCTGTCTGGCTTGTTTATTACACAAAAAAGTCGGGTTTGCCTTCATTAAGCTGGAACGAAGCTGTGGAAGAAGCGCTTTGTTTCGGTTGGATTGACAGCACGAAAAAAACGATTGACGAGTTCTCGTTTATGCAGCTTTTCACCAAACGTAAACCCAAAAGTATCTGGTCAAAAATCAACAAAGAAAAAGTTCGGCAACTTATGGATAGCGGGAGCATGACCGAAGCGGGTTACGAGAGTGTGGAAACAGCCAAACAAAACGGGTCGTGGACAATTTTGGACGAAGTGGAAGAGCTGATAATTCCGAAAGACCTGGAAGCCGCTTTTGAAAAACACAAAGGTTCAAAAGAGTATTTTCTTGGTTTGACTAAATCGACAAGAAAAATCATATTGAGCTGGATTGTTCTGGCTAAACGCCCGGAAACCCGCCAGCAACGTATTAACGAAGTAGTGGAAAGCGCAGGGCAGTATCTTAAACCGAAGCACTTGCGATAGGAAGGCCCCTACGGCTCTCCCTCCTCTTCAGACGAAAGGAGGGCGTTTAGCAGTCTCAGAGAAATGGACAGTCTGATAAATGGAGGCTCTGCCGGGAAGACAAAACCTGCCGGTAACCCCATTTCCCCGCTTACGTATTTTTCAGCTGGTCTATAAGCGTTCCTATGATCACCGCGGTGGCGAAAAAGAGGATCATTCCCACGAGGTAGGCTGAAAATGCTTTGACATAATTCAGGGGTTTGCGCCTGTCGTAAAAATCAGCGATAGCATAGGTGGTATAGGCCATAAACAGGATACCGGCCAGCTGCATAAAGTCAAAATGAAGCAGCCCCTGCAGGATACTAAACAGACCCATGATTAGCATGCCGATTCCCATGACATAGCAGATCAGGATCAGAATCTCGTAAAAATTGTAATGGTGCTTTCTGAAAAATAGGCGGATAAAAAATACGATGAAAATACCCATCAGCATGTTTGAATATCCATAATGGTCTGTAATCCATTTGAATATGACGCCTGTGGTAGTAGCTTTGGCTTCACCGAACTGAACATATTGCTCTTCGATGTGGAAATATTGATTTATTAAGGTGTAAATCAGCGAAGTAATAATGATGAATGTGACTGGTTTTACGAGCCGGCCCCTGTTTACGGTTAAAAAATCGCTTACATTTTTTCCGGGCCTGACCAGCAGTTCTCTTACCGTGAATAAAAAGCCTTTTTCAAAATGAAAGAGATGTTCTATCTCGTGTTTGATATAGGAGCCGTTGATTCTTTCCAGCCGGGCCTTCTGACCGCAGTCCGAACAGAATTCTCCGCTGAGTGCGGCGTTACATCTTTTGCAAAATTCAGCCATTGGTTTATTTCAGGTTTCTTTCTTTCAGTATTTTTTTTAACTCTTTCACCTTTTGGTTTTTGGGGTCGTTCACAAATTTATAAATTAAAAAAAGAGGGATCAGAAGCGAGATGCCATATGCGCTGTAATAAACACTGAAAAGGATAATTCCTGCCAGGAAACCCACTAAAAAAGCATTCAGGAGGGTATAGGGTTTCAGCTTTTTTGCTTCGTCCAGTAACTCCTGGTCAGTAAATGCTGAATATGCTTTGTCTGCCATGCGCTTGTATTGATCAACGCTCCAAAAATAGACAAAAATACGTTCGGTTCGTGTCTCTTTGAAAAGAACGCTGACGTTTTGAAAAGCAGAGTCCAACCATTTGTCTCTGCTTGAACGAAAGAGTCCGACTAGTGGCGGCAGGCTCCCGGACGAGATTTTTTTTTACCTGTCTTCTTTTTCTTAACATTTGTCAATGAGTGAAAACTAAACCTCTTCTCAATTTTGCGCCGAAAGCAGGCGTGAAGGCTTGAAAGTCTGAGTGCGTTATTCCGGTCAGTGCAGGGATTTAGGCACCAGTTTTTTATTATCTTTACGTGTGTCTCCTTTGAAAATCGGAACCCGGCGAGGGGAGACCCTGCCTGTAGCAGAGACTGACCCATTGACCGTTTCCCGTTAGCGGGGCATTACAGAAAAAATAAAACTATCCTATGAAAAAAGCTTTATGGATCATTGCAGCCATCTTATCTACCCTGGTGGGTCTATACCCGATTTTGTTCTTTGTGACCGATAAAAAATTCGGACTGCTGTCCTTGAAACCCGCCGAGCTTTTTAATGATCAGCTGTGGCAGGTTTCTTTTTACGGGCACATCGCTTTCGGCGGAATCGCTTTACTAATCGGATGGCTGCAGTTCAGTAAAAGAATAAGGGTCCGCTATACTAAACTGCACAGAAATATTGGGAAAACTTACGTGGTTTCTGTACTGATCAGTGGAATTTGCAGCCTTATTATCGCCCTAAATGCGACGGGCGGGGTGATCAGTATCCTGGGTTTTCTTAGCATGGGAATCATCTGGCTGGCCACCTCTTTACTGGGTTTTCGGGTGATCCGGCAGGGGAATGTGGATTTACATGAAAAATTCATGATTTTCAGTTATGCCACCTGCTTCTCGGCCGTAACCTTACGCATTTTCCTGCCTTTACTGGTCATGGCCCTGGGGGAATTTAACACGGCTTACCGCATAGTGGCCTGGTTATGCTGGGTTCCCAATATC
>CAZLXI010000039.1:0-36984 GCA_964563435.1 uncultured Lacihabitans sp.
TAAAAATCCGAAGATAAAATCCGGCTCACAGACCCCACTGATTTTCACAGATGATCTGTGTATTCCGTGAAATCCTTGAGAGAGTTTAAATGATAAAATTCTTTCCAAAATAAGAAAAAAAATTTCCCTGATAAGAGATATGTTTTACCAGAAAAACCAGGCTTTTTGGGCTTAAAATATTATTGAAACGATATACGCTGATTAGTCAGGAAATCTTATTAATTTGAAGCCGGATCACTCCAGTATAAGCCATGAGAAACCTGTATCTGATGCTTGCCGGAATACTTATGCCTTTGTTTCTTTCTGCCCAAACCCGGCCTAAAAGTGAGGCAGAGCGAAGGGCCTGGGCCGACCATGTGTATAAGGAGGCTGTTCTGAATCATGATTCTCTGCAACTGGCGGAGGCTTATTATCTTCGGGGTAAGTTAGAGGCCATGACCACCGGCAATTATCTCAGGACCCGGATCTGGTACCTGAAGTCATTGTGGATACAGGAAAAGCATGGACCCAGCTATGAGCTGGCACGCCTCTATCTTCGGCTGGGAGTGAATGAGCAGACTCACGGAAAATATGAGGAAGCATTGAGGAGATATCATAAGTCGCTGAATATAAGTAAAATAATCAAGTCGGGAGGTGTGGGTGAGGTAAATGCCCTGGTTCACCTTGGTAATTTTTACGCTGACTACGGTGAATCGCCTTCCGACTACGGCAAGTATAATCCTTACATCAACTATGACAGTGCCGCCTGGTATTACGACAAAGCCGGGCAGCTCGCTCTGAGGATCAGGGATAAGGAGGGGATTACGGAGATAACCGCTGCGAAAGAAAAACTTAGCCTGATGCAGGGAAAGGGGATGGACCATTTCCGTATGAATCTGGCCGCTTTAAATGTGACCGGTCAGCGTAATATGATAGAGATTCGCACCCTGTTGAGGCTGGCAGAAAGCTATATAGATAACGGAGATTTTAGCCAGGCCCGGCTGCGGTTAGATAAAGCCAGGCAGATACACAATGAGTATCTTTCTTTTGACCGCGAGTCTGCCCGGCTGATTAGCTCGGCATACCTTACTTTTTATGAAAAACAGGGCGACTGGCTTGCCGCCTACCAACTGCAAAAGCAGCAAATAGATAAGGAAAGGAGAGAGCATATGGCTCTTAATCGGGCTGTGGATATTAGCGAGCTCCGGGAATTCTATGAAGCAGAACAAAAGGAGATCGTGCTGCAAAACCAGGAGCGGGAACTGAGCCTGTATCGGGAAAATATCGGGCTCCAGCGACGCTCATTGAAATTCGTGGGGTTGCTTTCTGCCGTTATGGTCCTTTCAACGCTATTGTTCTACAGGCTCTACAGGAAAAACAAAATTATCAGCCGGCAGAATGCCCTGCTGGTGCAGGAGCAGAGCCACCGGTTCAGAAATCATCTCCAGGTGGTTTCGGACTTGCTCGGCATGCAGTCAAGCCGGATTGATGCAGATTCTGCCCAAAAGGCTATGGAGGAAAGTCATCTACGATTAGAGGCGATGTCGGTTCTACACAGTAAGCTATATCACCAAGACAAACTGAACACCCTACGTTTGGATCATTTCTTTAGGGAAATAATAGACGTAGTTTTAAAGGCCTTTGCTTTCAAGCATGTGGAGGTAAGCTACTCCGTTAAGCCAGTGGAGGTTACACCGGATGAGGGCCTCCCACTCGGGTTAATTATGAATGAACTGACTACCAATGCCTGTAAATATGCATTTGCTGATCATCCTGCGCCCCGGTATGAAGTTACTGCAGATATTTCGGGCCATGATCTTATCCTGAAAGTCAGCGATAACGGACCTTCCAAAGACAAAACCACATTTAATACCTCGTTCGGGATGAAAATTATAGCTCTGCAGGTCAGGCAGTTGAACGGAGAGCATCACTTTTCTGAAAATAACGGCTGGACCTTTGAAATGAGGTATAGGCGATTTAAACCTGTAAGGAATATTTTTAATAGTAAACCCGAAACTGTATGAATAAATTCCTGAAAATTCTGGTGGTGGAAGACCAGGTCTTTACGTCTGAGAGTATAAAAGAAACGCTTCAAAGCGCCGGCCACCAGGTGGTGGAGGTAGCCCGAACCTACAACGAAGCCCTGGTGGCGGCCGTTAAATTTAAGCCGGAAGTGATTATTATGGATATTGAGTTGGAAGGCCCGGCAAAAGACGGGATCCTGGCCGCCGCCGATATCCGGAACGTCTTCCAGGCACCTGTGGTTTTCCTGACCGGGAAAGAGGATTCTGAAACTTTCCGAAGAGCTGCTGAGGTCAGCCCCGAAGGATATCTTCTGAAGCCCTTTAAACCCCGGGACCTGATCTACCACGTAGACCTGGCCTGGAACCGGTTCTGCAATAACAGCACTGCTGTCGAATCTATCTATGTATGGGACGATGGAAGCCACATCAGGATCAGAAAAAACGAGGTCATCTTTATGGAGGCGAAAAGGGTCTGGACCACCATTTGTATTGCCAATCAACCAAAACCATTGCTGGTTACCATGAATCTGGGGCATATCAGCAGGCATTTTCCGGAGGCCCATTTTTACAGGTTGTCAAAGTCACTTATGATCAATCTTAATTACCTGCAGAAGGTGAAAGATAATAAGCTGTTTTTTGAAGGCACCGGAGACGTCCTGAAGGTTTCTGAAAATAAAAAGGCTGAACTGAAAAAACAACTGACCATCGTTCGATCACCACGCTCCGTGAAACAGGAAGAATTTTGAGGAAGCAGGCCCGGAAATTCTACAGGTTAAGGTGTATCTTTTCGCCGCCTTTCCGGACAGACTCGTAGATGGCCTCCATGATTTTCATGTCTTTCAGCCCCTCTTCACCGTCACAATCCGGAAGCCGGGCGCCCGTCAGGAAGTGATCCGCCATACCCTCCAATTGGTATTTCTGGTGGGTGACCACGGGCATTTCTACCGCTCCTTTGCCGGTTCGGGCTTTTAAGGGCCCGTAGCCAAAGGCCGGTGAAAGCTCATAATAGTCTTTGTTTCCGGCTACGTAAAGCCTGTCGAAATTATTGAAATTATAGGTAGTGGCGCAGTGGGCTATCACCCCGCCCGGAAATCCCATCTGCCAGGTGATGGTTTCGTCTACCTCGCTAAACTTTACCGGGTCGGTTTTCAGTTCCTGCGCTGTCACCCAGGCAGGCTCTTCTCCTGTAGCATACCGGGCTCCGTTTATACAATAAATGCCTACATCATACATGGCGCCCCCGCCGGCCAGCGCCTTTTTGAGCCGCCATTGCGTCGGGTCACCGATACGGAAGCCCATGGTGGCATTGACAAAACTGAGCTGCCCCAGCTCTCCGGTGGCCCGCATACGGATGAGCTCTCGGGTGAACGGCTCAAAATGAAGACGGTAACCTATGAGAAGCTTTACGTTATGTTGCCGGCATACAGCGATCATTTCTTCGGCTTCCCCGACATGAATGGCCATGGGTTTTTCGCAGATCACATGCTTGCCGGCCCGTGCTGCCGCCAGGGTGTGCGGGTGATGGGCAGAATTGACCGACGTGACATACACTACATCAATATCCGGGTTATTTTTTAATTCTCCCATTTGCTCATAGGTGTAACAACACCGGGCGGGGAGGTTGTATTTCTCACTCCAGTCTTTAATTTTGGAAGGAGTGCCGGTGATCACACCGGCTATTTTGATGTTCGTACTATCTTTTATAGCTTCAGCACAGCGTGATGCATACGAACCCAGCCCGCAAAATGCTACACGTATGGGTTGAGCAGGGTCTTTATGCAATTTCCCGGCCAGAGGAAGGAAAATGGCAGAGGCGCTGATTTCTTTCAGAAAGTCTCTTCTTGTTTTCATGGTGAAATGATTAAACAGGTGAAATGATTAAATATCAGATGTCACAGATCTCCACTCCCTGTTTCAGGGACTCTATTGGCGGGAGGCTTTTGGGAACAAACTCCTGGCCTATATAACCGGTATAGCCCGTATCCATAATGGCTTTAATGATGGCCGGGTAGTAAAGCTCCTGGGTCTCGTCTATTTCATTGCGGCCGGGTACTCCCGCTGTATGGTAATGGGCAATATACTTGTGATGCTTCCGGATGGTGGCGATCACATCTCCTTCCATGATCTGCATGTGGTAGATGTCGTACAGCAACTTGAAGTTTTCAGAGCCTGTGGCCTTGCATAACTTCACACCCCATTCCGTAAAGTCGCATTGGTAATCCTTATGGTTTACCTTGCTGTTCAGCAGCTCCATGACCATGGTTACGCCGTGCTTTTCAGCAGAAGGCATGAGCTTTTTCAGACCGAGGGCACAGTTTTCTATTCCCTGCTCGTCGGAGAGGCCGTTTCGGTTACCGGAGAAGCAGATGATCTTATTGAGTCCCGCCGCTTTCAATTTCGGAAAGATGGCCTGGTAGCTGGCGATCAGCTCATCATGAAGCTTCGGATCATTAAAGCCTCTTTCAATACCCAGGCCGGCGCCCCAGGGCATGGCGCAGGTAAGGCCGTATTTTTGAATGACGGGCCATTCGTCAGGCCCCTGCAGCTCCACTGATGTAATACCGATCTTCACGGCTTCTTCACAAAGTTTTTCCAAAGGGATGGAGTTGAAGCACCACCGCGATACGGAATGCTTTACACGGCCTTTCAGTTCCGAAGGTAAAATCCGTTCGGGCGCAGCCAGGGCTTCATTCAGTGATAAACCCAGTGCGGCGGTACCCATCATGTTTTTCAAGGCCTTTCTTCTGGTTGATTTCATATTTGTAAAATTAGTTTAGAGTTCCGGCTCCCGGTATTGAGTTTCATGCTGACTATTTGTTAAAAACAGTATGCCCTTTGTCGCCGCCGGCTATCAGGTAAGCCATAAGATCTTTGAGTTCTTCTTCATTAAGGCTGTTGATCAGGCCGGGGAGCATTATGGAAACCGACGAATAATGCCTTGAAACTATATCTTTTTTTGCAATTTTCATAGTAATGTCGGGAGTAAACGGATTTTGAGAAAGGGTAATGCCCTGCTGGTCTTCTGTTACGATCCTTCCTACCCGGGTGTCTCCGTTCCTGAGCTGAAGCTGGGTAGAGGCGTATTGGTCTGATATAAAATTGTTGGGCTCAATGATGGCCTCCAGGATGTCACGGGTGCTGAAGCGGCTGCCAAGCCGGGTGAGATCAGGTCCCGCATTGGCTCCTTCCCCTTGTAAAGTGTGGCACCGGTTACACAGGGTGGCCAGGTACATGTTTCTACCCTGTTCAAAATTTCTGCCGGTAAGCGGAGTGTTGAAGAGTGCGGCCGCTTCTTCGGTCTTCCAGCTTCTTCCGGGCCCTTTCGGAAAAGTCACATGGGTCAGGTCATTCCCGTTCTCTGCCAGGAGATCGCCCCCGGAAATTTTGTCAAAGTAAGCATAGCGTTGGGGAGGTACCCGGCTGAGGGCGGTTTTTCGGGCCCTGTCGAGAAAGCCGATATAACTTAATCCGCCGCGATAGCTGAAGGCTTTGCGGTACCAGCCCAGGTATTTTTCCTGCAGGGCGGGAGTCCAGCCGGTTTTAAGCGATGAGAGCAGAATGGCATAATAGGTTTGCCTTGCAGGCGGAAGTTTTTCGAGCATCCGGGCGATGTCTATCCCATAGGCCGGGTTCCGGAAAATGAGATCTTCGGAAGAGGTAGCAGAAGCCGTTTGCGCGTTATTTTCCGGAGCTTCCAGGAACTGAACAAGCTGCCGCGCAATGCCGGGTGCTTCAAGGTAGACCAGCAGTTTGGCCAGCTGGCGGTTTACGTTTTCGGTCTTAGAAGGAAAGTATGGAGTTAAGGCTTTGATAAAGCGTGCTTTCAATGCCGGGTCGGGTGGCCCTGTCCGCGCAAAGAGAAGCTCAGCCGTGCGGAAGAGATCGACCTTTTTTTCTTCGCTGAGGGTATCGAAACCGATTTGAAGCAGGGATTCTCCTATAGCTGTCTTCCGGGGGGCGGGATCAGTGCGGATCAGTGCCATGAGCGCGTAGATGGCTTTTGAAGGATTTGACTCCTCCAGAGCGCGGGAAGCCCATGCGGCCGTTGGCTGGTGCTCTACCGCGATACGGGCGGCATAGCGGATCAGCCGGTCTTGATGATCGAGGAAGGGCCAGGCTTCCTGCAGGGCTTCGGGATGTGTACCTTCATGGAAAGCCTCCAGCCTGCGCCGGAGAAGGTGGGGCTCGTTGAGTGACGCTGCAGGATCACCCTTACGATTTTGCCCTGTGTAAGAAACCCGGTAAAGATCAGACTGCAGCCGGCGGCCACCCGTAAGGAAATAGAGGGCGCCGTCAGGGCCGATGACACCGTCGGTCAGTGGCAGGGGTACGCCCGAGAGAAACTCCGTTCTTTCAGCAGAGTAGCCGGCGCCGTCAGGCTTCAGGTGAACGGCATGGATGATGCCGAAGCTCCAGTCGAATGCCAGCAGTGTATTTTCGAATGCCGGAGGGAATGCCGCATTTTTAAGGGAGATCAGGTTGGTGGGAGAGCCCTGCCCGATATTGATCACCGGGGGGAGATTGTCGGCATAGGTCTCCGGCCATTTTCCTGAGGCTGTCCGCCAGCCAAACTCACTGCCGCTGGTGACATGGCAGATGCGGGTAGGACGGTACCAGGGAAGGCCGAATTCCCACTCCATGTCGGAATCATAAGTAAAAAGATCACCTGATTCATTGAAAGCAATATCAAAGGCATTCCGGTATCCGCCGCTTACAAATTCCCAATGGTTGGTGAGCGGATCCACCCGTGCAATCCAGCCTCCCGGTTCCCTGCGGTCTGTGGCGTGCCCGCGAGGGTCCTTGATAAAAGGGTAAAGATTGTCATGCTGCCAGGTTTTGGGGAGGCGGTAGCTGTCCATTTCGGGGGCGTCGGTATGATTGCCGGAGATGACATAGAGGGAGAGGCTGTCGGGGGAAAGTATGATGCTGTGTGGCCCGTGTTCTCCTTCGCCCTGAAGTTCCTTCAGGAGTGTAATCTTGTCAAACTGATCGTTTTGATCGGTGTCTTCCAATTTGTAGAGGCCGCTTTTTTGCCGGAGCTTTTCAGAGGGCCGGTTGTTAACCATCAGGTAGAGGGCGTCGAAAGCCCAGAGCAGCCCCTGGGCCGCACCCATATTCAGGCTGTCGTTTTCAAGCTGCAGTTTCTCAATTTTAGGAAGGCTTTGGCCGGGCACTGTTTCTAACCTGTAGAGCGCCCCGTACTGGTCAGACGTAATGAGGCGACCTCCAGGGTCGAAGGTCATGGCCACCCAGGAGCCCATCCCCGCTTTGGAAGGGGAGAAGAGATGTTCTACTCTGAAATCAGGGATGACTTTAATGTGATCGGTATTGTCGCCTGCCAGCCGCCTGCCTGTAGCAGAGGCAAGCACTACCAACAGCAGGGCAATGGCAATTTTCAAGAATTGATTCATAGGTTGAATTGTCGCAAACAACCTCCAAGATAAGGGGTAATTTCTGAACGGCATGAGGATGTCTGCCAAAAAAGAAGGAGGTGTTCAAAAATAAGGTGTTTAAAAATCAGACAAGCTGCGCGGTTGTTTTCGGAATCCGGACTTAGTTACATACGTTTAGTGTGCTCCTTTGTGCTCATCTTCAATACCTTGCATTTCCCTTTTTTTAAACACCTTTATTCCGTGAGAGGCCGGCTCAGATCCGATAGCGTACTCCGCCCGTCACCCACCGGGGAGGTTGCTGTACAAACCCGTACTCAAAATACTTTTCGTTCAGGAGATTGTTGACATCCAGCGTGAAGGTAAGCGGTTTCCAGCGGTAAGCCGCCCGGATATCCACCAGGCTGAACGATCCGTAGTTTACCGGCGGTGTATTGTCATCCCAGGCGTATTGGCCGGCCCGATTTTTCCAGGTGTACCAGCCGCTGAGCGACAGGTTCTGCAGGGGTTCAAAGAACAGCCCGGCCGACAGCTTCTGCTTCAGGTAGTTCAGGGTGTAAAATGACTGGAAACCTTCCTCCTTCCTGTCGGTAGTGATCCAGGAGAAGTTGAACGACAACTGCTTCAGTCTTAACTTATTGACCGGAAACCCGAGGGTATGCGCTGTTTCAAACCCGTAGCGGTTAATGTCATTGATGTTTTCCATGAGGGGCACGGCTATGCCCGGACGTTTGAGCTTGTCGACCGCATCCTGTGTTCCGGTGTAGAAAACCGAGTAGTTGCCCGAATAAAGGTTTTTCTGGTTCTTAAACCCGATCTCATGGGTCCAGGCTTTTTCGGGTTTGAGATCCGGGTCACCGGTCACGGTATTGTTGTTCAGGTAGAGCTCCGTGAAGGTAGGAAAACGCAGCGAACGGTTGACCGAATAGTAAAGACGGGAGTTACGCCCCAGGCTGTAGCCCAGGTCGAGGCCGGGGAAAAGAGAAAACCCGAATTGGGAATTGATATTCGCCAGCGTACCTGCGCTCAGGATGAAGCCTTTCCACGTGGCGCTGTGCTCGGCAAAGAGGCTGTAATTGTCGCGTGATTTCCCCCGGGTGTAAAAGAGGTCGGGCCATCCGCTGATGGTCTCTTCCTGATCGAGCTCCTCTCCCAGGCGGTTCGACCGGACCGTCTCATTCCGGTATTCGGCCCCGAAAGCACTGTTGCCCCACGCATTCCTGAACCGGAACTTCCATTCGATATCCAGCACGTCCGTCTTGTGCAGGTTGAGCGAGCCCAGCCGGTCGGTCTTCCGGTAATTATCAAAGTCGAACATGTCGTGATGGATACGGTAGTTGGCCATCAGCGTGCCCGACAGCCCGGATGAGAAAGCGTGCTTCCAGCTGGTGCTGAGGAGCTGGGAGGAAACTTCCTCGTATTGGTTGTAGAATTTGGGATGATAGAAATTGGTGGCGCCGAAATCGTTGTTCATGAAGCCGTATCCCAATTGAAGACTGCCGCCTTTATACTGCTTTTCAGCCCGCAGCGAAGCCGCATTTTTACGGTAACGGGTGGACGGTATGTAGCCGTCGCTGCCCCCGAGTTCTGCTCCGCCCGACAGGGAAAAGCTGTTTTTGACCCAGGCGCCGCCGGCATAGGTGTTCCATGTGCCGTATTCTCCGGCTGACAGCTGCAGCTCCAGTTCGGAAGTTGCCGGCTGGCGGGTAATAATATTGATCACGCCGGAGAAGGCGCTGGGCCCGAATACCCGCGAAGCCCCGCCCTGCAGCACTTCTATTTTTTCGATCATTGAAAAAGGAACGGGGATGTTCAGCGCATGATGACCGGTCTGGGGGTCGTTGACCTTAACGCCGTCTACCAGGATGAGCGTCTGGTCATAATGGCCGCCGCGAATACTGATATCGGCCTGCACCCCGAAGGCGGAACGGGAGCGTACATCCACGTTCATGGCATACTGGAGCACACCGTCGAGGGTTTTTACGGGCGAGGCTTCCAGGGTCTGGCGGTCGATCACGGTGATGTTCCGCGCTGTGTTTTTGATCTCATTGCGGATGATGCCGGCGGTGACGGTCACACTTTTCAGCTCGATGGTGTCGCGTTGGGCGCTGGCATTCAGACATATAAAGGTAAAGATTATGTATTTAAATATTTTCATTTTTGTAATAATGTATCTATGTAGTATTATTTAGTTAAATTAATTTATAATTAAATAAATATTAAATTAACTGTTAAATATTAATTGGAGCCCCTGTGTCTTTTGTATTACAATCTTCTTCGTAAAACATAATTTTTGTACAAAGAGCATGACGATCTCAGTACAAAGGCCACAAAACAATAAGTATGAAGGAAAATGAAGGGTCTGCCGGCATAGGCAGAATATAACCTTCGCGTCAGCAAAAGCTGTCTTCGTCCACGGGTTTTTTGGAGAGCACTTTAAAATCTACTTTCCCGGAGGAGTTACGCGGGATATCTTCGGTAAATAGAATGCTGTTCGGAAGTTTGTCATTTGCCACACTTTTCAGGAGAAAATCGCGCAACTCATCCTGGCTTACGGGTTTTGTGCGTACCAGTAAGAGGGTCAGGTGCTCAGGATTGCGGGTATCCGGGAGGAGAACGGCTTCGGCAATGGCCGGGTGAAGCCGGGCGGCATTCTCTATTTCTTCGGCGAAAATGTTCAGCCCCCTTCGGTTGAACATCCGGCCTTCCCGGCCCAGGAGGCACAGGTAGCCTTCCGTGTCAATAAAGCCCATGTCTGAAACCGTAGGCGCATGCCGGTATTCGGGCGAGATGTAGGGGCTTTCCACCCAGATTTTTTCTTCCCGGATACGGATGCTTACTCCGGGGAAGGGCCGGCCAACCGAACCCGGCTTTTCCACAATCTCCCGGTTTTGGATGTAGCTGATATGGCCCAGTTCGGCAGCCCCGTAATATTCGGTCAGGCAGGCCTCGGGGAAAATCCGGAGCAGCTTTTCCGCCAGCAGCGGATCGAGTTTTTCTCCTGCGCTTACCGCGGATGTGAGGCCCGGAAATGTCGTATTTTCCGGTAACAGACGGTAATGCGACGGCACCAGGAACAGGCTGCTGATCGCTTCCGACCGGATAAGGTTTTCCCAGTTTTTAGCCTCCCGGAGGGGCGTGAGCACCACGGTGGCCCCCAGCCAAAGCGTGTGGATGACGGTGTTGAGGTTGGCCGAGTAGCCAAGCGCATCCACCACCATGACCCGGTCTTCGGCCTGCATCCCGAAAACTTCCGACTGGGCGGGGAAAGCGTTGAACCACGACCGGTAGTCTTTCCAGATGATTTTCGGATTGCCGCCCGTGCCCGAGCTCAGAACACCCAGAAAATAGTCGCTTCCGGAAGGCCGGTAAGGCCCGTGCAGAGCGCCGGGGGGCTCTGCTATGGGGTCGTCGGCGCCCGGAATATATTTTTCTTCGGGTACATATGGTGCGTTTACCTCACCGAAAGCGTCCGTTATGGAGTCGACCGGGCTTATGGTTTGCTTTTTTGCAGGTAGGTAAGGCGCGTTTACGGCGCGGGAAACCTCCGGTAAAAAGTCGAGCAGGCCCAGGTTATATTTTTCGGCGTAGGCCAGCTTCAGTTCGGGTGAAACGTTCTTCCCGCAGAAAACCCCTTTCCGGCCGGTATACATAAGGGCGAGAAAGCTGATGAGGTTTTCGGCTTCCGAAGAATGGCAAAGCAGGTAGTCGGCCGGATGTCGCCGCAGCCATGCGGCCCTGCTCCTGATCTGCTGGTACAGGTCGCCATAGCTGATCTCCCGGCCCTGGTATTTCAGCGCGGTTTTGGAGGGATCGGTATGTAGGAAACGTTCAAAAAACATTTTCAATGATCATGGCCGTGGCCAGTCCGCCGGCCGCCGGAAGCACCACCAGTCCGCGTTTTGCATTTTTCCACTTCAACGCGGCCACCAGGTGGATCAGGTTCAGGGTTCCGCTGGCGCCGAAAGGATGACCGTAGGCCAGGTTTCCGCCCAGGAGGTTGATCTTACCGGGACCAACCCTAAACTCTTTGGCAAAAATAGCAGGGATAAGGGAGAAAGATTCGTTCACTTCAAAAATATCGATGTCGCCTGCTGTGAAACCTGCCTTTCTCAGCACTCCCGCTGCGGCCGGCAGCACGGCTTCCGGGGCGAAACGGGGATCCCAACCGGTGGTATAGGTAGCAACGATCTTCGCCAGGGCATTTTCGGGGCGATTCCCCAGCATGACGGCCGCTGCACCGTCGTTATAATGCGCGGAAACGGTGCGGTCGATGAGCTCCCCGGTGCTGAGCGCTCTAAAGTCGGTGCCCGGCCGGATCGACTGATCCTGATGTCCCGCCGCCAAACGATGAATGAAGGGGCGGAGAAGATTTTGTATTTCCGGATCCGAGGCTTTACGGTGGGATTCCTGCGTCCACTGAAGCATTTCCGCTTTGGAAATGCGGTGTTTGAGGGCGGTGTTTTCAGCCGCCTTCAGCAGGGTGCCCGGTTCGCCGGGGGCAAACACGGCCGTGGTATAATACGGCCCGGTCTTACGCGGATCACCATCGCGGTACGACTTTAAAGGAGCCATGCTGCGGCTTTCCATTCCGCCGGCAATCACTCGTTCTGCATGGCCCGAGCCTAAAACAGCGCATCCCAGCTCTACAGCCCGCAGCCCGCCGGAGCATTGCGAGTCTATGGTAGTGACCGGAACCGTTTCCGGGAAACCCGCCAGCAGCGAAGCGTAACGCCCCATGTTTCCGCCCGTACCGAAGGCATTGGCCAGGATAAGCTCATCGGGCAACACTCCGGCCCGGGCCTGCAGCTCGTTCAGCACAGCCGCCATGAGGGCTTCGGGGATCGTATCTTTGTAGATCCCGTTGGCTTTTCCTATCGGTAACCGGAGGGCCTGCTGAATGTACATTGATCAGGGTCTTAGCTTGGGTATTTTATCCAGGTAGGCGAAGGCCTCTTGGAAGCGTTTTTTCTCCTGAACGATGGTCTCGCAAAACGCCCGGTTACGGATCTCAAACAGCTCGCGCTGCCCGGTATCTTTAAACGTATTCCGCTTTAGAAAATAGTTGACCTTCTTCCCGAGGTAATTGAACCACCAATTTTTCCGGAGGGCGGTCATGAGTGATTTCCTGCCGGTGCTTTCAAGGTAATGGAGCTGGTACACCAGCACAAATACATCGGCCGCGCCAAAACCGTAGGTCATGTTTTTCAGCCGCTCACGGCTGATCCGGTCGGCAGCGGTAAAGTGCTTGAAATGAAGCTCATTGGAATAGTAGATCTTAAATCCCAGTAATCGGGTGATATAGCACATTTCACTGTCGGCGCCGCCGCTCTGCCGGTTGCCCACGCGTCCTTCCAGAAACGGCTGCCAGTTTAGGGAGTACAGGTGGTCATATACTTCTTTCCGGACACTCAGACCAGCGCCGGGTACCAGTGCGTCTTCCGTAATATCAATGAAATTTCCTTCGTAGAGCTTTCCGATGGCAAAGGCGTGTTCATTTTCTTTGAACCAGGGGGGAAGGGGGGCTTCAAAGGCGCCTTCACCGGCACAGCCGACCAGGCCGATCTCCGGGTCTTTGTAGTAATTAAAAATGGTCTTTATCCAGTTGGCGGCCACCCGGTTATCGTCATCTACCACGCTGATGATGCCGTACCGGGCCGCTTTAATGCCGGCTTTCCGGGCATTGGCCTCGCCCATACGGGTTTCGGTGATAATCCGTAGCGGCACGACCGGGTTTTCATTCCACACGCTTTCCGCTATTTCGGCCGTGCGATCCGTAGAGTTGTTGTTGACCAGCACCACTTCCCACGAAATTCCTTCAAAGTCCTGCTGAGCCTGCAGGTGCCGGAGCGTTTCGGAAATGACCTTTTCGCTGTTATAACACGCTATAATGACTGAAATGCCGCTCACTTGAAAATTCGGATTAAACGGTGGTAAAAGCGTACTTCGAAGGGAAGCCCTGGCGGTATCCCGCCCTTCGGAAGCTTCCCTGCCCAACGCAGGGCGGTTTTCCGGCGGGTCAGGAAGGAAACCGGGTAATGGGCGTAAATATACCGGATGATCCGGAAACCTTCGGTAAATAATAAGCCTTCCCGGTCCGACTTAAAGGAGACGTTACCGGAGTGCCTCCTGAAAAAATTAAGGCGTTTGTCCAGCCGCATCACCGCTGTATCTGCTGATACCTGCACCCAGAACATCCAGTCGCCCGTGTAGCGGAACGTGCGCACTACAGAGAAGTCCACCTTTGCCACGAGGCTTTTCCGGAACAGGGCCGAACTGGCATTGTAGATCAGCGGGCCCTTCAGAAATTCGTCCTGAAGAAGCTGTCCACCGCTCCATTGCCGGTTCCCCGATTCATGGTCGGGCCGGTGAATTTCGGTGCTTTTTTCATCGATCCATAGGGAAGAAGAAAAAACCACACCTGTATTTTTATTGTTTTCCAGCACATTCACCATCTCCGATAGGAAAGCAGGCGCCGCGATGTCGTCACTCTCCGCGATCCAGATGTATTCGCCTGTGGCCAGGCTTAATCCCTTTTCCCATTGTATGAACGTGGAGCCGGAATTGACCCCGTTTTTCAGGAAGTGCGTGATCCGCTTGTCGGAAGCGTATTTTTCCAGTACAGCTATACTGTTATCGGAAGAATAATCATCAAGAATGATTACTTCAAAGTCTTGAAACTCCTGCCCCAGGATGCTCTCCAGCCTTTCCGGCAGGTAAGCGGCGTGATTGTAATTGGGCAATATGACGGAGACTTTCGGCATATCACGCCCATCCGTGGCTTTTTCGGAGTAAGCTGTCTTCTTTCACAAAGCAGATATCGAGCTGTCCCAACGCCATGTCGAGCGGGCGGTTGGTGAAGCCGGCGAAGTCGTAGATCACATAACCCCTTTGGGTCATGTAGGCGATGATGTCGTGCAGCAGCGGCTGGCTCGGAGAGAATTTGAACAGGGAAGCCTCCAGGATAAAGACCTCCGTTTTTCCGAAGATACCGGCAGCGCCTTTCAGCACTTCGATCTCAAAGCCCTGGACATCGATCTTGCAAATGTCCGGAACCGGCATCTCGCCGCGGGCAATCAACCCGTCGATGCTGTAGATAGGCACTTTCTTTTGGGTCTTCCCGTCGGCTTCCCCTTCTTCCAGCAGGAAAGAAGATCCGGCAAAGTCTTCCCACATGGTGAGGGTAAGTTCGCCGTCTTCCGCTCCGGCGCCGCCGAAAAAGGCCTTGCCTTTTTGCCGGGCAAGGAACTGATCGATCTCCGGCTTCAGCTCTTCCTGGGGTTCAATAAGGTAATAAGTGGCCTCCGGCAGGATAGCGGCGGCCATCACGCTCCAGTCGCCCTTATGGGCGCCTACGTCGAGAATATTGCGTACGATCAGTCCGCGGGTCTTCAGGCTTTTCAGAAAAAGACCCATATCGCCCGATATCCCGTTTTTGCTCTGAACGTGGTATCCGAAGCGATGGGCCACCGACTGGATCAGGTTTTTGAGTATTTTCATCCGTATAAAATAGTTCCGGGTTCCGAGTAGTGAGTTCCGGGTGAATAGTCGTCCATTAACAATTCTTCCTCACTGCTCATAGCCATATCGCGTTAACACCTGTTTCGTCGCCTCAAGAAATGCCCGTTTCCATTTCCGGTCGGGTTCGAGGTGGTTTCCTTCGGCCCACTCGTTCCAGGCATTGATAAAAACAAAATTCTCTTCGGGCGAGTATACCTCAGCCCGGGCACAGACATCCTCCAGCCAGTCGCGGTACAGCTCCGGAGTAGCATTGTGCATGATAAAAGCATCATTTTTCCGCCGGGGGCTGTTGTCCCAGCCGGGTACGATAGCTCCGAAGTATTTTTGTTTCAGGCGGGGTTTATTTTTCATTCTTCTGACGACTTCCGCATAGTCTATTTTCCGGTAGGTCCGGCCCAGGGAGAGCTTATTTTTCAACCGGTCCCAAAAACCGGGCACTACCTTTAGATGCGTCCAGTCGGGTTGCCAGTCAACCACGATATCCAGGCCCGTTTCGGCTGCGCTCACCTCAAATTCGGAAGAGGTGAGGATCCCGCCCAGGTACAGGTCTTCGAAACCGTTTTGCCGGGCCGTTTCCCGCCAGATGGCCACTGCCTTCTTCAGGTCAGGGATGATATGGGTGTTATAAAACAGGAAAAAAGGCTTATTGTTGATCCGGATGTACCGCTTATCTTTGAATACACGGGTACAGAGGTACTGCGCATGAGCACGGTGGTCTTCTTCCGAATAATGCTGTTCTATCAATACTTCCTTATCCTTGCCGTCCCATCTTCTTGACCAGTTTTCGTTGGCCCAGGCCAACATAAAAGGGAAGTCGGGTTTGCCTGAGGCAAGGATCTCCTCCACGGGGCGTTCCATTAATCTTTTGCCGTTAAACCAGTAATGGTAGTAGCAAAAACCGGCGAGGGCGTATTCGCGGGCCAGATGAGCCTGATCTGTCAGCGATTGCAGCAGGCGCAGGTCATAAAACCCCAGGTCGGCAGGCAGGTGGGGCTGGTAATGGTCTTTGAAGCGCGGCCGGGCCTTCACCGTGTTGGTCCATTCGGTAAAGCCTTTACCCCACCATGCATCGTTTTCGGGAAAGGGGTGGAACTGGGGCAATACCACGGCTAAAGCTCTTAGTTTTTTATCGATCTGCACTACGCTGATTTTCTGAATTGAAGCTGCGAATTTAGTATAAAAACATCGAAATACGGTTAATTATTGCAGAGACTTATCGGATCTCCTGGCACAATTCCACCAGCATGCCGTTCGTATCTTTCGGATGTAGAAAACAGACCCACTTATTGTCGGCACCCTTTTTGGGGCTTTCGTTCAGCAGTGTGAACCCCTCCGCGGCCAGCCGTTTCATTTCGGCTTCTATGTCGTCTACCTCAAAGGCCACGTGGTGGATCCCGGGCCCTCTTTTGTCGAGGAAGCGTGCTATGGGGCTGTCTTCACGGGTGGATTCCAGCAGTTCGATCTTTCCGGTCGGCGTCATAAAGAAAGAAGTGATGACCCCTTCCGACTCCACGGTCTCCGTTTTGTAGGGGGAGGTGTTCAGGAGTTTGCTGAAGAGCTTATTAGAGGCCTCCAGGCTTTCTACGGCGATGCCCAGGTGTTCGATTTTCATAGGAGAAAGGTAAGGATTTTTTAATGCTGAATTGTGAATGCTGAATTATGGAATATCCTATTTCATAGGAGAAAGGTAAGGATTTTTTAATGCTGAATGCTGAATTGTGAATGCTGAATTATGGAATATCCTAATGTATTATAAATGAACGATCAATCGCGAATTGCGAGGAGTTGAAACAACAGAAGTACCTTCCCTTTATTTTTCATTCACAATTCAGCATTTAGCATTTAGCATTCAGCATTCACAATTCAGCATTCACAATTCTTACAATTTTTCATCAAGATTCCACAAGATAAACCCTGATGCATCTAAAATTTAGATTTCCGGCCAAAAATTTATAATTTTGATGTGAATCTAACAAACATTTGCACAATGGCCAAAGCTGCCGAACCTAAGGAAACACCATTAAACAAACAGTATAACCAGATCAAAGCCAAATACCCCGGCGCCCTGCTGCTTTTCCGGGTAGGGGATTTTTACGAGACGTTCGGCGAAGACGCCATCAAAGCTTCGAAGATACTGGGCATTGTGCTGACCCGCCGGAATAACGGCGGGACAAACGATGAGTTGGCCGGCTTCCCGCATCATTCCCTCGATACTTACCTGCCCAAGTTGGTGCGTGCCGGACAGCGAGTGGCCATCTGCGACCAACTGGAAGATCCGAAGTCGGTGAAGGGGATCGTAAAACGGGGAGTGACTGAGCTGGTGACACCCGGGGTTTCTTTTAACGACAATGTGCTGGATGTGCGGCAGAACAACTACCTGGCATCCGTACACTTTGCCGGTGATGACCTGCTGGGCGTGGCCTTCCTGGATATCAGCACCGGGGAGTTTTTTACCACAGAAGGCACGATGGCCTACGTGGATAAGCTGATCCAGGGCTTCAGCCCTGCCGAGATCCTGTACTGCAAAAAGCATAAAAAACGCTTTGAATATATCTTCGGTGATAAGTATAATACCTATACTTTTGAAGACTGGGTGTATGCCTACGATTTTTCTTACGAATTGCTGATCAAGCATTTTAAAACCGGTAACCTGAAAGGGTTTGGGGTAGAGAATCTCAAAGAAGGGATCACGGCGGCAGGGGTGATCCTGCAATACCTGAACGATACCGAACATAGGGAAATGAACCACATCAGCCGCCTCAACCGGCTGGATAAGGATAGTTATGTATGGCTTGACCGGTTTACCATCCGGAACCTGGAGCTGCTTTTTGCCCAGTATGAGGGGGGCGTTCCGCTGATTGAAGTACTGGACCAGACCATTACGCCTATGGGAGCCCGTCTTTTACGGAAATGGATGGTGCTGCCCCTGAAAAACAAAGCCCAGATTGAGGAGCGGCTGGATACCGTGGAGTTTTTCCGGAGTGACGACAGCGTGTTGCAGTCGCTGATTCGGATCCTGAAGCCGGTGGGCGATCTCGAACGGCTGGTGTCGAAAGTGGCCGTGAGGCGGATCAACCCGCGGGAGATGGTACAGCTCAAAAGGGCGCTGGTCCAGATCGAACCGCTGAAGCAGTTGCTGAGCACAAGCACAAATAAGGCGCTGGAAAAATATATAGCTCAACTGAACGACTGCCGGTTTCTCATCGATAAGATAACCGGCGAACTGCGTGAAGATGCGCCTATTCAGGTTAACCAGGGGAATATGATCCGGACCGGGGTGGATGAAGCGCTTGACGAGCTGCATAAAATTGCTTTTTCCGGGAAAGATTATCTCCTGGATATCCAGACCCGTGAGGCGGAACGCACAGGCATTCCTTCGCTGAAGATCGCTTTCAATAAGGTGTTCGGCTATTACCTGGAAGTGTCCAATGCCCATAAGGATAAGGTGCCCCAGGAGTGGATCCGGAAGCAGACGCTGGTGAATGCCGAGCGTTACATCACGGAAGAGCTGAAGATATACGAAGAGAAGATATTGACCGCCGAGAGTAAGATCAACGAGATAGAATTCCGGATCTTCAATGACCTGGTGGTCACGGCAGGGGAGTTTGTGCCGGCCATTCAGGAGAATGCAAGGGTGATCTCCGCATTGGATGCGCTGTTGTCTTTTGCCCGGGTTGCGAATAAAAACGGCTATTGCCGGCCGGTGATTTCCGAAAGCCGGGTGCTGAACATTAAAGAAGGGCGGCATCCGGTGATCGAGCAGCAGTTGCCGCCAGGAGAATCGTACGTGCCGAATGACCTGTACCTTGACGATGACCATCAGCAGATCATCATCATCACCGGCCCGAACATGGCGGGAAAGTCGGCTTTGTTAAGGCAGACGGCCCTGATCGTACTGATGGCGCAGACGGGCTGCTTTGTACCGGCGGCATCCGCAGAGGTAGGCCTGGTGGATAAGATCTTTACCCGGGTGGGAGCGAACGATAACCTGTCGCGGGGCGAAAGTACTTTTATGGTGGAAATGACCGAAACGGCCTCCATCCTGAATAACCTGGGCGACAGGAGCCTGGTGATCATGGACGAGATCGGCCGGGGAACCAGCACCTACGATGGCGTGAGCATTGCCTGGAGTATCGCCGAGTACCTGCATAATAACCCGAATCTGAAGCCCAGAACCCTCTTTGCCACTCATTATCATGAGCTGAATAACCTGACCAACGACCTGCAGCGCATCAAAAATTTCAACGTGTCGGTAAAGGAGCTGAACGGAAAGATCGTCTTTTTACGGAAGCTGAAGGAAGGCGGAAGCGAGCACAGCTTCGGTATTCACGTGGCTCAGCTGGCCGGAATGCCCCAAAGTGTGGTGCTACGGGCCAACGAGATCCTGCAGGCCCTGGAAAAAAGTGAGGAAAAGGAAAAGAACAAGCAAAAGCTGAACGACGCTCCGAAAAATAACTACCAGCTGAACTTTTTTGATCCGGTAGACCCGGTAGGCGAGGAGGTCAAAGAGAGCATTCGCGCTCTGGATCTGAATACCCTTTCGCCGATAGAGGCGCTTCTGAAGCTGAATGAATTGCAGAATAAACTAAAAAGTTAGATACTTTTTAAAATATCTAACTTTTTTTACTTCTCGTCAAGCCTGTCGTACTCGGTCTCTTCGAAATCCTGAAAATCGAGATCTTCAGGATGCAATGCATAATCTTCCATCGTTTTGTTGATTTTGTTGTGAAATATTGTGCGACAAATCCCCCGGAAAAGACCGGTGTTTTTGTTTCGCTGTTCAAAATTGATCTTTTATAGCCTGGTTTCCAAAGAATTGAGATTAAGGAATTATAAAATTGTTGCCCGGTAAGAGTTTAATTCACATTTTTACAGGCAGAACAGTAATCAACCTTATGGCCCGTATCATTTTTTTCCTCTCCTTTTTCTCGGCAATTATTTCCCAGGCTCAGCTGTACGACCTGCGCACAGAACACCTGACCGCACCCCTCGGTACAGACACGCCCCATCCCCGCCTCTCCTGGAAGCAGAAGGATGACCGGCCGGGAGCCGGGCAAAAGGCGTATCAGGTCTGGCTGGGTACAGACTCCCTGGGTGTTGCAGGGGAAAAGACCGCTTCAACCGGCAGGATCAGTTCCCCCGAAAACCTTATTATCTATACAAAGGAAGACCTGCAACCCTACACCCGGTATTTCTGGAAGGTGGCGGTGTGGGATAACCACGACGGAAGGGTACATTCAGAAGTAGCTTCTTTTGAGACGGGCCTGATGCACATAAGCAACTGGAAAGGAGAGTGGATCAGCGACGGGACGGACATCCGCCTCAAGCCGGCACCCTACTTCCGGCGTAGCTTTGAGACCGGGAAGAAGATCCGGTCGGCCAGGGCGTATATCGCGGCCGGCGGCCTCTTTGAGTTGTATATTAATGGCACGAAAATAGGAGACCACGTACTGGATCCTAACTATACCCGTTTTGACCGAAGGATATTGTACGTCACGCATGACGTGACACGGGAACTGAAAGCAGGAAAAAATGCGATAGGCGTTTTGCTGGGAAACGGGTGGTATAATCACCAGTCAACCGCCGTATGGTATTTTGACCGGGCGCCCTGGCGGAACCGTCCCGCATTCTGTATGGACCTGAGGATCACCTATGAAGATGGTTCCGTAGAAACCATTTCTTCGGGCAGGCCCTGGAAAACGGCGCTCAGCCCGCTCATCTTTAACAGTATTTATACGGCCGAACATTACGATGCCCGGAAGGAGATCAGCGGCTGGAATCTTCCGGATTTTGATGACAGTAAATGGAAGAATTCCACGCTACGGTCAGCGCCTTCCCTGAATATTGTAGCGCAGGCGCTGCGGCCGGTTCGCGCGGTGGAGGAGATCGCGGTAAAGAGCATGAACAGGCTCAGCGATACGGTGTATGTTTTTGACCTGGGCAGGAATATTTCCGGGGTCAGTAAGATCACCCTGTCGGGCCCGGAAGGTACGGAGATCCGGCTGAAGCATGCGGAAAGGCTTTATGATAACGGGCGCCCGGATATGTCGAACATCGATGCGCATTATCGGCCCACTGATGACAGTGACCCTTTTCAGACCGACATTTTTATCCTGAAAGGGGAAGGAACGGAGAGTTTTATGCCCCGGTTTAACTACAAAGGGTTTCAATACGTGGAGGTGACCGCCAGCCGGCCGGTACAATTGCTCACAGGCAGTCTGAAAGGGTATTTTATTCACTCCGATGTAGAACCCGTGGGCCGGATAGCCTCGTCTGACGAGACCCTGAACCGCATCTGGTGGGCGACCAATAATTCCTACCTGTCTAACCTGGTGGGGTATCCTACCGACTGCCCCCAGCGGGAAAAGAACGGCTGGACAGGCGATGCCCATATTGCCAGCGAAACCGGCCTGTTTAACTTCGACGGCATCACCGTCTATGAAAAATGGCTGGCCGATCACCGCGACGAGCAGCAGCCAAACGGGGTCTTACCTTCCATTATCCCTACGGGAGGCTGGGGATATGAGTGGGGCAACGGCCCCGACTGGACGAGCACCATCGCTATCATTCCCTGGAACCTCTACCTGTTTTACGGCGATAAAAAGCCCCTGCAGGATAATTATGAAAACATAAAGCGGTATGTGGATCATATCGATGCGCTGTACCCTTCCGGGCTGACCTCCTGGGGGCTGGGCGACTGGATCCCGGTGAAATCCAAGGCTCCGGTAGAACTGACCTCCACGGCCTATTATTATACCGATACCCGGATACTGGCGGATGCGGCAAAACTGCTGGGGAAGGAGGCCGATCACCGGAAGTACACGGCGCTGGCCGAAAAGATCCGGAATGCATTCAATACAAAGTACCTGAACCGGGAGGCCGGGCTTTATGGCAGCGGCCTGCAAACCGAGCTGGCCGTACCGCTCTTCTGGGGCCTGGTTCCGGAAGAGTTGAGACAAAAGGTGGCCGATCACCTGGCGCAGCGGGTAAAAGACGACGGCACGCAGCTGGATGTAGGCCTGCTGGGCACCAAAGCCCTGCTGCAGGCCCTGAGCGACAACGGGCATGAGGATGTGGCGTACGCACTGGCGAGCCGTAAAACGTTTCCGTCGTGGGGCTGGTGGATCGCTAATGGTGCCACCACCCTCTACGAAAACTGGCCTATTGACGCCAAATCCGACATTTCTATGAACCATATCATGTTTGGTGAAATAGGCGCGTGGCTGTTTAAGGCGCCCGGCGGCATCAGGCCGGATCCTGCTCAGCCCGGCTTCCGGAATGTTATCCTGGAGCCCCGCTTTATGGAAGGCCTGGATACCTTCAGCGCCGAACATGACGGTCGCTACGGAACGATCCGCTCTTCCTGGGAGAGAAATACGGAGGGCATTACCTGGCGGGTCACTGTTCCGGCCAATTCAACCGCTACGGTGCGCCTGCCGCAGATCAAAGGTCAGAGCTGGTACAAAGACGGGACACTGATTAAAGGTGGCGAAACCCGGATTGCTTCGGGGGCGTATGTGTTTAAAAATTACAAGTAAAATAAGCGAAAAGCCCGGTCACCCGGGCTTTCCTCATGCTTCTTTCTCTACAGGTTCTTCCCCCGTCTTGGAATCGTCCGGAACCGGGGCTGCTTCGGGATCCTTTTTGTCAAGGAACTCCTGGTAAACGGTAGGCCGGTCGAACGGCCTTTCACCGATGATCTCCACGAGGTCGTGCTGGTAAATGATCTCCCTGTCCAGTAAGGCTTTGGCCAGCAGGTCGAGCTGATGACGTTTTTCGATCAGCAGGTCTTTGGTGGTGGAATAAGCCAGGTCGATCAGCTTCTTCACTTCCTCATCAATCAGCTTGGCGGTGCTTTCCGAGTACGGCTTGGAAAAAGAATACTCGCTCTGTCCCTTGGAATCATAATAGGAGATATGTCCCAGCTTATCATTCATACCGTAAATGGTCACCATGCTGTAGGCCATTTTGGTGATCTTTTCCAGGTCGCTCAGCGCGCCTGTCGAGATCTTTCCGAAGACCACCTCCTCTGCGGCACGGCCACCGAGAGCCATACACATTTCATCAAAAAGCTGTTCGGTACGGTAGAGGTATTGTTCTTTCGGAAGGTATTGGGCATATCCCAGCGCGGCGATACCACGGGGCACGATGCTAACTTTCACCAACGGATTGGCATGCTCCAGAAACCAGCCTGTAATGGCGTGCCCGGCTTCATGGAAGGCCACGATCTCCTTCTCTTCCGGCGATATCAGCTTATTGCGTTTTTCAAGGCCGCCGATCTCCCGGTCGATCGCATCCTGAAAATCCTTCATTTCCACCTGCTGCTTCCCTCTCCGGGCGGCCAGCAGGGCGGCTTCGTTACAGACATTGGCGATTTCTGCTCCGGCAAAACCCGGTGTCTGGGCAGCCAGCTTCTTGGCATCTACCTCTGCAGCGGCTTTCACCGGCTTCAGGTGGACCTTAAAGATAGCCTCACGACCATTGATATCCGGTACGTCTACCGAGATCTGGCGGTCAAAGCGGCCTGGCCTCAGCAGGGCGGCATCGAGCACATCCGGACGGTTGGTAGCAGCGAGGATAATGATCCCGGTATCGGAACCGAAACCGTCCATCTCCACCAGCAGGGAATTCAGGGTATTTTCCCTTTCATCATTTCCGCCCGGCATAGCGCCTTTTCCGCGGCTTCTGCCTACGGCATCGATCTCATCAATAAAAATGATGCAGGGCGCTTTTTCTTTCGCCTGCTTAAACAGGTCACGCACCCGCGCAGCGCCCACCCCCACAAACATCTCCACAAAGTCAGAACCGGAAAGTGAGAAAAACGGCACACTGGCTTCACCTGCCACTGCTTTGGCCATCAGGGTCTTACCGGTACCCGGAGGGCCTACCAGCAGGGCGCCTTTCGGTATCTTACCTCCCAGCTCCGTATATTTGCCCGGTTTTTTCAGGAATTCCACGATCTCGGTTAATTCTTCCTTGGCCTCGTCCAGGCCGGCTACGTCGGCAAAGGTGATCTTCACCCGGTTATCCGCATCGAAAAGGGCGGCCTTGGATTTACCGATATTGAATATGGCTCCGCCCGGGCCTCCGCCCGACATACGGCTCATCAGGAAATACATCAGACCAAAGAGGAACAGCCAGGGAAACAAGGACATGAAGATCTGCAGGTAGTCGCTCCTTTCCACCGAGTCGGGGTAGAGCTTGTTTTTATACTCATCCGGCAGATTACTTTCTTTCAGGAAAGCGCTGAAGCTGTTCATAAAAGAATCGTCCGAAATCACATTCATTTCCAGGTGCGGCCCTTTCGAAAACTTGGCATTGCCCAGCTTGTTCTTATACGCCGGGTTACTGAGGCCCTTCTGGTTGAGCGAAATTTCCACCAGCTTTTTTCCTTTAACTATCGCCAGGCTTTCCACTTCCTCGTTGTGAACCATTTCCTCGAAAGTTTTATAAGGAACGGTAGGAAGTGCACTTTTGGAGTTAAAGAAGAGCAGACCGATGATAGCAAGAATCAGCGTGGCCACCATCCAGCCCTGCATACCGCCGGGCGGGTTGGGGTTGATCTTCTTCCGCTGCGGATTGGGCTGGCTTTTATTATTATCGTCAGACATAATTTATTCGTTATAAAATTTTAAAACTATACTATTGGAGCGGTACTTTGGAAGGAACCAGTGTATCCCCGTAATAAGCGAAGTCAGCATCGCCCCACAGGCTTTCCAGGTCGTAAAACTCTCTGCGGTCTTTTCGGAAAATGTGGACCACCACGTTCACATAATCCAGGAGTATCCACTCTTTATTTGAAAAACCCTCTTTGTGCCAGGGAAGTTCTTGGGAGGCTTTGTAAACCTCTTCATCAACAGAATCAGCAATAGCACCGATCTGTGTATCGGATCCGCCGGAGCAGATAACAAAAAAGTCGGTGATGGCACCCGGTACTTTTCTTAAATCCAGTTTAACAATATCAAATCCCTTCTTTTCCTGTATTCCGTTTATTATTAGATCACATAAGGCCTTACTTGAAAACTTTTTCTTCATTCAAAAATCTTAATTGTTAATTTTGTGAGTCAGGAAATCAAACTCCCTTTTACTCAAAACGCTAAATTAATTTATTTTGCTCAAACTTCAGCCCAAAAGTTTATTTGTCGGACAAAAACAGGTATATCTGCCACATTGTCATTCCACGAATGACGTAGCTTCCGGATTAGGCCAGAATGGTACTTTTACTGACGGCACACTGGTGATCACCGACTACCAGACCGGGGGGCGGGGACAGCGGGGTACGGCCTGGGAGGGGCAGCCGGGTAAGAACCTGATGATGAGCCTGCTGCTGGATACTTCTTTCCTGGACGTTTCCCGGCAGTTTGATCTGAGTATATGCACGGCAGTGGGTGTATGGTCTGCTTTGAAGGCCACAGGTTTGGGCAATGCACGGATAAAATGGCCTAACGACCTGTATGCCGGAACCCGGAAAGTGGGCGGAATACTGATCGAGAATACTCTGCGGGAATCCCGGCTGAGATCATCGGTGGTGGGCATCGGCATTAATATTCATCAAAACACATTCGGGAATCCCCGGGCTTCTTCCCTGAGCCTGGAAGGATGCACGGCAGACAGAGACACCCTGGCCGAACAGGTATGTTCTCATTTTGAACATTTTTATTCGAGGCTCCGGCAAGGGGAAGATCTGCGCGCAGACTACCTGGCCGTTTTGCTTGGACTGAATGAGGATCGGGAGTATATTTTTCAGGATCAGAAGTTCAGGGGCGTTATCCGGGGAATTTCGGAAGACGGTGAGCTCATCGTGGAATCAGAACTTTCCAAGAAAAACTTTGACATAAAAGAAATATCCTTTTGTTTTTAGAGAAAATTCAGCCTGATTAACCGACAGACCCGTATTATTGTATAATGATTGACAAACCGCAACCAATAAGCAGTGAAATTTGAAAAGATGATGTCAAACGTGGAAAAGCACAGGCTTTTGGAGCGTAATGACAACAAAGGGTGGAAAAAATGGGGGCCATACGTGTCTGAAAGGCAGTGGGGGACCGTGAGGGAAGATTACAGTCAGAATGGTGATGCATGGAATTACATCAGCCATGACCTCTCCCGCTCCAAGGCTTACCGCTGGGGTGAGGACGGCATCGGGGGTATTTCCGATAACAAGCAGCATATATGCCTGGCGTTTGCCTTCTGGAATCACAAGGATCCGATCTTAAAGGAACGGCTCTTCGGTCTGACCAACAATGAGGCCAACCACGGCGAAGACGTCAAGGAGCTGTATTATTACCTCGACAGCACGCCCTCCCACTCCTACATGAAGATGCTTTATAAGTATCCTCAGGCCGCTTTTCCTTATGATATGCTGAAGTCGGAGAACCGGAAAAGGGGACGAAAGGAAGATGAATTCGAGCTGGTGGATACGGGGGTCTTTGATAAAAATGAATATTTTGATATCTTCATAGAATATGCCAAAGCCGAAAAAGATGATATCTGCATTAAGGTTACAGCCCATAACCGCAGCAGCAGAAATGCTCCGCTGACCCTCCTGCCTACGCTCTGGTTCAGGAATACCTGGTCATGGGGGTATAAGGAGTTTGAAAAAAAACCTATCCTGACCGGTATATCCAATAGCCAGGTGGAAGTTTATCATCAGTTCTTCAACCGCATGAAGCTGTATTGCAGGGAAGCCGATGAATTGATTTTCACGGAAAATAATACCAATAATAAACGGGTCTACGGTACAGCCAATGAAACCCCCTATGTGAAAGATGCATTTCACGAGTATGTTATACGGGATAAGAAAGATGGGGTAAACCCGAATAAAATAGGAACAAAGGTCTCCGCGCGTTACAAAAGAATGGTAAAAGCGGGCGGGTCGACCACCATTTGTCTCCGGTTTACCACCAAAACCACGCTGCAGAATCCCTTTGAGGATTTTGACGAGATCTTCGAGGCCCGTAAGAAGGATGCGGAAGATTTCTATGGCATTTTACAGGAGGATGTTAAAGACGAAGAGCTCAGGAATATTCAACGGCAGGCTTTTGCCGGGATGCTTTGGACCAAGCAGTTTTATTATTATAATATTAACCAGTGGCTGAAGGGAGATCCCAAAATGCCTTTTGATTTCAAGGGAAGGGATTACGAGCGGAATGCCGCCTGGCATCATGCCTACATGGCCAACATCCTCTCCATGCCCGATAAGTGGGAATATCCCTGGTTTGCCGCCTGGGACCTGGCCTTTCACACCGTTACCCTGGCCAAGCTGGACCCCGACTTCGCCAAAAGGCAGCTGGCCGTGGTGCTGCGGGAATATTACATGCATCCTAACGGCCAGATCCCGGCGTATGAGTGGAACTTCTCGGATGTGAACCCACCGGTCCACGCCTGGGCTGTTCTGAAGGTGTATGAACACGATAAGCGTATGAATGGTGGCAAAGGAGATATTGCATTTCTGGAAAGAGTATTTCATAAGCTTTTGCTTAATTTTACCTGGTGGGTGAACCAGAAGGACGATGACGGAAATAATATTTTTGGCGGGGGGTTTCTGGGGCTGGACAACATCGGGGTTTTCGACCGGAATGCGCAGATCCCCGGCGTCAAGCTGCAGCAGGCCGACGCCACCGGCTGGATGGCCATCTATACCCTCAATATGCTGCGGATAGCAATGGAAATAGCGCTGGAAAGACCGGCTTACCAGGATATGGCCTCCAAATTCTTTGAGCATTTCCTGCATATAGCCGCGGCAATCAATACACCGATGGATAAATCCGGCCTGGGCTTATGGGATGAGGACGACCAGTTTTATTACGATAAGATCTTCTCGCACAATAACCAAACGCTGTTCCTGAAGATCCGCTCCCTGGTGGGGCTGATCCCTTTGTGTGCCGTGGAGGTGATCGACGATGAGATGCTGGATAAGCTCCCCGATTTCAAGCGGCGGCTCGACTGGATCCTGGCGAACAGGCCCGACCTGGCCGCCCTGATCTCCCGCTGGTATGAGCCGGGCAAGGGCGAGACCCACCTTTTATCGCTGCTGAGGGGGCACCGGATGAAAATGGTGTTCAAAAGACTTTTTGACGAAACCGAATTCCTGTCGGATTACGGCATACGCTCACTTTCCAAATATCACCTGGCCAATCCCTACCATTTCAACCTGCACGGTGAGCGCCTGACCGTGACATACACCCCTGGCGAATCCGACCTGTCGATCATGGGTGGAAACTCCAACTGGCGGGGACCCATCTGGTTTCCGTTGAACTACCTCATCATTGATTCCCTGCATAAATATTCGGAATATTACGGGGAGCATTACGAGGTGGAATACCCTACAGACTCGGGGGAGATCGTGACGCTGAAGGAGGCGGCTGCCCAGATATCGGAACGGCTGATCGGGATATTCCGGCGAAAAGACGGGGAAAGGCCGTTTAACGGCGGAACGAAGATCTTTGACAGCGATGAGAACTTTTCGGGGGTTTACCTCTTCAACGAATATTTTCACGGCGATAACGGGAAGGGCCTGGGGGCTACCCACCAGACGGGCTGGACGGGCCTGGTGGCCGACCTGATCCAGGAGACCTCGGAAAAAAGGAACGGGAAAGACCAGAACGGCTGAGAGGAGGCCGCAGAAAGCCACCTGGGTTACATATTCTTTCCGGATATTGTGTAATCTCGGATTTTGACAATAATTTTGCCTCCTGAACTTTGCAGTGATGATTCAAATTACAAGAAGAGAGACATTTAATGCGGCCCACAGGCTCTTTAATCCGAGATGGTCGGAGCAGAAGAATTTCGAGGTTTTCGGACCCTGTTCGCGGGTTCACGGGCATAACTGGGAACTCTTCGTAACGGTAGAAGGAGAGGTGAGCGAAGATACGGGTTTTGTGATTGACCTGAAGGCGCTCAGCAGGACCATGCGCGAGGAGGTCATTTCAAAAGTAGATCATACCTACCTGAATGAGGATGTGGAATTCCTGAAAGGGAAGCTCCCTACCACTGAAAATTTTGCTATCGGGATCTGGAAAATACTGGAGCCCGTATTGATGGAAAAATACGGAGTGAAATTGTACAGGATAAAGCTGACCGAAACGGCCAACCACTTTGTAGAATATTTTGGTAAATGAAATATTTTTTGGTAGCCGGGGAAAGATCAGGTGACCTGCACGCAGGTAACCTGGCTGCTGCCATGCGCGGGCTTGACCCGGAGGTCAGGCTGTACGGCTGGGGCGGTGAGCGAATGCAGGCGTCAGGGGTGAAGATCCTTCAGCGTTACGAAGACCTGGCATTTATGGGATTCTGGGAGGTGGTGAAAAATTTGGGGAAGATCCGTGGATTCATGCGCCTGGTTCGCAGGCAGATCGAAGAGCTCCGTCCGGATGCCCTCATCCTGGTGGATTATGCCGGCTTCAATCTCCGGCTGGCCCGGTGGGCCAAAGCCAGGGGGATCCGGGTGTTTTACTATATCGCCCCCAAGGCCTGGGCCTGGAATGAAAGCCGTGCGCACCGGCTGAGAGAATATACTGACCTTACACTGGTGATCTTCCCCTTTGAGGTGCCTTTTTTTGAAAAATACGGGATACCGGTGAAGTATGTGGGGAACCCGCTTTTTGATGAGATCCGGCATTTTCAACCGGATTCCCATTTCCCGGGAAACGCGGAGGGTAAGCCTGTGATCGCGCTGCTGCCCGGAAGCCGGAAGCAGGAGATCGGCGCTATGCTGAAAACCATGGCGGAGCTGACGCATACCCTGCCGGAATACCGCTGGGTGATCGCCGGGATCTCTACTTTTCCTAAAGAGTTTTATACTTCGAAGGGCGGGAACTTCCAACTGGTCTTTGACCGGACCTACGATCTGCTTTCGGTGGCGGATGCCGCTGTGGTGACCTCGGGTACAGCTACCCTTGAGACCGCTCTTTTTAAAGTACCCCAGGTGGTGGTGTACAAAACCAGCGCGCTCACCTATGCCATTGCGCGGCTCCTGGTGAAGATCCGGTTCATTTCCCTGGTGAACCTGGTAGCGGACAAGGAAGTGGTCAAAGAGCTTATTCAGAGGGAATATACGACGAAAAACACCAAAAATGAGCTGAAAAAGCTGCTCTCTGATAATAAATTCAGAGAACGGCAGTTAAATGATTACAAGCTTCTGACGGAAACGTTGGGAGATCTTGAAGCCTCGAAAACGGCCGCACTGGCCATTCTAAATTTTAAAATATCATGAAAAACATCCTTTTCGTATTCTTGTTGGGTTTTGTAGCGCTGTCATGTGATAAAGATGACCCGGAAATGGAAGGAACACCCATGGAAAGACTGGCTGGTACGGAGTCAAAAAAATGGAAGCTGAGCGTTGCCCAGGCATGGGCGGGCACTCTTTCAGTAGACCTGATCCTGAACAGCCCGGATAAATGCCTGGGCGATAACGAGCTGACCTTAAGGAGCAACGGTACTTACCTGCTGGAAGATACGGGCATCAAATGTTCGGGCGTTGAAAGAATAGAAGATGCCTGGGTTTTTACCGAAAGCCCGCTTCAGATCAAGCTGGCGGAAATATCACTGATGGACAGAACATTTACCAATGTGGTGCTGGATATTTCGGAACTGAAGAACAGCAGTTTTTCAGGAACCATCAACAGCATACCCGCAAATTCACTGAACATAAGTAAGATCGACCTGACATTTACGCTGGTAAAATAAGTTTTTTCATTCTCAGAAACATATTTTTGTGTTTGGGTGTTAGGTTATAGTAATGGTATGTGTTTATGAGTAAAGATACAGATATATTAGAGGAAATCACCTCCTCGGATTATAAATACGGGTTTTATACAGACATTGAGGCCGACGAAGCGCCTCCGGGTCTGAGCGAAGACATTGTACGGTTTATATCCGCCAAGAAGAATGAACCGGAGTGGATGCTGGAATGGCGGCTGAAGGCCTACGCGGAGTGGTTGAAAATGACCGAACCGGAGTGGGCCAACGTGACCTACACCAAGCCTGATTTTCAGGCCATCAAGTATTATTCCGCCCCCAAGCAGCAGAAAAAGCTCAACAGCCTGGACGAGGTCGATCCGGAACTGAGAAAGACCTTTGAAAAGCTGGGCATCTCGCTCAGCGAGCAGAAGCGTATTTCCGGTGTGGCGGTAGATGCGGTGATCGACTCGGTGTCGGTAGCCACTACCTTCCGTGCCGAGCTGATGGAGAAGGGTATTATCTTCTGTTCCATATCAGAAGCCATCCAGGAGCATCCTGAACTGGTGAAAAAATACCTCGGATCGGTGGTGCCGGTGAAAGATAACTTCTATGCGGCCCTGAATTCCGCCGTTTTCTCCGACGGTTCTTTCTGCTACATCCCCAAAGGAGTGCGATGCCCGATGGAGCTTTCTACCTACTTCAGGATCAATGCGGCGGGTACCGGACAGTTTGAGCGTACCCTCATCATTGCCGATGAAAGTTCGTACGTGAGCTACCTGGAAGGATGTACTGCGCCTAGCCGGGATGAAAACCAGCTTCATGCGGCGGTGGTGGAGATTTTCACGCATGAAAATGCCGAAGTGAAGTATTCTACCGTGCAAAACTGGTACCCGGGCGATAAAGACGGGAAAGGCGGCGTATTTAACTTTGTGACCAAAAGGGGGTTGTGCTTCGGCAATAATTCCAAGATTTCCTGGACCCAGGTGGAAACCGGTTCAGCGATCACCTGGAAATACCCTTCTGTTATTCTGAAGGGCGATCATTCCATCGGTGAATTTTATTCCGTAGCCGTAACCAATAATTTTCAGCAGGCGGATACGGGTACTAAAATGATCCATCTGGGTAAAAATACCCGCAGCCGGATCGTTTCCAAAGGTATTTCGGCCGGAAGAAGCCAGAATTCCTACCGGGGACTGGTGGAGATCTCGAAGCGGGCCGACAACGCCCGTAACTTCTCGCAGTGTGATTCCATGCTGCTGGGTGACCGTTGCGGCGCGCATACCTTCCCGTACATCGAGTGTAATAATCCCAGCGCCAATGTGGAGCATGAAGCCACTACGTCCAAGATTGGAGAAGATCAGCTGTTTTATTGTAATCAGCGCGGGATCGATACGGAAACGGCCGTTGCCCTCATCATCAACGGTTATGCCAAAGAAGTGTTGAACCAGCTGCCGATGGAGTTTGCCGTGGAGGCACAGAAGCTGCTGGCAGTGTCGCTGGAGGGATCGGTGGGATAAAGAGGAGAATAAGTTAAAAACTAAAAACTAAAAGTTAAGGAACCATCTCCATATATTATATACCTACTGTTCCTTCACTTTTCATTTTTAGTTTTTAACTTTTAGTTTAATTATATGGCCTTTAAGGTGAAAACTTCCTTCCTGGTTTTATTAAAGCGATTATTCGTAAAAGCAATATTGTATTTTTTCACCCTTTCTATCGGAGGGGTGTTCGTTTTTAAGTTTCTCCCCATCCCCTTCACCATGACCATGATCGACCGGAAAGTGAAATCGCTTTTCCGGGGAGAGGATTCGGAGATCCGCTATACCTGGCGGTCCTACAACCGGGTTTCACGGGAGATGCACCTGGCGGCTGTAGCGGCCGAAGACCAGAACTTTCCTAACCATTGGGGATTTGATTTCAAGGCCCTTGAGAAGGCCTATATTAATAATCAGAAGGGGAAAAAGGTGCGGGGGGCCAGCACTATCAGCCAGCAGGTGGCTAAAAATGTCTTTTTATGGCAGGGCAGGAGTTATCTACGGAAGGCCCTGGAGTTCTACTTCACCGGCCTGATCGAGGTGATCTGGGGCAAACGCCGGATCCTGGAGGTGTATGTAAACGTAGCGGAAATGGGAAAAAATACTTTCGGGGCAGAGGCCTCGGCCCAACGGATATTTAAAAAACCGGCTAAAAACCTGACCCGGGCCGAGGCGGCCCGTCTTGCATCGGTATTGCCCAGTCCCAACAAATGGTCGGCGGCCAAACCAGGCCCCTACGTGACACGGCGAACGGCTGTTATTCAGAAATATATGCGTGCATTGGGCGGGGTGAAATACATCTCCGGCCTCAGGAGATTCTAACCCACGCTTAATATATTGTGAGGCACTATAGCTACATAACTTTCCTTTTAGGCTTTCTACTTAACGGGTATACCATTGCCCAGGAACGGCAGATCCGGGTATCTGTTCGGGATTCCGCCACAGGTCAGCCTTTGACAGGGGCGGTGGTCTGGGCAGATAAGGCGTTGGGCCAAACCGACCGGGCAGGTTTTTTCCAGGCGGAGGTCAGCAGGGAGATCCGTACCCTGAGGATCACTTCGGTAGGCTACAACACCCGGATCTATGAGCTGAAGCAGGTAAGTGATACGCTTCATGTCCGCATGCAGGAGGCTTTCACTCATCTGCAGGAGGTGAAAATAACAAAGCGAAGATACCGGAATAAGGGAAACCCGGCGGTGGAACTGATCCGGAAGGTGATCGACAATAAGCCGCTTAACCGTAACCCGGTATATGGGTATTACAAAGAGCATGAAAAGGTTAGGATTGGCCTCGTCAATAGCCGGGAGAGACTGCTGAAGCACCCGGTAGTTCGCCTGTTTCCTGCGCTGGAGCAGAATTTTGACTCAATGCGGGTGGAAGGCCGTATTTTTCTGCCCCTGTATGTGCAGGAACTGCTGAACGAGTATTCCTCTGTATCGGAGAGCCGGCCGGCCGGAGTAGCCGCCGCCGATAGACCGGAACCTGCCGGTAGCCCGGCCACGAGATCGCCTTCTCAAGCATCTTCGTCGGCCGGAACACCGAATGAAATAGCCGGGCCCATAGGATCACCTGCCGGTGTTGCACCACCCGGCGCAGCGACGCCCGACCGCTTAACGAAGAAAGTACTCGAAGAGAAGACCGTTTCGCTGGATGAGAACCTTTTCGATAACGACGGCATCAAAATGTATATCGCTCATGCCTATCAGCCTTTTGATATCTATGAGAATAACATGATGCTGATCACCAACCAGTTTGTCAGCCCCATCTCAGATCTGGCGCCGGCATTTTATATGTATGATATTATCGACACCGTGGAGGTCAACGGAAGCCGTTTCGTGAAGCTGCTGTTTACGCCGCGCAACTCCACCGACTTCCTGTTCTGGGGCGACATGAAGATTGCCCTGGATAGCTACGCTGTTACGGAAATCAACCTGCGTATCGGGAAAGGCATCAATCTCAACTGGGCGCGGAACCTTGAGATCACTCAACGCTTCAACCGGAACCCGGAAGGAAGGTACAACCTATCGGTAAGCAATGTGGCTATGGAGTTTTCTATCCTTCCGAAAAGCAGGGAATCGATTCTGACAGAAAGGCTGGTGATGTATTTCGGCCACCGGCAGGAGCCTCCCCCGGAGTCGGAAACACGGACGGAGCCGCTAAAAAAAGGCGTGTCGGAAAATATTGGTCAATATTCTGAATATGACGATAAGATCTACAAAATGCTCGACAGCCTCAAGGAAACCCGCCGGTTCAGAAGCGTTTCCAATCTTATAGGACTGGCCGCCTACGGTTATTTCAATGCCGGCAGGCATTTTGAAGTGGGCCCTGCCACTACTTTTATAGGCCATAATCAGCTCGAAGGCATCCGGCTCCGGTTTGGGGCACGGACCATGCCCGAATTCAGCAGGAGTATCTTCCTGGAAGGATTCGGCGCTTACGGTTTTGACGATCAGCGATGGAAGTACAACGCGGCCATAACCTGGTCGTTTACCGGCAAAAACAAGTACGTCTTCCCGATGAAGAATATCACGGCCTCGTACCGCAGTGATATTGAGATCCCCGGAAATAATTTGCGGTACACGGTCGACCACAGCTTCCTGCTAAACATCCCCCGGGGGGAGATCGGTAAGTGGATATACTATAAGCGGTTTACACTAAGGTATATACAGGAATTTGAAAACCGGCTTTCCTACCGGTTCGGCTTTGAGCACACCGTTCAGAATCCTGCCGGTACTCTTTTCTACCATCGGGAAGGGACAGACTCCTACATCCGCAATTTCACTACCTCCGAGATAAAGGGCGAATTCCGCTATGCTCCGAATGAGCGCTTTTACCAGGGGAAAAGCGGCCGTTCCAGCCTGACCACCCAATACCCCGTATTTACACTGAGAGGCACCTGGGGAATCAGCGGGCTGTACGGCAGCACGTATGATTATCAGAAGTTGAGCCTGAACATCGACAAGCGCTTCCTGCTGTCGCCGCTGGGCTATACCGAGGCCAATTTTGAGGCCGGCGCCACGTTCGGGAAAAACCTCCCGTTTCCCCTGCTCGATATCATGCGGGCCAACCAGACCTACACTTTCCAGCAGTGGTCTTACAATATGATGAACTTTATGGAGTTTGTGGCCGATCGCTTCGTGTCTGTCAAGCTCGAACATAATTTTAACGGTGCCATGCTGAACAAAATCCCGCTGATATCCCGTCTGAAATTCAGGGAATATGCCTCTTTCAAAATCCTGTACGGGAGGCTTCAGGCGCAAAACCGGCCCGGTTCGGGTCACCAGGTATTTTCCTTTCCTACTGATGCCGAAGGCAATCCCGCCATGTTCAGCCTTAACGAAAAGCCCTACATGGAAGGAAGTCTCGGGGTTGGAAATATCCTAAAGCTTTTCCGGGTAGATTTGGTCAAGCGGTTTACTTACCTCGATCATCCGGGGATATCGGGTTTGGGGGTACGGATGAGGGTGGACATGGACTTTTGAGATGTCGATCAATCGCCATCATCTTCGGTATAAAGAACGAAATGACACCCAGCAACGCTATCATACCTCCCAGCAGCACAAAAGTCTGGTTAATGCCCAGGTCATCGGCAAATATCCCGATGCCCAGCAGGCCAAGCAGAGAAGGAAACAGGGAAATGCTCCCGAACATAGCAAAGACCCTTCCCAGTACCTCGGGCTCTATCTTTTCCTGGATGATGGTATTGAAGCTGGCATAATAAATAGATGAAGCCATGCCGCCGATCCCGGTCAGAACCACAAACAGAACAAATTGAGACGAAGGCAGCAGACCGGAAACCGCCAGTGCAAGGCCCAGGGCCATGTAGGTAAAATTAACCAGGACCACCTTGTTCATTTTCGTGTTGGAAATGCCCAAAACACTGCCGCCGATCAGCATACCCACTCCCCAGATCACTTCGATCACACTTACTTCAAATTTCCCCCCTTCAAAATGACGAAGGGTCATCAGCGGAAAAAGGATAGCGATGGGCATGATAAAAAAAGTGACCAGGATAGAAAACAGGAAAAGCAGCCCCATCCCCGACTTGGAAACCACAGCTTTTATCCCTTCCCTGACCTGGAATAATACACTTTCCGTACCTTCCGTTGACTTTTCAGGATCCGGGATATGAATGAACAAAAGCGATGTGATGGCCACTGCCGCGCCGAAAACATCGAACAGAAGTACATGCTCGATATCCAGGTAGGTGATGGCCAGCGCCCCTAGGGCCGGCCCTCCGATCATGGATACAGACTGGATGGTCTGGTTGATACCGGAGATCCGCAACAGCTGGTCTTCAGGGGCCAGCAAGGGAATAGAGGCCTGCATTGCCGGCATATGAAAGGCCGATCCGGCCGACCGTAGCGCCAGCAATAAATAGATCAGGAGCACCTGGGGCTCACCAAAGTAAAAAAGCATCGAAATGGCCAGGGTGCACAAAGCGATGAATCCGTCGGCCAGCATCATGGTAAGTTTCCTGTTCCATTTGTCGACAAACACGCCCGAAAAAAGGCCCAGCACGGCCTGGGGCAGAAACCCGGCGATGGCCGAGTTGGCCAGCACCACCGCCGAATCGTATTCGATGCTCAGCCAGAGCATGACGGCGAAGTTCACCAGGCTACTGGTGATGATGGATATAAATTGTCCTGTCCATAATATGGCAAAGACACGTTTCCAATTTTGCATGAAAAGTATATTTTAATTCCCGGCATACGTCGGGAAAGTGAATAAAAAGAGGAAATTTCACGGAGTCCGTGAAAGGCGAGGGGAAGTTAAACCCTGTCTCTGTAAGCGAGGAACGGGAATTGTATTTTCATCAGACAGACTTTTGATGGTGCAAAGGTAAGAAAAAAT
>CAZLXI010000039.1:37084-38839 GCA_964563435.1 uncultured Lacihabitans sp.
GAAGCCAATCTCTCCGATTTTAAATTTTCAGACTGCACATTTTCAGGATGCAATCTGAGCATGAGTAAGATAGACCGGTCGGCCTTCCAGGACGTGGTCTTTTCCGAGTGCAAACTGTTGGGCTTACGCTTTGATACGGCCAACGGCTTCGGACTTTCCGTTTCATTTACGGCCTGCCAGTTGAATCACGCCTCTTTTTTTCGTTTGAAGTTGAGAAAGACCCGGTTCATTCAATGCCATATGGAGGGGGTAGACCTGGGGGAATGCGACCTGGCGGAAGCCCTCTTTGACCGTTGCGAACTGCAACATGCCATTTTTGACAACACGATACTCGAAAAAGCCGACCTGAGAACCGCCTCCGGCTTTTCTATCGACCCGGAAAGAAATAAGCTGAAAAAGGCAAAATTTGCCCAATCCGGCCTGATGGGCTTACTGGAAAAATACCAGGTACAGGTAGACAGGAGTGTGTAGGCAGAGGAGTGTACTTTTCGTAGTCCATACCTCTGGCCTCTTGTCCTAATGATTCACTTTCAGTTTGTGGTCCACCCAGTCGATAAATACGGAAGATTCTTTTAAAGCTCCCCGGGAGATCGGCACCAGCAGGTTGCCATCGTAACCCAAAACGAGATGAAGCGTTTCATAAAGCGTATTGAACCTCGACAGGGCTTTCCGGTCTATTTTTCCTAACTCTTCCTGGTACCATTCCACACTTTTCCGGCCTTTGGTTTTTTTACCTAAAAGAGCATCTAAAGCTACCAGGATACCGTTATACATGGTATTTCCTGCCATGCGTACATACTTTTTGTCGGTATAAAGATTGCCGTCTTTACCGGCTTTTTCTGAGAGGATAGTGCGGGCGTTATCCATGTAACGCCGGGCATCTTCTATGGGGTGTGCGGGAATCTGAACCATAATGTCTTTTTATCTTAAGAATAAATATAATAAAAAAAGAAGCGATAAAAAAGTTCCTGTTGATTAAACGGGGCTTTATAATCATGCTAAACGCCCCTTCCCTGATGGTCGGCCTCTTATTGTTCACCACCCGGATTGAATCAGGCATTGTTAAGTAAGATACTCTCTTAGCAAACCCGGCACCTCCTCCATGGTAGCAAAGTGCAGCAGGTGGTGCCGGAAGCGCTCGCCCTCCTTATTAGCATGATACATTATAGCGTTCTGAACCCGATCCAGTAACCGTTCACTTAGCTGGCGAAGGTGATTCTTATAATCATCAGAAGCACCGGAGGCCATGGAACGTGTTCCCGATCTTTCCTGGAGCGAAAGCAATCTCGGCGATATTTTTAAGGGATAAATGGTGCGGGGCAGGTCTATGATGATGCCGTTTACATGATACACCCAGATCCCGCCTTTATCGTCACCGGGCGGGACCACCAGGCCTCGTTCTTCCTGCAGGGTAAAGCCTGCCCGGCTTAAGATCTCCTGCAGCCGGTCTTTCTCTTCATCGTACGAGTTCATGATATTATGCGGGCGCACAATGATCAGTCGTTTTACCTTATCCTTATTGTGCGAGATGATGCCCCCGTTGGTCAGTAATCTTCCCACAAAATTGTAGTAATATCCCGTGGCCAATCCCACGGCCGCGCTGATATCGATGATCGGCAGCCCACCATAAAACTGGCTGATGCGGTTGTCTGCAAAATCGGTAAAATCTGCCGGATCGAGGAAGGAGAGCAGGAGCGGGCGGAGCGTGTTCTTAATTTCTTCTTCCGAGAAGTCCTGAAGGAAATGCGCCCGGTT
>CAZLXI010000039.1:38939-40196 GCA_964563435.1 uncultured Lacihabitans sp.
CTCCCATGGGCCCCAGGATCACGATATCCAGGCGGCCATCTTCGAAGTAGTTGTTTCTGATCATAGGGGCTTACCGGTTTTGTACCGGTAAATTAATAAATACAATTTACAAAGCATGCGCTGATACCCGGTTTTATTCAGGGTGAAAACCAGGAGATCTTTTTGCATCTTATCCTCTTCTTATATACAAAATAAAGAATATGGAAGAGTATTTCGGGAGCTCAGCGAAGGGCGCATAAATACCCTCATAGCCCCGGTTTATTTCGAGTCCTGCCATATCGCCGACATTAATAAGATCAGGAGCATCCAATTTTATAACCCTCCCGCTTCAGATTTCGGACTTCCGGACAGGAAGGATTTTTCCTTCACGAATTTATTGAATGACAAGGAAAGTGAGGTGCCGAATTATGTTAGAGGTCTGATAATACAGCTTGAGTTCCATCTGGAACGGATCTGGGAAACACGCTAAATCCCTAATGCCTGTTGCATAAAGCGTTTTTACTCCTTAAATTCGCTTGTAAACCTTATACGTCTGCTCCTTATGAACGACCAGGAACGCTACCAACTTCTTTTCGATACCCTCCGGGAACAAAAGGTGATTTCCAATAGGGAAATTTTAGAAATCATGCAGGTGGATGAGGCCGAACTGGGCCCGGTCAAGAGGATGTTGCTAAAAGACGACCGGCTGGAGGCAGACGGTGTGACCGGAATAAAATTTATAGAGCCGGAATCCAAAGGATTTTTCAGCAACTTGTTCGGAAAAAAAGAAGCACCTAAAGCCTTTGAGCAGCATTATGATGTTTTTATTTCGTACTCCCGGAAAAATCTGGGCTATATACAGTCTCTGTTCGAAGGTATGATGAAATATCAGGGCAGCAGTCCTGTCCGTAAGTTGAGATTCTTCTTTGACAAGCGGGATATTAAGATAGGAGAATGGGCAAAAGAGCTCGATATGGCCCTGAAGAACTCTACCGGTCAGTTGGTGGGAATCAGCGATCATTACTTTAACAGTGATGTTTGCCGGAAAGAATGGTGGGATTTTATAGGCTATGAACCGGAAAAGAAAATGGTGAGAGCGTCGGTGTATGGTTTGCTGGTAGAAAACACCCGGCTGATCGATACTACGGATACAGAAAATGAATGGGCCGAAGAAATCAAAACCCGGCAATTATACCTCGATAGCAGGGCAGAGGGTACACCGGGTAATAAAACCATTGAATACGTTCACGAAGCCCTTTGCTTAATTATGGAAAAAGC
>CAZLXI010000040.1:0-8385 GCA_964563435.1 uncultured Lacihabitans sp.
TAAGAATGATTTCTTGTCTTTAATCTGCTTTACTAATTTTTTGTAAGTCATATCTGTAAATTTATCTTGGTGACGAGGTTGTTTTTGCATAACATATAACTCTCAAATATACGAACGTTCTGAATGCCAGGCAATTATTTCGGTCTTTCAGGTAAATAGTTGTTTAACAGTGTCCTGTATTGAATAGTTAGTTCGTAAATAGTATTGTTTTAGGCTTTTTGAGGTACCACAATACTTAGATAACAATGAAAAATGCGCACCTACACTTTGATCCGTGTAAATATATGTACGAACCGGGGGGGGATAAACGCGATGTAATTTGAACTCTCTTTCCTTTTGCTTAATTCGTTCCGGCAGAGTCCAACAAGTTGAAACGCTTGGACGGTAGGATGTTGGTGCGGATGCTGTAGGGCCACCCTCTGTTTTATTGCAACACCATTAGCTTAAGGACAATGCATCACAATAGGAAAATATAAAAAATCAAAATCTATTTAATATTTGATAGAAAAATTACTATCTTTATGTGCGTTTATCCACTCAACAAAATAGTAAGATGTAAATGAAGTCTGGCGAATTTCATAAATGGATTCGGCGTAATGGCTGGGAATTATTGAGGGTTAATGGAAGCCATTACATCTATACGAAAAACGGGGTAAACATTCCGGTACCCTACCATGGAAGTAAAGAAATGGGAAAGGGAATCCAGAAAGCCATAGAAAAACAGATGGGACTGAAATAAGCCCCGCCTTTATAAATAGTATTAAATTATATTCGAGTTATCAGAATTATGGAAAAGGTGACGATCGTAGTAGAACGAGCTTCTGACGGAACGTTTTCGGCTTATAGCGAACTGGTACCCGCCTGGGGCATGGGAGGCACCGCCGAAGAAGCCAAAAAAGGAGCTGTAGAAGGCCTGCGGCAGTATATGGAAACCAACGAGGAAATCCCCGAAGTTTTACAGGGTGGGTATGAAATAGAGTATCGCATGGATGTACAGAGCATGATGGAATACTACAAGGGTATATTTACGAAAGCGGCATTTGAGCGCCTGACAGGCATTAACCAGAAACAGATACAACACTATGCCACAGGGCATAGAAAGCCGAAAGCCGGTACCTTGAAAAAGATGGAAGAGGCTTTGCACAAATTGGGCAATGAGCTGTTAATGGTGAGGCTATGATGGTTTTTGTTCCCTCTGAAGGATATCAGAGCGATTGCTTTTTTGTTTAAAATTTACTGTATTTGTAATACTATTGTATTAGTAAATATTGATTTTATAGATTAAGTGCTATTATGGTATCACTTATAACACCCCTCAAAGCCCGGTTGAAACTGGCGGATAATATTCGCGAGAGGCGTTTACGCATGGAGCTCACCCAGGAGGGTTTGGCCGAACGCGCCGCAGTTCCCCTGCCTACATTAAGGAAGTTTGAGCAGAAAGGGGCCATATCGCTTGAATCACTCATGAAACTCCTTTTGGTGGTGGGGGGCTTGGAGGAAGTTATTGAGGCCACAAAGCCCGCCAGGCCTGCATTTTCGTCGATAGACGATGTGTTAAAAGAAAACCGCAGCTCTACCCGTAAACGAGGCCGCCGAAAATGAAACCATTCCTTTCTGAAATCAGAGTGGGGCTGAACTTCGGAACCGAAGTTTTGCCATCCCTAACAGATCCGGAAGGCTTAATCCATATTGCTCTATACCGTGAAGATAAGATTTTACCGTATTCTTCGACACCCCCACTATCCGGGCTATCGTCTTAATGCCCTTCTTTTCCTGGTATAGCCGTAAAATCTGCTTTAATGTACTCATCTTTATTCGTTCGCTTCGGCGATCCGATACTGTCCATAGCTCTTAAAATCAATTACGATTTTAAGATGCACAATAAACGCTCGACAAGAGTCAACATCATTGATGACTTTTTAGCCTCAAAGAGGGGTCAATGACTTCCGGAATGAGGGGTCAGTATCTTCCGGAATAGGGGGTCAATGACTTCCGGAATATACATAGATTCTGTGATAGACCAAACCAAACAAGCCTTACAGCAGTGGGCTACCCTGGCCAGGCAGTCCGGGGTGAGTAAAAATAATGCGGTTTTGATTGAGAATAAATTAGCTTCCGGGATTAGTTAAGACGCTGACTGGACCACATTAACCGCCACGGTCACACTCCTACAAAATCCTCAAAGTCAGAGCGGCTGATCACTGCGGTTTGGTGATTGGGGTAGGCTTGCAGGAATGAGGGGGAGAAACGTACTTTTTGTGCTTTCCATTTAAATTCAAATGCATTCAGTACACCGTCTTTTTCTTCAATATAATCAATCTCGGCTTTATCCTGCGTTCGCCAGAAGTAGGTGTTGGCATATTGCTCCCGGTAATGATTGTTTTTTATCCGTTCTGCCATCAGGAAGTTTTCCCACAGGGCACCTTTATCCTGCCTTAAATCTATATTCGAAAAGTTGCTGATCAATACATTGCGGATGCCATTATCATAAAAATAGTATTTTTTTCCTTTTTTGATTTCATTCCGGAGATTTCGGCTCAGAGCGGGAAGTTTAAACAAAATAAATGCTTTTTCAAGCAGGTCAATGTATTTCTCTACAGTGGCCGTATCAATATTTCCTATGATCTGGGCCAGCTCATGATAACGCACTTCACTGCCCACCTGGAATGCAAGCGCCTGTAGTAGTTTTTCGATATGGGCAGGCTTACGGATGTAATCCAGTTTTAGAATATCTTTGTACAGATAACTGCCCGCAATTTCTATCAGCGTGGTCTTTTCATTGCCCGGATTATTGACCACATCGGGGTAAGAACCGTAAATCAGCCGGGTATCCAGGAGTCTGCGGGCTTCCAAAACAGACCGGCTTCGGGCAATCTCCCCGTAGCTGAGCGGATAAAGGTGAAAGGTTCGTTTTCGTCCGGTAAGCGGCTCAGCCATTTTATCCTGCAAATCAAAAGAAGATGACCCCGTGGCAATGATCTGAATATCCGGCCGGGTATCATAAATTAATTTCAGCTTTCTGCCAATGTCCGGAATTTGCTGGGCTTCATCTAAAACAAGCAGCTTATGGTCTGCCCCAATTAATTGCAGGAGTTGCGTGCTGGTGTCTGCCGTTTCAAAAGCCCGCAGAATATCTGCCTCATCGGCGTTGAACCACACATACGGCACATTAATCCGGCTTACGAGCTCTTTCAGCAAAGTGGTCTTTCCCACCTGACGGGCTCCCAGAAGTAGTATAACTTTCCCCTTAAAGCACGCATTCAGAATCTTTTCCCCTAAATCTCTACGGATCATATATGAAATTTCAAGACCCAAATATACTTGATTTTTCGATTGTATTCTAAAAAACACGCCTGATTTTTCGATTATATTCTAAATTTTAGGCTTATTTACCGTATGTGAGGTTTAATATTCCTTTTTTTCGGCAGTGTTTCTTTTAAAAATGATTCTGCCGGACTGAAAGAAAACAGAGCCCAATACATTGAGACATCGCCTGAACGGAAAGACAATATAAAAAGTCAAAATCAATTTGATATTTAATAAAAAATCACTATCTTCTAAATTTGGTATATTTGTGATGCTATTATAGTAGTAAATATCCATTTAGGAGGATAATTACTACGATGATATCACTTATAAGGCCGCTTACAATTTGAACTAACCGGAAGAAATGAAACATTCGGCCGTATTGATGATAGTCGCCGCACTGATAACTTCTTCCTGTTCTTTTTTTGTTGAACCGGAAGTTACTTTCCGGGTGGAGAATAAAACTGCGAAAGATTTAGATTTGCTTTTCTACCATCAGTCTGCGTTGCTTGACAGTGTATTCATAAGCAAGGGAGGGAAATATGAATCATCACACCGTTACAGGCCCGGGAATGCCGGGGATCTGACTCCTTTTAAAACGGAGACAGATTCACTTGTGGTGAGGTTTGAGGATGGCAAAGTGTTAGAATATTACTGCAACGGGATCATCTTGTTCAAAAATTACGATAGGTGTCATTTCGAAAAGAACCTGATGGATTTTGATACCGGCACTTCCCGTAAAAAGAAACTCAGTGATAAAACCACGAAGGTGATCTCATTCGAAGCATCAGACTACGACAAGGCCCTTTAAGAAGCTTTCATAGAGAAGAATTTATCCACTGCCAGGAATGAGAAGATCAGCCCCATAAGCACCACCAAAGACCTCACCCAATTCATAGAACTCCATTCCGAGGCCAGTTTTTTAAGCGTTTCGGTATCCGGGAGCTGTTCGGAGAGAAACAGGATATCGTTCCGGGGATGGAAGTAAGTGAAGGTAAACACATCTGCCGCAATGTAACAAATCAGCGCCATACCGAGAAAAAGCCGATTCTTTTTCCAGAACAGGATAAGGGCCAGCAGGGTGAGGATCTGGGTGAGGGGGGAGAATATTTTGAAAAAATCACCGGGATTTACGGTCTTGTAAAATGCCCGTGCCGCAATGACCGAGTCTGGTATGTTGCTTTCCACCGCCACGGCATTGACAATGGAGCTGAAAATGTTTACAAACAAAATGCCGCTTGCAAAAGATGCCGATGCCAGGAGTATTACTTTTCTCATGCTTTGTTTTTTACCTGTGCAAATGTAGGATCAGGAGGATAGACCCGATAGTACAAAAACGACAAAATCAGGCATTGCCCCAATCCAGCTGAAACCGCAGGTGTTCATCGGATAATTCTTTTTGAACAGCAGTGGGAGTGAGGCGGGCAAATTCTTTGAAGTCCCGTATAAAATGCATCTGGTCGTAGTATCCTGCCTGGTAAGCCAGGTCTGCCCAGGTGATGGCCTGCTGGTTTTCCATCAGCTTGTAGGCCCGGTTAAACCGGGCGATACGCGCAAAGGTTTTGGCAGACATGCCCAGCCTTTCTTTGCACTTACGCTCAAAATTTCGGGTACTCATGCACGCCATTGTCGCGATTTTATCGATACCGGTGTTATAGTGGGTCTGCAGGTACTGAAGGGCAAGATCTATGGGCAACTGTTCTTTCAGAACGCCCAGTTTTTGGAGAAAGTAGTTTTGTATGATGCTTTCAAGGGCTTCCGGGGAGGATACGTCGTGGCAACGGTCTAAAAGTTCGTCAATCTCTTTTCCGATCACCTCCCGGCCGCTGAATCCGTTGTCGAATATTTCAGACAGGGGGATGCCCAGCAGGCGGTTCAGTCCTCCGGGCTGGAAAATGACGGAGATGGCTTTGTGGCTTTCCTGCACCAGCAGCTTGACGGGGGTGATCTGCGGACCTATCAGCGTGCAGGAAGTACTGGTAGTAAACTCCGCTTCTCCTGATTTTTTAGCCCTGAACCGGGTGAAAAGATTAATAAACAGGGCCTGGTCAGGCGAAGGAACAAAGTTGCTGACGATATGTACGGGAGAAGGCCCCAGATCAGCATCTATAAGCACAATATGCCGGATGATGGTGCGCAATGCGGGATGCACTTCACAGCGTTTCGTCCGGATATTTTGTATGATTTCAGCCATCGCAGAAACGGTTTAGTGCATAAGTTCAGGTCTGAGGCGTTTCATCGGTTTCCAAATGTAATTTAAAGTCAGGAGATTATCAAGCCCGCGTTTTCAGAAGGGCCATACCTGTTTTTTCCTGTACCTGACCGTAAACGAGATAGCTGCTTTTATAGGCCCCGCCGCCCCAATGAGCTTCCGGATAAAGTACTTCGAGCCGTTCACGAAACCAGCAGGCCGTTACCTCCCCGTAATTTTGCAGGAGTAAAATGTACTCAAAAATGAGAGAGAAAATGAATAATAACGATAAGAGCATCCTCGTGATCGGGGGAACAGGCACACAGGGCGGCGCGGTGGCCAGAGAATTATTAAGCCGGGGCAGAAGGGTGAGAATACTTACGCGCAACCCGGCAGCAGAAGCGGCCCGAAAAATGGCAGCGCTGGGTGCAGAGGTGGTACAGGGCGATATGGCCCGGCCGGAAACGCTGCGGCCTGCTTTGGAAAACGTTACGGCGGTGTTCTCCGTATCGTACGCCGACCCGGCTGACCCTTCGCTGGAAATGACGAATGCCCGTAACCTGGCCCATGCCGCGAGTGAGGCGGGCGTTACGCAGGTGGTTCATACGTCTGCGGCAGGAACCAACGTATTTCCCAAGTGGGAGCGGTTTGCGGATATTTCCTGGTACCTCGATCATAAATATGCCGTGGAAGAACTTTTCCGTAACGGCGGCTTTAGGTATTGGACCGTGCTGCATCCGTGCTGGTTTATGGAAAATTATACACCGCCGCTGGCCAGCATAATGGCGCCGCAGTTGAAGGCCGGAAAGCTGTACGGAACCGTGGCTCCGGATGCCCGGATGAAAATGAACTCCGGGGAGGATACTGCCCGCCTGGCGGCACTGGCTTTCGAAGATCCTGAAAAATTCAGTGGCCGGGAGCTGAACGTGGCCTCCGATGAGCTTTCCTGGGCAGAGGTGGCGGCCATACTCACTGAAGTAACCGGGAAGAAAGTGACCTATGAGCAGGTAAGCCGGCAGGAAGCCGTGGCAGCGGGCATGCTGGAAGGTACCCTGAAGGCCATGGAATGGATAGCGGAAACGGGGTATGGCTTTGATATACAGGAAACGGCACAGTACGGCGTGCCTTTGAAAAGGTTTGCGGAGTGGGCGCATGAGCATCGGCATCGTATATTTGTGGAATGATACAGCCTGTTAAAAACAAAGCGGTGAGCGTGGGAGAGGCCTTCGGAAAGACGATCCATATCGTGAATTCAACGGCCGAATCGTGCATTCATCATGTGCAGAAAGATCACATGCTGGCTTATGTGTACTCCGGCGAGCTGAGTATCCATGATGGCGAACAGGAAACCGCTTTCGGGGCGGGCAGCAGTGTCTTTATCCGGAAGAACCACCGGGTGAGGCTCTCCATCCGGGCAGGAAGTAAGGGGGGCGTGAAAATTGCCTTCCTGATCTTTAACCGCGACTTTCTGATCCGGTTTTACCGCACCGCAGAGGGCATTAACCACCAATGTTCCAAATTTGATGAGCGTTTCCTGGAGATACCTGCCGGTCCGGAAATTAAAAGTCTTTTTTATTCGATCGTGCCGTTTATGGATGTGGGCGTTGTTCCGCCGGAAAAAACGATGGAACTGAAACTCATGGAAGCCCTGTATATTCTGCTGAAGGCCGACAGCCGCACCGCCGTGGCCCTGTTCGATTTCATTGCGCCCTGGAAAATCGATGTGCTGGAATTTCTGAATGAGAATTTCATGTACGACCTCAGCCTGGAGGAAATCGCTCAATACACGGGCCGGAGCCTGGCCGCTTTCAAACGGGATTTCAGTAAGGTGAGTCAGCTGTCGCCCTCAAAATGGATAATCGACAAACGCCTGGAGGCCGCCCGTCAGCAACTGAAGTACGGAGCAAAAAGCGTATCCGATATCTACCTCACGCTGGGCTTTAAAAGCCTGTCGCACTTCTCCACCGCTTATAAACGGCGGTACGGAACTGCGCCTACGAAAATGCAGAGATAGCGGTGATTCTTCCGTATTAAGATTCGCAAATTTCTTTCAGGGTTTCCAATGCCACAGGGCAGGTGGTGTTGTAGTAATCAATAAAATCTTCGGTTACATCCACCTCAATGGTTACCCTGGTAAGGCCGTTATTTTCTTCGTACGTATAATTTTCATGACCGCCCGCCCACTTTTCAACTTCGGGGCCTGTGGTAATTTCTTCGCCTCCCTGGAGCAGACCGTAATGACGAATGGAAACAAATTTACCCGGGATGTTTTCTTCAATTTCCGAAACCATTCCCCCGCGTTCGCCGTCTTCTCCTATACCCACAAAAAGCATTTTACTGCCTTTTGCCCAGGTGCCTTCGTAGGTAGAAGTAGGATTGAACGCGGAGGTCCATTGTTCATAATTTTTAATGTTGCCGATACCCAGCATGGTAGTATATACTTTTTCAGCGCTGGCTTTGATGCTGATGGAGTATTGTAGTTTTTTCATGGTACCTGGTGTTTATTTGAAACGGTCTGTTTATTTTGTTTCCGTGTTTTACTTACGGTATAGCTCTCATTAACACTGTGAAGACGAAAAGGGATACACCTGAGATTGTCCCATGTTCTCTTCATTTTTATTGTTTTTGGCGGGGCACTTTTACCCGGTTTTTCCCTTGAAGGTGGCATAGATAGCCATTGCGTGTCCATGCCCTAATTCAAAGTCCTCTTTTAGCCAGTTGGTGATTTCGGTGGCCTTTATTCGGGGATTCAGTTTGCCGTCAATGATAAAACCTTTTTTCTCCGCTAAATTTTTGAAATCGGAAGGAGTTTTTCCTGTTTTGGCTTTGATGTTGTCTATGTATGCCTGAAATGACATGGTAGTTCGTTTTTATTGTAATTATTCGGT
>CAZLXI010000040.1:8485-21716 GCA_964563435.1 uncultured Lacihabitans sp.
TGTCTATGTATGCCTGAAATGACATGGTAGTTCGTTTTTATTGTAATTATTCGGTTGGCATATCCATGTAAAAAATCTCCCACGTATGGCCGTCAAAATCTTCAATGGTTCTTTGCTGCATAAATCCGTAATCCCGTAGCTCATTGGGTTCTATGCCTCCGGCATTCAGTCCACCTGCCATGATGTTATTCATTTCATCCACGCTGTTTACAGATAAGGAGAAAAGTGCGGCAACATTTGTTTTCGTGTCAGCAATGGGCTTGGAGGTAAAGCCTGAAAATTTTTCGTATGTCAGTAGCATCACAAATATGCTGTCACTCCATACCATACACTTTCCCGCATCGTCAGAAAATTGCGGATTGTTCGTAAATCCTAATGCCGTATAAAAGTCCATCGATTTTTGTAAATCGGTTACGGCCAGGTTGATAAAAACTTGTTTTGTCATGACGCTGATTATTTGAATTTTACCCCAGCGCCTCCAAATACCCCTTACGAAGGCAAGAGCAGCACGGAGGCAGGAAATGCATTTTGCAAAGATAAGATAGGAATTTGCTTTTCCGGCAGGGAAAATGGGTCAGCTTTAAGGGGCATTTAGGACAGATGGTGCACCGGGAGTGAGAGGGGCATCTTGTCCGGCTGCTCTGTAAACTTCTTCAGGATCCTGCCATTTCCTGAAAACGATCATTCAGACCTGCATTGTCAGTTTTCCGGATCACCTTTTCCCCGAAATTCTGCATCAGCCGGGGGAATGTCAACGATTAAATTTTTAGGATTCCTTGCTCTTATCTGATATTCTGTTTATCTTTATCTATTGATATAAAACACTATACCTGAAAATTGACCTTTAAGGCGGAGGCTGACCCTCCCTCACTAAGGTGTGAAACGGGAGAATTTCGCCCATTTCTTTTATTACATTTCTTTCCGACAAAAAATGCGCGTGCCTGGCTAAGGGTAGCTGTCGTATAGCGCATTTTCAACATTCAGGCTTTTAGAAAGCGGGCCTGTTTACCGGAAAAAACCTTTCAGGCAGCCTAAAATGTAAATCACTTTTTTTAACGAATAACGCTATAGCTATGAACTATTCCTCCCCGAACGACTGCCCCTGGATTGGCGGTTTTGAAGATTCTAACCCGGATTTTAAATATCCGGATCCCAACCTGACCAGCCTTGAACTGCTGGATAACATGGCAAACATTGATAAGCTGCAGCGGCAAATGAAGGCTTTGTGGCCTGAATTCAGCTGGCTGACCCATCCGGGAGAGGAGAGGTCGCGGTGTTTCCAGATGTTTGCTCCTGATATTTCCCGGATAGGTTATACGGCCGAAGGCCGGGTGTACTCCATTATCTGCCCGCAGCAGGGAGCTTACCTGAACAGCGTCGGAATTAATCTGAATGTGGAGGTAACCGTTACCGGCCAACGCGGATGGGTAAATGAAGATACCCGCGAGATGGCAGCAGACCTGACGGTCACCGGAAAAATATGGTTCTCGCCCAATAATGATAATGAGCTGGTGAAATTATTGTTCGATGTACTGAATGCGTCGCCCTATAAATTCCCCCTGACCAAACAAAATGCCATTGAGGTGCAAACTTCAAGAGTGGGCGATGCCACAGCTTATTTCCCTTTGTTACGAGATGCTACCCGACGTTTTGAAAGCCCGTCATTTGCGCAGCATAAAGACGAGGCATTTACGGTGGCTCATATTGATGTACAGATCAACAACATCAAAAGCACCGGCAATGAGATTGTAGATCAGTTTAATGAGATTGTGCTGGGTATTTTCAATATACTGGCAGGCAATATGCTCAAAAATGAGAGTGTGTTATCCTGGAATGTGTGGTTTGATGAACCTTCGGTGGTGGATCGGGAAGAATGGCGTCAGCATGCCATCAGGTGGCGGGAGTCGATCGACGTAGACCATCGATCTCCGGAGGGTGACGGCACGCGGGCCCGGTATTTCAACGGCGAATACCTGGAGATCAATACATGGGAAGTGTTAGTGGAACTGTACAAACTGATTCATAAGGTGCTCCTGCCTAATGCTTCTGCGCTCGGGCTTCCCCGTGATTACCTGCAAGACTTAGGAACCAGGGTGCTTACAGAACTAAGCGTTCTGGATGCCGCTGAATGATAGTAAATCGTATTTCAACCATTGGGGAAGCCTCTCCAATGGTTGTTTTTTTTCTTCCACAGCGTATTTTCTTCCATTTATTGTGTAACATTCCGGCTATTCATGTATTTATATAGCATATGAATTTTGAAAGCCTGTATACTGCCTATTCTCCGAAGATATTCCGCGTTTGCCTGGGGTATTTTAACGATGCAGATCTGGCCAAAGACATTACGCAGGAAACTTTTGTAACGGTATTTGAGAACCTGGATAAACTGAAACACGCGGAGAATGTATCGGGGTGGATCTATAAGATTGCCACCAACAAGTGCCTCCGGCAACTCGAAAATAAGAAGCGGGAAACACATATTTCGCCCGGCTTTTTTCCGGAAGATACAGACTATGAAGAAAGCCGCTCTTCAAAACTCCATCAGGCCATCAGTGAACTTCCGGAGCTGGAGCGTATTATCATCGGCCTTTACCTGGAAAACCTGGGCCAGGAGAAAATTGCTGAAATAGTGGGGATCAGTTATGCCAATCTTCGGGTAAAACTCCACAGAATAAAAGAAGTATTGTCTAAAAAGATGCGAAAACATGCCAGGCGTTATACATCTTCCCGGACGATTTCCGGAACAATTCCATTCAAATGCCGCAGCATCACTTTTTAAATATTTCAGGGTTTAGAATTTACTTTTCCTTTGTTTTCGATTAATTCAATGACATATTTCATTTCAACATCTCTTTTACTTATCCAGTCATCAAAGGCGGGAGTAATTTCATGATCCGGTTGGGTACCGCGCCCGAAATATTTTGTCAGGTCAACTGCGTTGGTATATTTTTGTAATGGCACGGTTATGATAAGCCCTGTGGGAATAGTGGTACTATTCATCATACCACTGGTGTTTCCCTGATAACCGCCCCCCGTTTCCTCGCCGATGATTGTCGCTTTTTGGTTGTGCGACAAAATGGCTGTAAAATCGGCACAGGAAGACATGCATAAGCCATTGGTAAGGATATAGGTATTACCCGAAAAATTGTTTTTCGCCGGCTGCTGTTCTTCATAATAATCGAACTCGCGGGTGAGCCAGGTTTTTTGCCAGAGATAAGAACCGTTAAATTCTTTAGGCTTCTTATAAAATAGCCTGTTCGTGCCCTTAATTTCCTTTGCTAAAGGTTCAGTAACTTCTATTTTCTCCCAATATCTGAAGGGTTTATCAAAGAAATAACGGGTAAGAAGAGCTGCATTTTTGTCTGTGCCTCCCGTATTATTTCTGACATCAATGATTAAATTTTCGAGGTTTTGTGCTTTTGCCGTTTCGAATACTTCATGTACAAACTTCCTGAAATTTTGGTTTTCCTCCTTTATTGCTGTATTGGAAAAAGAATGAATGGTTAACAGAGCGGTAGTAGTGTTAACGATTTCGTAGGCTAAGGGTTTCTTATAGTTCTTTTCTAAAGATTTTAAAGAGGGAAATGCATCTTTGGAGACGCCTTTCAGTTTAAATATCTGCTCATTTCCGTTTGACTTTACCACAATTTCATATGTTCCGGACGTGTCGATGACCGACTGGTACCAAAAAGGAAATCTATAGTTGATAAGAAGGTTTTTTGCGGTGATATTGTACCCGTCAGAAGTTATTGCATTGCGTAACTTTTGCATGACTGCTGTTATGGGTTCGCCATTAACCGAAAGCAGTTCTCCACCCACAGGTATGTTCTCTTCTGCTGAATAGTTTTTTGAAATTAAAACTTTATTATTTTTAGTATCCAGGAAAATTTCAATAGGAATTAATGTGAAAGATTTATCCAGATGCTCCCGATAATTTTCGGACAGCGTAATTTCTGTATGAAGGCAACCGATCTGAGCAAATAATGGTTTTAATTTTCTATAATAATCCATTTCTGTCAAAGGCTCCTGTATGGATTGTTTTGTGGAATCTATAAGGTAGTCAAATCGTTCTTTATCGGTGTATCTGTAAAATCCGGGATGTTTATCTTTTAGTTCATTCATTATATCGCTGTTCAGGACTCTCAGGCTATCTGCCGGATATTTTCTATGGGGGTCAAAATACTTTATTTGTGCTTCTGACATAAGTACTGAAGACAAAAAGAAGAAAGTCAATAGTTTAACTTTTATTTGCATCGGCTTGCTTTATTTTATCGAATGAAAATAAACATTTCGCTGGCTGGCATTATTCACCTTGTTTATTTGGAATCCCCTTGCGAATCACCAGGATGATCTGCAAACCAAATTCCCGGAACAATGCTTTTTGGGCATCAGGATGCGGGAAAAGCTGTTAAGCAGGTGAAAGACCCTAAAGGTAAGCAGCGAACGGGGAGTATCGCCCGCTTTTCCGGTTCCCGTATAGCAAAAAAGGAAATCTCTCCCTTTACGAGCTACTTTTAGGAAGGTGAGATTGCGGGTAACTCCTCGCTGTTTTTCGAAGTCTTCCTTTAAAACTGTAAAAGAAATATACTTTACATCAACAAAAAACCGGAACTTCAAATGAAAATTCATCAAAGTTCCGGCTTATGTACCCGGGGCCGGGATCGAACCGGCACGAGTTTAACCTCATTGGTGTTTGAGACCAACGCGTCTACCAATTCCGCCACCCGGGCTGCTCACGTTTGGGAATGCAAAAGTAGAGCCGGAACCTTTACATAACAAATTTTTCACACGTTTTTTTGTCTGACGGACCGTCTCCTTTTAGGACCCGCCGACCTACTGTTTCAAACCTGTTCAGAACCAACAGGATGCATTTTTCATTCTGCAGTCATCAAAACACATTAAGCATTAACAATTCACCATTAACAATTTTAAGCATTCCACCTTATTCGTACCGCAGCGACTCGATCGGGTCCATTTTCGACGCCTTATACGCCGGATAGTAGCCCGAGATCAGCCCCACAATGATACACACGATGAGCCCCATGAAGATCCAGTTCCAGGGCACGGTAAATGAACCCTCGCCTCCAGACATCATATAAGACACCACATTGCCCGCCGAAATACCCAGAATTACCCCGGCCAGACCGCCAATGGCGCAGATTACCACCGCCTCCATCAGGAACTGGAACCGGATCTTGCCCGGCGAGGCGCCCATGGCTTTGCGGATGCCAATCTCACGGGTGCGCTCCGTCACTGACACCATCATGATGTTCATCAGGGCTATCGAAGCACCCAGTAGTGTAATGAAAGAAATGCCGAACCCGCCAATGCGCATATAACCCGTTACTTCGTTAAACTCGCCCAGCAGGGCGTCGGCTCTTTCCACTTCGAAAGAGTCTTTTTCGTAGGGCCGGTCGCCGCGCACCAGCCGCATAACCGCCGTGCCCTCCGCCATTACCTCGTCAAGGTCGGTAGCATCCGGTGCCGAGGTGGTTACCGTATAGCCGAAAGTACCCTGCGTATCGTAATTGCGGCCCACTTCCAGCGGGATGAGCGCCAGGCGGTCGTCGTTTCCGCCCGTCATACTACCCTTTTTCTCCAGCACACCCACTATGGTGAAACGGTCGTTAAGAAACAGGATGTCTTTGCCTACGGCCTTGCCCCCGGGGAAGAATTTCTCAGCGATATCAAAGCCGATCACCGCCACCTTACTGCCATAGGTGCGGTCGGTTTCGGTAATGTTCCGCCCTTCCAGCATCTTATAACCTTTGAGGCCGATATAGTTTTCGTCGGCACCCATAATGGAGTTGTTCGGGTTCGACTTCTCGTTCTGGTATTTGATCACTTCGGCACCCGAGACAGTAGTATAAATGGTGATCACGGCCGACTCCGAACGGGAGAAACGGTCACGGTACTCCATGGCATCGCGGAACGAAATCGGCTTGACCGGCTTCTCGGCCCGGCCGCCCACCCGCCTTGAAAAATTACTCCTCGAATTCAGGTCGAAGGAGTTGATGCCCATACCTTCAAAGCTTTTGTCGATGGCACCCTGCATGCTTTCAATGGCGGTGAGGATACCTACCAGCGCCATGATGCCGAAGGTGATGATGGCGCTGGTCAGAACGCTTCTGAGGAGGTTGGAATTGATGGATCGGAGGCCTTCGAGTATGTTTTCTTTGATATTCATAAATGAAATTCCCTTTAATGGAATTAACTTTGGTGCATGATCGCCGCAATATCCGGCGGTCGTCGCAGTTATTAATGCAAAGTTCAGAAGCCCGATGGTAAATAACAAGCACTTGAAACGAGCCATTTTGCCGTTTATCATATTTTTGGGTCTTTTCAGGGGGGCATCAGCCAATCAGCTGATGATCCCGATGGATGAAACCCAGAAAAACCACCTCAAAGCCTACGGGGTGGCGTTCTGGGTGTTGAAGAATTACGATACGGAGATCGACTGGCTCCTGAATTACCGGGGTGGGAGTTTTCTGCTGCCGGTTACCCAGAATTTTATTAACGAGTGTGTGATCCGGGGCGTAAGCTATGAGATCATTTCGGATGCCGACGCCAACGTCGTGCTGGCCATTGTGCGGGATCCGGACGCTAATATGGATGCCGTGAAGCTACAGAAAGCACCTAAAATAGCTGTATATACGCCTAAAAGTGCCATGCCCTGGGATGATGCCGTCACCCTGGCGCTGACCTATGCCGAGATTACCTTCGACAAAGTATATGACGATGAGGTATTGGAAGGTAAGCTGCCTGAATACGACTGGCTGCATCTGCATCACGAGGACTTCACCGGGCAATTTGGTAAGTTTATTGTACATGCCCAGCGGAAGTGGTTCCAGGATCAGAAACGGGAACTGGAAGGGATAGCCCGCAAGCATGGCTTTGAGAAGGTGTCGCAGCTCAGGGCAGCGGTAGCCAAAAATATCTGGGAATTTGTGCACGGCGGCGGCTATATGTTTGCCATGTGCAATGCCACGGATACGTTTGAGATCGCCATGGCCGCACAGGGGGTGGATATCGTAGAGCGGATGTATGACGGCGATGGTATGGACCCTAAGGCCGACGACAAGCTGGATTTCGATGTGACCTTCGCTTTCAAAGATTTTAAACTGGTGAAAGACCCGTACGAAGTGGAGTTTTCGAGCATCGACCACCGCCAGGAGCAGCGGGGCGTGGTGGAAGGAAATGACTTTTTTAACCTTTTCGAATTTTCGGCCAAATACGATCCCGTGCCGACTATGCTCACCCAGAACCATCAGAGCGTGATCAAAGGGTTTATGGGACAAACCACCGCTTTTCGCAAGCCTTTTATCAAGTCGGAAGTGCTTATCCTGGCTGAGAACCGCGAGCTGGGGGAGGCCCGGTACATCCACGGTACAGCGGGCAGGGGTTTCTGGACCTATTATGGCGGGCATGATCCGGAAGATTACCAGCATTTTGTAGACGAAGAACCTACGGATTTGAATCTCCACCCCAATTCGGCAGGCTACCGGTTGATCCTGAACAATGTGCTGTTCCCGGCAGCAAAGAAAAAGAAAATGAAAACGTAGCCGGGAACTAAGCAGCCGAAATGTACACTCACTACCCAAATCCGTCACTCAGAGCTTTTTGTCACAAATGAAAAAAATCACTTATCTTTTACTTTGCCCCTTTTTATCCTATTGCCAGGAGGTGTCCAAAGATTCGGTGCAGAAGCTGGTAGCTTTGTATAAACCTTTGCTGGAGACAGATACAATAGATTTTAAGCAACGAAAGATCACTCGGGTAGAGGAGAACCTTTTCAGGGTGGAAGACAAATTTGCCGGCGGAGCTTTGGCATCGGTGAAATATTCGCGCGATAGCCCCGTTCGTAAATACTTTCCTTCAATAAATACTTCCACAGAGTTTTACCCGGGAGGTGGTGTTCGGGCTACGGAAACGTTTCATGATAGCAGCAATGTGTATAGTTTTAAGCGCTATTATTCATCGGGTGATTTGTATATCGAAGGACAGCGGGGTTACGCGGTGGTTGACGAAGTTTCCGGTCTTTATGACCCTTCAGGAAAGAAAACCGTTATAAACGGTGATGGGAACGGTGTATTGTTCATCGATAGAAAAGACGCCTCTCAATTTGAAGCAGGGGCTTTTCGAAATAAAAAACGAAATGGCATCTGGAGGGGTTATTCAGAGACCGGGAATTTAATGTACGAGGAAAAATATAATTCCGGGGAACTGGTTTCAGCCATTTCCTATGATGAAACCGGGAAGCAATATGAATATGAGGAAGTGGAGAAGAGTCCCGAATTTAAAGGAGGCAGGCGTGAGATGTATAAATTTATAGCAAGCAATGTCCGTTACCCGCCTTCAGCTGCAAAGAGAAGGATAACCGGCCGGGTAGAAGTACAATTTGTAATAGAAAAAGACGGTTCTGTAGGTGAGATAAAAAAGATGAATTCGGTGCATTACCTGTTAGATGATGAAGCGGTGAGAGTGGTAAAGGCCACCAGCGGTAAATGGATCCCGGGAATGTTCAGAGGGCAACCGGTGCGGGTGTATTATACCCTTCCGGTATCGTTTAACATGTGGTGAGGCGAGAGGAGGCTGAAACCGTTGAAGCTAAACACTAAAATTGTTCTGTTATACACATGAATAAAATCACTTACTTTTTACTCCTTCTGGTAATTCCGGGGCTTATGAATGGGCAACAACTCCCCACTGATTCCCTGAACGCCTTATCACAGCGCTATCATGATCTACTCACTAACCCTGAGCCGGATCCTGCACTGAGGCAGCTCTCGCGGATAGGCCGGCTTTATAAGGTAACGGATAAATATGCAGATGATAAGCTGGCTTCGATCAAATATGCCCTGGATATTCCTGTAGCCTCTTCATTCCGGGAAACAGGTACCACCACGGAATTTTATCCCGACGGAAAGCTGAGGAGGTCCCGGACTCCCGAAGGAGAAGGTTACCGGGCGAAAGAGTATTTTTCCAACGGCGAGCCGTACCGGGAATATATGGAAAAAGGCGAGGTCATTGAGATGGTCACGGTATGGGATACAGATGGCGGCATCACGGTAAAAGAAGGTAACGGCCGGGCCCTGGAAATGCACCGCTACGATGATGAAGTGGTTCTGGAAACCGGAGTATATGAGAACGGACGTCGTACAGGCGGGTGGAAGGGTTACACCGACCGCCCTTATTTTACAGAGGTCTATCAGGCGGGGCATTTGGTCTCGGGAGAATCGTGGGATGGAAACGGCAGGAAATTTTCGTATAAGGTGAAGATGGAGCCGGTTGTATTTGTGGGCGGAGAACAGAAGCTTTACAGTTTTTTAGGCAGAAATATAGAGGTGCCCCGCAGAATGCAGGCCGGGCAGGTTCGGGTTAATGCGAGGTTTCTGATCGATACCGAAGGGAAAGTTGATTCCTTACAGATTCTTAATGAAGCACCTCCTGAAAACGTTAAGGAAGCTTCGCGCGTGGTGAGGGCTACCAGCGGCAAATGGGTGCCGGGGAAACGGCATGGTCAGCCGGTGAAGATGTGGTTTACCCTTCCCATTGTCTTTGTATTAAAATAATTGAAACCGAAGGGAAGCATTGGCTTGAAATTTGAGCTATCCTCCCTGTGAATATCCGAATTGTACTTATCCTCGCTCTGCTTTTATCATTCGGGGCAGCAAAGGCCCAGCCGGGTCGTCCGGTGACCTATACGGCTGAGTTCGGAGGCCTCTATTCCCTCAATAACCGGGCGCCTTTCTGGATACGAAGCAACCAGTTCGGAATAGTGCCTGACTCGGGCAATACTTTATTCTTTCGTCACACTTTATATACCCGGGAAGATACCTCGGAAAAAAACTTTAAGCTCAGCGCCGGCCTGGAAATGGTGACGCTGGTAGGTCAGCAAACCCGTTTCCTGCTTCCCGAAGCGTTTGTTTCTGCCCGGATGGGTAAATTTCAGTTGCTGGCCGGCCGGAAAAAGCAGGTACACGGCCTGACCGACACTACCCTCAGCAGCGGCTCGGTTACCTGGTCGGGAAACGCCCTCCCTCTGCCCGGTATACAGATCTCCCTGCCGGATTATGTGAATTTTATGAACGGCTTCCTGGGGGTGAAAGGGCATTTTACCCACGCATGGTTCGGAAACCAGACCTATGTAAAAAACTACTATCTCCATCAGAAATCGCTCTATGCCCGCCTGGGAAGACAGGAGGGCCGGGTCCGCCTTTATGGTGGCGTGATTCATCAGGTGCAGTGGGGCGGAGCGCCTAAATATGATATTCCCGATGACCGCTGGCTGACCATCAATGAACGTTTCGCATCGGGTTGGAACGTCTACCGAGATGTGGTCTTTCCCTTTAATAATCCGCCACGGGATTCCGCAAAGGTGGCTTCTTTTGATTTTGAGAACCGTTACGGCAATCACCTCGGGCAGATCGATATCGGCGGAGAGCTGGACATGGAAAATTTTCGCTGGCTATTTTATAAGCAACTGCCTTTTGAGACCGGGCAGACTTTCAGCAGCCTGGGAAACCTCGACGACGGTGTGTACGGAATTTCGCTTTCCTCCCGGAAAAGAGAGGGTTGGTTCCGGCGGATGGTGGTGGAGTTTGTGCATACCACCAACCAGGGGATGTACCGCTCGGGCCTCTTGCGACTGCTGGGGTATAACGGCCGGCATTATGGCCGGAACCAGAATTTTTACTTCAGTCATTCCCAGTATGTAGACGGCTGGTCGTATGAAGGTAAGACCCTGGGTTCTCCTTTCCTGATCCCTAACCCCGAGATACGCGACGAAAAAGGCATCGATGCCAGTAACTACTTCGCCAACAACAATAATATTAAAGCGGGCTACCTGGGGCTCATCACCCGGCTGTCGGGGGTACAGATGGAAACCCGCGTCTCCTTCAGCAAAAACTTCGGTTCTCCTGCCAACATTCTCTCCGAAACCGCGGATCAGCTTTCTTTCGCGCATAAGATGACTATCCCTGTTCCGCAGCAGGGAGGTTTTATTCAATTGAATGTAGGTATAGACCACGGCGATCTGATCCGCGACAACTACGGCATCATGCTTTCCTGGAAAAAGATCTGGGAGTGAGTTTCCCACAGATCCCACGGATAAACACAGAATTTCTGCATCTGTGAGAATCTGATTTATCTGTGAGGGAAATCTAAAAGGCTTATCCGGCATCCGAATTCCGAAACAATGCCGCAGTTTGTATGCTTTTTAAAAAACGGGCAATGTATAATCCACGTTTATGTACTATTTTTGCGGATTGAATACCTTTATCACCGCATTTTGTGAAGAACATACGGAACTTTTGTATTATAGCCCACATTGACCACGGCAAAAGCACGCTGGCCGACCGCCTGCTGGAATTTACGGGAACGGTCTCAGCCCGCGACATGCAGGCCCAGCTGCTCGACGACATGGACCTGGAACGGGAGCGTGGCATTACCATCAAAAGCCACGCCATCCAGATGAATTATGAATTTCAGGGCGAGAAATATACCCTGAACCTGATCGATACCCCGGGTCACGTGGATTTCAGCTACGAAGTATCCCGCTCCATTGCCGCTTGTGAAGGTGCGCTGCTGATCGTGGATGCCGCCCAGGGTATAGAGGCCCAGACGATCAGTAACCTCTTCCTGGCGCTGGAATATGACCTGGAGATCATCCCCGTGATCAATAAGATCGACCTTCCCGGTGCCATGATCGAAGAAGTGAAAGACCAGATCGTAGACCTGATCGGCATTGACCCCGACAAGATCGTGCTGGCCAGCGCCAAGGAGGGCATCGGCATCACCGATATCCTGGAAGCCGTGGTGAACCGTGTTCCGCCTCCGAAGGGCGACCCCGCTGCTCCGCTTCAGGGGTTGATCTTTGACTCGGTTTTTAACTCTTACCGGGGGATCGAGGTTATTTTCCGTGTGAAGAACGGTAGCATCCGGAAAGGGGATAAAGTGAAATTTGTGGCTACCGGCAAAGAATATATTGCCGATGAGATCGGGAGCCTGAAACTGAAGAAGCAGCCCAAAGACGTGATCGAATGCGGCGACGTAGGCTATCTTATTTCCGGGATAAAAGTGGCCAAAGAAGTGAAAGTGGGTGATACCATCACCCATTCCGACCGCCCGTCTACCGACCCTATCAAAGGTTTTGAAGAGGTGAAGCCCATGGTTTTTGCCGGGATCTACCCCGTGGAAACCACCGACTTTGAAGAACTGCGCGATTCTATGGATAAGCTGCAGTTGAATGATGCTTCGCTGGTGTGGGAGCCGGAGACTTCGGCCGCCCTTGGCTTCGGCTTCCGCTGCGGTTTCCTGGGCATGCTACATATGGAGATCATTCAGGAGCGGCTCGAGCGCGAGTTCGATATGACGGTAATCACCACCGTGCCTTCGGTGAAGTTCATCGTGAATACCAAGCGCAAGGAGGTGATCCATGTGTCGGCACCGAGTGAGATGCCCGACCCCAATATTATTGAATCCATTGAAGAACCTTTCATCAATGCCCAGATTATCACAGCGGCCGAGTATGTAGGGCCGATCATGAAGCTTTGTATGGATAAAAGGGGGGTGGTGAAGAACCAGGTGTACCTGACCTCTACCCGGGTGGAGCTTACGTTTGATATGCCGCTTTCGGAAGTGGTTTTCGATTTTTTTGATAAGCTGAAATCTATATCCCGCGGATACGCTTCCCTCGATTACACCCTGATAGGGTACAGGGAATCAAACCTGGTAAAGCTGGATGTGCTGCTGAACGGAGACCCGGTAGATGCGCTTTCGGCCATCGTACACCGGGAGAAAGCCTACGACTGGGGTAAAAAGCTCTGTGAAAAGCTGAAGGAGCTGCTGCCGCGCCAGCAGTTTGAAATTGCCATACAAGCGGCCATAGGGGCCAAGATCATTGCCCGGGAGACGGTAAAGGCCATCCGGAAAGATGTGACGGCCAAATGTTACGGCGGGGATATCAGCCGTAAACGTAAGCTGCTGGAAAAGCAGAAGAAAGGGAAAAAACGGATGCGCCAGATCGGTTCGGTGGAAGTACCTCAGGAGGCGTTTATGGCAGTGTTGAAGATCAATTAATTAATGGTTAATTATTAATGGTTAATTGTTAATGAATATTGAGATCCAGCATTGACCATTAACAATTCAGCATTAATGATTCTTAATCGGGGTTTCGGTTTTTTGAAAAATTAAACATTAAAAATACGGTGTTCCCTGAATTGATTTGTAT
>CAZLXI010000040.1:21816-39131 GCA_964563435.1 uncultured Lacihabitans sp.
GGTTTTTTGAAAAATTAAACATTAAAAATACGGTGTTCCCTGAATTGATTTGTATTTTTGAAACGCAGTAGTAACATACAGAATAAATATAGAACTAACAGATATGGCAGAAGTAATTAGAATGCCCAAAATGAGCGATACCATGGAAGAAGGCGTTATAGCCGCATGGAACGTAAAGGTTGGGGATGTAGTGAAATCGGGTGATATTCTGGCCGAAGTAGAAACTGACAAGGCCACTATGGACATGGAATCTTATTACGATGGTACCGTGTTGTACATCGGGGTAGAAAAAGGCCAGGCCGCGCCTATTGATGGCGTGGTCGCCGTGATCGGCAAACCCGGCGAAGATTATCAGTCACTCATCGGCGAAGCTGCTCCTGCCAAAACGGAAGAACCGGCCGCCGCCGGGACGCCTGCCAGCAAAGCCCCTGCAAGTGCACCGGCCGAAGCGGTAAATACCTCCAATATCAAAGCTGCGGTTATCCAGATGCCGCTTTTAAGCGATACCATGACCGAGGGTGTTATCCACAAATGGTTGAAGCAGGTGGGCGATACCGTGAAATCGGGCGACCTGCTGGCCGAAGTAGAGACCGACAAGGCCACCATGGAGATTGAAGCCTACGAAGACGGAACCCTGCTTTATGTGGGTGTTAAAGAAGGCGAGGCCGCGCCGGTGAATTCGGTGATCGCGGTGATCGGCGAAAAAGGGGCCGACTATGAAACCTTACTGAAAGCCTACGCGGGCGGCGGTAGCCAAGCCGCTGCCCCTGAGAAGAAAGAGGAAGCGTCGGGAGCCGCTGCTCCGGGAGTCGCTGCTCCGAAAGCAGAGGAGGCGCCCAAGGCCGAAGCTTCTGCTGCAGCTTCCACAGGAGGCAGAATTCTCGCTTCGCCACTGGCCAAAAGTATAGCCAAAGAAAAAGGAATTGATATTGCAAAGGTGAAGGGAACCGGCGAGGGTGGCAGGATTATCAAGGCGGATGTGGACAATTACGTCCCTTCGGCTGAACCGGCTGCTGCAGCAAAAGGTACGGCTGTTATTACGCCTGCTATCACAGGTCAGGAAAGCTTTGAAGAAATTCCGTTGACGCAGATGCGGAAAGCGATAGCCCGCAGCCTGGCCGATTCGCAAAGCACAGCCGTAGACTTCAGCGTGAACATGGAAATTAACATGGATAACGCCATCAAAGCCCGTGCAGTGATGAACGAAGCTTCTCCGGTGAAAATATCTTTCAATGATATGGTATTGAAAGCCAGTGCAGTGGCATTGAAAAAGCACCCGGCCGTAAATTCTTCGTGGCGAGGCGATCATATCCGGAAAAATCATCACATCCATATTGGTATGGCGGTGGCGGTAGAATCGGGGCTGATCGTACCCGTAGTTCGTTTTGCCGACGCACTTCCGCTGTCTGCCCTGGCAGCTACCACCAAAGAACTGGGTGGGAAAGCCAAGAACGGTAAACTTCAGCCGGCCGACTGGGAAGGAAATACGTTCACGGTGAGTAACTTGGGGATGTTTGGAGTAGATTCATTTAACTCGATCATCAATAACCCTAAAAACGAATCCTGTATCCTTTCCGTAGGGGGGATCAAAGAGACCGTAGCGGTGAAAAACGGGCAGTTTTATGCAACCAACATCATGAAAGTGACCCTTACCTGTGACCACAGGGTGGTAGACGGGGCGTTGGGAGCGGCGTTTCTGGTAACACTCAAAGAGCTGCTGGAAGAGCCGTATAAATTATTGGTATAATTTAGTCAGGGACTGTCAGAACATGAGAGGCGCAGGCCTCGTTCACTGAACGAATCGGTGACATGCACGGCAGTCCCTTCTCATTTATGGAAAAGATCAGATCAACAACCGTATTGGGTGTATGGCATAACGGTGAGCTGGCCCTCGGAGCCGACGGACAGGCTACTATGGGAAATACCGTGGCCAAGTCTAACGTGAAGAAGATCCGGAAGCTGGCTGGCGGCAAGGTAGTGGCCGGTTTCGCTGGCTCTACAGCTGATGCGTTTACACTTATTGAGAAGTTTGAAGAAAAGCTAAGCACCTTTAACGGCAATCTGCGGCGTGCGGCCATCGAGCTGGTCAAAGAGTGGCGTACCGACCGCTACCTGAGTAAGCTGGAAGCCATGATGATCGTAGCGAATAAGGAAGAAATGCTGGTGATCTCCGGAAGCGGCGACGTGCTGGAACCGGATAACCAGGTGGCTGCCATAGGCTCGGGCAGCATGTATGCCCAGGCTGCCGCCCTGGCCCTGAAAAAACACGCACCTCATCTGACGGCAGAAGAAATGGTGCGCGAAGGGCTGACCATTGCGGCAGACATCTGTATTTATACGAACCATAATTTTATTATCACTTCACCGGACGAATAAATTATGTCTTACGTTAATGAAAATATCAGGATTCTCCGAAACCGGATGGGGCTGACCCAGGAAAAGTTCGCGGAACTGATGGGCATTAACCGTAAGGCTATAGGAGCCTATGAAGAAAACCGCGCCACACCGCCGCTGGATAAGCTCTACCGGATGGCCACCTTGTTTGGAGTGACCCTGGATCAGCTGACCCAACACCGCTTTGCGGCAGATGCACCGCTTTTTGAAGCACCGGAAGAAGCTACCGTACCGCACACGGGTCTTCCATCCCAAAGGAAGATGCAGGACAGCCGACCCGGAAAAATCCCGGGGCAGGAGGAGTTGCCGCAGCAAAGGAAGGGAAACCACCTGCCGGATAACCTGCAGGAAGAAAGCCCCTTGCCGCCGGAATATTCATCACACGGGAAGGGTATATTTTCGGATCTCCGCCCGGAAGAAGCACCGGGTCAGGCAGACCCTGCAACAACGGCAGAAAAGAAGCGCCCTTTTTCCAGGACCGGCCATTCGACGCCGGCGTTTGAACAGCTGCAGGAAAATGCAATTCGCTATGTGAGCCATAAATATTTTGACAAATATATCCTGGATACCGACTTTGAAAGCCGGCTGGGAGAGTTGCCCGCCTTCAGTTTTCCGTTCCGGGAGGAAGGCCGGATTTACCGGGCCTTTGACGTGCCGGCGGATAGCTACCTCCAGGAAGGTATCATCATCGGGGAGCGACTTGGTGACTTCAGTTCGTTTGACGGTGTCGGCCGGCTCCTGGTGGTAAGCTCTAAAAAGGGCATTTTCCTGAGAAGAATCGAAAATACACCGAACGGTGAGTTTATTGTAAAAAATGAGGGTAGGGAGGATTTTATTCTCCGGCCCGCAGATATACGGGAGATCTGGAAGCCCGTAGGCTTCTTTTCCCGGTCATTACCCTTGGCCCGGCCCGATCTGTCGGGATTGTCAGTGAAGATCAATACGTTGAAGGCTCAGTTTGATTCTTTGTTATAACCATATTAGGCATATAAGTGCACATAAGTTTTGATTGGGTAAACCTCCTTCAGCCGGGCTTGTAACCCTGCAGAAACAAAGTCCTCAATTCCCGGTTTGCTGCTTCCTATAGCCAGGCTCTCACCTTTTGGGGTTTGTTGATATACGATTTCCCTAATTCGAACCAGTATTCATCGCCGAAATTAATGTAGATGCCTTCGGCGTTTTTAAGGCGGGTGGTGGCGAGGTCGAAACGGAGTTCGGTATAGAGATCCCGGAGCACGGTATTCAGCTGGTTCCAGTTCAGGCTTTTGCGGGTGCCTTCCTTTTCAACGATCAGGGTTTTCCGGGCAAAGCTTCCGCGAATAACCGTGGTCTTTTTCCCGGCAGCACTTATTTCGGTAAGGGTGATCTCCAGCGGTTTTTCCAGCCCGTTTTCTTCGAGAATAGCCTGCCTGATCTGTTCGGTGAAGTCGGCCCACTGCCTGACATTTTTGGGGTAGAATTGTTCCTTACCATTGTCGAGGTACCAGAGATCTTCGTTTTCCTCCAGCTCGTCCTTGTCGGTTTTCTCCGTTTTGGAAAGGAGCAGTTTAACTTCTTCCAACCAGACCTGGGGCAGCTCGCCCTTTACCTGCACGTCATCCGACAGGGTGAAGCCTTCCTCCAGGATCTCCTCTTCGGTGAGGGTGTCGCGGTCGAGGTATTCTATGTCGAGCTCATAGACCAGGGTTTTGCGGTCGCCTGCTTTCAGGTCAAGCTGAAGGGCGTAGGCGAAAGGCGCAGGAAACAGTGCCGAGGTTTGAAATTTTATATTGATCATGTTTCAATGGTTTTGATCTTATCGGTTTTTCCGGAAGGGGTTTTAACAAACTCCTTTACCCGGATGATTTCTTTGGGAATATGATAACGGGGCAGGGACAGGAGGGACAGGTCAGGCACAGGGCTCTCGCCTTCGATCACCAGCACCAGCCTTTGGCCCAGGATGTCGTCCGGAAGGCCGTAACAGAAGAAATCCGGAAGCCCCGGGAAGGTCTCCGCTATAGCCCGTTCCACTTCTTCGGTCTGAATTTTTACACCGCCGGAATTGACGATGTTGTCCCGGCGGCCTTTCAGGATGAACTTCTTCGGAGAAACCATTTCTACCACATCATGGGTGGTCACCCACTCGTTCAGCGTAGAGGGAGATTTTATTTTCAGGCAGGTGTGCTCATCTGTTCCGAGGCTTACCCCCGGTAGGGCGGTAAAAAAAGAGTCGCCAGTCCGGAGGTCTTTCAGCGCAATATGACTGATGGTTTCGGTCATTCCGTATGTTTCAAAAACAGGTAGCTGAAGCTCCTGTATCTTTTTCCGGATCTTTTCTGCTACCGGAGCGCCGCCTGCAAGGATAGCTTTGGCGGTCCGCAGTAATTCAAGGTGGGTTTCGTTACTAAGAATATTCTGCAGCTGCAGCGGAACGAAAGAAAAGAAATTCCGGCCGCGGTTCCGGGCAAAAAGGTAGGTCATGTTTTCCAGGTCCTCAAAAGGATTGGAAGAGGGAAGAGTTACCACCAGATCGCAGCCGGTCTCTGCTGCCCGGATAATCATCATTTTACCACCGATATAGTCGGTATTCAGATTGCAGAGGAAAAGGTCGTCACTATGGAGTCCAAACGCATCCACGGTGAGTCTGACAGAGGCCTGAACGGCTTCCCGGCTTAAAGAAATAGTTTTGGGCGGGCCGGTGGAGCCCGAGGTGGTCAGGGTAATTTCCGGCATGCCGCTTTTCCACGCATCGTACAGGTCAACGACCGGGTCCAGGGTCTGATCCGTACGGATTACTTCGCCTTCTTTGGAAATATAAACCATGTGCCGGGTAAAAGTGGCAAATTTAAGAGATTTTCCGGATAGTTCCCATTATCTGCCCGATTCGAAGTCAACATAAGCTGATAAAGATCAGTTAAAAAACTGATGGGAAACCTTATAGTTCCGGAATATTTTGTTTCTCTTTGCGGGGCGAAGAAATTGTTACGAATATATTTCAATTCTTCCGTCTTATTTAGAAGTATTCTTTTATTTTTGTGAAGGAAATTTATTAAAACTAACTTAATTTATATTATACAAATGAAGAAGACCATAGCGTTAGCGGCCGTAACTTCCCTGTTATTATTTACAGCCTGCAGCAAATCATCAGATTCAAGTGACACAACTACCGAGGCCAATGCTACTGAAGATCACGCAGGCCATGACCATGCAGCGACTACAGAAGAGCCTGCTGTTGAAACACCTGCCGAAGAAACCGAAAACGTGGCTTCCGCAGATAACACGGTTCTGGAGATCACCATCAAGGGTGGTGATGACATGAAGTTCGATAAAGCGACATTGAAAGCCACAGCCGGGCAAAAGATCAAATTGACGTTGGTTCATTCCGGAAAGCTGCCTAAGGCTTCCATGGGCCACAATTTTGTTCTGCTGAAAAACGGAGTGAATGAAACAGATTTCGCTACCAAAGCCCTGGCGGCAAAAGATAACGACTACATTCCTGCGGGTTCTGCCGGCGATATCATCGCTCATACCGACCTGGTAGGCGGTGGCGAAAGCACCACCATCGAATTCACAGCTCCTGCAAGAGGCGCTTATTCCTATATCTGTACTTTCCCCGGCCACTCGGCGCTGATGAAAGGAAAGTTATTGGTGCAGTAAGGCCTGTTGTAATATGCCTGCGGGAAATTCATAAATTTTGCTCATATGCATCTCGGGAACTTCGTTCGCAAACTTCGAACGAAGTTCTCGAAAACCAGGCACAGTAAGGAGCCCGCCGAATCCCGGATAGATAACGGCATTTCAGGATACTCACTCAAAATCCAAATGGCAATTGATCCACTCCCCGTCTAAACGCGCTTCGTATTTTTTATAGAACTCAATAGCCGGTGTATTCCAGTCCAGCACCTGCCACATTATTCCCGTACAATCTTCCTCTTTTGCTATTTCGATGGTCCGGTCAAAGAGTATTTTCCCGGCGCCCAGCCCCCTCGCTTTTTCCGTGACGATGATGTCTTCAAGATATAATCTCCGGCCTTTCCAGGTAGAATACCGGTAGTAATACAGCGACATACCGATCACGTTGCCTTCGTTTTCCGCCAGGATGCATCCGAAGGCCGGATCCTCACCGAAGCCTTCTTTTAACATGCGTTCTTCCGTGTTGGTAACCTCATTGGGCGCCCGCTCGTATTCGGCAAGCTCCCTGACGAGCTGCATAATGGCAGGGATGTCTTCTTTTTCCGCTTTTCGTAGAATGATATTCATATTTTTCACAGCATTCATCATTCACCACTCAACATTAACAATTCAGCATTAACCACTATCACTTATATTGCAAATAGTGTTCCCACTTGTCGAGCACCGCCTGAAAATCGTCCGGCAATTCAGAATCAAACTGCATCCATTCGCGGGTAGCAGGATGCACAAAACCCAGCGATTTCGCATGAAGGGCCTGCCGTGGCATCATGCTGAAACAGTTCTCCACAAATTGCTTGTACTTGGAAAAGATCTCTCCCCGCAGGATGCGGTCACCTCCATAGGCGGCATCGTTAAAGAGTGGATGGCCGAGGTATTTCATATGCGCCCGGATCTGGTGCGTCCGGCCCGTTTCGAGGTTGCATTTGATCAATGAAACATAGCGTAAACTCTTGATCACCTCATAATGGGTAATGGCCTCTTTTCCATACTCCCCTTCGGGGAAAACATCGGATACTCTCCGGTCTTTGAATCCGCGGCCTATATGGGCGTTGATGGTTCCTTTCGGTTCTTTGGGCTCGCCCCAGACCAGCGCATAATAAGTTCTTTCCGTAGAGTGATCCGCAAACTGCCGAGCCAGAAACTGGAGGGCAAACTCGTTTTTGGCGATCACCAGCAGGCCGGATGTGCCTTTATCGATGCGGTGCACCAGTCCCGGCCGGATCTCCCCGTCGCGTGCCGAAGGGAGATTACCGAAATGGTAAACCAGCGCATTAACCAGTGTACCGGAATGATTTCCATGTCCGGGATGCACCACCATCTCCTGGGCTTTATTAACCAGCAGAACATCGTCATCTTCGTAAACGATATCCAGGGGGAGATCCTGCGGGATCACCTCTTTAGGAATTTTACCCGACTTCACAAGGGAGAGTACGATATCATCCTGAGGTTTGACCTTATAGCTCGATTTGACGGAAGCGCCATTGACCTTCACCGACTCCGAATCAATGGCGTTCTGGATGCGGTTCCTCGAAATATTCTTCAGGTGATGCGAAAGATACTTGTCCAGCCGCATTGAAGACTGGCCGGGATCTACTTTGATCTGGAGATTTTCAATGAACTCATCATCTTCCTCTTCAAAATCTGCTTTGGTTTCGTCGAATGTACTCATATTTGTGCAAATTTCGGTAAAGATGCTTGATTTTGAAAGTATAATTCAAATTCCTACTCCGCTGCAGAAAATTGAAGCGGAGCTGTTTACGGAAAAGGGGGTGGAAGTCTTTGTGAAAAGAGATGATCTGACCCATCCTTTTATTTCCGGCAATAAATTCAGGAAGCTGAAATATAACCTGCATGAAGCCGAAAGGCAGGGCAGAAACAGACTTTTGACGTTTGGAGGGGCGTATTCCAACCACCTGTCAGCTTTTGCTTTTGCCTGCCGTGAATTCGGTTTTGAAGGAAAGGCCGTGGTAAGAGGAGAGGAACTCAGTGCAGGCAGCAGCCCCACACTGGCCTTCGTTCGTACGCAGGGCATAGAGCTGGAATTCGTCAGCAGGGAAGCCTATCGCGATAAGGAAAGGCTTTCGGCCCGCTTTTCGAAAGACCATTTCATTATTCCCGAAGGCGGATCCAATGCCCTCGCTGTGCAGGGAGTGGCCGGGATCATTCCGGAGATAGGGGAGTTTGACTACCTCATCACGGCATGCGGCACGGGCGGCACTCTGGCTGGTCTGCTCCTGGGAGCTCCGGAAAGCGCGGTGATCATAGGTGTCTCTGCCCTGAAAAAGGGCGATTTTCTGAAAAAGGAAGTTTCAAAACTGCTTTCACAGCCGTTTCCTGACAATGCAGTGCTGCTCACCGGTTTTCATTTCGGGGGCTATGCCCGCTATGATGAGGAACTGCTCGGATTTATACGGGATTTTGAGTCCCGGTATGCCATTCTTCTGGAGCAGGTGTATACGGCCAAGGCCTTTTATGCCTTTTACAGTTTATTGAAAGCGGGATATTTCAGACGCGGATCGCGTATAATATTGTTGCACACGGGAGGGCTGCAGGGCAGGCTCCCGGAATTGGACGGGACCTTCGGGGCGAAGCCATATCCGGAATAATTTCATTCCCCCGGGCTTTCATAAAAGTTTCCATATACACCAGCCATTTCCAACATTAACCATTAAACATTTAACATTAACAATTACTCTCCCCCAATTTAATCCCCATAAAAAACATCGTATATTCGCGTATGGCTAAAAATAAAAAGCGCTTCAACAAAGCATTTACTTCTCCCGGTTCTCTTATCTATGTAGGGAAAGAAAATAAAGGGAAAGCAGATGTTCAGTGGATCAAATTCAATGAATCGGCGGTGGAAGAGCAAGTGGTGCAGAAGTCCTTTCAGGAACCCGCGCCTGATTCTCCTTTTATTCATTGGCTGAATGTGAACGGTGTACATGATATCAAACTCATCGAAAGCCTGGGCAAGGCGTTTCAGTTTCACCCCCTGCTGGTCGAAGATGTACTGAACACCTACTCCAAACCCAAGCTGGAGCACTTCGGCGACCGGCATATTTTTGTGACCCTGAAGATGCTTCGCCGGAACGAGTCGGCACAGGAGACCGAGGCAGAACAGGTGGCGCTGGTGCTAGGGCATAACTATGTGCTGAGCTTCCGGGAAACCGGCGGTTTTGACGTATTCCGGCCGGTAGAAGACCGCCTGAGGGGATCGGTAGGTAAAACCCGGCGCGGAAAGTCGGATTATCTTTTCTATACGCTGTGTGACGTAGTGGTTGACAGCTACTACCTGCTCCTGGAAGATTTTAGCGAAAAGCTGGAGGAAACCGAACTCCGGGTGATCGAGAATCCGGGGGCGGCGGACCAGAAAACGCTGTATGCCCTGCGTCGCGAACTGCTCACCATTCGTAAGGCCGTTTCACCGCTGCGGGAAATTTTTTCCACCCTTACCCGGGATGAGTCCCCGCTTATTCATGAGTCTACCTACATCTATTTCAGAGATATCTATGATCATGTGTTGCAGGTACTGGAGATCATTGATTCTTACCGGGAGATGATCGAGAATATCCAAAATATCTATCTCAATAACCTGAGCCATAAAATGAACTCGGTCATGAAAACACTGACGGTTTTTACGGCCATTTTTATGCCTTTAACGTTTATTGCAGGGATCTACGGGATGAATTTTCAAAATATGCCCGAACTGAGAGAACCGAACGGGTATTACTATACATTGGGGGGCATGGCCTTGCTGACCATAGGGCTCTGGGCTTATTTCAAATGGAAAAAGTATATGTAAAATTGCCTGATTTTTTTAAGTTTGCCTTATCAAATCCTTATAAAACAATGAATACCACACTTACTCAGTACGTTACCCGGTATATTAACCAGACCCACCGTTCCCTTTTCCTGACCGGAAAAGCGGGTACCGGGAAAACCACCCTTCTGAAAGAGATTCTGGCGCATACGCATAAAAAGGCAGTAGTAGTGGCACCTACGGGTATTGCCGCCCTTAATGCAGGAGGAGTGACCATTCATTCGATGTTCCAGCTGCCTTTCGGGGCCTTTGTCCCGGATGACAATGTCAGTCCGCTGTTCGGTGACCAGCTGAAGGTAGAGAACCGGCATTCCCTGGTCCGGCACTTCCGGATGAACGCTACCCGGCAGTCGGTGATCCGGAACATGGAGCTGCTGGTCATTGATGAGGTCAGTATGCTCCGGGCGGATCTTCTTGATGCGGTAGATTTCATGCTGCAGCGCATCCGGCGAAATCAGCAGCCTTTTGGTGGGGTTCAGGTGCTTTTTATCGGTGACCTCCTGCAGTTGCCACCCATTGTAAAGCCGGAAGAATGGCAGATCCTCAGAAAATACTATAGCTCGCCTTTCTTTTTCGATGCGCTGGTCATACGAAACAGCCCGTTGGTTCATGTGGAGCTGGAAAAGGTGCATCGTCAGCAGAATGAAGACTTTATCCGTATCCTGAATAACCTGCGGCATAACCGGATCACCGGAGAAGATATAGAAACGCTGAACAGCCATTATCAGCCGGGTTTTGATATCCGGAATGCAGAGGGCTATATCACACTCACCACGCATAATGCTGACGCTGACCGGAGAAACGCAGAGGCCCTGGCGGATCTGGAAGGGGAGGAGACCCTGTTTTCACCGGAAGTGGTGGGTGATTTTCCGGAGCGGATCTATCCCATGGAAGGCGATCTGCGGCTGAAAGCGGGCGCCCAGGTGATGTTTATCAAGAACGATCTGTCGCCGGAGAAGCGCTATTACAACGGGAAGATCGGGCACGTCAAAAGCCTGGAAGAGGGGCAGGTGATCGTAGAATTCCGGGAAGAAAAGAGAACTCTTCAGGTAGATAAATACGAGTGGCAGAATATCCGTTATACGGTGAATAGCATGAATAAAGACATCGAAGAAGAAGTGCTGGGTACCTATCTGCAATTTCCGCTGAAGCTGGCCTGGGCCATTACCGTGCATAAAAGCCAGGGGTTGACCTTTGACAGGGCTGTTCTGGATGTTTCAAGGGCTTTTGCCCCCGGTCAGGCCTATGTGGCGCTGAGCCGTTTAAGGAGCCTCGAAGGATTGGTACTATTGAAGCCTTTTCCCGCTTCTGTTATTCCTTCTGATAATCATGTGAAGGAATATTCCAAAACACGGACACCGGAGGAGGCATTGCACAATGAGCTGGATACGGAGACAATCAAATACCTGTCGGAGCGGCTCCGTTCCTGTTTTGATCTCGAAGTGATGTGCCAGGAATGGCGTAATCATAAATTCTCCTACGATTCCGAGCTTCCTAATTCTCCCAAGCACCGGTTTCAACCCTGGGCGGAAGAACAGTTCAGAAAGATCCGTGACCTGCAGGAACCCTCCAGAAAGTTTGGGAGGCTGCTCCTTAAAATACTGGATACGGGGAAAACCGATACTTCCTACCTGGAAGAACGGTGCAGGACGGCATTTACCTACTTTTCCGAAACACTCTTTGCGGTGCATTATGAACTGCTGATAAAACTGGAGGAAGTGGTCAGGCTCAAACGAATGAAGGCCTTGTTTGAAGAGCTTATTTTACTGGATGATGTGACCACAGAGGCCATCCTGAGGCTCTTCCGGAGCCGGAAGTGGCTGGAGGCTGTGGTGAACGGGGCGGAAATATCCCGGGAGTTTCTGGAACCTGAAGAAGCTAAAAGATATAAACGTGACCTGGTTAACCGCGTGAAAGAAGATTTCAGATCCACTCAGTTTTTACCCGATGAGGAAGATACGGGTTACTATACCGCACCATCACGAAAGAAGAAAGCGTTGACCAAAAAGAGCACTACGGATGAGACTTTTGAGGTCTGGAAGGCACACGGATCGGTTGATGCCGTGGCTAAAGCGCGGAAGCTTACCGAATCTACGGTTTATGGTCACCTCCTGAAGCTGGTGATCCTGGGAAAAGTGAGCGGGGAGGATGTGCTGGGGGAAGAACGGAACCGGGAGATCTGTGAGGTATTGCTGGAATACCCCGAAAAGACCAATACGGAGATCCGGGAAGTTATACAATATAAATATTCTTTTGAGGAATTACGAATAGCCCGGGCCGGACTGGAATAGGAAGATGATACTTGACATGAGGCGGGTAAGGCTGTAAATTGCGCATTGTATGTATGCATCCCTGGTCAGACCCGATACCTTGACACCCCGCGATCTGGACCTTTTCCTGGAAAAAGGCTGGTTTCGTTTGGGTGGAAGTCTCTTTACCACCAGTTTCCTGACCTTCCAGGATACGCTGTTCGATGCTTTCTGGCTAAGAATCAATCTTCCTGATTTTCAGCTTTCCCGGTCTCAGAAAGAAATTCGGAAAAAGGCCTCTGGTTTTCGGATAACCACAGCAAAAGCCCAACTTACAGAGGAGAAAGAGGCACTGTTTCAGCAATACAGGGAAAGTGTGAGCTTTCAGCCGGCCCGGTACCTGGAGGGTATTGTACCGGCTGAAACAGATATTTTTGATTCACGGGAGATCTGTATTTATGACGGCGACCGCCTGGTGGCCTGCGGTATTTTTGACCTGGGTGAAACAAGCGCAGAAGGCATCGTTAGCTTCTTTGATCCTGCTTACAAGCGTTTCAGCCCCGGAAAAGCGCTGATGCTGAATAAAATAATCTACTGTAAGGAAAAGGGGCTGAAGTGGTTTTATCCGGGATATGTGGTGCCGGGTTATTCCCGCTTCGATTATAAGCTGGATATCTCCCGGGCAAATTCGGAATACTACGACCTCACGGTGGGCGGGTGGCGGAATATCGGTGAGCTGGAAGTGAAAACACAGCCGCTTGCCCGCATGGTAACGGCATTGATCCACCTGGAAGGCGTATTGCATTCTTTCGGTCTTGAAGATTTCAGGTTGAAGAAGTATCGTTTTTATGATATCGTACTGGATCCTGTTTATACCGATTATGACCTGCTTACCTACCCGTACTTTGTTCATTGTTTTGCTAATTCAGGCCTGGAGGAAGTGGTTATCGTGTATGATACATTTGCCATGAGCTACAAGCTGCTGATATGTCATAAAATGTTCCAGATCTCTATGCCCTATGAGGAGAACTATTTTTCAGAATTTCTTCTCCGTGAGGCAAAAGTGATCTTTACCGAACAAAACCCCTTTAATTTTGTGTTCGGCCTGCATACCATCCTGAAACAAAGTTCCAACATAGGGGTAGTGAAAAATTAAGAAACTTTAAAAAGCGTAACTACCTCAGATATTCAAAAAAACTATAAAATGCAAGGCGTTGAGGAGGAGGGTGAAGGAGTATACTTGTAGTATGTGACTGAGACCGAATTCCGAAAACAACGCAGCAGTTTATAGTTTTTTTGAATATCTTGCGGTATGATTTCGGAATTTGGGTATGTTTTACTGTTCCTGCTGGGGGCTATCCTCCTGGTGCTGATTGTGCTGGGGATCGCGAAGATGATGCGCCCGGATAGGCCGGGTATTGAGAAAAATGAAGTATATGAGTCAGGGGAGTTGCCCAGCGGAAACGCCCGCATTTCCTTTAATATCCGTTTCTATATTGTGGCCATCATCTTTATCCTTTTTGATGTGGAGCTGGTGCTCCTTTTTCCCTGGTCAACGGTTTTCGGAGATGCGGCACTGTTGGAGAAGGAAGGGGCCGCGTGGCTGTGGTTTGCCGGCATAGAGATGCTGATTTTTATAGCAGTACTGGCCCTGGGCCTGGTATATGTCTGGCGAAAGGGGCACCTCGACTGGGTTTTACCGGAAAGCAGGACCGAAGAGGTCCGGTCGTCTGTTCCACCTGAACTGTACGAGGAGATCAATAAAAAATACAGTTGATGTTAGATAGCTTAGAAGCCAATCACCGCGAAAAGACCGGCGAAAGTGAGATCATCCTCACTAACCTGGATGAGCTGACCAACTGGGCCCGCGCCAATTCGCTATGGCCCATGGGTTTCGGCTTGGCCTGCTGTGCCATTGAAATGATGGCTACATTTGCTTCCAGCTATGACCTGGAGCGCTTCGGTATATTCCCCCGGAACTCCCCCCGGCAGTCCGATCTCATGATCGTCAGCGGTACGGTAACCTTCAAAATGGCTGACCGGGTGCGCCGCCTGTATGAGCAGATGGCCGAGCCCCGCTATGTGATCTCCATGGGGAGCTGCTCCAATTGCGGCGGCCCCTATTGGGACCACGGTTACCACGTACTCAAAGGTGTAGACAAAGTGATCCCGGTAGATGTTTACGTGCCGGGATGTCCGCCCAGGCCTGAAGCTCTGATCGGCGGATTGATAAAACTACAGGAGAAAATAAAACAGCAGCAGTTTTCGGAGGTGAAAGGAGAGTAGAGACGCAAGATTTTGCGTCTCCACAGGCTGACCCGCAGGGCCAACATTATTTAAATGGCTTTCGAAAACGTTCGTTCCGGCGATGCCTTTTCCTTCAGATAGTCATCAAAAACCACGCATACGTTTCGGATGAATGCGCGGCCGGCCGGAGTAATCCGGAGCTTTTGCCCGGAGATCCCGATGATTCCATCCTGCCGGAGCTCTTCCAGCCGTTCGCCGGTGAATTCATCCGGTACCTGGTCTGAAATATCGGTTTCAAACCGGCACATAATGTCCTGTATGAGTTTTCGCTGCTCCAGATCCCTGGCAGATTGGATATGTCCCTTTACCACCGGCACAGTATCTGCTAACTCCAGGTACTTATCCACATTCTTCTCATTCTGGGCCATGGCGCCCCAGGCGTCACTGATGGCCGAAGCCCCTAACCCTATCAGCAGCCGGGCTTGTGTAGTGGTGTAGCCCATGAAATTCCGGTTCAGGCGGCCTTCACGGTAGGCAATAAACATGGAGTCATCTACCCGGGCAAAATGGTCCATGCCTACTTCAAAGTAGCCGTTTTGTTCAAAAATGGTGCGTGCGGTTTCGTAAAGGTGCCTTTTTTCTTCCGGGCCCGGCAGATGCTCCTCGCTGTAGCCGCGTTGTCCTATCCCTTTGATCCACGGCACGTGGGCGTACGAATAGAGTGAGAGGCGGTCAGGCGAGAGTGAAAGCGTTTTCAGAACGGTATCGGTAAAGCCTTCCAGGGTTTGGAAAGGCAGTCCGAAGACCAGGTCGTGACTGACAGAGGTATACCCCAGCTCTTTCGCCCACCGGGTTACATTTTGTACATTTTCGAAAGGCTGCACCCGGTGGATGGCCTTCTGCACGGCGGGGTTATAATCCTGCACACCGAAGCTCACCCTGCGAAAACCCAGGCGATACAGGGTTTGAAGATGAGCGAAAGTGGTGTTATTCGGATGCCCTTCAAAGCTGAACTCATGGCACGGTGAAACCCGTGCCGTTTCCAGGATGGAGCCGATAAGCCTTTCCAGGTTTTCGGGAGAGAAAAAAGTGGGAGTTCCGCCGCCCAGGTGGATCTCTTCCACCTCCGGCACATCTTCAAAGCAGGCCAGGTACATTCTCCATTCTTGGATGACAGCATCGATGTACGGCTCTTCGTAAGCATGGTTTTTCGTGATCCTTTTATGACAGGCACAAAAGGTACAAAGGCTTTCACAATACGGCAGGTGGATGTAGATGCTTAATTTATTTTCGCTTCGAAACGTTTTTTTGACGTTAAGCAGCCATTTTTCTTTCGTAAAACCCGCCGCCTGCCAGAATGGCATGGTAGGGTAGGAAGTGTACCGGGGAACCGATACGTTATATTTCTCAATAAGATGATTCATACTGCCGCTTTTAAATGCAAAAGTAGCAGTATGAACATCAGGAAAATATGACCCCGGTCAGATCAGAAAGCTGACCCTTACCAGTTTCTGCCCAGCAGGATCTTGGCCCTCCTTTTTATGCGGTCTTTTATCGGGGCAGGTCTCCTTTTGATATAATCATGAAGCTGAAACCCTTCTTTGGAAATATCCAGCTGTCCTCTTTTAACGGCGGTGAACCCGGAACAGACGTGAATACTTTCGATGAGCCCTACATTGGCCGCGGCTTCTACCAGTTCGAAGACCAGTCTTGTAGGCTCTGTGAAGGCCGGGTAAGTGCTGGAGTCCTCATGCGGCCAGTGTCCCCATGCCCAGTCTTCAATGATGTAATACCCCCCCTTTTCTGAGATAGGGAAAGACAATGTTGAAAGACTTGAGCGACTGGTGGTAACGATGAGAGGCATCGTCAAAGACCAGGTCGAGGTCTTCATCACCCAGATGACTTTTGATTAGGGAAGTAAGTTTGGGCTGGTCGGTCTGGTCTACCTGCCAGTGATCAAAAAAAGATCCGGCATGGAGTTTTTTGTATTCTTCAAAGGCCTTCCCGCCCCTGTTTTTGAGCAGATCAATGCCGATCAGTTTTTTGGGCTTCAGAATTTCATGCCAGAAAACGGCACTCCCGCCGTCCCACATTCCGATCTCCAGAATATTTTTAATATTTGAGAGGTCGGGGGTAAGTGACTGAAAATAAGACATATACATGTCTATCAGTTTCTTGTCTTTGTAGAAAACAAACCCCTGAGACTGATCTCTTATATCTTCTTTTAAATGTACCTGTAAACCAAAGATCAGGTTATTGACCAGAACTTTTTCTTTTTGCCAGATAATATTTTTAAACATAATGGTTTTAAGCGGTCTCTAATTACAAATATAAAACAATCCGGCTTGTCAGAATTACCGGACCGGGATGAAAAATTAGTTAACGGTCATAATTTTTTCCACATCTTCTACTGTTTTGGGAATCGGGTCTCCCAATATCTCAAAACCGTCTTCCGTGATCGCCACATTATCTTCGATCCGTATTCCGCCGAAATCCAGGTAGTCTTCCAGGCGGGCATAATTGACGTATCGGGTGAAGATGCCTTCTGACCGGTATTTCCGAATTAGTTCCGGGATAAAATAACATCCTGGTTCTACGGTAAGTACGTTGCCTGTTTCCAGCTCTTTGGCGAGCCGGAGCGACTTTAGCCCCAATTGTGTGCTTCTTTCCTGGCCTTCGCGGTAACCCACATATTGTTCACCAAGATCTTCCATGTCATGTACATCCAGACCTATGGCGTGCCCCAACCCGTGCGGCATAAACAATCCGCCGACCCCTTCCTGCACCATCATCTCTACGTCACCACTGACCAGCCCGAGGGCGCTCAGGCCTTCCAGCAGGATACGGTTGGCGTTCAGGTGGACATCGCGGTAATCCAGCCCCGGACGCAATGAGGTAATGGATTCCGTCTCCATTTTCAGTACGATCTCATA
>CAZLXI010000041.1:0-37982 GCA_964563435.1 uncultured Lacihabitans sp.
TCAAAAGGAAGTTAGTATTACTGGCAGTTATCGGATGGAGTGCAGCAGTGCCGGCCATCGCCCAGGATATGCGTTTCGGAAATAACATTCTCTTTGATATGATGCTGGCCGATAAATACCGCCAGATCACCGAAGCGGTGTATGTGCCAGTCAGTGACACAGCCGTTTACCGTATCTTTGAAAGGCTGCAAGAAACGCCGGATGAACGTTACACCTCGAAAAGCCCGGTGATGCTTGGCGTAAAGCTTAACCCGGCGGTGGTGCAGTATTACGGCGGACTTGTTCAGTCGGTTTCCAGGTATTACCAGACTTTCACCATCGGTGACAGCTCCACTGCAGAACTCATGGCCCTGGGTATAAACCCGGCCAATGCGGAAGAATACCGCTACCGGGTGGTGGAAAACGACAGCCTGGAAATAGTGCCCTGGTCGCCTATCCCGTCGTTAGAGAAGCGCTATGGTGCCAAACAAGCGTTTGGCTTTTTGGGGAGTTTCCGGGCGCCCGGGCGCAGGCTGTTGGTAGAAGTGACCCACCGGAAGAATTACAGTATCCGGGAAGGGGTGATTCTCGACTGGCGAAAGAACTTTAAGCCTATTCTGGAACAGATCATTATCAGCGGGCCCGGTAACTATTATAACCTTCGTTCAGGTGCGCTGAACAGGGGATATGCCACACGGTTTGGTCATGACGGTATGCCGCTTGGCTTTAAGTTTCCTTCAGACAGTGTGCTGAGTATCACCCTCCAGTTTAAAAAACCTGAAACGCTGGTGCATGCCGTGTATCTTATCCGGCAACAAAACAGCCGTACAGACACTTCAAAACTGGGGTTTGTGGATCAATACGGCTCTTTCCGCCTGAGTAATTCGTACTTTCGGCAACAGGGCCGGTATGAACTCATCATCAAAAAGCAGGAGAAAATACCCCGGTGGGATGATGCGCAAATGCTTCGGCTCACTTTTGATGTGCTGCCGCCTGCGGTGTCTGCCATCACCTGGAAGAAACTTTTGCCTTATGCAGGAATACTGCTCCTGCTTTTTGAAGGCTATAGGGAGTATTTCCGGCGCAAACTCATGGCCGAGCAGCAGGAGAAAAAAGCGCTGGAGCTGCGGCTGAAGTCGCTCCGGTCACGGCTTAACCCACACTTTATGTTTAACGCCCTCAGCTCGGTACAGAACCTGATGAACAAGAACGAACTTCTGGAGGCCAACCGCTACCTCTCCCGGTTTGCCGGCCTCACCCGTGCCGTATTGAACGCCACCGAGCAGGAAATGATCAGCCTGAAGGAAGAACTGGCCATCACTGAAGATTACCTGCTCATGGAGCAGCTGCGCTTCGGGTTTCGTTATGCGCTGAACGTCAGTGATGAAATCCCCCTTAGCACTACCGATGTGCCGGCCATGTTGCTCCAGCCCTTCCTGGAAAACGCGGTGAAACACGGAGTGGCCGGCATGCGTGAACAGGGGCTGGTGCGGGTAAATGTGGAGCGGGAAGGGGAGAAGTTGCTGCTTTCGGTGACCGATAACGGCCCGGGTTTTGATACGGCCGCTGCCCGGAAAACCGGATCGATAGGTATCCGGCTCAGCGAAGAGCGGATAGCCGTACTGAACCAGGTGTATAAGAATGAAACCATCCGGTTAAGCATCACTTCCGAGCCGGGCCGTACCAAAGTATTGCTTACCTTTAATCAATGGATAAACTCTGAACAGTGAGTGTGGATTTCAAGTACAACATCCGGCTCATAGCTCATAGCTGACAGCTCAAAGCTTATGGAAATAAAAGCGGTGATTATTGATGACGAACTGCCCAATGTGGAGAACCTGCAAACCATGCTTGAAAAGTGGTGTGCGGGCATCCAGGTGGCCGGCACGGCAATGGGCGCCGCAGAGGGAATAGAGGTGATCCGCCGCCTGAAGCCCGACCTGGTCTTTCTCGACATTCAGATGCCCGATGGCTCGGGTTTTGATGTGCTTCGGGCCTTTTCGGGGATAAACTTCGAGGTGATCTTTGTCACGGCCTATGATCAGTACGGTATCCAGGCCATTAAGTTTTCTGCGCTCGATTACCTGCTGAAGCCGGTAGACGTTTTCCAGTTGCAGGAAGCCACGGCAAAGGCACGGACAAAGCTGGCCATCAGAGACCGGAACCAAAACATCAGCAACCTGCTGGAGTATATCCGAAAGACACAGGCCGACATCCCGAAGATAGCCCTTCCTACGGCGCAGGAAACACATTTCGTGGCCATCAACTGCATTGTCCGTTGCGAGGCCTCGAATAATTATACTACGTTTTTTATCCTGGATCACCCGCCGGTGCTGGTTTCCAAAACCCTCAAAGAGTTTGAAGAACTGCTAACGCCCCATGGGTTTCAGCGGGTGCACCAGTCGCACCTGGTGAATTTTATGTTTGTGCGAAGTCTTTTGAAGGAAGACGGGGGCGTTCTGGTGCTGGATGACGGGGCGCGGATACCGGTATCCCGTCAGAATGCGGAGAAGGTGAAGCGGGTGTTGATGGGGTAAGTTTGCTTAAAGTATCGCACTTGATATGAATATCGTCACTTATTGTTAGGGTAAGTAAAAAAATGTTCCTTATCTCACAGAATAGTCCGTCTGAAAAATTTGATATAAGAATTATGTTAAAAAGGATTACAAGAGAGGTATGATCAAATTTTTGAGGAGGACATTGTCGGGCGGCGAACCGCTTTGTGTGTGTTTTTTGACTACTTTTTTCGAAAAAAGTAGGTTATATATTAGGGACTAAAATTGCATTTTTGAATTTTAAGTTATTTATAATAAATACGTTTCGCGTATTGGTTAGTTGAATTCCAGTCGATATTTATCTGATGTGTTATAATATTCCGATATGTAGGCTACAATTCTGTAAAACTTAATCAATCTAAAAACATCTATATGAAAAAATTAGCATTCCTGCTGATGTCTGGCATCGCCATGCCTTTTATCAGCGCCGCCGAAAGAAACGAGGTAATCATTGCCGGCAAGGTGATCCATACCACAGATACCACTCCCAAAGTACTCAAATTCAATTTTTGCCATCCCCTGATTCGCGGAGCGCAAAGCGCGCAACTCGATGAGAAGGGCGAATTCCGGGCAAGCCAGGAGATGATGTACGCGCAAAATATGACGGTGCAAGTGCTCGGGTATTTCATTAACCTCTATGTTCATCCAGGTGATTCCCTTCACCTCACCATTGACGCCTCACGCCTTACCGAACCTGATTTCGCCTGGCTGACCATCACAGGAGACGGTGCCGCCATCAGCACCCAGCTGAACCGGGTGGTAAATTACCTCTACCGGCTTCCCGTGCGCTCCAATAATCTTAACCTGGCCCCGCCCGATATGCTGGCCGCCGTAAAACAGGATTATCAGTATTACCTGGAGCAACTGGAGAAATATGCCCGGGACAATAACCTGCTGCCGTTTGTAACAGAGTGGGCCAAACGCGACCTCCGCCTCCTGCTTTCCAACAGCGTTGCCGATTACGGTATGCAGAAAACCGGCACATGGGCCGGGCGGCGCGCACGGGCAAAACTAACCAGCGACCCATTTTTTGACACGCATAACCCGGAAAACTTCCGTTCTATGATGTTTTCATCACACATCGGAAACTATGTTTTTGCCCTGACACGGTCAGACAGTACGATTACTGAGACCACAGCACCCGCTGAAGTGCTGAAAAAAATCCTCACCCTGCTATCCGCAGAGCCGGCCGGAGAGGTTCGCGACTATATGCTGTACAGCGCGACTCTGAGTTATATTAAAAAACATCCCGGCCTTCTGGATTCCGTTCCGGACCTCGCCACCTTATTTACCAAAGAAGCGTATTGGGCTACCCTTAAAAAGGCAGGGGAAAGCATTACCCCGCCCGTTTTTCCGGAAACGGTGATCCGCGGCATTACTTATCTTACTGCGGAAGGAGAAACCCGGCCCGTTCCGGAAACCGACGTGCTCCGCTACCTGAGCAAGCGCCACCCCGGCAAAGTGATTTATATCGACGTATATGCTACCTGGTGCGGTCCATGCCTCGAAGAAATGCGCTATAACCCGGCACTGCACGAAGCGGTGAAAGGCAAAGACGTGGTGTTCGTAAATCTCTGCCTGCAGTCTGCCGTATCTAACTGGCTGAACCTGATGAAGCAACGGGAAATAGGAGGGGAGAACTACTTCTTTACCGATGACGCCACCAAATTATTCATGGGCGCCTACCGCTTAACCGGCTACCCGTCTTATCTCCTTATGGACAAACAGGGGAAGCTGGTGACTACGAATGCGCCGAGGCCTTCAGAGGCAAAAGCGTGGAAAACACTGGTAGAGAAGTTGCTGAATTAATAATTATTTTCTGTTTTCCGAAATGATGATCTCATTAGAATTTAGTAAGCCTTTTTCGCATAATTATTACTCTGTAACTTAAATAATGACAGTATTTTAGGCTATTTTTTTCAAGACTTGAAGACGCCTGAAAAAAATAGCTCTGCATTTAATTAATATATAATTATTTAGTGAAATATTTGCATTGAAATAATTGTCGTAAACGGATAACCATACTAAACCTCTATTAATCCAATGAAAAAAGTTTTACACATGCTTTTGACCGGAGGTATAACCCTTTGCGGTCATGTTGGTTTTTCTCAGAAAGTACTATATGAAAAAATTTCTAACTCTTCTAAACCGCTTTCAGAGCATCTGTTATTTCAGCCATCCTCCGCACCCAAATTACGTAAGGTAGTATCTTCTCCCACTGACACCCTGGCAAAACTATCCCTGAACCGGGATGCATTACGAAAAATCGAAACAAATACACCCCCTACATTTAGTTTCCCCCTATACATTGAGCGCCGTGACACTACCATAACACTGGATTTGGTATTGCGCAGAATACATTCCGATGGATTTAAAGTAACTGACTCTCAAAACAAAACGGTGACCACCGATAAAGGCCTTTACTATAATGGGATAATCAGGGGAGATTCTAATTCTCTGGTATCGATGAGTATAATCGGTAATGAAATCAGTGGATTTGTTTCGGACAAACACGGGAATCTCGAGTTAACAAAACTTAAAAACAGCAATGATTACGTATGCCACTCACTTACTCATGCAAAGTCTTTTATATGCAATACAACGGATGAATCTGCTATTTCAATAAGTAGGGAGGATATATCCATATCCGCAAGGTCAGGAGCAGTAATGGCCTCAGCCTGTCGTACAATAGAGTTATATTTTGAGGCGGATCATTCCGTTTACCTTCTGAACGGTGGATCCCTGACTGCAACCGCAGCCTATCTTAACCGTATTTTTAGCCAGGTGGCCACATTATATGAAAATGAGGATATACACATGGTGCTTTCACAGGTGAAAATATGGGATACCCCTGACCCTTATGCATGGACACCTAATACGGAGACGTTTCTCAATATCTTTGGATTAGCTATGGGTGGGGGCTTCCCGGGGGATTTAGCCCATTGTCTTACCGCAAGGGATATTGGCGGAGGACAAGCTTATGTTGAAGGCTTTTGCATTCCCTATAGCCGATACAAAACAGGGGTCAGCGCCCGAATGGACCTTAATATTGAAAATGTCCCCGCTTATTCATGGAATGTTAATGTGATTGCTCACGAATTGGGCCATAACCTGGGATCCCCACATACCCATAGCTGCACCTGGCCGGGCGGCCCTATTGACGGCTGTGTAAATGTAGAAGACGGAGATTGCGACAGGGGGCCAATACCTGTTAATGGTGGTACAATCATGAGTTATTGCCACACCCTCTGGGATGTAGGTATAAACTTTGCCAACGGATTCGGCCCATTACCGGGAAATCTGATGAGAAACCGGATCTTATTATGTGCCCCTGAGCGATCTGACCCCGCTCCTTACGATCTTAGCGTAAGCGAGATCTATGCTTCCAGTGCAATTTTATCATGGAAGCATGAATATCAGTCGATAAAAATTACCCTGGAATATAGGGTGGCGGGAGAATCTGCATGGACAAGCATCACAATCTATGATAAATCGGTGCATCTAACCACACTCCAACCTAACACTTCCTATGAATGGCGGATAAAGACAAATTGTTCTGAGTATGTTGAAGGGCCCGATTTCATAACCGATAATACAATTCCTCCTCAAATGGATTATTGTGAAATAAATTCCTCTGCCGGCTGTGTTACTATTGGATTGGACGAGGTAGTATTGGATGGTACCTATCTGAGCCGGTCTTCCGGTTGCAGTTCTTCCGCCTATACTTTGTACGACACCCCTGTAATAACCTTAGTCTCGGGCTCCACCTACTCATTCAGTGCAAAAAGGTTAAATACTTCGTCCCTCAACGAGATGGGAGCGGCTATTTGGATTGATCTGAACCGAAACGGAGTTTTTGAAGATTCTGAGAGACTTGCTGAAATTCAATGGGGCTATATTGGTGATGTGGGATCAGGAACGATTACGATTCCCGAGGGAAGCCCTGCACTTATGAATACAAGAATGAGAATAGTTTCCAACCGGCTATACCCGCCTGTATCTCCTTGCGAATGGCTTTGGCATGGAGAAACCGAAGACTATTTGATCAATATTGCAAACCCAGTCTCAGAACCCTGTCCTATAGGGTACACTTTGGCAATACAAAACGTTTCAAACCCTTCCGGATGCAATAGCGATGACGGAAGTATTCTCTTTAGAACCAACCTTCCGGACGGCAATCATGTATTGAATTTTACAAAAAATGGCCAGGATGATGTAGCTGTAGTTAGCGTAACTTCAGAAACGTTTAAACTGGAGGGACTCTCAGCAGGTAGCTATTCTGCCTTTTCCATCTCGAATGGGGACTGTCTGGCTATTGCTGATGCTACCATCAACCTTACTCCGCCCGCGGCTCCCGTGGTTTCTATCAGCGGCAATACTTCCTTTTGTACAGGCACATTTACTACCCTCACTGCCAGCGCCGGCGATTCTTATCTCTGGAGTACCGGAGCCACCACCGGAAGCATAGATGTTAACTCAGGAGGCATCTTTACAGTTACCGTAACGGTGAACGGATGCTCTGCCACCGAATCGGTTACTGTGACAGCCCTCCCTTGTCAGAGTACTCCCGTGGCCGTATGTACTCCGGCAACGGTGGGGTTGACAGATGACTGTAACGGGTATGTGCCCATAGAATATGTTGGTGGAAACTCTTACGATCCTGATGGGGAAAAGGTGATATTTGACCGTGAGTTTTTCGGCCCGCTTAGCGTAGGTACGCACACAGTTACGCTCACTGTCAAAAACACCTCGGGCTTCAGCAGTTCCTGCCAGACCACTGTCACTATTGTTGACAATAAAGCGCCTGTGGCCAGTGCCAAAGATATAATCGTCTATCTCAACAATGAAGGACGGATTTCCATCTCTGCTGACGATCTGAACGCCGGCTCTTATGACGGCTGCACTGGTGCAGCGTCTGTCAGCCTCTCTAAATATGACTTCGATTGTGCACATGTCGGTGTCAATGAGGTTACCCTCTTTGTAAAAGACGGTGAAGGTAATCTCGCTGAGGCCACAGCGCGTGTGACCGTAATAGATAACACTCCACCCCAGGTACAAACGCAACCCCTCTCTCTGGCCCTGGATTCTTACGGAAAGGCTTACGCTGACGTCAACAACGCCATCGCCGGGCTGTGGGATAATTGTGGCATTGAATGGTTCAGCCTCGAAAAAACCGACTTTAATTGCAATGATCTCGGTACACATAATGTAACGCTGTGGGTTATTGATAGGCACGGCAATCAATCTTCCGCTCAGGTGCAGGTAACCGTTTATGACCCGATCCAGCCACAGATTATTGTTAAAGACGCGACCATCTATCTTGATAACTCCGGCAATGCGCAACTTTCCTTCAATGATGTAGACAATGGCAGTTGGGATAACTGTGGAATCCATCTGACCCTGGATCGTGAAACATTCGGATGTAATGAGCTTGGAGAACAAACCGTCACCATAAAGGCTTTTGACACCAGTGGCAATAACTCTGAGAAGAGTATCTCCGTCACAGTTAAGGATACGTTGCGTCCCACTGTCACGGCACGGGTACTTACCGTGTATCTGGATGAAAACGGAAAGGCTTCTGTTACGGCAGACATGGCAGACAGCGGCAGCTTTGATAACTGTAGTATTGATAGTCTCTATATTGACCGTGAAGCTTTTGGGTGTGAAGATCTGGGCGAAAATACCCTCACCCTGACGGCCGTAGATGCAAGCGGTAATATGGCTTCCGTAGATTTTACGGTCATCGTAAAAGACTCTCTCGCTCCGACTGTAAAGGTCAAAAACGCTGTTCTGTTTCTCAATGAAGCTGGTCAGGCCACACTTGCTGTTGAGCAGGTGGATGACGGAAGCAGTGACAACTGTGGCATAACGACCCGCTCTTTGCAATATCAGACCTTTAACTGTAACGATGTGGGAGATCACGAGGTGCTCTTCACCGCAACCGATGCCGGCGGAAACTCCGCTACTGTTCCGGTGATGATCACGGTCAGAGACACGATCACTCCCCGGGCGATCGCCCGAAACGCCTTCATAGACTTAGACGTCAACGGGAAAGCGGCATTGACCGTCTCCGAAATCAACGACGGCAGCTACGATAATTGTAACATAGCTGATATCTCCCTGTCTCAGACAGAGTTTACCTGTAGTGACCTCGGCCGTAAAATGGTTACACTCACCGTAATGGATGTGAACGGCAACAGCGGAACTGAACGGGCAGAAGTAATAGTCAATGACCCCTTAGGCGTTTGTCCTTGCTCATATTCGGTCATATCCTATGGAAGTATATTTATGAATAAGAACCTTATCAACGCAGGCGGTGTGGGTGTTATCCGCGACAGGAAAAAAGTTCAACTTCGTAATACCGTGGTAGATAAGCCCGGCACTTTCGTCAAAGCCCCCCGTACCAACTTCGACTGGGAAAGCGAAGCCTCTGTATATATGCGGGGAAAAGCACCCGAACCCGACAGATTTATACGAAACGAACGCAAGAACCGTAACGACGAATCTGTACGTAAAACTGAAAGCAAAACCCTGGCAGGATCAGATTACGATGTTATTAAAGTGAGAGCAGGCGCCACCCTGACCCTGTCTGCGGCGGCTGTATATATTAGAAGCCTTAAGATTGGCAAAAATGCCAAAGTCGTCCTGGATGAAGGTGTCAACCTCTATATCAGAGGCCGCCTGTCCGTAGGCAGGGCAGCCATGATCAATTCCGATAACCGCAAGGTAAAAATATTTGCCGGCAGGAGAGTGAACGTCGGTCGAAGCGCACAAGTAAATGCTTACCTTCACACGGAGGGCTCCCTGCGTACCCGCAGTTCTTCAAATGACCCTACAACGCTCAGTGGTTTCTTTGTGGCTCAGCGGATACGGGGAGGCAGAGGCACAGAATGGGAAGGGAAGGGTCTTCAGTGCAAAGACAACGAGGACATTCAGGCGACCATTGCCCGGAAGAAACTCAAAGCCGGAGCGGACGACCCGGAAACGGTGATCTCCTCTCAGCCTATGCAGGAAATACTTCTCAAAGTATGGCCCAACCCGGCCTATAATAAGATCACCATCAGCGTGGAATCATATACTGATGGGGGAGCTGTTTACCTCCTTGATATGCAGGGAAACAGTCTTTGGAAAAAAACATTCGAAAGTAAAACAGACTATCATGAATTGGACATAAGGAGATTTAAGGCAGGTTCCTATATTCTTTATGTAAAATCAGGGGAAAAGACCCAGACGCTCAGGTTCGTCAAAGATCAATAGGAGTACAGGCCTCTACTGCCTACCCTGATCCGGCAAAGAACAGGTTATAAATGTATCGGATCAATGAGTTAACGGATATTAGTCAACATTCGGGAATTACTAACTCCAACATCCCCAATTACTTATAAATTTTATCGAAAAAATTGATGAAATCATAATGAAAATATAAAGCGTATACGTAATTTTGCACCCGTCTTCAGGCCCAGGTGGTGAAATTGGTAGACACGCTGTCTTCAGGTGGCAGTGCCGCATGGTGTGCTGGTTCGAGTCCAGTCCTGGGTACAAAGCTCCTCCGGAATCTCCGGGGGAGTTTTTGTTTTTAGGGCCTCACGGATTTATACAGATATTTAGTTTACCTTTATCTTCCGTAATAACAATGTCAGAACACTGTGGTAATAGATAAAAGCATGTATGTCAAATCTTAATAAATGGCTTTATATCATTGGAATTACGTTACTGAGCCCTCTTTTGACAAAAAATGCGGAAGCACAGTGGTTAGTAAAAACAGATCCCTTGAATATATTGTTTCAAAACTACAATGCCGGGCTCGAAAGGCAAAAAGGCAGGCATATTACAGGAGGAGACGTTTCTTATTTAAACAAAGGATGGGTTTGGCAGTATGAGTTTCCCGGCTATGCCAAAGGAAACGGGCTAAGGTTAAACATTGACCATAAAATATTCTTTAGAAAAGCGCCGGTTATTTACGGAGGAGTAATGCTCCGGCTGGAAAAGCTTTATTTTAAGGATATAAGCCATTGGAAAGCAGATTATCATTATAGCAGAGACGACCAACGATTGATATTGGCAGGGAAATTGGGCCTTCGCCTGGGGAAAAACCGGTTCAAAACAGATTTTGGAATCGGCCCGGCCGTACGTTTCCTCTCAAGACAACAGGACCTGCAGTACACCGACCCACCTGCCCTCGGGCAAAGCCAGGAAGAATTGACAGCGAAAGCCCGCAATTTACTCGCTCGTGAGCCTTCCGGCTTTTTGGTTAAGATAGTTCCCACGATACACCTTCAGACCAGTTGGAAATTAGGCCCTAAATGAGGGTATACCTGCTCTGATAGAATAAGTTAACCACCAGGTCACACCGGTCTTATACCAGTATTCCGCCGATCCGTGTCATCTGCGTTCCAAAACTTTCTGGCCACTTTGTCCTTCTTTACTGCCTCCATACCCCTCATCTGGAAAATGCGGCAGAAAGAAATAACCCTCCCTGTCAATTTGTCATAAAAAAGCGCCAAAAAAACGGCTGGCATCTGAATTGTTCATAAAGAGTCAAAACAAGAAATGAAAATCTTAAAATATAATTATGGGAAAAATAATAGGAATTGACTTAGGAACAACCAACTCGTGCGTTTCCGTAATGGAAGGTAATGAGCCCGTGGTAATCGCGAACAGCGAAGGGGCCAGAACCACTCCCTCCATTGTTGCTTTTTTAGATAATGGAGAGAAAAAAGTGGGAGCTCCTGCGAAAAGACAAGCTATTACCAATCCGAAAAACACGATTTCCTCCATTAAGCGCTTCATGGGTAAAAAATATTCAGAAGTAGGAAGTGAAATGAAAACTGTAGCGTATGACGTAGAAAAAGGCCCGAATGATACTCCCAGAGTAAAAATCGGTGACCGTCTGTATACGCCACAGGAAATCTCTGCTTTCATTCTCCAGAAAATGAAGTCTACCGCAGAAGATTATCTCGGGCAAACCGTGACCGAAGCGGTGATCACCGTACCGGCTTACTTTAACGACGCCGAGCGTCAGGCTACCAAAGAAGCAGGAATCATTGCCGGTCTGGATGTGAAAAGGATCATCAACGAGCCTACTGCCGCGGCGCTGGCCTACGGCCTCGACAAGCAGGGAAAAGACAGCACCATTGCCGTATTTGACCTGGGTGGCGGTACGTTTGACGTGTCCATTCTGGAGCTGGGTGGTGACACGGTTGAAGTGAAATCAACCGACGGCGATACCCACCTGGGAGGGGACGATTTTGACCAGGTGATCATCGAATGGTTAGCCGACGAGTTCAAGAAAGACGAAGGCGTGGATCTGAGACACGATCCAATGGCGCTTCAGCGTCTGAAAGAAGCCGCCGAAAGAGCCAAGATAGAGCTTTCCAGCTCTACCCAGGCCGAGATCAACCTGCCATATATCTTCCCGGTAGACGGGGTGCCCAAGCACCTCGTAAGAACACTGACCCGGGCGAAATTCGAGCAACTGGCCGACTCCCTCCTGAAAAGAATGATGGAGCCATGTAAGAGAGCCTTGAAAAATGCAAAAATCTCTGCCAGCCAGATCCATGAGGTGATTCTGGTGGGTGGTTCTACCCGTATCCCTAAAGTACAGGAAGAAGTAGAAGCATTCTTCGGTAAAAAACCTTCTAAAGGCGTTAACCCCGACGAAGCCGTGGCCATTGGCGCTGCTATCCAGGGGGGGGTACTGACCGGTGAGGTGAAAGACATCCTGCTTCTTGACGTAATCCCGCTTTCGCTGGGAATCGAGACTATGGGCGGGGTGTTCACCAAAATGATCGAAGCCAACACCACCATTCCGACCAAAAAAGCGGAGGTCTTCTCTACGGCGGCGGATAACCAGCCTTCTGTGGAGCTGCACGTGCTGCAGGGCGAGCGTCCGATGGCTGCTCAGAACCGTACCTTGGGCCGCTTCCACCTTGATGGTATCCCACCGGCCCCGAGAGGAATCCCGCAGATCGAAGTAACCTTTGACGTGGACGCTAACGGTATCCTGAACGTAACCGCCAAAGACAAGGGAACCGGTAAAGAGCAGAAGATCCGGATTGAAGCTTCCAGCGGTTTGTCGGATGCAGAGATTCAGAGAATGAAAGACGAAGCCAAAGCCAACGAAGAAGCTGACAAGAAGGAGCGCGAAGTGGTGGAAAAAGTGAATGGGGCTGACTCTTTGATCTTCCAGACTGAGAAGCAATTGAAAGAGTTCGGTGATAAGTTGTCGGAAGGCAACAAAACCGCTATCGAAGGAGCACTTACCGAGCTGAAAGCTGCTCACGGAACCCGCGATGTGGCAGCCATAGACTCCACTACCGAGAAGCTGAACGCCGCATGGCAGGCCGCCAGCCAGGAAATCTACAATGCTCAGCAGGCGGCAGACGGAACTGCTGCTCATTCCAATCCGAATACGGACAGTGGTGCCCCGGGATCTGACGACGAAGGCGTAACTGACGTTAACTACGAAGAAGTGAAATAAGAAAGCAATTGCTTATAATAAAAAGGCCCCGATGTTTCCGGGGCTTTTTTATTTGGGGTATTTGAAAAATTCCGGGTGTCTATACAGTTTTCTCAAACCGCCGGATATAATCCAGCAGTTTTTTATTTTCTTCCGCAGTCCCTACCGTGATCCGGAGGCAATCCTTGCAAAGCACTATGTTCGTTCTGTCACGCACAATAATCTTGTTCTCCAGTAAAAAACCGAACAGTTCCTTCGCTTTTTTAAACCTTACCAGCAACATATTGGAATGGCTTGGGAATACCTTTTCCGTAATTTCCAGGTCTTCCAGCCCGTTTTTCAGCACTTCCCGCAGTGTCAGGATCTCCCGAACGTACTCATTCTTCCGTACCTCATTTTCCAGCGATTCCAGCAGCTTGGCCTGCGTCAACTGGTTGATATTATAAGGATACTTCACTTTATTGAGTATCCGGATAATGTCCGGGTGAGCATAGGCGGAACCAATCCGCAGTCCGGCCATGCCCCAGGCCTTGGAAAATGTCTGGATCACCACCAGGTTAGGATACTCCTTCAGATCCTGAAGAAATGAGGGCTGATCCGAAAAGTCGATATAGGCCTCATCAACCACCACCATCTTATGCGGAAAAGCCTTTACGATCTGCAAAACCGACCCGCGGTCTGCCAGGTTTCCGCTGGGGTTATTGGGCGAGCATACCCAGATGATCCTGGTGGCGGAATTGACCGAATCAAAAACCGTATCCAGTTCAATTTCAAAATCATCGGTCAGCGGAGCTTCCTGGACAAAAACCTCCTGTATATCGGCACACACCTTATACATTCCGTACGTGGGTGGAAGGATAAGAATATTATCTCTTTTCGGCTCACAGGTGACTTTGATCAGGAGATCAATGGCTTCATCCGAGCCGTTACCCAGGAAAATATTCTCCGGTCGCACGCCTTTGATGGCTGCCAGCTTTTCCTTGCAGGCCCATTGATAGGGGTCAGGATAACGGTTGAAATCCTCATCCGTAACCGACTGAAAAGGGTTCTCATTGGCATCGAGAAACGTGCCTTCCTTTCCGGAATACTCATCGCGGGCGGAGGAGTAGGGGGTAAGCTTTATAAAATTCGGACGAATTAGATCAAATACTTCCATGGGTCAATGATAAATCGGAGTGCAAAGTTATAACGATCAGCCTCATTTTCGTTCAATATGTTTGAAAATCAGGGAACAGGATCGGACCGACAGGTGTTCGGAAAATAAAAAAACGAAAAAAAGTAACCTTTTTGCAAAAAAATTATTCTAATTAGAGAAGAAATTGACCTTTTAAGCGAAATTTTTCACTGAATAAACGATAGACGAAAAAAAACAAAAGCAAAGATCAGGTAAGCAAAATATATTTATTTAATTAGCGCCTGAGATGCACCAATAAACCAAAATCATGAAAGAAATTGTGCGCGACTATCTGAAAGAACTCCAGGATACCATTTGCCGGGAGTTAGAAACCGCTGATGACAAAGGGAAATTCAAAGAAGATGTTTGGGAGCATGAGACAGGCGGCGGGGGACGTTCCCGCGTGATATCCAAGGGAAGGATCATAGAGAAGGGGGGAGTGAACTTTTCGGAAGTAACAGGCAAAGTGACCGATTCCCTCAAAGGCCTTCTTAAGCTGAAAGATGAGCCGGATTATTATGCCACCGGGGTCTCCATTGTACTTCACCCGGATAATCCCTATGTACCCATCATTCACATGAATGTGCGGTATTTTGAGCTCTCCAACGGGCAATGCTGGTTTGGCGGGGGAATAGATCTTACGCCGCACTATATTGACCCTAAGCAGGCCCGGGTATTTCACGAACGATTAAAGGCCGTATGCGATCAGACCGATCCGGTGTTTTATCCCGCTTTTAAAAAATGGGCGGATGAATATTTCTACATCCGGCACCGTCAGGAATCCCGGGGCGTAGGCGGGATATTTTATGACTACCTGAAGCCCGATGAGCTGATTCCGCAAACAAATACACGACACAGCCTGCAGGAGCTTTTTCAGTTTATGCAGCAGGTGGGTAATACCTTTGCGCCCGTTTATATGGAAATGATACAACATAATCATTCCAAGGCTTATACTTCGGAGGAGAAAAAATGGCAACTTCTGCGCCGGGGTAGGTACGTGGAGTTCAACCTGGTATGGGACCGGGGTACACGCTTCGGGTTGGAGTCCAACGGCCGGATCGAATCCATCCTGATGAGCTTACCGCCACAAGCCAACTGGGAATATAACCTGGAGCCTAAAGAAGGGACCCGGGAATACGAGACGCTGCAATATCTGCGGACGGTAACCGACTGGATCGGTTGAAAAGGGGCAACTTGGAAACTGAACCTTCGATCGGCATTAGCCCGGTCAGATCAACTGAAATAAGACAGGTCCCAGGACACCCCGGGATCATAAAAGATATGGCCCCGATGAATATCCAACGGCGAAACGAAGTTATTGGTGTACAGCTGGCCAGTCCCCAGCCCCTGTGGTAAGGTATTTTCAAATTCAGCAGTAAACTGGCAAATGGCATTTAACCCGATGTTCGATTCCAGGGCAGAAGTGATCCACCAGCCCGTACCAGACCCTTCAACAGCCCGGATCCATTCCCGGCAGCCGCTGATCCCCCCCATAAGGCTGGGTTTCAGGATAATATATTGGGGTTTTACAGTAGATAAAAGTTCTTCTTTCCTGTGAAAATTACCGATCAGCTCTTCGTCCAGGGCTATGGGTACAGGGGTGTTTTCGCATAGGGCTGCCAGCATTTCTTCCTGGTTTACGGCTATGGGCTGTTCGATGGAATGAAGATCGAATTCCGACAAACGTTTAAGCTTTTCTATTGCTTCCGAAGGGACAAAAGCTCCGTTGGCATCCACCCGCAACACCAGCCTTTCAGTCGCAAATTCGGTCCGGATAAACTTCAGTAGTCCAAGCTCTTCTTCAAAATCAATGGCACCGATCTTCAGCTTTATAGTAGTGAAACCCACCCTGATCTTCTCCCTGATCTGCTTCTTCATAAACTCTTTTTCACCCATCCAGATCAGGCCGTTGATCGGAATGGGAGTGCGCCGCAGGAAAAAGTCGTTGGCAAAGATCCTTCTGATCCCTCCGTTTTCAAGATCTCCGAATGCCGTTTCCAGGGCAAACTGCACACTGGGAAAGGCCGGTAGATCATAGCCCTCCCCTTCCGTGCCGGGTACTGTGGCAGATGAATATCTCCTCAACGAAACGGCCGGATCATTCCGTGTCCATTCGCCGCAGTTGACCGCATCGCAGATGTCCCTGAGTTTATTTTCTGCCACAGCCCCAAAGTCCGGGCTTAAACCGGATAGAGGCCCGGCTTCACCCAGGCCGAAGACCTCCGGGGTTCCGGAATCCCATACCTTAATGAAGTAAGAGTCTTTTTTTCTCAAAACTCCCCGTGAGGTTCCTGCGTCAAAACTAAAATTTAATGTATGTTTGTAGAAATGTGCCTGTAACGCCATGATGATGATTACTTATCCTCTGCATCTGATCTACAAAGGTATTACTTCCTTCAGAAATTATCTTTTTGATAAAGAAATTCTTAAGGAATATATGCCGGAGGTCTTTACCATCGGGGTCGGCAACCTGACCGTGGGCGGCACCGGCAAAACGCCAATGGTGAGTTATCTGATTCACTTGTTGAAAGACCGGTACATAGGCGTGATCAGCCGGGGCTACGGCAGGAAAACCCGAGGCTTTCTTCCGCTTACCGCAGACAGCACGCCCGAAACCGCAGGCGATGAGCCCTGCATGATGGCACGCCAAAATCCCGGTGTACGCTTTTTCGTTTCCGAAGACCGGGTGAAAGGCTACAGACTGGCCCTTAAGGCGGATCCCGAGATTAACACCTTCATCTTTGACGATGTCTTCCAGCATCGCTACCTTCAACCACATCTCCGAATCCTGTTATCAGATTTTCAACGCCCTTTTTACCACGATTATGTTTTGCCTTACGGCCGGCTCCGGGAGGCCCGGAAAGGAGCCGACAGGGCCGATGTTATCGTCGTGACCAAATGTCCGGAAAACCTGAAGGAAGAAGAAAAGGAAGCCATCATCAGCAGCATCCGGGTTTATTCCCGGCCGGAAGTCCCTGTATTCTTTGCGATCTATACTCCCGAACAGCCCCTTAATGTGCAGCATAAGGTACTTCGGTATGGCGAAGAGGTCATTCTGATCTCCGCCCTGGCCGATAACGGTCAGTTTTATTGCCAGCAGGCAGAACACTTCACTGTACTGAAGCACTTCGCATTCAGAGATCACTATAAGATCTCGCAAAAAAAAATAATGGAAATTCTGAACCACCATCCCGGCACGCCGGTCATCACCACGGATAAAGACATGGTCAAGATCAGCCCTTTGCTCAATCCGAAAACCCTGCCGCTTTTCTATGTTCCTCAAATTACGGTTAAAATGAGTGACTCCTTTGTGAATTACTTACAAAGTGCTTGCAAATTACATCAGAAGGCCAACGGGTTTCGTTTAAAATAAAGTATTTTTGTGCAGAATTAATAAGGGATGTCGAAGTACCGGATACTTTTATTGTACGTTTTTGTGGGTTATAAAGCCTCATCTCAGGTGTTGGATGATTCAACCCGGCAGGTATACAGCAATAAAACGGTGGAATATTTTTACGAGAACGATATTCTCCGGAATATTAACCGGATATATAACCCCGACTCTTCCCTTATAAATTACCATATTACCAGTCCGTTGCGCCGGTCTGGCTGGCTTTATCAGGATCTCGGGAATGTGGGCACGGCCTCCCGTTCCCTGTTATTTGAAAAAAATACGGAAGCCGGTCAGCAGATGGGTATGGAGGTCAACGGACTCTATGCGCCCCGGCTGTCGGATTTTAAATACTACAATACCCGGTCGCCTTACACCTACCTGGCTTACCAGCAGGGTGGGGGACAAACATGGTTTCAGGCAACGCACAGCCAGAACCTTAATCCACGGCTCAACCTGACCCTGAATATTTACAAATTTAACTCCGGGAAACAATACGGGTTCCTGCGAAGTGAAGAGGTGCTGGTGAACAACTGGCAGTATGATATTTCCGGTAACTATATTTCCAAAAATCAGAAATACCGTCTCCTGACTGCCTTTTATCATTTTAACCATAAGCATTTTGAACAGGGGGGGATCAGTGGCGGAGATACCATCAGCCTCCGGAACCTGGAGAGCAAATATTCCCGGAACTATGACGCAGCCCTGCGGGGCAACATATTTAACCGCGAAAGGTGGAATAATTTTCATCTGTACCAGCAGTTTTTGTTGAAAAATTCCTTACAGAGCTTTCATACACTGGACTATGAAAGAAAATTCTATTCTTTTGAAGACCCCGCCTTTACCGACAGTACCGGTGCACTGATCTACCGGATAACCACTCCGATGACCATCGATACCCTCAACTATCATTACCGCTTTCAGACCATCTCCAATAAATTCGGCTTTAAAGGGCTTTACAAAGGATTCAACTACCAGGTTTATGCCAAAAGCCGCTTTTACAAGCTGAGTAACGCCTTTTATCCTTCTTTCTCGGAGAAATGGCGACCGGAGTGGTATGTGGGAGGCTTACTGGGCTATATTTTCCCTGATTCCACCAATACGCTGGATGTGAAAGCGGAGATTGAAAGCTATAAAAATTACCTCCTCGATGCTACTCTGTTTTACAAAGGTTTTGAGATCGGGTTTTACAATTCGGCCACCCCGGCGGGGCTTTTCTATCAGCGTTTTAATAACGGGATCGTTGATTACGGCCGTAGTTCGGCCCTTGACCCGGTGAATGCCAAACATCTGACCGTGCGTTTCCCGTTTGCGTTGAAGTCTTTTTTCCTGGTTCCGGAAGCCCGTTGGGCAAGCATTAAGAATTATACTTTTCTGCGGGATGTGGACGAGGTCAGTCAGTCGGACCGCGACATTAACCTGCTAACCCTCGCTTTAAATGCCGTCTACCGGAGTAAGAATCTCGAAGCGCGCTACAAGCTGTTTTTCAATACCACCAGTGATGGTTCCGTCTATCCTGTACCTGATCTTATTCATACGGCCAACATCGAGTTTAATTTCCTGTATGCCCGCGTACTGAGGATCTACACCGGTGTGGATTTCTACCTCCAGTCAGGATACCGGGCGCACTACTATTCACCTCTGGTGAATCACTTTGTGGCGGTACAAAGCCAGAAAGTGGGCGGAGTACCTGTTATGGACCTGTACGTAAAATTTCCAATCAGTAAAGGCAGAATAGCTCTCAACTGGCAGTTTATGAACAAAGGATGGGGCCGGAACGGGGTCTTTACCACACCAGGCTACATCGGGCAGCCCGGTGCGCTGATGCTGAAGATTGACTGGCCACTGTTTGATTAAGAAGATTTCTCACAGATTGCACGGACAAGCACAGGAATATCTGTTAGGATCTGTGCAATCTGTGAGAAATCTGCGCTTAGAAGATCTTCTCCAGATGAGATTCAAAATATAACACCGGTTCAGCCACACCGCCCTGAATTTCGGCGATCATTCCCTCTAAAACATCCCTGTTAAAAGTTTCCAGTTCTGAAGTAGTGGCGAAGTCCAGCTGAATAGCGAAATTAAAAGTTTCCGGATCCAGTTGCTCCACTATCTTATAAGCTTTAATGGCTTTCACCCAGGCACTCACGGCATCAGTGGCCTTAAACGCAAGGGAAAGAAAATCAGCTTCGTGCCTCACCGGTACTACAAAAGTCAGGTTCTTAACGATCATATTGCGCGGCTTTCGCTCGTAAACCAGGCGGCTTTAAGAATCAGAAAATAGGCTCCGAAAAGGATTCCGCTAAACATAAGGTCACCCACAAACATATTTTTGAAAAAAGGAAGTCCAGCCTGGTAAGAGGCGATGATACCGGTAATATTATGCGGATAATGGCCCAGGGACGGGTTAGCTATAGGTGCTTCCGGATAGAAAAAAGCAAAATTAGTGATCAGGTAAAACAGGGTAGAGGCAACCACACTGGCTGTAGCGATCCGTAGAACGTTGATTTTCCGCAAGAGGAAATATCCGGTGATAAACAGGGCCACAAAAGTGGAATACACCATGAAAGTAGCGCTGTGAAAGCCATAGCCGTTCTTAAGCTCGATCAGAAGATCGCTGAGAATCAATGCTGTTAAAGGTACGCCGATCTTCCATCGCCAATCCTTAAAAACAGCAGCTGAAAAGAGCATGACGGCCACCATAGGGGTAGCATTGAAAGGATGTTCAATAACTCTGAATGCTGCAGCAAGGAAAATTAACAGGGCGGCCAAAAGACTTTTACGGGTATCCAATTTCATCACTTTCCGGTTTTTTTTTGCAAAAATAAGGAAGATTCTTCAATCTTTCAGTACCCAGGTATCTTTACTTCCGCCCCCTTGCGAAGAATTTACCACCAGTGATCCCTTTTTCAAAGCCACGCGTGTAAGTCCGCCTGGTGTCACATGGATGTCTTCTCCGAAAAGAATATACGGTCGGAGATCCACATGACGTGCCTCTATATCCTCACCGATAAGACAGGGCGAAGTAGAGAGGGAGATCGTAGGCTGTGCAATATAATTTCTCGGGTTGCTTTGAATCTTCTCCCTGAAAATTTCGTGCTCTTCTTTCGTTGATTTGGGCCCTATAAGCATACCATATCCGCCGGCTTCGTTGGCCTCTTTGACCACCAGCTTCTCAATATTTTCCAGCACATATTTCATACTTGAAGGATCTTCACAGAGGTAGGTTTCCACGTTCCGGATGATCGGATCTTCACCCAGATAGTAATTGATGATCTTCGGCACATAAGCATACACCACCTTGTCGTCTGCCACCCCGGTGCCTAAAGCGTTGGCCAGCCCCAGGTTTCCTTTTTTATAGGCACTGAACAGGTTTGGAATACCGATCAAGGAATTGGGGTTAAACGCCGTAGGATCGATAAAGACGTCGTCGAGCCGGCGGTAAAGCACATCTACGGTCTTGAAGCCCTTGGTAGTACGGAGCTTTAGCAGGTCGTTTTCCACGATCAGGTCCCGGTAATCCACCAGTTCCACACCCATCTGCATGGCCAGGTACGAATGCTCATAATAAGCCGAATTATAGATCCCCGGCGTCAGCACGGCAATGGTGGGCTCAGACTTACCGGAGATATAACGCAGTACTTCGAAAAGCTTATCGGTATATTCGCTGATTGAACGGACCTTCGCTTTGGAAATCAGCCTGGCCAGCCCCTGCTTCGACAGTTCCCGGCCCTGTAGCATATATGACACGCCTGAAGGGCACCGCAGGTTATCTTCCAGTACTACAAATTCCCCCTGCGCATTCCGGATAAGATCAGTGCCGGTAATATGAATATAGATATCCTTGAGTGGTCTTACATTCATACATTCCCGGATAAATCCTTTGCTGCTGAATACGGTATCGGATGGAATTACCTTGTCTTTCAGTATTTTCTGATCGGAATAGATATCCAGGAGAAACTCGTTCAGCGCCCGGATCCGTTGTTTCAGTCCGCGTTCCAGCATAGCCCATTCCTTCGCCAGGATAATCCTCGGAATGATGTCGATGGGAATGATCCGTTCCATACCCCCTTCTTCGGAATATACATTAAAGGTGATCCCCATATTCATCATGGAGGCTTCCAGGTTTTTCTGCCTTGTCTTCAATTCTTCCAGACTCAGGCTGTTAAAATAATCATAAACCACCTCAGCGCCTTCACGCGGAAGAGAGTCCACCTCATTCAATTCATCAAAGATGCCATTGGTCTTGTAATTCGCAAAATTCATAGTAACTCCAACCGGGATTAAAAAATTAAATATAAGCATTTATATAATATCCCATATAAAATTCTACAAGAATGCTAAAATATTTCGATTTTTCCCTGAAATTATTCAATTCAGAAAAATACCGGCACGGAAAGCTAAACTTCTGCTGGGAGATTTAAAAAAAATGTTGTAATTTTGCACCCGTTCGGCGAGATGGTGGAACTGGTAGACACGCTACTTTGAGGGGGTAGTGGGCGTAAGCCTGTGAGAGTTCGAATCTCTTTCTCGTCACGAAGGCTTGGGTAGAAATACCCGGGCCTTTTTATTTTAAGCCTTATATTATTATACGGAAAATTTTCATTACCCCTTCATTTTTTATCCGGAGTTCAGAAGAAATAATTTTCGCCTTATTAAGTTTGTAAAACAATCGACAAAACTTATGAAAACCAGAAAGAAAACGATCGGCAAAAAAGAAACGTTGGAAGAACCCGGCAGGTTATCAAAATTGGGTATAGCAGTGAGAGATAAAACACTACCCGTTTTTGGAAAAATAGTAGATATGAAGGCCGTATTGAAATAATGAACAGATATCTGCTAGACACCAATATATTGGTATTCATCTTATTTGATGAATGGGGCGAGATATCAAAAGAAGTGGAAAATATCTTAAAGGATTATTACAGCAACCTATCTACCAGTAGTTTGTGCATAGCTGAACTTATTCATTTATGTAGAATAGGGAAACTGGCCTTAAAGCGAGGGAAAAGCGTGACAAAACTTATAGAATCATTGAACGGATATGGCATAGAAATAGATTCATTTACTAAAAAACATATAAAAAACCTTACTGACCTGGAAACTGTAGCCGGCCACAACGACCCCAACGACTTCGCGATCATTTCTCAGGCACTTACAGATCGCTACATACTCATATCCTCAGACAGCAAATTCAAACACTACAAAAATCAGAAACTGAACTTCGTCTATAACAAAAGATAAGGCCCCATACTATCGGCCCCTACTTCTCCCCAATCTGCTCCGCCAGAAAGGCGATCCCTTCCTGAAAAGACTTCGGACTATACCCCAACACCTTCACAGGCTTATCCAGTATAAACCCGGTGCGGGAAGGCCGCTTGGCCGTTTGCTTGAACTGCGAGCCGTCTGTTTTATTAATCAGCGACTTATCCAGCCCGAAATAATCGGCCGTCATTACTGCCATCTGGTAAGGGTTCAGCAGGTCTTTACCACTGATATTAAAGATCCCTTCCGCCTGCTGCCGGGCGATGAGGACACAGCCGTCAGCCAGGTCTTCGGCCAGGGTAGGCGTACGCCACTGGTCATTCACCACATTAATAGTTTTCCCGCTTTCCAGCGAGTTTTTCACCCAAAGGATGATATTGGAGCGGCTCATATCATGCGCTATACCATAAACCAGAATGGTGCGGGCTATGGCCCATTTTACTTTGCTGTGTATCACCAGCTTCTCAGCAGCATATTTGCTCCAACCATAAAAGCTGATGGGGTTAGCCTCCGCTTCTTCGGTATAGGGGCCGTCAGCCCCGTCAAAAATGAAGTCGGTAGACAGGTGCACAAAAAAAGAGCCGGATCTTTCCGACGCTTCCAGCAGATATTCGGTAGCGGTCACATTCAGCTTCCAGCATTCTTCCTTTTCTGTTTCACACTGGTCAACATTGGTCATGGCGGCGGTGTGGATCACCACATCGGGAGAATATCGGCCAAATACTTCATGAACATTCTTCTTATCTGTAATATCCAGTGGAACATAGGTGTAACCCTCCCTTAGAGGAAGCCGGTTTTCTCCCCGTGCCGTGGCAATGACATCAACACCGGCACAACCTGTCAGTTTCTGAATCAGCTTTTGTCCGAGAAGCCCGTTAGAGCCCGTTACTAAGATTTTCATAGATAACTGTAACCGTATTTTTTGGTGATCTTCTTCCTTTTCATTTTTTTCATGGAGATCTTCATCTTCTGATCCTCCTCCGGCCGGTTAAAAGAATCGGTCTTTACCCCGGCGATCGCATCAATCAGGCCGGTGTCACCCACCACTTCCCCAAATACCGTATAATTCTTATCCAGGTGGGGTGTGCCTCCCAGGGTCTTATATATTGTACGCTGGGGTTCGGTATATTTCAGATCATTCCGGTTTTCAAAATTATCCAGCTCTGTATCCGTAAACTTCTTGCCCTGAACAATATAAAACTGGCAGGCGCTCGACTTCTTTTCGGGGTTATTATCCCGGGCTGCCGCTATCACTCCCTTTTTATGAAAACGCGTCGGATGATACTCAAACGGTACCCTTTCCAAATGATCGCCCCCACCGCCCAGACGTGCGTCTTTTTCCGCATTTTTTGAATTAGGGTCGCCTCCCTGGATCATAAAATTCTGAATCACCCGGTGAAAAAGGAGCCCGTCGTAAAAGCCGGATTTCACCAGTTTTTCAAAATTGGTCTTGTGCAGCGGAGTTTCATCGTATAAAACGAAATTCAGCTTTCCTTTATCAGTTTCCAAGGTGTAAACGTAATCCTTTTTCTGCGAAAAGGCAGACATCGTAACTGTCAGAAAGGAGGTGAGTAATAATAATCTTCTCATTGTTCTTTAAAAAGTTTTAAGCGTTAAATAGTGTGCAGAGAAACATGCCGTTGGGCGAGGCATCGCTTGAACGCGAATAACTGACTGCTCATGACTTATTCCTTATTTGTTCCAGGATCTCTTTACCACCCTCTTCCAGAACCCTCAGAGCCACCTGCCGGCCAAGCTCTGTCGGTACCATGCCCGTTTGCTCTACCATGATCCGGGCCTGGCCATCCAGTGACGTAATTCCGCCGGTAAACACGATCCCTTCTGCTGTATTTCTTGCGTAACCGAATACTGGAATAGAGCACCCTCCGTTCATTTCTTTCAGAAATGTCCTCTCTGTAATCAGGCATTTTTCCGTTATTTCATTGTTACATGAGAGTTTTACGAAGTTTTTAAGCTCTTCTTCCAGGTTGACCGAAACCTCTACGGCTATAGTGCCCTGTCCTACCGGCGGGATAAACTCATTCACAGGAAAACGGTGAACGATCAGCTCGTTATAATTCATCCGGTTTACCCCGGCATACGCCAGAGCCAGGGTGTCACATTGCCCTTCCCGCATTTTCCTCAGGCGGGTTTGCAGGTTTCCCCGCATATTGACCAACTGAATATGAGGATAATACCTTTTAAAAAAGGCTACCCTTCTGACCGATGAAGTTCCTACAACCATCGGTTGCGACAGATCGACCGGTTGATCGGAGATCAAAACGTCATGGGGTTCTTCCCGTTCGGTAAAGGCAATGATCTCGAATGCAGGGCCGAGATCAGATTGCAGATCTTTGGCCGAATGCACAGCAATATGTATCTCACCATTCAGGAGATTTTCCTCCAGTTCTTCCGTAAATACACCCTTGCTACCTATCTTGGATAAAGCCACATCCAATACCTTATCCCCACGGGTCTCCATCGCTACGATTTCCGTCTCCGCCCCCGCAGCCTCCAACCGGTCCTGAATGTAATACGCCTGCCATAAAGCAAGCTGACTGGCCCTTGTTCCTATTTTTATCTTCAATGCTCTATAATTTCATAAAATAATACACACCAGTGAAACCCGTAATAAAACCCCAAAGGGCACCGATCATCACCTGCCGGAGATTATGCGCCCCCAAAAATAACCGGGAAGAAGAAATTATCCCAACCAAAAGCAGAATTGTCAGTATAGCCGGTACCAGGTGAGCGTCGCCATATCGGTAAAAAAGAGCTGTAAAAACACCGAGAACACCCGAAATGCCGGAAACATGCGCACTAATCTTATCAAAAAAATTCAGGAAGAACAAGCCAATGATATTGACCGCCATCGAGGTGAAAATAACGGCAGTGGGCATAAAGACACTCCCTTTAGCGTTTAAGAAATAGGCCACTGCGAGGAAGAAGCCCGAGGTGAAAAGGTAGACCCGTGGCCTTTCGTTCCGGTGATTCAGGGTAAAGTCTTTGATAAAATTCATCCGGTATTGCAGGTACACGAAAAGAAGCGGTATCACCGCCGTGTAGGTAAATGTCAGCAGGAACAGGGCCAGGAACAGCTTATGGCCCATAAAGACATAAAAAACAGGCAAAGGAGCTACCCATTTCAGAGTAAGAACCAGGTAAGAAGGTATAAATACCGGATGCAGTATATAGGAAACTCCTTTCGCGATTTTTTGAAGCACAATCCAAACAGGTTAAATCTCTTTTCTCAGACGGGCCACGGGAATTCCCAGCTGTTCCCTGTATTTTGCCACAGTTCGTCGGGCGATGTTGTACCCTTTGGCCTTTAGCAATTTTTCCAGCTTGTCATCGGAGTAAGGGGCGGTCTTCATTTCATCATCAATAAGTGCTTTGAGGATATTTTTCACTTCCCGGCTCGAAGCATCCTCTCCTGATTCCGTAGCTATGCCTTCGGAAAAGAAATATTTCAGCGGATAGATCCCGAAATCCGTTTGTACCGACTTGCTGTTGGCCACCCTTGAAACTGTAGAAATGTCCATATCGATCTTATCGGCGATATCTTTCAGGATCATGGGTCTCAGCTTACTTTCATCGCCTTCCACAAAAAAACTATACTGAAAGTCTACAATAGCCTCCATGGTTTTTAGCAGCGTTTGCTGGCGTTGTTTGATAGCGTCAATAAACCATTTGGCGGCATCCAGCTTCTGCTTGACAAAAGTAACAGTTTCCTTAATCTGTTTATTTTGCTTGTTTCCCCGTGAGTAGGTATCCAGCATGTCTGAAAAAGACTTACTGATCCGCAGGTCCGGGGCATTTTTTGAATTCAGGATAATCTCCATTTTTCCGTTCACATAGCTAACAATAAAGTCGGCCATAAGGTAGGCCACATTATGCGAATTGGAGATCAGGTTCCCCGGCTTGGGGTTGAGGCGGGTGATCAGCTGAAAAACACTTTTCAGGGTCTCGTCATCCACACCCAGCTTTTTTTGTATCTTATCAAAGTGCTTTTTGCTGAATTCATCGAAATAATCTTCCAGCACGGTCAGTGCCAGGTTGTTTTCCACCGAGTTGGCCTTCTTTTCGATCTGTAGGATCAGGCATTCCTGAAGGTCGCGCGCGGCTATACCCGCCGGCTCAAACTTCTGGATCTTCCTTAAAACACCTGTTACTTCCTCTTCATTGGTATAAATATTCTGACCGAACGCCAGGTCGTTACAGATAGACTTTAGCGGTCTTCTCAAATAACCGTCATCCTCTATCGAACCTATGAGCTGCTTTCCAATCACCGTTTGCCTTTCATTGAGCTGCAAAAAGCCCAGCTGCTGCATAAGTGACTCCTGCAGGGTGTCTACTGACACCACAGGCATTACTTCTTTGGCTTCCTCATGATAGCTGTCCGACATTTTGTAACCACCGTATTCATCGCTGTCTCCACGGTAGTCTTTCAGGTTAAAATCGTCCAGGCTGTAGGTATCAATGCTTTGCTGATCTTCATTGCTGTCGGAATAAGAATCTTCCCCGTTGACGGAATACTTTTCCTGCTCCTGGTTCATTCCTTCTTCCAGAGCCGGATTGATCTCCAGTTCTTCTTCAATTCTCTGAGCCAGTTCAGCCGTAGGGATCTGCAAAAGTTTAATGAACTGGATCTGCTGTGGAGAGAGCCTTTGCTGAAGAGATTGGTTAAGGATAAGTTTCTGCATCGGGAAGATCGTTTATAGCTGATTGCCGGAATTCATTCTCAAAATTACAAAATAACGCCAAAGGATAAAACATAAACATGCTCTACATTCGGTTAATGTTATCAAATGCCCGGATGATCGTATCCATTTTCATTTCCGTTTCGGCCCATTCCATGTCGGGTTGCGAATCTTCCGTAATACCGCCACCGGCATAAACGTAGGCCATCCCGTCTTCCACTTTCAGTGTTCTCAGGTTTACAAACAGGTGACTTTCAGACGCCACATTGACCGGCCCCAGATAACCGCTGTAAAACTCCCGGTCATAGCCCTCAATATCTTCTATCACCTTTTCGGCATTTTCTTTCGGCATTCCGCAAATAGCCGGGGTAGGATGGAGCAGGTTCAGCATCACCGAACTGAGATTCGGAAAATTCACCTCCCGGTTGTCAATACTGTAAAATGTCCTGAGATGAAGTAAATTTCCCGCTCTTACGGTCTTCGGACCTTCCTCTTCAAACTCCCGTACCCGAATTTTCTTCAGGCAGTTGATGATGTAACGTCCTACCATGGCCTGCTCTTCGATCTCCTTATGGGTCCAGAGTGCGTCGACGGGCCTGATCTCATTTCCGTCCCGGTCAAAAGCAGACTGTGTGCCGGCAAGCGACATGGTAGTAAACAGTCCGTCTTTGTTTTGAGACACCAGGATTTCGGGTGAAGCCCCCATCCAAACCTGCTTATAGTGAGGAAGATGAACAAGACTTATCATAGCATCACTATGGGAAATGCTCAGGGTTTTGAAAGCGGCGAAATAGTTACTTTCCGTTATCCTGCCCAGGGGCTTACGACGCGAAAGTACCACTTTTCTGGCCTCACCGTTCCTGATCCGGATGAGAGCCTGTCTTACTTTCTCCCGGTATTCAACAGCATCACTTTGATATGGAACGGCCTCGAAGGCAAAACCTTCTTTCTTCTCCGGTAGCTCCAAATGACATTTAAGATCAGAAATATCCATATGGGGACTGTCAAAATCTGCTTCACGTTCAAAATCGATTTTGAGGAAGAGTACCGGTGAAATACCCGCATGAAACGGTGCAAAAGCAAACCCGGAAGGAAGCTCTTCGAAATCTACTTTATTAAGCGCTAAAAAGGGAGTATAGGATACAAGCAGCCGGAACTTATGCTGCCGCGGAAGCCGGTAAACCACAAAGGGCACGTCTGAAGTTACCAGACCGTTGATCAGAGTAGAAGTGTCTATACTATTTTCCGTAGCTAACATACCCGTCATCTTCCGGTTTGAGTTCACCGTTATTGTACTTGGAAGGACATTTCAATAATATTTTATCGGCCTCAAAATATCCGCCCTCAAGATTCATTCTGCCCACCACCACCACTTTTTCCGACTTTTCCATGTCCTGGGGCTTAGGCTGATGATGAATCACCCGGTACTGGGTATTCAGGGAGTCGATCATAAGAAATTCAAACTGGTTGGGGTTAATAGAGGGTTCATAACGTACCCCGATAGGGTCTCCGTTAGAGTTTCGGGGCAATTCGCCTACCACGTGAACCGCTTTGGTATTCCCCTTTTCCGCCAGTTCTGCCGCTTCCTTAAAGCTCAGATAGGTGCTTGCATCGCCTATAGTGGAAATGATCATGGCAATCGCTATAGCTATCACCCCGAGGGCTATTATGTGACTCTTTTTCATATTCTGTATAAGAATTTAGTTCCGGGAAATCAGGCGTCAGAAATTAGATATTAGCTTGCTTAATGCGCCCGACTTCTAATATCTAACTTCTATTTCCTTTGGTTATCCACTTCTTTCTCCAGCCTGGAAATCTTTCTGTCAAGGAAGAACAGGTAGGCCAGAAATCCGGCCACAACAATCACAAGCCCTGCCACCACTACATAAATTTTACCTTCCGAACGCATCACATCGGCCATTTCGGCATTTTGAAGAAAACTCAGGAATTTCATCCGTTTATAGTTTCGTTAATTAATCTGATTCTTATTCGCAGACTGGCGATCCAGGTTCCGATAAGGATCCAGCCCAGAACCGCCGGGTAAAAGACCATCCGCATTTTTTCATCCATATCACTGCCAAACGCCGGATTACCACCGTTTCCCGGGTGCAGCGAATCGGTCAGTCGGGGCAATATCCACACCAGGGGCATAAAAGATGCAAAAGCAAAAATATTATAAATGCCGGAAAGGCGCGCACGCCTTTGTTCATCATCGAATGAGCCCCTTAGAATAAAATAGGCAGAATAAATCAGCAATCCTACTTCCACTGCTATCAACTTAGGGTCTTTCGGCAGCCAGTCGCCCCAGGTAAAATTCCCCCAAAGCATACCGGTAACAAAGCCCAGAATGCCAAAGACAATGCTGACCCCCGCAAACTGGGAGGCATAGATATCGTCACGGATCTCTCCCTTTTTCAGGTAACGTATCGAATACACCAGCGAACTAACCATCAGGGCCATCATGGCAAACCACATCGGCACATGAAAATAGACCATTCTTATGGTTTCATTGAGAATCTCCCTGCGGGGCGTTTCTCCCAAAAATCCAAAAATTACACTATAGATGAGCAATGCTGCCCCAAGAAATTTCCACCAGTATTTTTTCATGCTTTAACTCTTCCACAAATAGGGAAATAACAAATAACTTAACGCTATTACAATTAAATCAATTCCAAAGATAGTCATTATTTCGTCATAACTGGCCGAAAAAGCCAGGCCGTCCATTGCATTTTTGGAAAGCTTGATCAGCATATTGATCAGGGGCAGCAAAACGGGCAGGCTCAAAACCGCAAGTACCCCCGAGGAATTGTCCGTTTTGGAGGCAATTCCTGCCAGTAGGGTCAAGGAAGAGCTAAAACCCAGAGAGCCAAGAAGCAGGGCCAGGAGGTATAGTTTATAGTCAGCTACATGGTCTCCGAGCAAACCCAGGTACAGCCCGAAGCCCAGCAGGGAAAGAACCAGCAAAAGCAAAAAATTAAAAATGATCTTGGCCAGGATGATAGCGCCCGGACCGGCCAGCTGATAGTAATACAGGTGTCGGCCGGAAGTCTCTTTACGGAAGCTGTTTCCGGCAGAGTTTACGGCAGAGAATAGAAGAATAATCCAAAAAAGAGTGTTCCAGGTAAGCCCCTCCAGCGAGTTGGTCCTCAGCATAAAGCTGATATAACAAAGAAAAATAGTGGAAACCATAAACATCACCATCGTATTGATGGTATTCTGCTGTCGGAGCTCCAGTTTGATATCCTTCCAGATCAGACTCTTAATTTCTTTCATTGATGATAAGATGTTTTATAAACTCCACCGGGGTATCTTTCCGCTTGAGGAAATCATCAAAACCCTGCTCTACATAAAAATCAGGTTGTACAAAGAAATTGTCATGCTTCAGTCCTTCTGTGCTGTGGACCAGCTTCATGAGGGGCAGATTCACCCTTATGCCGGAGTGGGAAAGCTTTGGCGCATAAAACTGACCGGCAAAAGAGCCCCAGTTGGCCCCACCCGGAGGGGTACCCACAAAGATACCCCGGTCCTGGTTTCTAAGCAGGGAAATCGTAAAGGTAGTGGCGGAATATGAGCCCCCGTCCATCAGCACAAAAAGCCGGTTCTGATACCCGTATCGGCGCACCGGCTTGAATTTTTTCTTTTCGCTTATATAACTTCGATAGTAACCCTTTTCTCCTTTCCGGTTTAAATAGAGCCGTCCCGCAAGGGCCGGGAAACCCAGATAGGGCTTAAAGACCTTCCGGAAACCGGCACGTGTGATAAAAACAGTATCATAGATCCGGAAAGGTTCCGGAACCAGGTAGGAAAGCAGCCGGTGGATGTTGACTACAGCACCGCCGCCATTTCCCCGGAGGTCGAGAATAAGATTCTGAATGCTGTCGGATTCAATCTGTTTAAAACTTCGCTTTAACTGTTTTCGAAATTTGTTTTCCGTAAAAGACAGGATACTTTTCTTACCTCTGAAGCTGGTGATGTCAAGTTTTGCAGTATGACTCAGCGAGTCGGTAAATTCCAGGTCGAAATTTTTACGCAATACGTTTTTATATCTTTTGGTCAGGTTATTCAGGGCCTCCTTCGCCGGAAGGAACTTCAGGGTTTCTACCCGGTCGGAGCTATCCCGCGAAAGACTGTACCGGACCTGCACGGAATCCCGTTTTCCGTACCAACGGGTGTACAGGCCGGAAAAATTGCGTTCGGCATAGTAGTTTTTGCTGTAAACATTACCAAAGTCGGCCCCGTAAAGCGTCCGGAACCTGTAAAAATCCGAAAGAGGAGAGGTCCCGTCGACCGAAACGATGCGCGTTCCTCTCAGCAGCGTACTGTCTTCCGACTGGTTATAATGAATATAAAAGTCATCCCCGAATTTCCGGAGAATAAGGGGAAACACGTTAATTTCTTTACCAAAATACCGGGGCGGGAGTCCGATGGCCAGGTGCAGATCCTGCATTTCACTGGTCAGGAGTGAGAAGCGTTTGTAAGCCTCCTGCACCGATAGCGAATCGGTCTGTTTCAGTGAATCCAGTCGCAGGGAGAACTGCTCCCGCGTTTCATAATGATACAGACCGGGGTAGTACTTCAGCAGCAACCCGCGCAGCTGCTCCAAGTCATCATTGAATTCACCGGGAGATAGTATTTTTTGAGCTCCGGCCGAAGAAAACAAAAGGAATACCAGGATTAAAATGTAGCCTGTTCTGAGAATAATTTGCATTTGCAATTGAAAAATCCCTTAAAATTACGCATCTTTTCTATTATCTTTGCACCCGTTTTAAAAGTTCTTTGAATATATGCTGAATCGTAGACTGGCGAGAGTAAGGGCAATGCAGGGTTTATATGCTCTTGAGATATCGAAGGGGGCCAACTATTTGCTTGCGCAGGAATTGATATCCGAGGCTTTTGCTCCTGACCTGAATTCCATGGAGAAGCAGGACCGGAACAAACTCGCCGGAATGACCAAGCTCGCGCAATCGGTGTTTGAAGATGAAGTAAAAAAGAAAGTAGCGCCTTCAGATGATGTTCTCCCCCGCGAGGTCCTGACAGCTATAGCCAGAGCCCGTGAATACTACCGGCTAAAGAATAAGAAAGATTTCGATTTTCATGCCGTTCAAACCCTGATCGACGCGGAAAAAACCTACGATATTTACCTCTATATTCTTAATCTCCTGGTTCTGCTGGCCACTAAATCCGACTCCGTCCTGGGTAAAAATAAGGTGATTACAGCCCTTAAATCCACCAAAGAGCTGGAGTTTAACTCCCTGAAACGTTCGATAAGCCTCGAAAATGAGTCTTCACTCATTAACAAGCTGTACAACGAAGCCGTCAAAGGAAATGCACACGTGGCGGAATACCTCTCTACAGTCAACAAAACCCAGGAAGACGAGCTTGCGATTGTAAAGTACATCGTAAAAAACATCATTCTGAAGCACGAGGTCAGTGTTGACTTCTTTGAAAAAATGCATATTTTCTGGTCAGAAGACAAAGAGATCCTCCGTACAATGGTCTTTCATACTTTTGATAATTATGTGGAAGACCAGTTAGTAATCATTGAAAAACTCGATGAACAGTGGGAGGAGACCAAAGATTTTCTCCGGAGCCTGTTCCGGGAGACAGCCTCGCGTGATGAGGAGTTCCTGGATTACATCCTTCCCCACCTTAAAAACTGGGACCTTGAACGTATTATCGAGACCGACCTCATCCTGCTGAAGATGGCGATTGCCGAATTGACCCTGTTTTCGAGCATACCCGTTAAAGTAACGATCAATGAGATCATTGAGATCGCCAAAAATTACAGCTCGGAAAAAAGTAAGGTCTTTATAAATGGTATCCTGGATACCATCTGCAAGGATTTACAAGGGAAGGGGCTTATCCGGAAAACCGGCCGCGGAATGCTGGATAACCGGTAGAACCCGCCCAGAATTGAAATTTTTCTTGGTGATCTTACGTTTTGATTCTATATTTATAAAACCAAAAACAACACATTTATGAACACTCAAGCAAAATCTTTAATAGCATTTCTTGCAGGGATAGCTGCTGGTTCCGTAATCGGTATTTTATTTGCCCCTGAAAAAGGTGAAGTGACCCGGGAGAAATTATCCTCCAGCCTGGGAGATTACAGAGATCAGCTTAAAAACTTTATAAAAGACCTCAGGGAAAGGGGAGAAGAAGTAGCTTTGGAATATGCGGGCGGAGATAACAATGCGAAGGCAGAAGGTAAAAAAGTGGTGAATGAGGCGCGTCAGAAAGCGGAAAAACTGCTGGAAGATGTGGAAGATCTGATGGGACAGATCAAATCAAAGGCGTAATTAACTTATAAATTTCTATGATATTATTACAAGCAGGTGGTGGAAACATGAGTTTCCTGATCATGATGGTAGGTATGTTCGCGGTTATGTACTTTTTCATGATACGCCCTCAGCAGAAAAAACAAAAAGACCAACAGAAAATGGTGGAAGAGTTAAAACCGGGTGATGACGTGATAACGGCCGGCGGACTTCACGGCAAAGTGATGTCTAAAGATGATAGCACTGTAACCATTTCGGCCGGAGGGGGCGCCAAGCTCACTTTTGAAAAATTTGCCATCTCTAAGAAAGTGTAAATGTCTGTAACCGCCCGTAAAACCAAAGCCCAAAGTATAGGGGAGGCCTTTGAGTCCTTCCTGAATGCCTACAAGCTCAGGTCCCGTTACAACGAGACCTATCTGGTCACCTATTGGGAAAAGCTGATGGGAGTGTCCATCGCTCAACGGACGGAAAAAATTTATATCAGCAAAGGAGTCCTTTTTCTGAGGATTTCCTCTGCACCTTTAAGACAGGAACTGGTTCTGGCCAAGTCCGGAATCATTTCCCTCTTAAACAAAGAAATGGGCGGCGAGATCGTCAAAGATGTGGTTTTTATATAATGCGCATTGCACCCTATCTTAAACCGGGCGATAAAGTCGCCGTTACGGCTCCGGCCAGCCGGGTACATCCCGAAGATGTGGCCCCGGGGGTAAAAATCCTTCAGCGATGGGGTCTGCAGGTCGAAACCGGGCTCACAACAGGCCGGTCCTTTCATAATTTCTCCGACACTTTTGAGAATCGATTACAGGAATTTCAACTTTTTTTGAATGATCCCGAGATCCGGTGCATCTTTGCAGCGCGCGGGGGATATGGAGTTTCTGACCTTATTGATCACCTCGATTTTACGGCTTTCAGGAAACAACCGAAATGGGTCGTCGGCTTTTCTGACCTAACCGCCCTTCTTCTGCACCTGAATTCCCTGGGCTATGCGGCCGTTCACGGTCCGATGGCCAAAACCCTGATCTTTGATCCCCATTCCTCTGAGACGCTCCGCACCTTATTGTTCGGTGAAGGCGCTTCTTACCGGCTAACGGGCCGTCCGGATAACCGGGAAGGCAGAGGAACCGGTCCGGCTGTGGGTGGAAACCTTGTTTTACTGGCTCACTCTATCGGTTCGGCCTCCGACATCTCCTATAACGGGAAGATCCTCTTCCTGGAAGATATTGGTGAAAAACTGTATAACATTGACCGGTTGATGGTTCAGTTGAAACGGTCGGGTAAATTAAAGCACCTTGCCGGTCTGGTTATGGGTTCATTTACTGATATGGGCGAACCCTCTTTTGGCTTTTCGGCCGAAGAGATCATCCGGCACCACACGGCTTCCTATGATTATCCGGTAGCTTTAGGTTTTCAATTTGGACATGAAAGTGTAAATTTGCCGATCATAATGGGGCAGAGTTACGACCTGGATATTACAGCGGCCGTAGTTACCCTTAAAATGCTGGAAAATGAGATCCTTTGATTTTAAAAAATACCATGTCCGGGCTATGAACGCCCCTTCAGAGGCGGAAAAAGCGCAGATCAACCGGGAGCTGAAAGATTTGTACGAGACCCTGGACGAAGAAGCAAAAAAAATCTTTAATGAAGAGCTGCAGGCATTCCTTCTGAAAGAATACACTGCCATCAATTCAATGTATACCGGAATAAACAATTAATTTATGAGTGCCACTTTACAGGACATTATCAGTCACGCGAAAGAATACGGGTTTGTATTTCCTTCTTCTGAGATCTATGACGGGCTGCAGGCCGTGTACGACTACGGGCAGAACGGAGTGGAACTGAAAAATAACATTAAGCAGATATGGTGGAAAGCCATGACCCAGCTTCACGACAATATCGTGGGAGTAGACGCGGCTATTTTTATGCATCCGCTTACCTGGAAGGCTTCCGGGCACGTAGACGGCTTTAACGACCCCATGATCGATAACCGGGACTCCAAAAAGCGTTATCGTGCAGATCAGCTCCTGGAAGGAAAAGCCGAAGAATATGCCGCGGCCGGTGACGAAGCCAGGGCTCAGGCACTTCTTCAGAAAATGGGAGCACTGTTGGGCGCTGAAAAGCTGGATGAGGTAAGAGACTTGATTATTGAAGAAGGCATTGTTTGCCCGATTTCCAAAACTTCCAACTGGACCGAGGTGCGCCAGTTTAACCTCATGTTTTCTACCCAGGTGGGTTCTGTGGCCGAAGATGCCAGCCTGATCTATTTAAGACCGGAAACCGCTCAGGGCATTTTTGTTAACTTCCTGAACGTACAGAAAAGCGGGCGCATGAAAGTACCCTTCGGGATCGCGCAAATCGGAAAAGCCTTCCGGAATGAGATCGTAGCCCGTCAGTTTACTTTCCGGATGCGGGAATTTGAACAAATGGAAATGCAGTTTTTTGTACGACCCGGCTCAGAAATGGAATGGTACGAAAAATGGAAAGATATCCGGTTACGTTTCCATAAAGCACTGGGCCTGCCGGCCGAAAAACTGAAATACCACGACCACGAAAAGCTGGCCCATTACGCCAACGCCGCCGTAGATATTGAATACCGGTTCCCTTTTGGCTTCCGGGAGATCGAGGGTATTCACTCCCGCACCGACTTCGACCTGAGAAATCACCAGGAGCTATCGAAAAAGAAGCTGCAATACTTTGATCCCGACCTGGGCGAAGACGGCAAAGCCATCGGAAACTACATTCCATACGTAGTGGAAACCTCTGTAGGGGCCGACCGCCTTTTCCTGGCCGCCTTCTGTAATGCCTTTACCGTTGAAACCGGCGAAAAAGAACGAACTTACCTGAAGCTCCACCCCGCGCTGGCCCCTGTAAAAGCGGCTGTCCTGCCATTGGTGAAGAAAGACGGTCTGGCCGAGAAAGCGCAGCAGATAGCCGATTCTCTCCGTTTATCTTTCCGGACCGTCTATGATGACGGCGGTGCCATTGGTAAGCGCTATACCCGCCAGGACCTGATCGGAACACCCTTCTGCGTAGCGGTGGATTATGAAACCATGGAAAACGAAACCGTGACCATCCGTCACCGCGACAGCATGGAGCAGGAACGGGTGAAGATCACCGACCTGAAAGAAAAGATCGGTCATGCAGTAGATCCGCAACGGATTTTGGAAGCGATATAAAAAGAAACTTCCCAAAAATATAGATTGTTTAGGGCCGGGGAAGATGTTTAAAATCGCGCAAAATGCAAGGCGTTAAGGATAAGACCGAAGGAGCATACTAAAAAAGTATGTGACTGAGGACGAATTCCGAAAACAACGCAGCAGTTTGTGCGATTTTAAGCATCTTCAGTTTTCCAATAACCAGAGGTCATTTTTATTCACATACGCCACCCCCCGGTTCCAGTAGGCTTTCTGCCAGATATCCCCGCCTCCGAAAATATTGATCTTATTCCCCGGTTCTATTTCGCCGATAACGCCTGCTGCCGAGCTCGGAAAATTGCGCAGGTAGGTTTTCTCCTTAACAATGGCCGACTTATAGCTGGAGGGTAAATTGATCAGCAGCACCAGCAGGATCATGTACGCGATCACCAATGCCCAGTTATTCCTGTAAATGGGTTTTCCCTGTATTCTTTTGTTAAAGAGCACCCACAGTAGGAAAATACCTAAAAAAATCACCGCGTAAAGGATAAAAATATAATATTGCTGGTAGATAGCAAAAACGAAATTTATATTGTTACGCTCATAACCTGTAAACTTGTTTGTCAAGGCTATCTTGTTCATCTTATCAAAAACTTCATCGGTAGGCTTCAGATTGTAATAGCTGTTCAGGTAAAAAAGGGCCTTGGGAAAATTGCCCTCATTTTCGAAAATATAAGCAAGCTTCAGGCTCACATTTTCATTGTTGACCTTCGGATCTGCAAAAATGGCTTCGTACATTTGAGCGGCCTCCGGGTAACTCCTGGCCAGAAAAAGTGAATCGGCTTTTTGGGCTATATCGTTTTGTGCTTTACTATCAAAAGGTTGGGTTAGAAGCAGAAAAAAAAGTAAAAATATTTTAATAAAGGGTTTTTGAACTGTAGCAATAAATACGTAGTTTTGCATCCTCATTTGAGAGAGACGCTTTCTGAAACGAGTTTTGATTCCGTAGCTCAGCTGGTAGAGCAATACACTTTTAATGTATGGGTCCTGGGT
>CAZLXI010000042.1:0-36343 GCA_964563435.1 uncultured Lacihabitans sp.
TTTGAAGTAGTTAATCACCCAAAATACTTCAACAATGAAAAAGAGAGTGCCGGTCTCCACCATCATGACCAGGAACCTGATCACGGCCGATGTAAACGACAGCCTGAGGCATGTAAACACACTGCTGAAAGATCATGGTATCCGGCATCTACCCATCGTTTCGGGATCCAAACTGGTGGGTATCATTAGTAAATCAGACATCATGCGCCTGAGCTTCGGAGATATGTTTGAAGGGCAGGCCGAAGCAGATGAAGCTGTCTTTGACCTCCTGAAGCTGGAACAGGTGATGGTGAGTAACCCGCAGGTAATTAATGAGGAAGAAACTATCCAGGAAGTGTCCGAAAAATTCACGAAAGTTGAATTTCATGCCCTACCCGTAGTGAAAGGCGGGGAGATCGTGGGGATTGTGTCTACTACCGATCTTATTAAGTACCTGCTGGAACAATACAATTGATCAGTGAACAACTAACAGTTAACAGTGAACAGTTGGCATGATTTTATGCTTTTATTTCGAAAAATTGTCTTTGATATATTCATGGTTAATTACTTACTGTTAACTGTTAGTTGTTCACTGTTAGTTATTCACTGTCCCTGTCATTTTGTCCGTTTATCCCTAATTTTGTAATTACCGCATTATTATTGTCAACAGAACGTTGTTATTGAATAAATTTGCAGAGTAATTAAAATACGACAGTACGTCATAAAACCTTATGTTTAATTTTCTCACGAAAGGAGTTGCCAAAATTTTTGGCACAAAATCGGAAAAAGATATTAAAGTCCTTAGCCCTTATGTGGCTGCTACCAATGAAGAGTACGCTAAGCTGGCAGCATTGAGTAATGATGAATTCAGGCAAAAGACACAGGAACTGAAAGAGTACATTCAGGAAAAACTGGCCGATATTGACAGCGAAATTGCCGACCTGAAGGAGCAGGCCGCCGGGGACCTGTCGATAGACCAGAAAGAAGAACTGTTTAAAAGGGTAGATGAGCTCGCCCTCAAAAGAAACGAGGAATTAGAAGTAGTGCTGCTGGAGATTCTCCCGAAGGCTTTTGCTATTGTTAAGGAAACGGCCCGGAGATTTACCGAAAACGATGAGCTGGAGGTGACCGCCACCCACCTTGACCGTGAGCTGGCCATGACGAAAAGCCATATCGAGATCAAAGGCGATAAAGCCGTCTGGAAGAATGAATGGTATGCGGCAGGCAACCTGATGAAATGGAATATGCTGCACTATGATGTGCAGATTATCGGCGGTGCGGCCCTGCATAAAGGAAACATTTCCGAAATGGCTACAGGGGAAGGTAAAACCCTGGTGGCTACCTTCCCGGCATTCCTGAATGCACTGGCCGGAAGAGGGGTACATATAGTGACGGTAAACGATTACCTGGCGCGCAGGGACTCTGAGTGGATGGGGCCGGTATTTGAATTTAACGGCATCACCTGCGACTGTATCGATAAGCACCGGGCCAACTCGCCGCAGCGTAAAAAGGCATACAATGCCGGCATCACTTACGGTACCAATAACGAGTTCGGGTTTGACTACCTTCGCGATAACATGGTGAGTGACCCCGAAGAACTGGTGCAGCGCGAACACCACTTTGCCATGGTGGATGAGGTTGACTCCGTGCTGGTCGACGACGCCCGCACTCCGCTGATCATTTCCGGGCCGATGACCCGCAAAAACGACGATGAGCTGTATAACGCCCTCAAGCCGCGGGTGGCCCAACTGGTGGAAATACAAAAGCAGTTGGTGGGTAGCTACCTGGTAGAAGCCAAGAAGCTGATCGCTGAAGGCAATAAAAAGGAGGGCGGACTTTCACTCTTCCGTGCCTTCAGGGGCTTGCCGAAAAGCAAACCTTTGATCAAATTCCTTTCCGAAACAGGGATGAAGAAGCTCCTGCTGGATACGGAAGCCATTTACCTGGCCGAAAACCAGAAGCTGATGCCCGAAGCGGATGCTCCCCTGTATTTTACCATCGAAGAAAAGAATAACTCCGTAGAGTTGACCGATAAGGGGATCGACTATCTTTCGGCCCAAGGACAGGATCCACAGTTCTTCATTATGCCCGACCTGAGTATTGAGATAGCGGCGATTGAACGCTCTGCAGAGCTTAGCGCTGAGGATAAGATCCTGAAAAACGATGAGCTGATCAAAGATTATTCGACCAAAGCAGAGCGTATCCATGCCGTTAACCAGTTGGTAAAAGCCTATACTCTTTTTGAGAAGGATGTGGACTATGTGCTGATGGACGGAAAAGTAAAGATCGTGGATGAGCAAACCGGCCGGATCATGGACGGTCGCCGCTGGTCAGACGGCCTGCATCAGGCGGTAGAAGCTAAAGAAAATGTGAAGGTGGAAGATTCTACCCAGACTTATGCCACCATTACCCTGCAGAACTACTTCCGGATGTATCACAAGCTGGCCGGTATGACCGGTACGGCAGAGACCGAAGCGGCCGAGTTCTGGAAGATCTACAAGCTGGATGTGATCTCCATCCCCACCAACAAAAACATCATCAGAGATGACCGCGAAGATAAGGTCTACAAGACCGTAAGGGAAAAATATAATGCCGTGGTAGACGAGATCAACGAGATGGTGAGCATAGGCCGGCCGGTGCTGGTAGGTACCACCTCCGTGGAAAACTCGGAGCTGATAAGCCGGATGCTGACCCTGAAGAAGATACCGCACCAGGTGTTGAATGCCAAGCAGCATGCCCGGGAGGCGGATATCGTGGCGGAAGCAGGTAAGCCGGGTACGGTGACCATCGCTACTAACATGGCGGGTAGGGGTACCGACATCAAGCTGACCCCCGAAAGCCGGGATTCCGGCGGGCTGGCCATTATCGGTACGGAAAGACACGAGTCACGAAGAGTGGACCGCCAGCTGAGAGGCCGTTCGGGCCGTCAGGGAGATCCGGGATCCTCGCAGTTCTTTGTCAGCCTGGAAGATGGCCTGATGCGGATGTTCGGTTCGGACCGTATCGCCAAGGTGATGGACAGGATGGGTATGGAAGAAGGTGAGGTGATCCAGAGCTCCATGATCACCAGCTCTATTGAACGGGCCCAGCGGAAAGTGGAAGAGAACAACTTCGGCATGCGGAAACGCCTGATCGAATACGATGACGTGATGAATGTTCAGCGGGATACCATCTATAAACGAAGAAAAAATGCTTTGTTCGGTGAACGGCTGGCCCTGGATGTTGCCAATATTATTTACGATACCTGTGCCGATATCGTAACGCAAACAGCGGGCAACTATGAAGAGTTTGAAGTGAGATGCATGCAGCGTTTAGGCATGAAGCCGGAAGTCTCCGAAGCGGATTTTGCCAAAGGCGGGGCACAGCTGATCCATGTATTGTATGATCTCGCGGAGGCACATTACCGTACCAAGAACGACGCTATCCGGAAAAACATCGTGCCGGGTCTCCGGAATATCCTCAATGACCGGCAGGCCCTTGTGGATGAGCCGTATATGGCGGTGATCGGTGACGGCACCCGGCGCATGGCGGTGTATGCCGACCTTAAAAAATCAGTAGAATCCGAGGGGAAAGAGCTTATCCTGGCTATCGAAAAGGCCATTTCGCTGGGCATTATCGACCAGGAATGGAAAGAACACCTGCGGGATATGGATGACCTCAAGCAATCGGTGCAGAATGCTTCCTATGAGCAGAAAGATCCTTTGCTGATCTACAAATTTGAGGGCGTGGAACTGTTCCAGACCTTCCTTAAAAAAGTAAATGCGGAAACAGTTGGCTTCCTGATGAAAGCGGGAGTGGAAGAGCTTCGCTTCCAGCAGGTCGCACCGCCGCCGAAACAGGCAAATCCGGCCCTGCAGACCAATAAAGCCGCCGATTCCGACGACCGCAACCCGGTACGACCGGCCAGCTCCCAGAAAGTGGCCAACCGCAATGACCGCGTGAGTGTTCAATACCGAAACGGAACCGTAAAGCGGGATGTGAAATTCAAGACGGTAGAAAACGATGTGCTGTCAGGTGAAGCCGTGCTGATCTGATAAGTACCGGATCAAACGTTATAAAGGAGGGCTGCCGGAGGGCAGCCCTTTTTTTGATTTGCTCATAGAAAAAAGATCAATAAATTAAATTAATAAAAACTCATAAATAATTAAATCTTTTTGTAAATAGAAAAGGGAATAATGTATCTTTGACTGGAAAATAACCTTAAAAAGCAATATGAGATCTTTTTTATTCACCTTTTTAGCCGTTTTAGGTACTACGGCATTGTGGGCTCAGCCATCCGTATCTGTTATCCCTAAACCGAACAGTGTTCAGGCCGGGACCGGAGAATTTGCCGTAAATTCAGCCACCCTCATTTCGTACGACAATAAAGACAGCAAACGCATCGCCGACCTGTTTCAGGAATACGTGAACACACAATACGGCATCAACCTTAAAACGGCGGAAAAGAAAAGCGGGAAAAACGTGATTCGCTTCGTCTCTTCTGCGAAAGGTAACGAAGAGGCTTATGCGCTGGAGATTTCACAACAGGGAGTAGAGGTCGCCGGGGTAAATGCCGGTCTTTTTTACGGGTATCAGTCCTTGATACAACTGCTGCCTGTTCAGGCGAATCAGAATGAGTTGAAGATTGCTGCGGTATCAATAAAAGATGAGCCCCGTTTTTCCTACCGCGGCCTGCACCTCGATGTGGCCCGGCACATGTTTCCCCTGAGCTTTATTAAAAAGTATATCGATATCCTGGCTTCCTATAAATTAAATGTTTTTCACTGGCACCTTACCGAGGACCAGGGATGGAGGCTGGAAATTAAGAAATACCCGAAACTCACCGAAGTGGGCGCTTTCAGGAAACAAACCCTTATCGGAAATTACAAAAGAGACGGCGATTATGATTCCACACCTTACGGAGGTTTCTATACCCAGGAGGAGGCAAAAGAGGTAGTAGCCTATGCAAAGGAGCGCTTTGTGACGGTTATCCCCGAGATCGAAATGCCGGGGCACGCACTGGCGGCTTTACAGGCTTATCCTGAGCTGGGTTGCTCCGGCGGGCCCTATGAGGTAGCACAGACGTGGGGTGTTTTTGATGAGGTTTTTTGTGCAGGAAAAGACAGGACCTTTGAGTTTTTACAGGATGTACTGGATGAGGTGCTGGAGATCTTCCCCAGCGAGTATGTGCATATCGGTGGGGATGAGTGTCCGAAAGCCGAATGGAAAAAATGCCCCCACTGCCAGAAAAGAATAAAAGATCATAACCTAAAAGACGAGCATGAGCTGCAAAGCTATTTCATTCAGCGGATCGAGAAATACCTGAACGGCAAAGGCCGCAGGATCATTGGCTGGGACGAGATCCTGGAAGGGGGACTGGCTCCCAACGCCACGGTAATGAGCTGGAGAGGCGATGCGGGAGGGATTGCCGCTGCAAACGAAGGACACGATGTGATTATGACCCCCAACAGCTACGGTCTTTACCTGGATCACAAGCAGGGGCCGGATAGAAACCGTGAGCCCCTAAGCATCGGTGGATATTCTACTATGGAGAAAATCTACGGGGCGGATCCCGTTCCTCAGAAACTGGAAGAAAGTAAGCGCAAGCATGTGAAAGGAGTGCAGGGAAATGTATGGACAGAGTATATTGAAACCCCCAATAAGGTGGAATTCTCCATTTTGCCCCGTATTCTGGCCTTATCGGAGATCGCATGGACGGATCCGGCCCATAAAAGCTGGAAGGAATTTTCTGAGATAAGGGCAGCGCGTGAACTGGCCCGGATCGACCGGACCGGCACGCGGTACCGGGTGCCGGAAGTCTACGGCCTGAAAGATACCGTGATCTATGCGTCGGAATACGTTATAAGGGGTTTGAAACCCTCAGTAGAAGGTGCGAAGATCTACTATACCCTGGATGACTACGACCCGTCGGAGCTGGATCTTGAATTTACGGGTCAGGTGAAGATCACGGTTCCAAACGGGAAGGAACGCGTATTTAAAGCCGTGGTGATCACGCCTTCGGGAAGAAAAAGCAATTTTGTGAGGGTACAAATTATCAATACAAAAAAATAAGCCTCCTAAACAAACGTCCTTGTCCCGATATAATTCTCCCGGAACTGCCGTGGCGTGCACGCATATTTCTTTTTAAATACCCGGTTGAAATAAGAGAGATTATTGAATCCGCATTTGAAGGAGATCTCTGCAATATTCATGGTGGTATCGATCAGCAGGCGGGAAGCATGTCCCAGGCGGATATTGTTCAGGCTCTCCACAAAGGTGAGCCCTGTTCTTTTTTTAATGAACCGGCTGAAACTGGCCTCGGTCATGCTCACCTGCTTTGCCAGGTCTTCCAGGGTGATCTCCTTATCATAATGGGTTCGCATATATTGGAAGGCAGTCTCTATCCGCCGGCTTCGGGAGGTGATCTGATCCTGCATAAAGCTCGGACTCACGAGCATGCGCATATCTTTCGAAATAGATAAATAATGCAGGATCGAAATAAGCTCCAGCACGGAATCGAACCCGTTCTTCTTGCTCAGGTTCAACAGTCGCGGCCGGATGTTCCGGATGGCCTCGGCGGTAAACTTTACGCCCCGCGATGAATGCTCAAGGAGCGATTTTACGAAACTCAGCTGGTTTCGGCTCAGGAACTTCTCATCAAAAAGATCTTTGTGAAATTGTATGGTGATCTCGTGAATGACGCCTTCATGACCGCTCTTTCCGATCCACCCGTGCGGGAGGTTGGATCCCAGAAGCACCAGGTCGCTCTCTTCTGTCAGTTCCATGCTATCGCCCACCACCCGCTTCACACCCGGCGCATTTTCTATGAAATTCAATTCATATTCCTCATGGTAGTGAACAGGGAAGTCGAACCGGGTTTTCTTCCTGTCGAAGACCATGAAGCAGTCGTTCTCCGTTAAAGGGGTTATTTCATGATAAATGGTGTTCATGTTAAAAAAATACTACTATGGTGTTAAAAATGTGGTAGAACTGTAACAATGCAAAGCAATCGATTGAATTCTCCGAATTTTATTAAAAAATATTAATAATATGCTAATATTTATTGTAATATTTTGTTTGAATACAGATATTTTTTCTAATTTTAGAAGTTTTGTGTTAAAAGGAGACAAAATAGTATTACTAAAAAAATCAAACTAATTGCCAATTTTGTACAATATTTAACCTTATATAAGAATAGCTATGCGCAATTATTTATTATTTATCTTGGGATTTTTCCTCCTCACGGGAAGCTTTCAGGTTACGGCGCAGGGAGCCTCCGTGACCGGTAAGGTGACCGATGAAAGCGGGGAAGCCCTGGTAGGAGTTTCTGTAATGAAAAAGGGAACTTCGCAGGGAGCTATGACAGATGTGAACGGAAATTACACCCTTGGGCAGATTTCTGAATCGACCGTTCTGGTTTTTTCTTCCCTCGGTATGATTCCGCAGGAAATAAGAGTAGGAAACCGGACCCGCATTGACGTGAGCCTTAAAGCGACCGACACCTCACTCGATGAAGTGGTGGTGGTAGGTTACGGTACGGCCCGGCGCTCCGACATCACCTCCTCCATCACCTCCATCAAAGCACAGGAGCTGCGTGACATTCCGGCCGCCGGTATTGATCAGCTGCTGCAGGGAAAAGCAGCCGGGGTGACCGTCACCAGTAACGGCGGACAGCCCGGTGGCGGGGTGTCGGTGAAAGTCCGGGGCGTTACTTCCATCAACAGCAATGACCCGCTTTTTGTGATTGACGGCGTTCCTTTCATTAACGGAAATACCTCGCACAATACGGGTTTTGATGGCCTGGGGGGTTCTAACGGACAGACCGGAAACTCGGTGATGGCCATGCTGAACCCGAATGATATTGAGTCTATCGATGTGCTGAAAGACGCGTCTGCGCAGGCCATCTACGGCTCGCAGGCCGCTAACGGGGTGATCATGATCACCACCAAAAAGGGCAAGGCAGGAGAAGGTAAGATTAACTATGAGGTGTACTACGGGGTTTCGGAAGTGGCCCGTAAGCTTGACCTGATGAATCTGCAGGAATTTGCCCGCTACCAGAACGAGATCCTGCCGGTCATCGGCATTACACCTTCCGAAGAATTTGCCGATCCCTCGCTGCTGGGAACTGGTACAGACTGGCAGGAGGCCATGTTTCAGAAAGGCAACGTGCAAAACCACCAGTTGAGCTTTTCCGGGGGAAGAGACAAAACCAATTACTACGTTTCATTGAATTACTTTGACAACAAAGGAATTCTCATCGGATCAGATTTCGAACGTTACAGTACCCGCCTGAGCTTTGATACCCAGCTGAAATCCTGGGCGAAAGTGGGAATGAGCCTGAATGCCTCCCGGAGTATCCAGAATGTGACCCTGGCCGATGCGGCGGAAAGCACCATCTGGTGGGGTGCCGTAACCAGCCCGCTGGTACCGCTCAAAAATCCTGATGGCTCGTGGGGCGGCGGTAATACGGTGGGCGGTATCCGCTACAGCAATGCCAACCTGGTAGGCAACAGCCAGTATCGCGGAAACAAGAAGACCACTACCACGGCCTTCGGTTCGGTATTTGCCGAGCTGGGCCTGCTCAAGGGGCTCAGCCTGCGAAATGAGCTGTCTTTCTCGCTGGGGCTGGATAATAATATCGCTTTCCAAAAGGCCGGAAACGTGGGCGGGGAGACCTTCCGCAGCCGGCTGATCGATAACCGTTCGGATAACTATTATTACTCACTGACCAACTATTTCAACTATATCAAGTGGATAAACGGGCATAGCATTCATGCTACCCTGGGGCACCAGGCGCAGATGTCCTACTGGCAGGGTATCCAGGGAAGCAAGGTGGACCTGCAGGCCAACATCCTGGACCTGAGCACGGGTAGTTCGGACCAGACCACCTGGGCGTTGAACGGCGGGAAGGGGCACTGGGCCATGGAATCGTGGTTTGCCCGGGCCAATTATACCTTTGGCGACCGCTACTCGGTTTCCGCCAGCTTCCGGGCAGACGGCTCGTCTAACTTCGGCCCTAACAACCGCTGGGGGTACTTCCCCGGGGTATCAGCGGGCTGGACGGCGTCTAATGAAGAGTTTATGAAAAACCTGCTGCCCAATACTCATCTCAAAATAAGGGCAGGTTACGGTCTGGTAGGAAACCAGAACTTCCCCGGGGGTGCCCCGAACCCGGCCTATGTGGGTGCGGTGCAATTCTTCAGCGGCCCTGTAGGTTTCGGGACCTCCAACATGATCCAGGGTATACCTAACCCCGAATTGAAATGGGAGTCGGTGAAAACCACCAATATAGGGGTAGACGTGGGTCTCCTCAAAGGGCGGCTGGATCTTACGGTAGATGCCTACAAGAAAGTGACCAGCGATATGATCATCTTCCTGACCGGCCCTACGCTGATTGGTGTAGGTGATGCCTGGGATGACCTGAAAGCTCCCCTGGGTAATGCAGGCCGCATGACCAATACCGGGGTAGACCTGGGCATTACTTCGGTAAACGTCCGGAACGATGACCTGACCTGGAGGACCAGTCTCGTCTTCACGCATTTCAAAAATACATACGATCAGGCTGCCAGCGCTGCTTCTGCGCTCGACGGAAGAGTGTATTATAACAACTACCTGATCACTCACACCACCCCTGGCCGGCCGGTAGGATCTTTCTGGGGGCTGGTCACCGACGGACTCTTCAGAACCCAGGCAGACCTCGATAACAGCCTGCCCCAGTTTGGGTATATCATCGACCCCGACCAGACCTGGCTGGGTGACGTACGCTTCAAAGATGTTAAGAAAGACGGCAAGATCGATGCAGAAGACATGACTTACATCGGCAGCCCTATTCCTAAGTTCTCGTGGGGGCTGACCAACAGCCTGAACTATAAGAACTTTGACCTGTCGGTATTCTTCCAGGGCAGCTACGGCGCCAAGGCCTATAACTTCCTCAGATGGCAGATCGAAGGGCTGAATAACGCCTGGTCCAACCAGTTACGTACCGTGCTCGACCGGTATACGGAAACCAATACCGGCGGTGATTTGCCGAGGTTTACCAATACCAACGCCAATAATACGGCCATGTCGGATCGTTATGTGGAAGACGCCTCCTACTGGCGGGTTCAGAACATTACCCTGGGCTACCGCCTTCCGGCACAGGTGTTAAAGAGCATCAAAAGCTCCAACATCCGGATCTACGGCTCGGTGCAGAACCTGCATACCTTTACCAAATATTCCGGGTATGATCCGGAGATCGGGGCGTTCAATAACAATATCCGCCTGATGAACGTAGACATGGGGCACTACCCCAACCCGCGTACATTCACCATCGGAGCTAACTTTGAATTTTGATAAAGCGTTTAAATTCTAATCTGAGAATCATGAAATATAAAAGAATACTGGCAATAATGTTTCCTGCTTTCGTGCTGGCTTCCTGCAGCGAAAGTTTTATTGAGCGGCCATCCCTTTCGGGAACCACAACAGGAAACTACTATAATACCGAAATGGAGGTCAGAGGGGCTACCAGCACATTGTACAGCGGGTTGCCGTGGCGAGACTTCGAAAGCCGGGCGCAGGATGCGATCGGTGATGTGATGTCCGGAAACATGTTTTCCTACGAAGATGTGGAATACCTGCAGCTTACCTATTCTGCCGCCTCGCAGCGCATAGGGGCTGCCTGGAAAGCGTTTTATAAAATTCTGGGTTATGCGAATATCCTCATCAATACCTTTGAGGACAAGAAAGCGAACGGGGGCGGAGCCTTCCTGGATCCTGCGATCGCAGAGTGCCATTTTATCCGGGGAACCGTTTACTTCTATATTGCCCGCATCTGGGGAGATGCTCCGATTATCACGGATCCGGCCGAAGTGACCCTCTCCGGTAACTTTGATATCCCCCGTTATTTCCAGGCGGATGTACTTCGTTTTGCCCGGGAAGAACTGGAAAAAGCAGAGGCCGGGCTGCCGGTTAATGATGAGCCGGGAAGGCTGACCAAAACTTCGGCCCAGGGCATGCTGGCCAAACTGTACCTCTATACGAAAGACTACGCCAACGCCAGAGCAAAAGCTCAGGAAGTGATCAATTCCGGGAAGCACATCCTGGTGGATGACTATTACGGGATGTTTACGAAGATGTCGATGGACAACAATCCGGAAACCCTGTTCTCCATACAGCACCAGTTTGCGCAGGACCCCTGGGGTACGGGAAATATCAAAAATCCTGACAGGGGCCCCTCGAACCTGCAAACGGCGGAGGCCTCTATGTGGGGAATGTATATGCCCTCGCTCGACATCCTGGCAGCCTATGAATTTGGGGATAAAAGACGTGCCTGGTCGGTGATGGAGCATGGCTGGGAAAAGCTGGAGTGGAAACCCCAGCGTCCGAATGCCACCGAATACAACGCCTTTATGGCCAACGGCTACCGCTACGATACCCTTCAGCCGGAAACCGCCGGCGGGATCAGGAATGCGGTACGTGCCAATATCACCAAATACTTTGCCGGACCCGGAAGATCGTTTGGCGGGGAGCCGGTAAACGGACAAAACTCCGGAAATAATGTGGTGCTTCTCCGTTATGCCGACGTGTTGCTGATCTACGCCGAAGCCGTACTGGCCGGAGGAACTTCCACTACCGATGCCGGCGCACTTTCGGCCTTTAACAGTGTACGCGCCCGTGCCGGGCTGCCGGCCAAAACGGCCATTACCCTGGATGATATCCTGAAAGAGAGACGGGTGGAGTTTGCTTTTGAAGGCGACTACTGGTTTGATATTCAGCGCCAGGGATTCACTAAGGCCAGAGAAATGATCTCCCAACAAAACAGGGGGAGCGTGGAAGGCGGACCGAACTTCATCACGAACTTTACGGAAGACAAGATGTACCTGCCCGTTCCGGCCTCTGAAACCGTGCAGGCCCCTGCCTTGCTGAAACCTGCTGTCCCATATTATAATGATTAAAAGACCTGAACTTATGAAAAAATATAGTTTTCTTATCTCTATCCTGGCGCTTCTGTGGGGTACCTGTGCCTGTACGGAAGATACTGACGGCACGCCGGCCGTTAAACCCGGGAACCTGAATATAGCCAGCGTATTTCCCGACTCTGCTGCCGGTGGAGAACTTGTGGTTTTGAAAGGGAGCGGTTTGGGGGATGTTCGTTCCGTGATCTTTGAAAAGGGAGAAGTTCCCGCCGGCTTTCAGCCTACATTGAACACCGGTGAAGTGTTTATGTTCCGTGTGCCTCTTGAGGCCGGCGGCGGGGAGCAGAACGTTACCCTTACCAACGGAAGCGGGCAGCAGAAGAGTTTTACATTCCGGGTCATGGCGTTCCCGGTAGTGTATGATGTCACCAACTATAACTTTGAGGCCGGTACGGAGATCACGATTACGGGTACCAACCTGGACGATGTACATACCGTCAGGTTTACCGGGACGGAGGAAACCCTGACCATTGTTTCCAAAACCAAAAGTGAGCTTACCGTGAAATTCCCGGCTTCCCAGGTAAACAGAAGCACACTGGATATCATCAACGAGACCGGTCTGCTGAAGACCACCCAGGAATTTGTGAATCTGGCCAAAGCCTTTGTGATCTTCACCGAGGCCTACGGAGAAGGTTTCGGTGACGGCTCCTGGGGAGATCCGGGAACCATTACGGATAAAGAAGCAAAGTCCGGTTCGAAATCGGTGTACAAAAACTACCAGAAAGGAAACTGGCACCTGATCAACTTTGCCAACTGGTGGCCGGGTGTGGCGGAAGATCCGGAATACCGCTTCCTGACAGTATGGGTAAAAGGGGCGTCACAGGATTATACCCTCTACCTCACCAGCGATAAGCGTGCGGGAGGTTTCGGAAACGGTGACCGCTCATACCCTCTGAATGTACCCGCCGGAAAATGGACCTACTTCAAAATACCGTTGTCAGAAGTGAAGCTGTGGGAGCAGGGAAGTCCGTTCTTCCAGCTCGGCTTCTGGATACCCGGACCCGACGCCCAGGATGAGATCTTCCACTTTGATGACCTTATTCTGGTGAAATAAAGGATGGTTTTTCGGAGAGTGCTAAAAGGTCTCTTTTAGCGCCCTTCGAAAGGCTCAGGATGGCAATAGCATCTCATCACGTTGCCAATGTCACCCTGAGCCTGTCGAAGGGTTTGCCTGATAAATATTAAATTCCTTATTTTTAATAAATTATCATGAAGAAAAGTATCTGTATACTGCTGCTGACAGGGATAACGTATGTCACCTGCGGCCAGATCAATCCCCGGGCCACCGAACCCACGCAGAACCTCTATACAAATCTGCGCTCCGCCGGTGGGAAAGGCGTTTATTTCGGCCACCAGGACGCCCTGTCGTACGGCCTGAATCGTGACGGATCGAGGTGGATAGGGGAACGGGACAGAAGCGATGTCAAAACAGTGACCGGGCAGCATCCGGCCGTGATCGGCTATGACCTGGGGCACCTGGAGCTCGACAGCAGCCTGAACCTGGATAAGGTGCCTTTTGAAGAAATGAAAAGGAACATCGTGGATACCTATAAAAGGGGTGGGCTGAATACGCTTAGCTGGCATCCCAACAACCCCGTGAATCCGAAAAAAACCACCTGGGATAAGGAGGAATTTACTATCCGGAAGATCCTGACGGATGAAACGCATAAAAAGAACTACCTGGCCTGGCTCGATAAGCTGGCTGATTTCTTTCTCGACCTCCGCACACCGGAGGGAGAGCTGGTTCCGGTGATCTTCCGGCCGTTTCATGAACATACCGGTTCCTGGTTCTGGTGGGGTGCGGACCATTGTACCCCGGAAGAATATGTGACCTTCTGGCGGTGGAGCGTGGATTACCTCTTCAAAACGAAGCAGGTAAATAACCTGCTCATTGCCTATTCCACCGATGTCTTCCGTGACAGGGCCCATTACCTGGAGCGCTACCCGGGTGACGACTATACAGATATGATCGGTTTTGATACCTATCACCGGAATGCGCCGGAAAGCAATGCCCGCTTCCAGGAAGATCTTGGCAAAATGCTGGGAATTCTGAAAGAACTTTCAACGGAGAAAAGTAAACCCTTTGCCGTGACCGAAATGGGCCTGGGACAGCTCACGGTGTCTGACTGGTGGACAAGCATAATTCTACCGGTGATAGGAGACAGCGGGGCCACATACTTCCTGGTATGGAGAAACGGATACGACAAGCATTATTTTGCACCTTATGAGGGCCATCCCTCTTCCGGCGACTTCCGGGCCATGATCGGGTCAGGAAAAGTTCTGCTGGAGGAAGGGATCCGTAAACAGAAAATCTATCAGCGCTACTAGCTATGGGCTTCAAGACAATTGACGTGCTGGTAATCATTGCCTACCTGGTAATTATTACGGCTATCGGCATTATTCTCAGAAAGCGCTCCGGCAAAAGTAAAAAGGATTACCTCCTGGGTGGGAACAGGCTGCCCTGGTGGATGCTGGGCATTTCCAATGCTTCCGGGATGTTTGATATATCCGGAACGATCTGGATGGTGTCGATCATGTTTATCTACGGGGTCAAAAGTATATGGCTTCCCTGGCTGTGGCCTGTGTTTAACCAGGTTTTCCTCTTTGCTTACCTTTCCGTATGGCTACGGCGTTCCAATGTTTCCACCGGTGCGGAATGGATGCTGACCCGCTTCGGTACAGGCAAAGATGCCGGATGGTCGCACAAAATTATCGTGGTTTTTGCACTGCTCAGCTGTTTCGGCTTTATGGCCTACGGCTTTATCGGGCTGGGTAAATTCATTGAGATATTCATACCCTTTAGCGCGGTCCAGCCTTACCTCCCTTTTGCGGTCTCACCGGAGTTTGTGCCGCACTTTTACGGCATTATATTTACCCTGTTTGCCGTATTTTACTCTGTGATGGGGGGCATGTCGAGCATTGTGTGGGCCGATGTGGTTCAATATTCACTTATGGCCATCGGTGCGGTAACCATTGCGGTGGTGGCGGTTTCGGAGCTGGCCGGACACTCCCTGCACGTACCGCCAGGGTGGTCAGAGCTTTCTTTTGGATGGAAACTGGGGATCGACTGGGACGGTATAATTCCGGAAGTGAACCGGAAAATACGGGAAGACGGGTTTGACCCGTTCTCGGTCTTCTTTTCCCTGATGGTGGCCAAAGGTATCCTGTCGAGCCTGGCAGGTCCGGCGCCTAACTATGATATGCAGAAGATCCTGTCTACCCGTTCTCCCAAAGAGGCGGCCCTGATGAGCATGTTCGTCAATATTGTGCTGCTGCCTACCCGCTACCTGATGATCATTGCGTTTACCGTACTGGCTCTGCTGTATTACAATGACCTCAACCTGGAAACGGCTGCGGGTACGATCGACTTTGAGCGTATTCTTCCCTCGACCATCCTGAAATTCGCCCCGGCGGGTCTGATGGGCCTGTTCCTGGTAGAGCTGATGTCGGCTTTTATGGGAACCTTCGCCGGAACACTGAATGCCGCGCAGGCCTATATCGTCAATGACATCTATATCCGGTCGGTGAACCGGAACCCCTCCAATCGCCAGGTAGCCCGGATGAACTACCTGTCGGGCGTGGTGGTCGTGATCATCAGCATTATACTGGGCATCTTCGCGAAAGACGTAAACAGTATCCTGCAATGGATAGTAGGAGCGCTTTACGGCGGCTACATTGCCTCCAATGTGCTGAAATGGCACTGGTGGCGGTTCAATGGCACCGGCTTTTTTGCCGGTATGCTTTTGGGGATCCTGTCGGCCCTGATCCTGCCTTCGGTATTTCCGGATACCGTGCCCCTGTATTACTTCCCTGTGATATTGCTGCTTTCGCTGGCCGGGTGTATAGCGGGTTCGCTGCTTACTCCGCCTGCCGATATGGAAGTACTGAAAAAATTCTATTCCACTGTACGGCCCTGGGGCTTCTGGGGGCCTGTTCTGGATCAGGTCAGAGAAGACGATCCCGCTTTTCAGCGGAATAAAGACTTTAAAAAAGATATGTTTAACGTAGTAGTGGGGGTAATCGCACAAACTGCCATTACCGTCCTGCCGGTCTTTATGATATTACTGATGCCGGAGCAGGGGATCCTCACGGCAGGGGTACTGCTGATATGTGTTTTTATCCTCTACAGGACCTGGTATAAAAAATTACCCGAAAATTAATATGTTTAACGAAAGATATAAAGAACTGCTCAGTGAGTATGAGGCTTTAACTGAAAAGCCTAACCGGATCAGCGGATCGGGAAACGGAGTAGTGGACCGGTATGAAAACCCGGTGCTGACGGCAGGGCATGTTCCCCTTTTCTGGAAATATGACCTTAATCCGGAAAGCAACCCCTATCTCATGGAACGGTTCGGTATCAATGCCGTATTTAACGCCGGGGCCATTAAATGGGAGGGGAAATACCTGCTGATGGCCCGGGTGGAGGGAAGCGACCGGAAATCTTTTTTTGCCATTGCCGAAAGCCCGAACGGCATTGATCGTTTTAAATTCCGGGATTTTCCGGTGGACATTCCTGAAAATGAGGACCCTGACGGCAATATTTATGATATACGTCTGACCGCGCATGAAGACGGGTGGGTCTACGGACTCTTTTGTACGGAGCGGAAAGATCCGCAGGCGGCCCCCGGTGATGAGTCGGCTGCTGTGGCCCGGTGCGGCATCGTAAGAACCCACGACCTTCAGCATTGGGAAAGACTCCCGGACCTGGTCACTACTTCCCCGCAGCAACGGAATGTGGTGCTTCACCCTGAATTTGTAAACGGGAACTATATGCTGTACACCCGCCCGCAGGACGGATTCATAGAGGCCGGAACAGGCGGCGGTATAGCGTTAGGGTTTACACCCCGTATGGAAAATGCCGTGATCGGGCAGGAATATCTTCTTGACGCAAAACGATACCATACCATAAGCGAGGCCAAAAACGGGCAGGGACCGGCCCCCATAAAAACAGACAGGGGGTGGCTGCATCTGGCGCACGGCGTGAGAAATACCGCAGCAGGCCTGCGCTATGTGCTATACCTTTTTATGACGGACCTCCGTGATCTCTCCCGGGTGATCTGTAAGCCGGCCGGATACTTTCTGGCGCCCGAAGGGGAAGAACGCACGGGCGATGTATCCAATGTGCTCTTTTCCAACGGCTGGATCTGTGATGATGACGGTAAAGTATTTATTTATTATGCTTCTTCCGACACCCGCATGCATGTGGCCACCACCACGGTGGAAAGGCTGGTCGATTATTGTATGAATACCCCGCCCGATGGCCATCGCTCCACTACATCCGTAAAAAGATTGAAAACACTGATCGCCTCTAACCTGGCCCTGGCCGGATCATGATAGCATTCAAAGACGAGCTGGAAGCGGAGCTGTTCCGTATTCTTCGCTACTGGACAGACCACACACCGGACCGGGAGCACGGCGGGTTTTATGGAAAGATCGATCATCAGGACCGGGCGATGCCCGGTGCGGAAAAGGGTCTTGTCATGAACAGCAGAATACTGTGGGCATTCTCAGCGGCATACGGGTACCGGCCGGAGCCGGGCTATAAAGACATGGCAGACAGGGCCCGCCACTACCTTACGGAGCATTTTACAGATCCTTTGTATGGCGGTGCGTTCTGGTCGGTAGATCCCTCCGGTGCGCCTGTGCAAACACAGAAGCAGCTTTACGGCCAGGGATTCCTTTTGTACGGGTTAACAGAGTATTACCGCTCATTCCGGGACCCTGCTGTGCTTAGCCGGGCGCTGACCATATACCAGATCCTTGAGAAGTATGGCCGCGATCGGGAATACGGCGGGTATTTTGAAGTGGCCGACCGGCGGTGGAACATCATCACTGACCGTATTATTACCCGGGGCGAGCCCAAATCCATGAACACTCACCTCCATATACTTGAGCCATATACCCTTTTACTGAGGGTTCGGGAAAATGAAGAGCTGAGATCGGCGGTACGTGACCTGCTGGCGGTCTTCCTGACGAAGATCGTGGATCCGGAAGGCTTCACCCAACGTTTGTTTTTCGAAAACGACTGGACACCCCTGTCGGATACGGTTTCTTTCGGGCACGATATTGAAGCTTCATGGTTACTGTGTGAGGCCGCGGAAATTTTGAATGAGCCGGAACTACTTGCCACGACCCGGGAGATAGCTGTAAAAATGGCCTATAATACCCAAACGTATCTGGATACCGACGGAGGCATGTTCAACGAGGGGTCGTCCGGCCGGCTGAACCGGGAAAAGCACTGGTGGGTACAGGCGGAGGCCATGGTAGGTTTTATGAATGCTTATCACCTGACCGGTGACCCCTCCTTCCTGGATAATACATTAAGGGTGTGGGAATTTATAAAGAAGAAGCTGAGGATGTCCTCCGGAGAATGGTGCTGGGGAATAGGCGAAGACGGACAACCCATGCTTGCGGAAGATAAAGCCGGAATGTGGAAATGTCCGTACCATAATGTCCGGGCGCTTATTGAGGTTCTACGAAGAATCGAAAAATAAATCCGGATAAACGCGATTATTTTAGCGCGTTTATTGAAAAAGTGAGCTTAAAAATTTGTTTTTACTGAAATAGCCTTTATTTTTAGCTCATTATTAATAATTTACACCCAATCAAATCATGAACAGATTTTTAATCCCTTTAGTGATTTTGCTGGGGTCATTTTTGTATAGTTTGTACTGGAACAAGGAACGAAGACCTTACTGTACAGGCGATACGGGAGAAGTGGTGGCGGTTGAAGATGCAGTGGTGGGGACCCTTCCTCCGGTTACGGAAACTGACACTACCCGGTTAGATCTTACGCCTACGGAGAAAGCGCTGTTTGAGCCGCTGGATATTTATTTCCAGTCGGGCAGTCCGAACATCATCAGAACCAAGGAAATCAACGACTGGCTGACACTGGCCCAAAAGTACCTGGAGGAAAATCCGGGTGAAAAATTAAGCCTCGTCGGGCATACCGACAGTGATGGTTCGGATGAGCTGAACCAGGGCTTGTCGGAAGTGCGTGCCGGCAAGGTCCGGGACATCCTGGCGGCGGAAGGCTTTTCCAATGCTAGCCTGGAGGTTTCAGGGAAAGGAGAAAGCCAGCCGATTGCCGATAACGGTACGGCAGAAGGAAGGCAGAAGAACAGAAGAGTTTCGATCAGACTTATTAAATAAAAAAATATTATGGATAACGTTATATGTTTACTATCTAATTTTCCGTGGGACCTTTTCCTCTTTTTACTGGCCCTCGGACTTCTTTTATGGTGGCTTTTAAGCTGGCTGGTGGGCAGCCGCCTGAAAAAGCATACCGAAGAGCTTTATCATCGTATTTCTCTCCTGGAAAGTGAGAACGGGAAGCTAAAACGGGAATTCAGTGACCGTACCACTTTCCTGGAAAGCGAACTGGAAGCCTGCAGAAAAAGCAAGGCGGCCGGAGGAGCAGTAGCTGCAGGGGTTGTTGCGGCGGCGGTGACCGAAAAGGCCAAAATTAAAAAAGATGACCTGAAAATTGTGGAAGGCATCGGGCCGAAGATCGAAGAGCTGTTCAATCATGCAGGAATATACTCTTTTGACGACCTGGCGAATACGGCTGTGGATAAATTGAAAGAGATCCTTGACGAGGGGGGGAGCCGCTTCCAGATGCACGATCCGAGCACATGGCCTCAGCAGGGGGCGCTGGCCAGGGACGGCAAGTGGGAAGAGCTCAAGAAATGGCAGGAGGAGCTGAACAAAGGAAGAGAGGATTGATGATCATGGAAGACGAGAGCCCCGGCTCTCGTCTTCGTTTAAACGTATTTTATGACGCTGGAAGAGAGACTTGAAAAAATTACCACGCTGGTTTTTGATATAGACGGCGTTTTTACAGACGCCACAGTGACCGTTACCCATGACGATGTGACCCGCACCTTTAACGTACGCGACGGCTATGCGGTGCAGATGGCCCTGAAAAGCGGGTATCACATTGCCGTGATCTCCGGCGGAAAGCAGGAGAGCATCGTTTCAAGGATGAACGCCCTGGGGATCACCGATGTATACATCCGGGTAGGTACGGCAGAAAAGCCCGATGTTCTCAGCGCTTATCTCGCGAAAAAAGAGGTCTCAGCAGGAGAAGTGCTGTTTATCGGCGATGATATTCCCGACCTTCTCATTATGAACACTTTCCCGGTACTGGCCTGTTGCCCCGCCGACGCCGTCCCCGAAGTGCTCGAACGCGCCGACTACATCACCACAGCTCCCGGCGGCCGCGGCGCCGTCCGCGAAGTGATCGAACGGGTGATGAAGGCGCAGGGGAAGTGGATGAAAACGTTTTAGTAAGTTAAAAGTTAGAAGTTAAAAACTAAAAGTTGCGGAACATTCTTTCATATAAATACTTAATGTACGATAACTTTTAGTTTTTAACTTTTAGTTTTTAACTCTCAGCAGACTACAGCTTATCGATCTTCTTCCTGTCCTTATGCGACACCTTTACCAGCTCATCGATCCGCGCGATCTCGATATCGTAGCCCCGGGCTGAGCCGCTGACCTGCCGGATGGCATTTACATTAACGATAATGTCGCCACGGAAAACCTCAAACTGGGGATGCCCCTTTAGCTCTTCCAGTATCGCCTGGCGCGGAATATTCAGGCTGCTTTTTTCAACCCCCACGATATTCTGATAATAAAAATCGGAAATATCCCCCAGACGGATATAGATCAGTTGATTGGGGATCAGGTTCAGTTTTTGTCCGTTTCCGCGGAACGCCAGTACGTTCAACGGGTTCTCAGAGTTGACGACCTCCTTTCTTTTCAAATCTTCATTCTTCTCCAGGGCCAGTTGCTCAAACTTATTGTGCAGCATATACTGCTGGATCACCGCCAGGATACCCAGGGGGGTAATGCTCAACCCGAACAGGATAAGGGCATCCAACGGAAAGTCGGCCAACCCCTTGGAATTCAGGTAAAATACCGTAGTCAGCGAGATGAGAGCAGACATGATCAGCAATTGGGCCAACTGCTTACCGGTGGTCCACTTTCCTTCCACATAAAAATCTTTGATGAGGAGAGGAAAAAGGAACTGGGCCAGCATCATCATAATGAAGGTGATCCCCCCTGCGGTGATGACCGTATTGTTCAGTTCGGCGGCTTCCAGCCGGTCCAAGCCGAAAGGCCGGATCAGGAAAGCAAGGGAAGTCACTACCAGGGTAACCAAAAGCGAATGCAGAAAGCCTCTGATACTCAATGTGGAGGAGTGATGCGGTTTTTCCAGGACCTTCAAAGACTTCTCCAGAGACTCGTTCAAAGTCTTCAAACTTTGCCTGAAAATCTTAAATGGCTTTTGTAATACCTTAAAAAACGACATAAACGATACATAATTAATTATGCAAAGGAAACCGGCCGAACGTAATTAAAAAAATAATTGACGCTTTTATTCTCCCCTTTACTCCAAATTATCTCGGTTGATATCAATGTTTTTGTTAATTTTGATGTTAATAAAAAACGAAATTTAACGTTAATAAACATTTGCCTGTTATACTTTTAACTGATTAGACTGATTTTAATGAAACTGAAACTCCAATTACTTATTGCCCCTGTTTTGCTTGCCGGCAGCCTGAATGTTCAGGGCCAGGAGCTTAAAACCACCCAGGACTCCCTCAGCTATGCCATCGGTGTGGATGTGGCCAATACCTTTAAAAAGCAGAATATTGCTATAAACGCTGATGTATTTACGAAAGCGGTACATGCTGCACTGGCCGATAAGGCCTCTATGACCGCAGAACAATGCGGTGATTTTATCCGGAACTATTTTATGAATGAGGGTATGCGCACGGCCAGAGAAAATAAAGAACGGGGCGATGTGTTCCTAAGTAAGAACAAAGAAGCTGCCGGAGTGGTCACACTTCCGTCCGGCCTTCAATATCAGGTACTGAAAGAAGGTGCTGGTGCCAAACCGGCCCTGGAAGATCAGGTGAAAGTTCATTATTCGGGCCAGACCCTCGATGGAAACGAGTTTGACAGCTCGATTAAACGGGGTGAGCCGGCCGTGTTCGGGTTAACCCAGGTGATTAAAGGCTGGACCGAAGTGCTGCAGTTGATGCCCGTGGGATCCAAATGGAAGGTGTTTATTCCGGAAGATCTGGCCTACGGCCCCCAGGCTCCGCCGGTTATCGGGCCCAACCAGACCCTTGTTTTTGAAATAGAGCTGCTGGATATCGTTAAGGAATAAAATACGTTAAACTTATGAAAAAAGCTAAAATTCTTATAATTCTACTGGGGCTGGTAAGCTCCGTGAGCCGGGCGCAGGTTCCACATTACGGGTATGATGCCCTACAGCCCGATTCCGTGCAGTACGAGATCCAGACCCGGGTGACCCGCTTTCTGAATGATTATCACTTCAATAAGTTTGAGCTAGACGACTCCCTGTCTTCGCACGTATGGGACAATTACCTCGGTAATATTGACGGGGGAAAGCTCTACTTCACACGATCTGAAATAGAAGGCTTTGAGAAATACCGGTTTACCCTGGATGAAGCCATGAAAAACGGCAACCTGGATGCGGCTTTTGAGGTATTCAACAAATACAGGAATAAGTATAAGGCCCGGGCAGAATATATAGAGAAATTCCTGGATAGCCCCATTGATTATCATACCGACCTGGTGATCACTACCGACAGGGAGAAAGCCAGGTGGGCGGAATCTGATGGAGAGCTGGACAAAGAATGGGACAAGATCCTGCTTAATCAGGCATTAAGCCTTAAGCTGAGTGGCAAAACCGACTCAGCCGTGGTGGCTACTCTTAAGAACCGTTACAGTGTGATGGAGAAACGGACTTCTGCTTATAAGTCGGAGAACGTTTTTCATTTTTTCATGAATTCTTTCACGGAATATCTTGACCCGCATACTTCCTATATGATCCCGTCGGCAGCCGACCAGTTCAACATCTCCATGTCTCAGTCCATTGAGGGGATAGGCGCCTCACTGCAGAACGAAGGCGATTATGTAGTGATCAAGAGCATTGTGCCCGGGGGGCCCCTGTTTAAGAGCGGGGAAGGGAACGTGGAGGATTATATTGTGGCGGTGGCGCAGGGCGATGACGGTGAATTCCAGGACATCATCGGCTGGCTGACAGACGATGCCATCAAGCTGATCCGCGGAAAGAAAGGATCGGTGGTACGCATCAGGCTGCTGGCTTCTTCAGCGCCTATGGGATCTACCCCGCGTACTGTGCGGCTGGTAAGAGATAAGATTAACCTCGAAGAAGCCGTGGCCAAGGGGACCGTGGTGGAGCTGGAGCATGAGAACCGGAACTATAAGCTTGGGGTCATTGATATTCCGATGTTTTACCGCGATTTTGAGTACGCTAACCGCGGCGGTGAATTCCAGAGCACTACAACAGATGTGAAAAAGATATTGGAAGACTTCAGTCAGCAGAATGTGGACGGTGTGCTGGTAGACCTCCGGAACAACGGCGGCGGTTCATTGATAGAGGCGATAGACCTCACAGGGCTCTTCATTAAGTCCGGACCTGTTGTTCAGCGCAAAAGCTCGATCGGTCAGGGAAGTGTGGAGGCGGATGAAGACAAGTCAATTGCCTTTGACGGACCGCTGGTAGTGTTACAAAACCGTTTCAGCGCTTCAGCATCGGAGATCTTTGCCGGAGCAATACAGGATTATCAGCGGGGCCTGATCGTAGGAGAGAACTCCTTTGGTAAAGGTACGGTACAGCAGTTGGTAAACCTCGACAGCTATTTTGCCCGGCTGAACGGCCGGAGGACCAATGCGGTAGCCGGTGTAGCAAACGGAGGATCAAACGCAGGAACAAATGCGGGCCGTTACGGACAATTGAAATTTACTTCCGAAAAATTCTACCGGATCACGGGTAACAGCACCCAGATCAAAGGTGTGGCACCGGATATCACCCTGCCGTCTCCTTTTGATGTGGATGAATTGGGCGAGAAAGCGTATAACCGTGCACTTCCTTATGACCAGATCCGCTCCACTCCCTACCAGAAGCTGGGCATCATTAACCCGGAAGTGGTTCAGAAGCTGAACGAAAAATACCAGCAGAGACTGGATACCGATGAAGACCTCAAAGAGCTGGTAGCCGATATAGAGGATTACCGTAGCAACCGCGACGTGAAAGAGATCTCCCTGAATTACGATGTCAGGAAGAAAGAAATGGAAGATGCGGAGAAAAACAGGAAGTCCATAAAAAAACTGAATAAATCGACCAAGGAAGAAGATAAGGAAAACGATATCTATCTTCTGGAAGGAGAGAAGATTCTCAGCGACCTGATCGCGTTGAGGAAAAGTTAAAGCAGACTTCTTTTTGATGGAAAAAGGCAAAAACCAACTTCTGAAGCTGTTGGGCATAGGCTTTGGGATAGCGGTGACCGTAGGGGGGACCATCGGTACCGGGATATTGCGTAAGCCCGGTCCCATAGCGGCGGTCATAGGTGATCCTGTGATGATCATGCTCGTGTGGGTGGCCGTAAGTATCTATGCATTTCTGGGGGTATTATGTGCTATCGAACTGGGGGTTTCCATGCCGGAAGCCGGTTCATGGTATGTGTATGCGCGGCGGGCCTTCGGAAAGTTTTTCGGTTTTTTTACGGGGATCTCCAACTGGCTGGGTACGGTTTCCGCGCTTGCATTCGGAGCCTATACGGTCAGTGAATACATGGTATTGCTGGCACCGGCCATGGAACCTTACATTCGCCTGCTGGCAATTGGCCTGCTGGTGATTCTGATCCTGTTTCATCTGACCGGTACCCGGTCTGCCGGAAAATCACAGGAGATCATGTCTTTTCTCAAGGCATTGGGCCTCATGGCTTTTGTGCTGGTATGCTTTACTTTTGGTGGAAATGTGGATTACGAAGCGCTGGCCCTCACGGCGGAGAAAGTGGAGCGCCCGGCCCTGTTCTTAGGAGTGATCACAGCCCTCCAGGCTATATTTTATACGTTTGACGGCTGGCATACGGCTTCTTACTTTTCGGAAGAGAACGTAGATCCCGTGAAAAGCCTGCCCCGGTCTATGATCTACGGTATCCTGGTGATCATTGCCATCTATCTTTTGGTGAATGCAGCCATCCTGTATGTGATCCCGGTAGATATCCTGGCCGGCTCCAAGCTGGCCGCCTCTGACGCGATCCGTTATATTTTCGGTGACGGATCGGCCCGTGTGGTCACCTTTTTCCTGATGATCTCTATCCTGGGCCTCATGAACGCCCAGGTGATGTTCTCGCCTCGGGTGATTTTCTCCATGAGCCGCGACGGCCTGTTTCCCCGCTTTGCCCAACGGGTGAATGCTTCGGGAGTACCCTCGTTGGGCATGGCCTTTACCGTAAGCCTGTCTGTTTTACTCATTCTTATGGGGAAGGAAGTGGCCGGGATCTTGTCCGATATAGCGGTTTTCTTTTTTGTGATCAGCTATATTTCCGGGTTTTCGTCGCTTATCCGGCTTCGCCGTACGGAACCTGAGCTGGCAAGACCCTTTAAGGTGCCGGGCTATCCGTTTGTTCCGTATCTGCTGGTGGTTTGTTCCGTTTTATTTCTCATTGGGGCGGTTATTCAGGATCAGCGGAGCTCGGTTTTTGCCCTGGTCTTTATAGGGATCAGCTATCCCCTTTACAGGCTGATAACCCGTGCAGCACGGAAATAATAAAAATTAAAGCTAGTTTTGTATAAAAAGTGTTTTGATGTCTTTAGAGAAGTTTAGCGATTCGCTGGAAAGTACGTTCGGAAGTTATGTTTACGGGGAATCGCCGGAAGAGCTTTATGAACCTATCCGTTATATTATGTCGCTGGGCGGGAAGCGTATCCGCCCCTTACTGACCCTTATCACCGCCAATTTATTCACGGAAAACTGGCAAAGTGCACTTCAGCCGGCTATGGCCGTGGAGGTATTTCATAATTTTACCCTGATGCACGACGATATCATGGACCAGGCACCGCTGCGCAGGGGGAAAGCTACCGTGCACAGTAAATGGGACATTAACCGGGCCATTTTATCGGGGGATGTGATGCTCGTAGCCGCCTATGAGCTCCTGAGCCGGATGGAGGAAAAATATTTAAAAGCCGCCCTGACCCGCTTTAACCGGACGGCCGCTGAGGTTTGCGAAGGGCAGCAGCTGGATATGCTTTTTGCGGAAAAGCAGGAGGTTACCAGGGAAGATTACCTGGAAATGATCCGCCTGAAGACCTCCGTGCTGGTGGGCTTTGCAATGGAGCTGGGTAGCATTTCAGCCGGTGCAGATGCCGCTACCTGCCGGGAACTATACACCATAGGGGAGAACCTGGGACTGGGATTCCAGCAAACCGACGATATCCTGGATGTGTATGCCGACCCGGAAGTGTTTGGCAAGCAGGTAGGCGGCGATATCATTGAAAACAAGAAAACCTGGTTATTATTGCGGGCGGCGGAGAAGTCAAAGGGAACCCCCTTCGAAAAAGATCTGACGGCCTGGCTTGCCGCCACCGACCCCGAAGCGAAGGTAAGGGGTGTAAGAGATATTTATGATGCCCTCAACATCCGGTCGGAGGCCACTGCTCTCGCCGGAGAATACTTTCAGCGAGCAGAAAAGGGCCTGGCAGCTTTAAAAGTTCCACGGCCTGAACAGAAAGAATATTTACAAACCATCATTCATCAAATCAGAACCCGGAAAAAATGAATTTAACCACGGTCATTATTCTCATTACCGTCATTATGAGCATCTACGGATTCAATAATTACGGCTTTCTTCACCGCCTGATCGATAACCCCTACACTGTAAACCGGAGGAAGGAATATTACCGGTTGCTCACCTCAGGCTTTATCCATGCCGATTATCTTCACCTGCTCCTGAATATGTATGTGTTGTATATGTTCGGATCCAACATGGAGGCGATCTTTAAGATGTCTTTCGGGCAGCAGGCCGGGATGTATTTTGTGGGGCTGTATATCCTGGGGATCATTGTGGCCAATATTCCTGATCAGGTGCGGCACCGCAATAACCCCGGTTATAATTCGCTGGGTGCCTCCGGCGGTGTGTCTGCGGTAGTTTTCGCTTCCATTATTTTAATGCCGCTGAATAAGCTAATGATCTTTCCTATCCCTGTAGAATTTCCGGCATGGGTTTTTGCGATCATTTATGTGGCCTATTCGGTTTATATGGACAAGCGCCAGGCAGACAAGGTAAACCACCTCGCTCACATGTGGGGAGCGCTTTGGGGAGTGCTTTTTATCGTATGGGCCTATCCCGGAGCTTTGCCGGTTTTCTTTCAGCAGATCGTGAATTCATTGCGTTTCTGAGAAAATTATTTTTAATATTTGATTGTTGAGGAACAAAAAATTCGTATTTTTGCAGTCCCAAAACGGAGGTTATAGCTCAGCAGGTTAGAGCGTCGGATTGTGGTTCCGAAGGCCGTGGGTTCGAACCCCATTAGCCTCCCTGAAAAAGGCTGCCTGAAAAGGCGGCCTTTTTCTTTTACAGTCTGCTAATTTTCCATAGCGCCCAGGTAGTTTCTCATTTTATTCAGAACAGTCATTTCCCGACGGATACTTCGGAAAATGATGAACGCCAGTCCGATGAACAAAATAAATCCGCTGACCATAATGTACTTATACATCCCGTTTGACAGAGTCACTTTAAAGGAAGGCTCCAGAAAATAGAAGACTCCCCAGTAGGTCAGGAAAATAAGCGGGCTAAGAATAAAATTAACCAGCTTTCGCTTTGCATAGAACTTTTCGGTTTGTGACACCAGTTTCCGGGTAGTGGCGGTAAAGGAGACCTTATTCAGGGTCCTGTAACTATCCCATTCCAGTGCTATCCGGACCACCAACAGTAATACCATCAGGTTGTTACAAATGAATAGTATGCGGATAGCATAGGTCTTATACACCAGCATATATCCCAGCAGCACCAGGCAGGTAATGCCCAGGATCAGCATAGTAGAAAGGAACTTTCTTTTGACCTGTTCCGAATCTGTGTTTGCTTTTTCAATCAGCTCAAGGGCCGGTTGCTTTGGGGAATTTTCTTTTTGGCTCCCCCATATATTTTCTAAATCTTCAAATGAATTCATTTTGATACGCATTTGGTTAAACTCTGTTTGATTCGGTGGATCCTGACCCGGAGGGTGTCTTCTTTAATACCGGTGATATCTGCTATTTCGCTATACTCCACGCCATCCAGCATCATCAGTACAATAGAGCGGCTTACCTCATCGAGTGCCCGGATACAGGCATACATTTTTTTTAGCTTTTGCTCCTGTTCATCGGTTGAGGTCTCCGCCGGAATTTCCGGAAGTGACGTCACCTTCCGCTCTTTCCGGTAAGAAGCCTTGCGAACCTGCATCAGGCATACATTCACCGCTATTTTATAAATCCAGGTGGTTATTTTTGCTTCGTTTCTATAGCCGGGCAGATTCTCCCAGATCTTTATAAAAACCTCCTGGGTAGCATCGAGGGCGTGGATTTCATCACCGTTAAAATACCCTTTACACAATCGAAACACCCGCGAATATTCGGTTTCATAAAGCCGCTTAAAGAGGTCTTCCATTTTAGGGGATGTTTTCGGTGATCTTTTCCAGCAAAACGGCCGGCTGATCAAACATAATAAAATGGGCCGAATGATCTACAAATTCAAACTTCACTCCTTTCAGCTTCTCAAACTGTTTCCGGTAATTGGGCTCCACCATCTCCCGGTTAGGAAATGCGGCTCCGATCACTACTACCGGAATCCTGATCTTCGCTATATCCTCCCGGAGGTCGGTATTCAGATAATCTACATAGCCATATACGTAGGTTTTCCGGTCCGCCTGTTTCATCCATTCCACGATCAGGGGTTGTTTCTCCTTGTTTAAGCTCATGAACGATGCCATTTGCCTACTCATCTGATTAAAGGCCGCGTCGTTCATTTCCAGTTGACCTTTGCTTTGCGGACTGTCATAAGGAATTACATCCCCCTTTTTATAAGCAGGATTCATCAGGGCGATGGCGCCTGGAAGGCCGTCTACTACGATCACTTTCTTAAACATGTCCGTTTCTTCAGCGGCCAACCAGAGTCCTAAAGTGCCCCCTAAGCTGTGCCCTAGGAGGGTGGGAGATTTCAGGTCTTTCTGCTTCACATATTTAATTATGTCTTTTTTAAGGGTGGAAAACCAGGGCGTATCAATAGGAGCTACTCCGCCAAACCCGGCAAAAGTGAACACATGACATTCGTGGGTTTTAGCCAGCTGATCTACCGTTTCCTTCCAGACCTCTCCCGGGCATGCAAATCCCGGAAACAGCAGCACAGGCTCACCACTACCGCTTACTTCTACTTTAAACGATTCCCGGGCATCGGCGAAGCTTATCCATAGTGCAGCAATTACAAATCTTACGATCTTCATACTTTTTTGTTTTTGCTATTGGATGCAGTGCTTCTCCGATTGTTACACTTTCTGCGAATTTTTTAAGCACCTTACTCCAATTGCCCTACGGTCCTGCGGTTTTTCCCTTCCACTTTCTGAAGATCATCACCCAGGTCTTCCCTGACCCGGTCGGCCTGTGCTTCCAGCTCCTTTCTGATCTCCGGATAAGCTGACGAAACATCGAAATGCTCACCGGGGTCACGGCGCAGGTCATAAAGCCCGCCGGGAAACAGGAAATTTTCATCCACTTTTCCGGGCTTACCGTCGTCTCCCGGTGCGAAGCCTTTATACTGGCGTCCGCGATGCTCAAAAACCAGCTTCCAGCGATCGTTGCGTATGGCCTCCAGGTTATTTCTACGGTAGTAATAGACAAAATTCTTCCGGGGCTCCTGTGAAAAGTCGCCTTTCAGCAAGGGGATCAGGCTGACACCGTCAATTTTACTTTTGGGATATTTTGCACCGGTAGCTTCCACAATGGTGGGCAGAATGTCAATGGCGGAGGTGAGATTCGGACTGACACGGCCCGCCGGTATCCGGTTTTTCCATACCATCAGGCAGGGAACACGCTGTCCCCCCTCCCAGGTATTTCCTTTACCGCCTTTCAACCCGCCGGTGCTTCCGGCATGGTTTCCGTAATTCAGCCAGGGCCCGTTATCCGAAGTTACAATAAGGAGCGTATTGCCTTCGAGGCCGGCTTCTTTCAGGGTACGGCGTATTTCGCCCACTGACCAGTCGAGCTCCATGATCACGTCGCCGTAAAGTCCCTGTCCCGACTTCCCCTTAAATTTTTCGGATACAGCCAGGGGCACGTGGGGCATGGGATGAGCCAGGTAGATGAAAAATGGCTTGTTTTTGTTTTTCCGGATGAAGTTCAGGGCCCGGTTCGTGAATTCGGTGGTGAACCGGCTTTGGTCAGGGTTCAGTTCAATCACTTTTTCATTTTCAATGAGCGGAAGCTCCGGGTAGTAGTTTTTGTTTACGGGATGATTGGGCCACATGTCGTTAGAGTAGGGGATACCGAAAAATTCATCAAAGCCATGACGCGTAGGCAGAAATTCGGCATGGTGACCCAGGTGCCATTTGCCATAAACAGCGGTAGCGTAGCTTTCTTGTTTAAGCAGTTCAGCAATGGTCTCTTCGGCGGGGTTCAGCCCGATCCGGGAGCTGTGATCAATGGCGCCGCTGAAGCCGATGCGGTTAGGATAACAGCCGGTCATGAGACCTGCCCGTGATGCAGTACACACGGCCTGTGGGGAATAAAACTGGGAGAAATACATCCCGTCACGGGCCATTTGATCAAAATGGGGTGTTTCATAGCCTATCGCTCCGTTACGGGCGATATCGCCGTTTCCCATGTCGTCAAAATAAATAACAATGACATTGGTGCGCGGCTCTTTTTTAGCTGAGATCAGCAACAGACCGCAAAAAAGGATGAGGAGCCGGGACAGGTAAAACATAGCAGGAAGAATATTGATTGGAACCCCAATTTTGCATTAGATTCTTTACTTTGCCCAATGCACAATTTGGGTTAAAGGTAAAGCACGCCGGTTCCTGTTCCAAATCCGGCCTGAAATTTCCGGGAGTTTTGATTTTTATGCGTATTTTTACATTCATCTGTATATCGCTGCCTTATGAAATATCCTGGACTCTTTTTATATTTATTTATCAGTGTTATCAACACTTTTGCCCAGACGGCGGAAGAAAGGATTCGGAAGATCATTCCCAATCTGGATGCCCGTTTCTCCGAATTTAAAGCTAAAAATCATTTGTCCAGCGTTTCGTATGCGCTCGTGCTCGACGGTAAGGTGGTTCATGAAAGTTATGAGGGGGTGATCAACCATGCTACCGGGCAGAAGCCTGACGGCCGTTCCGTTTACCGCATAGCTTCCATGTCCAAGAGTTTTGCGGGCGTGGCCATCCTGCAGTTGCGTGATGCCGGAAAATTAAAGCTGGATGACCCGGTGGCCAGGTATATTCCGGAGTTGAAAGGACAAAAATACTCCCCGGATTCGCCGGAGATCACCATCCGGCATCTGCTGACCCATTCGGCGGGCTTCCCGGAAGATAACCCGTGGGGTGACAGGCAACTGGGGATTTCCACTGAAGAAATGCTGGCCATGTTCAGAAAGGGGATCTCGTTCTCTACCGACCCGGGCGTGCAGTATGAATACAGCAATATGGCTTTTGCTATGCTGGGGTATATCATCACGCAGGTCAGCGGGCAGACATACCAGGCCTATATCGCCGGGCATATCTGGAAACCGCTGGGTATGCAGGATACCTACTGGGACTACACCCGGGTTCCGGAGAAACAGTTGGTGAAGGGCTACCGCTGGTTACGGGAGAAGTTTACAGAGCAGCCCATTGAAGGAGACGGCGCCTATGGTATTATGGGCGGAATTCTTACCTCCACCGAAGATTTCTGCCGCTATATGGCCTTTCACCAGGAGGCTTACAAGCCGGATGCGGCAGGGTCGACAGTACTGAAAAAGAGCTCGGTCAGGGAAATGCATTATCCCTGGAATTTTAACAGCCTTAACCGACGCGGGTTTACCGGTAAGGGCGAGCCCTGTGTCAATGTTTCTCATTACGGCTACGGCCTTCGCCTCGACCGGAACTGTGACAACATTGGTATGGTGGGGCATTCGGGCGGACTGCCTGGCTATGGGTCCGACTGGAAAATATTGCCTCAATATGGTTTGGGGATCGTAACCCTGACCAACGGTACTTACGGAAGCGCTGCGCTGCTGAATAACGAAATATTGCCTTATGTAGTAGCTGCGGCAGCTCTGCAGCCGAAGGCGTTCGCGGTTTCGCCCATTCTCAAGCAACGGCAACAGGAGCTTACGGCCCTTTTACCTTCCTGGGAGAAGGCGGAAGCATCCGGTATTTTCGCGGAGAATTTCTTCAATGATTATTTCACCGATCTGTTGAAGGAAGAAACAGAGGCAGCTTTCGCCAAAGCCGGCCCGATCCGGAAAGTTCATGAGATAGTGGCGGAGAATGCTCTGCGCGGATCTTTTATTATAGAAGGAGAAAAAGCCAACCTGAGGGTTTATTTTACCTTATCGCCTGAAAATCCGCCTCTCATTCAGGCCTACAGTATCCGGGTGGAATGATGGAGACATTAAAGACCTGTGAAAAAGGGCATCGGTTTTTTAAAAGCAGTGATTGCCCAACCTGCCCGGTCTGCGAAAAGGAAAAGGGCCGTGGCAGTGGATTTTTGAGCCTGCTCAGTAACCCGGCCCGGAATGCCTTGCTGCATGAGAGCATAGATACCCTTGAGAAACTTTCCACGTATACGGAAAAAGGGATCCTGAAACTCCATGGCATAGGTAAAGCTTCGCTTCCGGTGTTCAGAAAGTCACTACAGGAACAGGGACTTAGCTTTAAGCCCGATGTAAAAAAGACCCGTTGATAAATGTTTTAAGCAATGTATTACATCCTGTTTTATAAAACGGTAGAGAATTATAAGGAGAAACGGGCCTCCTACCGGGCGGAGCACCTGAAACACGCGGAGTTTTTTCAAAAAGACGGCCGTTTGATACTGGCCGGAGCCCTGGCCGATCCGGCCGATGGGGCCGTCTTAATATTTAAAGGGGACAGCCCGGAAGTGGCCCGGCAATTTGCCCTGAATGACCCCTATGTCAAAAACGGCCTGATCACCGAATGGGAGGTTCGGGAATGGACGGTGGTGATCGGAGACCTGTAGCAGGGTTCCCTACCGGGATTTCCCTGCTCTGAAGAATTTTGCAAAATATAATATTTGATAATCTACCGCATTTTTCCAGTAAGCGCCGTTATGAGCTCCCGGCCGTTCAATGTAGTCGTGCGGAATATTCAGGTATAACAGCTTCTCATGAAGGGCTTTGTTGACCGTATAGAAGAAGTCACCGGTACCGCAATCGATCATGATCTGCAGTTTTCCGGAATGTATTTTATGCAACTCGTTAATTACGGTGTGTTTTTCCCAAAGCGATTCATTTTCCGCATACTCACCTAACTGCTTCTTCATCTCCCAGTTTTCCGGAAACGGCCGGATATCTACCCCGCCGCTCATAGACCCGCAGGCACCGAAGATATCCTGGTGACGGATACCCAGCCACAGGCCTCCGTGTCCGCCCATACTCAAGCCGGTTATGGCCCGTCCGGCAGGTTCGGGGCGGGTGCTGTAATTTCTGTCCATATAGCTGACCAGCTCTGAACTTATGTAGGTTTCAAACCGTACGGAAGGGTCCCTAGGGCTATCCCAGTACCAGCTGTTCTGCCCGTCGGGGCATACAATAATCATACCCGAAAGGGAGGCTATTTCGGGCAGGTTGGGTTTAATTCTTATCCAGCCGGAGTAATTTCCGCTATAACCGTGAAGAAGATAGAGTACGGGGTAGGTTTTGCCGGGCACAGTACCGTAATCCCCGGGAAGTATTACCACATTCTTAATGTCTTTATTCATGGAAGGGCTGTAAACCGACAGGGTATCCACCTTTTGCGCATGAATAGCCGATGTGATAAACAGGAGAAAAAGGAAAACTATTTTTTTCATAGATTCGGGGCCGGGGTGCGTCTTTCACAAATTTTCATCTAATATACGATCAGATATTTTTTGTGCAAAACCGGAATATACTTATTGGAAAGAGCAGTTTTGATTTTCGGGTGATCTGTAAAATAGTAATAATAAGCCACATGAGATTTTTTTTTCTGACATTTCTTATATATTTACCAAAAATATAACCCGAAAACATGAGAAAGATCGTTGCCTTTTTTGTAAGGATTTCTAATTGGAAAACTTTCGTTTTATTTCTTATTCTCTATATTATCTTCCCAGCTTATATTCTTAAAAATGCCGAAAGCAGGATGAATGAGCTGGCAGGGAAAGAAGTGGGTGTAATTGATTTAACGATAGGGTTTAATCCCGGGAAGACATTGGATATGGTGGCGGATTATGGCACTGAGGGTCGTGCTTATGTTGCAAAAGTAGAAAGCACCATCGATATTATTTATCCCATTGTTTACGCATTCTTATTTGCCATTATCCTTACTTTAATTTACCGGAAAAGAGCATGGGTTTCCATTATTCCTTTTGTTACGATGATTTTTGATTTTTGTGAGAATCTGTGTATCATAACCCTGCTAAATTCTTACCCCGAACCATCTTACACCTGGGCTACTCTTTGCGAGATCTTCAAATTGTTAAAATGGGTTTCTTTCGGGATTATTGTTTTATTAATTGTTTATGGCCTGATTTCTAAATGGATAGATAAACGGGCCTCCGCCAGGTAAGAGTCTTTTTCTCAAAAGGGTATTGGGCGTACACGGTTATCATCAGACTAAACGTGTACAAGTTGATCACGGGATAACCAGCCGTAGGACCTGATCGTTAAACCGTAAAAAATAATGCCCGGCAGTTATCCCTTTAATGCTGAAACTACCATTCCGGAGCTCTTCGGTGGTAAGAGTTCTTATGGTCTCACCTTTCAGGTTGATCAGCTCGGTTCTGGCGCCTTCAGGAATACCGCTGAAATTGATCTGATCATTGCCCGGATTGGGGTATAAGGTTACTTCTTCCGCCCTGGTCGTAGAAAGAACCACTTCTTTGCCGGTCACGATCTCAGCTATCCGGATCGTATGGAAGGTGATGGAAGTGGCGGTGCTGCCGGCATCAAAGACGATACGGGCGGCAGGATCGTCTTCATCGTTCATCAGGAACAGGTAGTCGAAAGACTGTTTTTCCGGCTCCAGGGTAAAGGAGGAAAAGCCGGAGTAGCTGCTCCAGGGAGAGCGGGTCATGCCGGTATAAGAAGAGATGCTTACCTGGCCGGCGGCCTGGCCCTCAAATGTGACGAGGTATTGTTTTCCTTTTTTTAAAGGGATGTTTCCCCTGCTCAGCTGCACATGCCAGGCTTCCGATGAACTTTTATTTACGGTGAGCTCGAGGCCGCCGTCGGTGCGTTTCAGAGTGGCCTGGGCAGCCCCGGAAACCTGAAGGTTCCAGCCGTGATTATCCTGAGAAAAGCTGGACTGGTAAACGGTCTCCGTTACGGTCTTTACGGGTTCGGGCATGGGGTTATGCAGCAGCGCATTGACCAGCGCTTCATTATACCGGTTGGTACGGGGATCGAAGAAACCGAACCCCGCGCTGAACTCCCAGTAGGCCCAGCTAAAGCCCTGCTGCTCGAACCAGCGGGCCAGGAAGGAGGTCCAGAGCTCCCTGCTTTTCAGGTCGGCTTTGCCGTAGGCTCCGAATTCCCCGATGTGAACCGGGATGTCATGTTCGTGTGCAAAGTTTTGCGCGTACTGAAACTGCTTTTTCATCTGTTCCTGTTCGCGGTCGGTGTTTTCCCATTGGGTACCCAGCCAGGGGTCAGAGTTGGACACCCACTCGGCTCCCTGGTGGGTGAAGGCGAAAGGTTCGTAGTAATGGATGCTGAGAATAAGGTGATCATCCCGGGGGATTTCCAGCTTTGACAGTCCACCTAGCCCGCCATATTCCGCTACCCCGATCAGTACGGTACGCGCAGGATTCTTTTCCCGGATTACATCCAGCGCCTCTTTAAAGAATCGGTTCCATTTCTCCGCTGTGAGGTTACCGTGAGGTTCATTGAGTACTTCGAACAGCAGGTTATGGTCATACTCTTTAAAGTGGTCCGAGATCTGATACCACTGACTTAAAAAGCGGGCTTTGGATTCTTCGGGCGCTTCAAAGAGCCGCTCATGATGGTGCATGTTCACGATAACCATCAGGCCGGCGTCGCGGGCAAGATCCACTACCTGTTTTATTCTTTGGAGAAAGCCGGGTTCCAGGGTGAACGGAGGGGTTTGCAGGGCCCTTGCCGGCATATCCCAGGTGACGGGGATCCGGACATGGTCAAAACCAAGCGTCGCAATTCGCTGAAAATAATCGTTGCGGAAGGGGTTTCCCCAGGCATCTTCCGAAGGGGCTTCAAACATATTGCCCATGTTTACTCCCCGGCCGAGCTTTTGGTTAATATCGTGGGCCGTCTGAGCGAATACCGCATGGGTAAACAGGATGAAAAACCAGCAAAGAATGCGCATGAGCTTAAATATTGGATGACCAAATTTAAGACAAA
>CAZLXI010000043.1:0-33637 GCA_964563435.1 uncultured Lacihabitans sp.
CACGCAGGGGGTCGCGGGTTCGAGTCCCGTCCGGACCGCAAAAAGCACTCAGAAACGGGTGCTTTTTTGTTTTCGTGCCTTATACCTGTAAAGATTCTCACGCAACGACAGGGAATTCCTTGTAAAATTTTGACAACTGAATGATTTCTGTGCGAAGTTTAGTACGGACGAAATTGTTCGTTTCGCCTTCTAAGAGCTCCCCCGGCCCGTTCAAAATTGCTTTGTCACTCATAATTTACAACGAATCAATACATTTTTCCAGATAATCTGTAAGCGGCATATTTATGCGGGTTTCCACTATGGCTTTACTTAAGGGTTCTAACCAGGGTTTGGATATGATAATTTCCAATTTATTTTTTCACTCCCATGATGATTTTCTTATCACTATTCCGATTTAATCAGTGAAAACGAATTTCATTATGCAAAAGTTAACAACTCAGATCTTAACAGACCCGGATGACATCAGGAAAGCAAATTCCCTGGTAGTCAATACTTATCAAAAGGCCTATGGCCTTAATTACCTTGCTCTTGACCCGGAAATTTCTAAAACGGAACAGCCGGAGGTTTTGGCTTGCCTGTGGGGAAATACCATTAACAGTACTTTAACCATTTTCAATTCATCAACGGCCCTTCCCTCCAATCAGCTTTTTGACCTAAAGCCCCCAAAACTTAGGGAGGGCCAGAAGATAGTGGAGATCGGCCGCCTGGCTAAAAGTATGTTTAACCCTTTTCCCGGCTCGAATCAACATATCGATGTGATCGCCCTCCTTAAGATGGTGGTAAGCTACGCTCAACGTGAGAACATCAGGTATTGGCAGGCCACCCTCCACCCCCATGTGGCTAAGCTCCTGACCCATGAGCTTAACCTTCCCTTCCATGTGGAGTTTGAAGGACGCCCCGCCTTCCATGCCGGAAAGGAGTACTATGAGCAACACCTGGGTTCATATCTCAAAAACGGGATGCTGTGCGTCTGGTCCGATATTTCATTATCCCATGACGCCTTAAAAAAACTGGACATTTCAGAATTTGTAAATTTCAATATCTAAGCGCTATGTTAAGAGTAATAAAACCTATCCTGACCGCCGGCCTTCTCTACGTGCTACCCATCATCCATAACGGAGATTCTCTTTATCTGCTGGGGGATATTCGCGTATGGCTTTCATTTTTCTTTTGCCTCATCCTGCTTGTTCAGCAAGGCGAGGTAAGCATAAGTGAAACCTTCAAAAATGCTCAAACCGATAAGTTTAGCACCCTGGGGATATTTACCTTTGGTTTTCTGAGCCAGATATCTGCTGTAGTGGAATGGAAGAATTCTGCCGACCCTTACAGCGAGTCAATGAGCCTGGTTTCTTTTACAGGACTTATCCTCCTGTTCATCGGCATGATCATCCGGGCAGATTCCATTTATAAATTAAAGGATAATTTCACGCCCAATGTTATCTACATAACCAAAGCCCGGCTTATTAAAGATGGCATTTTCGGATTGATAAGACACCCCAGTTACCTGGGGGCTTACTTTACGATGATAGGAACGGCCCTGCTCTTCGAATCTCTGATCACTTTCATTGTTTTCAGTATTATCCTCCTGTTAGCTTATGCCTACCGGATATATTTTGAAGAAAAACAACTGCTTAAGTTCTTTAAAAACAAATACTTAAAGTATAAAAAAAGGACCTGGAAAATGTTCCCTTATATCTGGTAGCCAGCACCCCCTTAAAATGGGGGTGTTTTAATAACAACTTATGCCGTAAGTTTGTATAAAACAAATACGCAGGTTTGTGAAAATAAAAATCTATATAGCGGATGATCACCAGATATTACTGGAAACATTGAAAGATGTCTTAGAGAAAGAAGGTGATATAGAGGTGGTGGCTACTTTCTTCAATTCTTCCACCACCATACAGGGGCTTCGAAGCCATGAGCCTGATATATTATTGTTAGACCTGAGTATGTCTGAATTCGGGAAGGATAATACGTATCTGGCCACCGGCCTTGACGTCCTGGATTATATTAAAAATAACAATATACGTACAAAAGTCATTGTACTTTCCAATTTCGACGACCTGGCCATCATTCATAAATCGTTAAAATCAGGAGCCAGGGCTTATTTGCTAAAAAATGAACCCGTACAAGTTCTGAAAACCGCTATTAAATCTGTTCATGAAGGACACCTTTATTTCTCTAAATCGGTAAAGTCAAAACTCGACAGTTTAGCAGGAGAAGGGAACGCTGACTATAACGGTCCGCTGATACTTTCCAAAAGAGAAAGAGAGATTTTAGATTTGGTCTCCAAGGGTTTCACAACCCAGGAAATAGCAGACGCCCTCTCTCTGCACAAAGATACGGTTTCAGAATACAGAGACTTATTATTGAAAAAATTTGATGCAAGAAATGCTCCTGACTTAATCCGTTTAGCCTACCAATGGAAAATATTAAACCACTGAAACCCGTTTTTATCCTGGGCCTCTGTCTTTTATTACAGGGCTGTATCCGTCATACCCCCGCAGATCCTTCACAACTTAAAAATGTAACTTTCAGCTATACAGAAGGAAGCCCCCGCCTTTCCATAAAAAACCTGATACAAAATAACACGGTATTTACACCACTGGATAAGCTATCGAAAAACTTTGGCGACCAACCTGACGGACTGTGGTACAAATGTACCTTTTCTACCAGCTCCCTGTCAGATAGCGCCTACAGCATAGTAACCCGGGGAATTGACAGTTTACGTTTTTATCTGGTACAAACCGGGCAAATCACAGATTCCCTGATAACCGGCGGGCATGTTAACCCGGTTAACCGGGTTTTCAATAGTTCATTTACAGGATTTAATACAACCCTGAAAGCGCATCAGGAATACGATTTATACATTTTTACAAAAAACAGTGACTACAAATTAAGCCTGTACCCGTTTCTGTTCCGTCCGGCTAAAGAGGTGAAAAGATACATCGCCCACCAACAAATATATCATAGCTTTTATATCGGGGCCATGCTCCTTCTCCTGTTATTCGGGCTTTCGCTTTTAATATTATTTAAAAACTCCCTTTATCTTTATTACAGCTTAGGGGTCTTTTACTCCCTGGCCATGATGCTGATCAATTATGACTATGTCTATCTCTTGTTCGACAGCTTACCGCCTGTTATTCTGAATAAAAATATCTATGGTTTAATTACCGTGCTTATTTCTTTAAACTATTTCCTGTTTGCTAAGAGCTTTCTTCAATTTAGTGAAGAAACCACCCGTTTTCTTAATAAAGTCACACCACCCGTGGTTGGCCTGGCCCTTTCCGTTCTACTGATCTACCTCTTATTTAGTATCAGCTTTTTTCATCACCGGTTTGTGATTGAAGTACTGGTATTTTTTCTGTGTGCACTTCCCGTATTTCTTTTATACCAAAGTTTTAAAGTCAAATACAAACCCGCCTGGATCTTTCTTATTGCTACAGTTCCTGTACTCCTTATTGGTATCATGGAGGCGCTTTCCGAAGTATTAAAAATACCCGTGCAGCTCACGCACAATTTATATTACTCATTTACATTCGTTGAGCTATTTGTTTTAACGCTCGGGCTGACCATCAAATTCCGGAATCTGAAAGATGAGCAAAAGAGGCTTGTGGAAGAAATGCTGGAGAAAGAGATCAGTGCAAAGGAAGAAGAAAGAAGGCGGATCGCTATTGACCTGCATGATAAGCTCGGAGGCCTGATTTCAGCCGCCAAGTTAAATTTCAGCTCCTCGTCTGAGCCGCGTGACCCTTCTTTTAACAAAGGGATTGAGGTATTGGACCTCACCGCCAAAACCGTCCGCGAATTAGCTTATACCTATTCCTCATCTTCTTTATTAAAAGTAGGGGTCGTTCAGGCTTTAAAAGAAATATATCTTGGTTCTCATGACCCGGCTATACACATTAATGAGATCCACTTTGAACAACGCCTCGATCCGAATGCAGAACATACGCTGTTTATGATTGTGCAGGAAGCCATCAGCAATGCCATCAGGCATGCTGCTGCTAACGAAATCCTCGTTTTTTTCAATGGCCGCGATAACCAGGTAACCGTTACCATTGAAGACGACGGCAGAGGCTTTGAGCTCAAAGCGGTCCAGAGAGGCCTGGGTTTAAACAATATGATATTCCGGGTTTCTGAACAGTTGCGGGGTACCATTGACTTTGATTCCGTAATGGCCAAAGGAACTAAAATTACCATAAAATTTATGTCAACGTGATGATTTTTTTCTCCTTCAAACGATATACCTGTAAAACATGATCTATGAGAACCCGTTTACTTCTTCTTTTTGTACTTTCCGGCATGCTTCAGGGCCTGTATGCCCAGCACTTTGACCCGGACTATTCGGATGATGATTTCTTCCTGGAAGATTCTTCCGCTTTTGATCCTGTTGAAACGTTAAACCTTTTTGGCGCGGGCACCCCAACCCGGCATAAATCATTAAAAGGGTATTTGCCTCCTATCCTGAATATGATGGATAATAGTACCCCTCCCAGCTCGGCCGTCATTTGGGCATTTACCTATCAGGCTATGTCTATCCAATACCGGAGTGAGCTCAAACAACCTCTCAGCTTCTCCTATAGCTATGTTTTTAACCGAATGCCTAAAGACAAAGATTGCCGGTTTACGGTGAGCTCCATTAACCAACTCTCCGGATTACTTAAAACTACCGGCACCGTACTCATTCGTGACTTTGATCAGCCGGCCAATTGTCTGCCGGCTAATATTCGCAAACCCCAAACGCAACATTACAAACTCAAAGATCTTTATTTACTCTTTGATGGTCAGTGTAATGAAAAGGATCCCGAGTGCATTTCGTCAAGACTGCCGCACAACAAAGTGAGCCGAATAAAAATTCTTCTCACACAGAACAAGCCGGTGGTAGCTTTACTCCGTGTTCATGCTAACTTCCATCTGTTGAACAAAGAGTTTATTGAATATCATAAAGACCAACCTCTTCATCCGGGTTCCAAAACCATTGTTATCATTGGGTTTGATGACGAAAAGCAGGCTTTTGAAGTAACTTTTCCTGCCGGAGAATCATGGGGTAAAAATGGCATTGCCCTGTTAAAATACACGGATATGATGTATGTCAGTAAGGCCTATTCACTGGTTCTCGACAAAGGCCCGCAGATGCTTGCTCAAACCCCGGATAAACCCACCGCAAATAAGCCTTCAACTTCTCAACCTTCAAAAGTAAACAGCCCCGCACCAACCGTAAGTCACCCCATAACGAAGACCAAAAACCTGAGCGCGCAGATCTCTATGGAAGAGCTTTTCTTAAATTCTGACCGTCAGGTACTCACCAAGCCCATGCCCCTCCATATTTCTGATAATATGATCGTGCTCCGCAACAATTTATCTCCGGAGCAATATTACCAGATCAGCATCCGGCGCTTAAGCGATGACTCCTATTTCTATGTGCTGAACATTGAGAAAGATAAAAAACAGGTCCACTTTCCCATAAATAAAGAGTTTTCCGGTAAATCACTGGAAGCCCGGCCCATTTCATCATATGTGGTCTCCGGTTCCGCAGACTTCTTTGTTCCGCGCCCTCGTATAGATCCGGATACAGGGAATCTGATTCCCCGCGGGTTTGTTAAAAGAGACCCCGAAAAAGAATATATGGTGCTGTTATTTTCGAAGGAAAAAATAGATGATAAGGTCAGGGTTTTAATGGATAATATTGTCTATTCGTCAGACAGTCATAGCTTTTACGGCCAATTATGTAAAATACTGAGAACCGGCCCGGTAAGGCCTGTTTTAAAAAGCGGTAGCGGAAGCAGTGGAATTCAATTTGACTCTCCCCTGGTAAACGGAACCATTTTACCGGTTGTAATAACCCTTAAAGGCCAGTGAAAATAGTATCTGCAGAAGATACCCCCATTTTAGGGGGTTGAAATGAAAATCCTATTCTACTAATTTTAAATCGAAAACCCAATCATTATAAACCTTTGACCTTATGATGTTTTTTGATTACGCCATTGAGCTGCTTGAAATCACAGATATTAATTCTATTTAATCAATTCAATTAATATCAACCATGTTAGCAATCAGACCCCATTTAGCAAACGACTATGCATCATTACCTGATATCGATGCTCAGGATACCGTTCAGTTGTCAGAAAATGAGAAAAGCTGTCTGGATTCCATGATGCCGGTATACATCATTAATTGACCTCTAAAATAAACATACGAGCCTTTAAGCATTTTTGCTTCAAAGGCTCTTTTTTTATTTATCGCCTAAGTCAAAACCTTATTCCATAGATACCTTTTTAATAAACCAGGATCCGTCTAAAATAAACAGGTCGCCATTTTTACCGTTGACGGCTATGGAAACAGGACTATTAAAAATATGTGATTTCAGCGGCCCTTCTGCCCTTGATCCGGCAGAAGGGGCAGTATAGTACACTTCTTTTGTTCCGTTTACAGCATTAATCTTATACATTTTACTTTTATCCAGGAGGTACACAGAGTTGTCAAAAGCACTGTGGGCTATTGATAAATTCATTACTTCTTTATCTTCTAAAACATCACTGCTTAAGACGGTACCGCTGTGTAAGGAGCTAAAAGGGCGTCTTTCCAAAACCCAGTTAACCTGGGTGCTGTTTATTCTTTGAAAGACCAGATTGTAGTTACTGGTTTTATCAAACGTTAAAAGCCGCGAGTCATTCGTATAGTTCGTAGTCTTTGTAAGTTTTTGATTTTTCAGAGAATAGCTGAAATACGAACCGTCAAAAACCACGATGGCGTCATTCACAGCATCGTAACTTAAGTCCTGGAGGTAACACGGATTATTCGTTTCATTTTTAAATAAGGTGGTCACATTAAGATTCTTATCGATCTTTCTGACGTAACTGGAATAAAACGAGCAGTAGGAGTTAGTCGTTTTTTCGTTTTCCAGAACATAGATCGCATCATTCGAGGATACAATTCTGGCCGGCGTGTTGAATTTTGCCGATGATTTATCGCCGTTGGCAAACCCCATCGTTCCTGTCCATAAAACTTCATTGGTTTTAGCAGACGGATTGTATCTTCCGATGATGTACTGTGACTTCGTCAGATCATGACCGCAGTAATAAATAAAATCGTCATAACCGTAACAAATATCAAACAAACTTACCGGGGAGAGGGTTATTTCGTTCAAAATTTCTACACCGGGTTGCATTACGTATGTAAAAGCCTGACCAGCCGTTACCGCCCGGTTATTTACCGTTAATTTTATGGCCCCCGAACCTGCTCCTTTAGGCACGGCAAACCTGATCTGGCTGGCCGAAGAGCTAACAATCTCCCGTACAGGCATGCTGTTTACTTCTATGGCAACATTCTGAACATTGCTGGTGAAGTTTGACCCGCTTATGGTCACAATGTCGCCATAACCGGCCCTGTTAGGCGAGATGCCTGAAACTACAGGGAATACATCAATTTTTGATGTTATCCGAACACTGTCTTCACACAAATTGGTTAATATCGCCGTAACGGGGAAATCTCCGGCATTACTCAACTCTACAACCAATGGCTGATCTGCTTTCAGCATATCGGTCTTATTATTTACGTTCCAGATAACCGCTTCAATCGCTCCTGCAGTATCTTTTAACATCATCTGGTACCTGTTTTGGGCTCCGGGAAGCTTCTCAATATAAATCGAAGCTGACGGAGAGCTACAACTCCTCAAACTCTTATAAGGCAGGTCAAAATTACAGGAAACAATTACCCCCACCCCTAAAATCCAGATACAGGCCCATCTAGCGCGCCATGATCGATCCCCGGCCATACGTTTTCTCATCGGTTTCAATGCTTAAAATATACGAATTGGTTTCTCTCAAAACTTTGAAGAGGCCACTATTTTGTTCTGTAGTAAAATCACCCCGCCATTTATCCCCTAGGGTTGGGGTTGGATTATCATATAGGAAAAGCTGACTGCTCTGCGCTCCGTAAAACTTGTCAGCGATCTGATAGTAGTCCATATCTGCTAATATAGCGGCTGTCCAGGTATAAATAAACCTTTCATCTCCGGAATTCAGGTTAAAATCTTCTCCGATGGTGGCCAATGCCGCACACTTTATTTTAAACCGGCTTTTATACTCTTTCAATTTCCGCATTTTTTCCACCCAGTTTCTGACCGGGAAATATTCGTTATGCCCCAATAAAAAAGCCTCGTTAAGATAATAATCTCCTTCCCTGACCAGGCAGTTTTCCCCTTCAAAAACATCTTCAGGATTCCAGGCATTGACAAATAGTTTCAGGTTTTTATCCCGAATGGCCTGAATAACCTCATTTTGCCTTTCCCGCGAAACACTAAAGTCGTACCCGAATTCATCTGCAAAGATGCCGGAAACGCCCAGTTTTTTCCATAAGTCTATCTTATCTTTCAGGATATCCATGGGCAGATTTTGATGGGAAACCCCGATCGCTATATAGCCGAATACGGGCTTACCTTTCGAAACCAGGTAGCTTACTATTTCTTTCGTGTTCTTATAATCCGGATGAGACTCATCCCAAAGGCCATCACCCAAAACAATGAGCGAAAACCGGGAAAGAACGCTCTTTGCATTATCGGTATTTCCTCCTGAACCATTCACCAACGAAGGATACCCGTAATAAAAAGCCATAGGCTCAGGTAAAGGGATGGAGTCTTCTTTTTTAACCCCTGTTCTGCTACAGGCTATAGAGAAAATAAAAAAACAAATAATGTATCGCTTATAATTCGTCATCATCAGAAACGGCCAGTAAAGATTTAAAATGATCCAATTGCCGGATTCGCTGCATAAGCGCAGTGTCTTTATTATCGAACTTCTCCGGATTCTGCTTAAAATGTGTTTGCCATTTTTCTATGATCTCCGAAGCCTGCAAATATTTTCCTTCTGCTATTCTGCGGTCAATCAAAGATAAGTCCTGATCTATGTCATTTATAATGACGGCGGCCGGGAGGCTGCTCACCGGCTCTTCATTTTGCTTTACCAACGGGTTTTCTCTACTGTTATTAAAGTAGATATACCCTCCTGCTAACAGGAGGATCAACGTACCGGTCAGGATTTTTCCCGGGCTGGTTTTCCCCTTTTCCCTTACTACCTCCGTTTCCTCTGACGTACCTCCGGAAAAGAAAGAGGAAGTTTTAATTTCAAAAACAATAAAACGGGAAAGCGTTTTATTGTCCGGTTCGGTCGTATCCGGAAATTCCAGATCATTACCTGTGGATAAAGCCACCACATCTCCCTCCTGAAGAATTTCGCAATCTTTTATGCTCTTACCTGCCCGGTAAAAGCAATACGGCTGAACCGGCATAAGGCCCGCAGGCTTGTAGCAAAAAATTTCAAACCTGCCTCCACCGGTAAGAACCATCTGAAAAAGTAAATTAAAAATATGCTTGTCTTCTACCTTCTGATTTTGCTCCCGGCTCCATTTTTCAAACCTCAATTTCCCGGCCATAAAAAAACTCTCTGCCTGTTCTCTGTTCAGGAGTACCTCCGGGTCTAAATCGTCTAAAAATGACCTGAATTTTCCGGAAAAGAAAATCACACCCCTCTTTTTTTGTCCTGAACTGAAACGACCGGCTTTTTCCGGGTGGTTATCGATACGTTCTATATACATCAACTGTTGATTAAAATACTTTGAACTATTTCTGCGGGTAAAGTCACGAATGCCCCTTTTTCTTTCCGGTGTATTTCCACCTCTATCCGTAACGGGTCAGAAGTGATTTTAAACGCCTTATTCTCCAACAGGCTAAGGTCTGTCTTATCGTTTAAGAAGAACTGTCGAAACTCCTTCTCTCTGCCCGGCACACTTTCAAAAACCATACTTCTCCTCCTTTCATAGGTGAAGAACTGTCCGGCTTTAAGAATGAAAAGGGTTTCCAGGCTGTCGGCGTTCAAAGTTACTAACTGGCGATCCGGGAGGAGCCCATTTTCAGGAATCTCTATCTTCGGAAATGCTTTGGCAACGCCTTTCGTCTGCGAGCTACTCCAAACGCCATACCCTGCTCCCCCCAGGATCACCAGAAGCAGAGCGGCCTGTTTGATCAAATATTTGTCCGGCTTCATTGTATAAAATTTTGAAAACTTTCTGACTCTGCTGTATTTCTGATGGTTCTCTCCAATAAGTTGAGCCCTTCCCGGCTCCAACTGCTTCCTTCCTTTGTAAAATTAAAGTACAAAACCACAAATTTATTCTCTCTCAGCAGGCGGGCCGAGGCATACCGGTTAATCTCATGGACAGCCCCCCGGCTTAAAACCACGGTCAGCGTCTTATCCGCGATTCCCTCCCCGTCAGAGATAGTACCGGTTTTTGCATACATGTAGATTCCTCTGCGCTCCAGCTCCCTGCTTAAAGCGCTTAACCCCCTGATAGTACCCGAGCGTGGTACCTCAAACATGGGGCCGTATATATTTCTTACATAAAACCGGGCGAGCGCATCTTCATCGGCCCAGTTGCCGAAGGAAAAGGGTTTTGTTTTTATCTCCCTGTTTTCCAACACACTCGCCTGAAGGCCTGCATTCATACTGAATAATCTTGCCGTCATTTCCGCCATTTTTAACGGAGTGACCTCGATCGGGAAACCGCCCATGGCAATATTACCGATAGCATTGCTGAGATCCTTATCTCTGTCAACCGCATAAAGGAAGGATTCGTTAGGCTGGCTCCAGAGTTTATATGAGCTGGCCGATGTGAGAAGGTAATCATCATTTATCCCCCCGGCTACATATTGGTCCAACTTATCCGGTGAGCTGCTCTTTTGCTCAAATGTAAGGGGTAAGTTAAAGTTCAGCCATAACCCCTGGTGGAATATCGCCTGCGGGTTACTCCAATGATCCGGAAGCGTGCGGATATGGTAATTTTCGCCGCGATAGTTCAATATCGGGAAATTACGATGAGGTTCAGTCGACAGCCCCCGGCTTAAGTACCGGCCGTTTCTGAATATTCCTGATAAGGCAGAGGCATCAAAAGAACCGAGAAACAAAACCATGGAGTTATAAGAATTGGTGGAATGCAGAAGATACGCATGACCGTTATGCAGACCCGAAGGCCCTCCTGTAACCATTTTAAAGCCTCGCCTTTCTCCGCCAAAATGCCTTATTACCGTATTTCTCTTGTTATCTACGGTGAAAGGATAATTCCCGATCCCGCCGAAACTGAGGTTTTCCCAACCCAGATCAAACTGGGAAGTAATTGCGCCGTAAAGGAGAGGCTTGAACGTGGAGCCGGGCCCCGGATGCATCAGTTGGAGGTTTTGATTACCGAATAGCTTCCGTTCGAGTTTCCTGTCAGGCTTTAGGTACAAAGCCTCCAGGAAGTCGTGGTATTTATACATTTTATTCGGATTCACATGAATAGGTATTCCTGCTGAGTAGTCTGATAAAGCCAGGATCGATCCGTCACTTGCTATAGCTGCAATACTCCCTCCCTGCTCCCTGGCCGACCGCCTGCGGGCATAGTATAGATTCAGATCTCGGGTGATGTTATCCATTAATTCCACATCAAGCGTAACACCCACATCATTCTGCCACTGACCCTTCTGATCACGCGTAGCCTCTTTAATAAAGTTGGCAAACTGATATGACCAGATAAAACGTTCTTCCAAAGGGTAGAAAAATTTAGGCTTCCCGTTCATCCACACATTTTTTGCCAGATAGCTTTGGGTTTTATCCGTCAGCATCAGGGTCACATCCTTACTATTACTTTCTTCACTTTTAAGGTGGATCACATCTCCCGGTTTCACAACAAAAGTATACCTGCTCAAATTAGAAGTGTACTGAAGGCCCCCGTCTTTTATCCGGAATGAACTTTTGTTTATATTCTCCTGGCCAAGGGTTTTGTTGATAAGGAATACCGGCTCTCCCGTAAGTGTCCAACTGGCAGGCAAATAACTGATCCGAACATTATTATTGGCCGAAGAAGGGATAATCCTGTCTTTGGGTATTACCTGGTCAACGGTTGAAAAGACCACTTTTCCGCTCTCATTAAAAAGTGAAAAATTATCTTTTCTGTAAACGGTTGTCAGATTACCCTTCCACCCTTTGATATATTCATCCGGATTATAGGTAGTATAATAGAAGCCGTTGATCCCGAAAATATACGTACCGTCTGCCTCCTGCCGGATATGGATCAGGTTTTCGGATGAATTATTCTTAATGAGCCTGGTCCTGAAATATTCATACGCTGAGCGATAAAAGCTGTCACCCTCTCCTTCAAACCAGACGTGGTACTGATCACCCGACCTCAGGTAACTGTCAAACCCGGTCACCGCATCTTCCGGGCCGGAAAATTTCCTGCCCGACTGAAACTCTGCAAACAGGGAATTTAATCCATTGAACTTAAGCTCCAGGTTTGCCATAGTGCCTTCGAGGTCAAACTTCTCACTATCGTACTTTTTAAGCCATAAGATCAGGGTAGAGATGATCAATACCGGCACAAAATACATGCGGAGTATCCGCTTTCCGCTTTCCAGCCGAAAACCTTTCAGGTGCTGTTCATGATATTCTTCCGACAGTTTATCGGGATTATACTTCTCGTCATTATAAGCCGATGTGATCACGAAACCTGTTATAAAAAACCCTAAAAGCAGGGAAAGCACGCTGTTAAGGCTAAGCATCGGAAAATCCTGTCCGACAAACACCAGACGGTTAGAGCTGGTCAGCCAGATAGAGTAAGCCATCGTAAAAAGAAGTACAAGAGCCGCTATTCTCATTTTGGCCGGCACATTATAATTTCCGGTATACTGTAAATTGATCACCAATAGAAATGATACGAAAACGATCACCAGTATGATCAGCCAGTGCCCGTGCTCTGAGGTCAGGTAACGAATGGCCACCAGGTCTGAAATCTGAAATTCATAACTTGACCCTCTTTGAAAATGCGGCTGTAACCGGAAATAATTCCTGAAAAACGGCAGCCATGTAGCTTTATCATTATAATACCCTATCAGCCACTGGTTTTGCGCGGCATTCAGTACCTTTGTATCGTTGCCACTCTGAAATTCTTCCAGCTCAATCACTTCATCGGCCGTTTTAAACAAAACTTCAGCCCTGTAAAGCATCCGGTTATGCTGTGTTAATTTAGCCTGCAGCCGCTGGCCTGAAGAAAGCGCCAGTACACAGATCAAAACAATAAGCCCGGCGAATGCACGCTTCTGTTTTTTGCCCAACCGGCTATCTCCGAAAATCAGGCACAGCAGCACTGCCCCGCCTGTGATCAGGGTCAGGCTTACATTCCGGAAAGCAAAAGAAATAAGCCGGTCGTTAAAGTATAAGAATACTACCAGGAACAAGCCTGTCAGCAGATGCCTGTATCTCCAGACCAGTGCTCTTATCTTAGATTTTGGCACCAGGTTCTCATGATAATGGTCTCTGAATGCCGAGCCTCTCATGTAAAGCAGCAGGAGAGAGAAAATGACAAAGATCAAGGTAAAACCGGCATCAAACACGGCAAAACTAACAAAGCAAAGTAGCCAGTTTACAATACCCAGCCAATACCCTTCTCTGGAAAAAGTGGTTAGCTGGTGCGTTTTCAGTGATCGTTTTTGGATCAGGTAGTCAAAACTGAAGTAGGTTAGCAGCGGGAAAAGCACATTGGCCAAGCGCTCCCAGCTACCCAGCACGTTCAGGGCATGGAGTGCAAAGTTTAAAGAATAACAGCCGATTAAAATTAAAGCAAACCCTAAAACAGGGAGATGAAAACGGGAAACCCGTTCCGGCAATACCAATCTTTGCCCGAGCGTCTTCCAGACCATGACCACAACAAAGAATATAAATGTGCTCCCCAGTTGGTATCGCAGAAAATTAGTAGAAAACAACTGCGTTCTGAATAGCTCAAAAGTATTATATGACACCCCTTCGTCGGGTATAAAGGTAGTAGCCCTCCAGAGAAGTACCGACCGGACCGTCAGGATAAAGATAAGAAAAAGATAAACACTGGTTTCAATAACCAGGTTCCTGCCTCTTTTGTTGGGCGGTGTGAGGAATAGGCTGATCAGGCACAACCCCGTCACCAGTAAAATGTAGCCGTAATAATAACCCGAATGAAAGGGGTTGGTTCCCTTCAGGTCCTCTATCTTCAACAGCCACCTCAGGTTACTTGAACCTGGCTTACGGGGTTCAACGCGGAGGGTATCGTTTGCGCTGAATTGTATCGCCTCATCCAGGTTAATATTATTCTGTTTTTCCGTCAGAAACCGGAAAAGCATCTTGTCTTCCGTATTCCCGCAATAATAAGACAAGGTACCGCTGATATGCGCTTCGGCCTCTTCGTGCTCCGGCCCGTCCAGGAGAAATCCTTTACGGTTGGAGGAAAGAAGTACATTTCGGGAGTTGGTGGTAATAAAAAGTTGCTGCAGGCTGTCGGAGTGGTCTGAATACAAATAATGATATTCCGGATGTTTTACCAGGGCCAGCTTACCCTTTTCAGAATTCAAAAATTTATATCGCCGGGTACTTGCGGCAGGCAAACCCAGGTAGAAGTGGTGGTTATCAGGCACAGCACGCCGACCGAACCGGCGATTATTCTCCGCCCGTTGTCCATCGATCAGCACCTGAGCCTGACCCAGATGCTGATCAGGGAAAAACAGCAGATCCGTTGCCAGATCTTCATTCGTTTCGCGTACCAGCAGGCTCTTGCCTAACCGGTTCATGACTGAATCATAGGCAGCAGCAAAGACGGGCTCTCTTCTCAGAAGTTCCCTGAGGGGGTAACCATTTTTTAACTTTTGGTTAAAGGGGATCTCTGCCCCCGTGTAAGAGCTGTCACCGGCCATCAGGGTGTAAGCATAGCTAACCTTGTTCTTCGGCTTCTCCTCCATGTTTAGCCGGAACGAAATTCCATCTGCCCAGTTTATTTCCAGGGTTTCACGAACGGGGGTGGCCAGGGGTGAATTCACCAGGTGAAAACTACCACTCGTGTCTTCCAGAAAAAGTGGCGTATTCAATTCTGAATACTCCAGCATAACGCTACTGTCGGGCTGTACCCTTGCCGTCAAAAAACCTTCCTGCCCTCCCCAAATAGCCTTCCCGGGCTCTGTTTCATTCACCAGCATTACCTCACCGGAAAAGCTGAATCCCAGATTCCGGATCACATGATGACCGGCATTTGAAAATACGAATCCCGGAGCTTCATAATAGCTTTTAAGCGTAATTAACGCCAATATCCCGTAAAAGCCCACAAGGCTTGATAATACCAATAGTCGACGACGCTGCTGATGCGGTTTACCCGGCGAGCTGAATTCCAGGAAGTCAAACCGCTCAAGCCTGAACATAAACAGGAAGCATATTAAAACCCCTGAAATTCCTAAAACCGTAAGATTAAAAAGATTATGCATACTTTGTCACTTTAAATCATCAGGGCCTACTACTACTTCGTCTCGCAAATAAACCTCTAAAGAGTTAATTTTAAGACCCTTAACTATCCTTACCAAAAACCTGAACTTCCTGTCCATCTCTTCAGGATGCGCCGAAAAAGCACTTAGCTTTGCAGGGTCCGCCACTTTCCCGGTCAGAAGCCGGGCATTGGGGCTTTCATTGAGCGTTTCCCAACGGTTCTGCCGCCCTATTTTATGAAAGGAGTGAGCGTGTATGGCCATTTCTACCATCATTTTCAGAATAACCTCCCGGTCTTTCTCTTCAGGTTCAAACGGCAATGCTTCGATTCTTTCGTAGAGGTCACCGTATTTTTCGATAAATTTATCTGCATAAAGAGTGAGGGCTTCGGGCAGTACACATTCGCTGACCTCTTCTTCCTCCTTATATATCGGTACTTCCTCCTCAAAATCATCAGGCGACTTCCCTTTTTTATAAGAAGTTCTGCGAAAATTATTTAGCAGGAATATTCCGATTAACGCAAGTATACCCAGCCCCGACCCAACCCGGTTTAAGCCGCTGTCTGCTGCTTCTTTACCGCGTACAATAAACCGGTCTTTCAGGATATAAAGCAGGGTGCCTTCTTTTTGCAGGAGACGGATGATCTCATTAAAGACCGTGGTAGAGTCGCGCTTATCCGGGTGGCCCGGTAAACGCAACTGTATCAGTGCGGTCTGTTCCCATACCAGCGAATCGGTGTCAAAATACCCATACCCCAGAAGTTGCTTTAACTGTTTATACCAAACCTCCCGTGAGCCCGGTTCAAATAAGCCCAGGGAATCATTAAACCGGAACCTGGTCAACACTTCATTATCATTAAGAACCAGTGCTGAATCGCGGAGGCTTATGCTTAGTACAGACACCAGGTTATTATCAAAGGGAAGGCTGATCTTTTCCTTTAAAACAGAAGCTCCCGGCTTTAAGAACAAGCCCAGACCCAGCAGGAACACGGTCAGGATATTAATAAGGTTTCTTTTCATGGTTTTACAAATTAGGTACTGCAGCCTCATTGGTTTGTACCGTTATTTCTTCTTCGCTGATATGGGTATTGTACGGAAATAAGGTTTCAAACAAATGCTTCTGGCTCCTGGCAAAAGTGGGCAAAACCGTTAGCATTACTCTATGGCTTTGGGTACGGGCATAGATATGCTCACCGTCAAAATAAAGCCTGAAGTCATTACCGATATTCCTGTCGTAATCATAGTGCACTCCACTAATAAAAATAGTATCACGGTCCGGATTAAATTCCCGCCTCATCCTATAGCTTCCCAATGCCATTTTACGTACATTGTCTTCTACTAAATCTGTTTTTTTAATCGGTTGGGTCTCCACCTGGTGCGGTAGCAGGGGTTCTTCCCGGTCCGATTTAGCGGATGTTCCCAACCAGTCAGAAAACTTCCCTCCCGCGACACGCACGCTCTTACTCCCGGACCCTGTATCGCCCGCTATCGCGACGGGCTGCACATACGAACGGTTCACTGCCAGTGGTATTCCAATTAAACCAGAGCTGTAATTGAGCGTTACATTACTGAAGGTACCTTCGAGGCATATCTTTTTTAAGCGGGTCTTATCGTTAAGGTCATCCAGCAGGATAATTTCAATGGATGAGCCGAAAAGCCTGTGAAAAACACTCCTTATCCTGTCATACAGGGGTTTAAACAGAAATGATCTGCCGGTCAGGATAACCTTGATCTTTTGCTTTTTTTCAATGCTGTAACCATCGGAAACAAATAAGGCCAGTGACTCGATAATTTTGTTACAAAGTTCCACCACCGCTTCTTCGATGTAGCCGAATTCATCAACAATGGAAGGTTGCTTTCCCATAATTTCCGTTACAAATGTCCTTAACTGTTTATCGTCTGTGGTCAGGATATCTCGCGATCGCAACATCCCCTGAATTTCAGTTGAAAAAGAGAGTTCACCCACCGGTTTACAGCCTTCCTTGCCAAAGTTGGCTTTCAAACGCTCCACTAAACCGAGCAGCTCCAACTGGGCCACTGCTGCCCCGTTCATCAGTAGCTTTTTTATTGCTTCTCTTTTCTTTTCTTCTTTTTTCCCGAAAACCCGGGTGATCAGCGTTTCAATAAAAGCGTAGGTGATCACATTTCCGGCGCCTACAAAGCCCGACCGGTATTCCGATGTGATCCGGTAGCTTTCATCTGAACTGATCACCGAAAAATCGGTGGTTCCTTTGCCCATATCAATAACAATAAACCGGGTATCGGCGGAGCGGTTATTGCCTGCACTATCCGGCTTATTTTCAGACCAGTAACCTAAAAAAGACGCATCGCTTTCCGAAACGGTCAGCGCCTGGAAGGCCTGTAAGCAGAAAGCCTCCCGGGCCTTATTCAGGAACGCATTGGTTCCCCGGATCAGTGTGCTCACACTCTTCTGGGAGATAACGTTGGGCACCAGAAGCTTCAGCCGGATATAGAAATTGCTACCGGGGGGCTGTTGCTTTTGGATTTCTTTCAGGGCCACATGCAGGAAGCTGTTGATGATCTTCTGATGCACCTCTTCCATCATATCATTGAGGTTCTTAGCCTTTATTTCCTGATAATGCGATTTAAACCGAACTTCAAAATCATAAGCGCCCAAATGAGCCAGCTTGAGGTTAGAAATGAGTTTGCTGCTGTTCTGAAGGCTGTCGGCTTCCTTTACCCGGGTAAGTAAGGGTAGGAGCTCTGAGGGGTCGGTTCCCGGGGCTGTATCGGGGTCAAAGCTTGCCCCTTCTTTCTTCAGGAAAAAAAGCGTTTTATAAAGCTCCGCGGTTTCTTCCTGGTGTACTTCTTCGGTGGTTGCACCGTAGAAATGGGTTCGAAGGCTGTTTACAATGGGGGTTCGCACGAGATGTTCGCTGTTATGAGGCCAGATGGTCATTTGACTCGACTCTGAACCGAAATCAATTGCCACGTCAAAAAGCTCCGCCGGAGAAACATATCTTACCCGGTGAAAGCCGTGATACTCTACCTGGTCGATTTCTGCAATAAACCGTATCCCGCTGAGATCCTCTTTATTATCTTCATATAGCAGGTGCTTCATTCCGTCTTCCGGGCCGTCTGTCATACTCACTTTACAAGAAATGGCAGGGGGCGAGTCTGTTTTGGGGTCTATGGCCAGATGAATCTGAAGTTCTCCGTCAACTTTATCGATAAATTGTATCGCAAATTTTCTGTCGTTTTGTCTTGCATAGCCTATAAGTACCGCCGGTAAAAAACTGAAGAGTTTTGCCGAACGGACTCCCAGGGGGATCAGCGTAGTATTCAGAGGCTTGTCTTTTTCTTCGCTGCCGGGGTACAATTGAATGTGTGTTAACTGGTCTCCCTCGAGAAGAACGGGCAGGGTATAGGTAGAATGTTTTTTCATAAGGCTTAGATGATATAAAACTTTTAAAAATACGGTAAAGAATGATGAGGCACCACCCCCTTAAATGGGGGTGGTGAGGTCTTCCATCAGGAAACCGCTACGGCGTTCCCTCGTCCGGGTGCTTTACAGTTAAACTTTAGCTTCTTACTGGTTTTCCGGAAAGCCTGCGTACAATAGTAGGCTGTTATAACGCAACTGACCGACCGGTCGGTGATCACCACGAGATCCTGAAGGCATCTTTTTTGTTTTTGGCTGAGTTCAGCCGGGATCAGCCGGAGCGAAACCACATGAAAGATCACGCCCTGTTTGTAAACGGGGCGGGAGCACAGCAGGGCCAGGGCAAGGGTTTCTGCCGAAATCCGCCGCTCCGCACAGCGACCGGCGGCATGGTCAGACAGGGCAAAACGGAAACTGGCTTCAGAGGAGCTGTCCCGGATCTGGCATTCGATAACCGGATGCCAGTGGTCAGAGATTTCTCTGACCTGGTAATTGGATTGGATATTTGCTTTTTTCATGATACACAGATGTTTTACCTGTATATCGGTTGGGGGGCTAAAAAATCATCAGTCAACGATCAAATAAGTAAAAATACTTTGGGCAGGAACACCTTTTACTTTTTCCCAACCTTAAACAATGGGTAATCTTCATTTATTCCTACAGCCTTTAATTCCGGTATCTGATTTCGTGGATTTCCATTCCTGTCTGATGTACCGTAAGCACTCCTAACGAGGTCATTAACCTTTCCGGGCAGGGAGTTCTTGAGTTCCCTGAAGGAAATAGCGCCATCCTTGTCTGAATCATACCTTTCGTCATATATAATATCAATCATACCCTTTGCTAAGGCGCTTAATCCCCAGTTTCCATGAACAAAAGAGACCTGGTCTCCTGAACTACTGGTGATTTGGATAATTCCGGGAGTTTGCTGGATAATTTGTTGCTGAATTATAGCATTGACTTTCCGGTCGGCTTCTGTATGGTTATCTCCCATATAACTTTCATTAATGGTTCCGCTATGGCACGCATCAACTATTGTTATCAATTTACATTTTTGCGCTAACCTTGAAAGGTAAGAAGATTTTAAATCTTCAAATGTCAAACTAGTATTTTTCCGAAATTTTGGAGTAGTTATATTAAAATCAGAAAACGGTATGGAAAACTGTTCATTCTCTTTATCCAAAATTCCATGAGAAGAAATGTATAAAATGAATACATCATCTTCCGATAGCCTGTATTTATTTTCAGCTTCCTGAATAAATTCGTGAATTCCATCGAGAATCCGGCTTGAAGCTGTCATTTCTGGCGTATTAAGCACTTTATAGTATATTTCTCCATACAATTCTTTTTGTGTATTTCTCAATGTTTCGGTAAACTCCGAAGCGTCATTTACGGTAAGCGTTAAATCATATAAATCAGTTACTCCTTTATAAGGAATTCCTATCGATAACACAAATAGATTGGGAATAACATTCCGGTGGATGTAAATTGTATCTGTATATAGATCCAAATCATCCAAAGTACATGTAACCTTAAACGTATTAAGACCTGAGTTCAAGACTGATCTGAATTCATACTTCCCGCCTTTCTGTGATAATTTTGGTCTGATCCCAAGCTCTTTTGTAAATGTTTCTTCATTAATTCTTTCAATATTGAATTCGATACCGGATGGCAAATCTATTCGGGGTGTAGCATTTCTTAGTTCGATAGCGTTCCATACTATTTCTTTCTGTCCACCGCTTACTCCTTTCGGAGCGTATTTCGAGGTACTTGTAGGAAGACCATCCACTACAATCTTATAGATTTCTTTACGAGCGTCTATCTTGCTCTTATGCTTACCCGGTTCACCTAAAATAATGGTTTCCTGAGCACTGGCATTTAGTAAAGACAATTGGCAAAACAGTATAGCAATTATTTTTTTCATTTTAATTGATATAAAAGTCCGATACTATTAGACGAATAGTGTAACCTTATATTTTGGGCAAATGTTTTACCCGTTTTTCCTTCCCAATCCCGAATGTTTTTCTTTCTTTTTGTATTTTCAAGTAATGCCCAAATAGCAGTGCCAACTCCTACACACCCTACCCCTATTAAACTATATTGTAAAACAGGCTTTCTGCTTCTCGTGGCTTTTTGATATGCCTCATCCCACTGCCCTTGCAACTCTGCGGAATTAATAATGCCGTCATTATCGGGGTCCACTATCGGTGCCAGAGACGCCAGATTCTCTTGTGCACGGCTAAACTTACTCCAAAGCAGCCATCCGGAGGTCAGGCCGCCTATTCCTACGCCTGCTGACGTATAAGGGAGATAGGTGGGGATAACAGGGGCCAACCTAACCGGCTGAGAAACGATTCTTTCTACTATTTGAGGTTTAGTTCCTATAGCAGTTAATATAACTTCCAGGTCTCCCTGTAAAATATTCTCTCCCTTCTTAAAGTAAGGGTTAAGTAAAAAATTCCATCTGAAATCATACATTTTGTATTCTGTGCCGGCAGGAAGATTATGGAGCTGTCCTGACAGCTCAGATATAGGGTTAGGTAAAGTATCTCCGTTTAAGACAAAAGTCACATTTACCCTGTCTATTTTGAGATTATTCCGGACTTTATACTTTACTAAAAGTGAGGTTCCGTCCAGTTTATAAGATATCTCCGAAAACTCTGCCTTATACTGAATCTGCGCATAGGAAATCTTAACTCCGCAAAAAAGTATAAGCACTATCCAAAGTCTATTTTTCATGTTGCTTTAACTGTTCTAATAATTGGTCTGCCTGAGTATTATAGGGGTTGTTTTTATCTTCCGCCACATTCCGGGCCAGCTCCATCGCTTTGGGTACATCTTTCTGCCCCAGATAGGTAAGAGCCAGGTACCATTGCGCCTCTTTATTCTCCTTAGCTTTTTCTAAATGAGAAAGGGCTTTTGTATATTCCTTTGATTTCAAATAGGCAATGCCCAGATACAGGTTTTGATATACCTTTTCCTCCCTGCTTAAACCCTCCGGCTCCACTGATTTCTCCCTCGATGCCCCGAACAGAGGCTCACCTTCCTTGTGGGTTGGCTTTATAAGTCTATCAAAAGTCTGCAACTCACTTATTCCCCTCTGTCTCTGGTGGCTTTGGTTAATTTTATCAACCGCGCTTTCAAACTTCTGCGGCACATTCTCTATAGGAAGTATGAGATTATTGGCCAGGAGGTCCTCCAGGGTGATGTTGGGTACCGGACTTGGGGGTGTTTCAGTATGAGAGGTGCTATCCTTATCAGACTTTTCTTCCGCTATACCCGGTTTGTGGTTCTGGCTGCTGTCCCAAACATAATAACCTGCAGCAAAAACAACAAAAACAGTCGCTGCTATACTTAATGTTCGTTTGTGTTTGAATATTATTTTAAAAATATTATCCGACGTTCTTTCCCGCCCCAATTTGGAAATGAATTTCTCTCCTCCCAAATAGTGAAGATTATTTAACATCCTTTCGCATTTTGTAACTTCCTCACGAAACGTAGCATCGGATTTAATTTTTTCAATCATTATTCTATTCTCTGAATCTTCCAGGTTGCCCTCCAGAAAATCCCAGATTTTATCGTATTCTTCTTCTGAGTATTTCATAATCAAATATCATTACTCTTAGATATCGTGCTGTACAATTTTGTTAAAGCCCTGTTTTTATTATTTTGTATTGAAGTGTAGTTTCCATTACTTCTTTCAGCTATCTCTTTAATTTCCACTCCATGTAAGTAATGCTCTTCCAAAAGCTTTTCCTGATGCTTCGGCAGGGTTTTAAGGATTTTACGGATGTAATCACTTTCTTCAAATTTTTGGATAGAGCCATCCTGCAGAATTATATTCCCTTCCGAACGTGTTTGATTTTCCTTCTCAGAGAAATCCGTTGGTAGAGTCCTCTTATTTTCCCGGAAGATATCTATTGTAGTGTTTATGAAAGCTCTTACTGCCCAGGAACATAATTTTTCACCCACCACATTTTTGCGTCTTTCTACATGTATATATACCTTGATCATTGTTTCCTGGTACAGATCTTCTAATTCCAGATGTGAAAAGCTTTTCCTCCATGTTTGAGATGAGACTCTTCGTTTTAAGCATTCTTTTATACATGTATAAGCTTCTGTAGACTTTGCCCGAAGACTCCTGTTCAGACTTTCATCTATGGCTCCTTCACAATTCATTTTTTAGGGTTTTGAAAGTTTATCTTAACGAAATGGTTACGGATTACCAAATTTAGATGTTTAAGTTTACTCCTACAACCCCTATAAATGGGGGTTACATTTAATTTTCTGTTTTCATATCTTTGAGTTTTTCTAATATATCGGGTTAGTGTTGAAAAAGTCATCATTGGGGTAGAATTTATTTTCATTAATTACGTGATTTAGATAAAATTTTCTACCTTCTGTGATGATTTTTCAGTACTCCGCCCGATATTATCCTATAAATATTCTGTCATTATGAATCGTATTTTTTTCTTTTTACTCTTATGCTCCGGTTTTGCCCTGGCTCAGGACCCTGTTGGGGCACGTAGGTTTACGAATCAGATGGTGCACAGCTCTGGTGTTAATTCTGTTGCATTTAGTCCCGACGGGAAAAAAATAGTTTCGGGAAGCCATGATGGCACCATCAAAATATGGAGTGTTGCCTCTGGAAAAGAAATAGCTACACTCAAAAGAAAAGGCTATATTGTTAGTTGTGTCGCTTTTAGCCCCGATGGAAATAAAATTATCTCAGGAATTGGGAATAAGGTTATTATTTGGGACGTTGCTTCTGGAAACGAAATAGCTACGCTCGAAGGACACAGTAGTGGAGTCACATCAATTGCTGTTAGTCATGATGGAACTAAAATTGCATCAATAGCACGCTTGGATGGTTTTATTAAAATTTGGAATGCTGTATCCGGAGAAGAAATCACAACAGTCGAAGGGCATTACGGTTTCTCAATGACATTCAGCTCTGACGGAACAAAAGTAGTTTCGGGAAGTTATGACAATACCATCAAAATCGGAGATGCCAGTTCCGGTATCAACATTGCAACTCTAAAAGGACATAACAGCGGAGTTTCATCAGTAGCATTCAGCCCTGACGGTACAAAAGTAATTTCGGGAAGTTATGACAGTACCATCAAAATATGGGATGCAGTCTCCGCATCTGAAATCGCTACACTCAAAGGCCATAGCAGTATTGTTAATTCTTTGGCTTTCAGCTTTGATGGCACGAAAATAATCTCAGGGAGTAGTGACCAAACCATTAAAATATGGGACACTGCCTCCGGGAAGGAAATGAATACTCTTAAAGGGCATAAATCTTCAATAACGTCTATTGCCTTTAGTCCCGATGATGAAAAAATTGTATCGGGAAGTTATGATTCATCCATAAAAATATGGGATACTAATACAGGACTGGAGCGTAGACCTCCAAGTAGGTATTTTTCTAAAGTCAGTTCCGTTGCTTTAAGCCCGGATGGTAAGAAAATTATATCTGGAGGCATGGATAATAGGATAATGCTTTGGGATAAAAATAGCGGGGAAGAAATTACCAACCTTTTATGGAGTAAAACGTCCCTCCATTCTTATACTCAATCCGTTTCACTTATGAGTAACAAAGTAATTGCATTAAGTTATGACAAAAAACTCAAGACATGGGATGCCGCAACGGGGAATGAATTATCTGAGGTTACACATACTGGCTACCATCCGACTTCTGGCACTCCGGTTGCTTTTCATCCCTCAGGAACGATAGCTGTCATTGGCGGCTCGTCTGATCTTGATTCTTATCATGCCAATACCAATTCACTCCATATTTACAATATCAGCACTGGAAAAGAAATTACCGCTCTCAAAGGACATACCGCACCAGCCACTGATGTGGTATTCAGCCCAGATGGTGAAAAAGTAATATCAGGGAGTGATGACAATACAATCAAAATGTGGAATCCAGCTACCGGAAAAGAAATCATAACTTTTAATGGGCATACAAATTCTGTTACATCCGTAGTGTTTAGCGCTGATGGCAAAAGAATAGCATCGGGGAGTCGGGATAAAACTATTAAAATATGGGATGCTTACTCCGGGAAAGAACTTATTTCGCTAAAAATATTGGGAAGTCACGTTGGCAAAATAGCATTTAGTCCGGATGGTACCAAAATCATGTCCAGACACGACATGATGGTAAATGTATGGGATCTCAAGACAAAAGAGGTTACGAAATCATTTGAGTTAAATCACACTATCATTCAGGCCGCATTCTCCCCGTCAGGAAAAAGTATCGTAATAGCCACGCCCGCTTACTGGATAGAGTATCTGCTTGATAAAACAGAGGAGATAATAGAAAAAAAAGAGACGCCGATTCTAACACCTAAGTCCCCCATATACTTTGCAACCCACTTCTGGAATGGCGCGGAAACTTCGGAAATTAGCCCGCAGCGCAGTACCCATAAAATAGTTAACCTCTCCGGTGTATGGCGGGCAAATTTTGATTTATCCGCATGTGAAGTCAAACTTTTTTTAAATGGCGAAATGGTTCAATCCGGAACAAAAAGCCTGGGCTCAGAAAAGAAAAAAGAGTCTGAAATTACGAATACCATGGCTATCGAGCTTAAAGAAGGGAAAAACCACGCCCAATGGAAACTCGCCTGTCCAAACGGCTATGAAACCTACAGCGCTACCCGCCATCTTTATTACGATGACATCAACCAACCCAACCTGTACGTCTACTCTTTTGGGGTAGAGTCTATAGGCCTGAAATTTACCCAAAGCGACGCCCGTTACATTCAACAGCTTTTTATGACTCAACAGGGGCAACTGTTTAAAAACGTATTTGCCAACGCCTATACCGGAACCAACACCGAAGCCGCCAATATAAAAAAGACCATGGAGCGGATCAGTAATGACAGCCGTATCCGGCCACAGGATGTGGTTTTGATCTTCTTCAGCTCGCATGGCCTGCCTTCTACAGACGACAGCTTTATCCTGCAGGCTGCCGACTATGACCCGGCTGCGCCTACACACACTACGCTACGCTACCGTGAAGACATTCTGACCTTTTTAGAAAAGCGCCCCAGCAAGCGGATACTCCTGCTGGACGCCTGCTTCAGCGGTTCAGGAGGAAAAGGCTCACCGGATGTAAGCAAAGCCATAGCCCAAACCCCGCCCGGCTGGGTACTTTTAAGCAGTAGTAAGGGTACGGAATTATCTTATGAGCATCCCGACTGGGCACATGGCAGCTTTACCTACAGCCTCAAGCAGGCCCTGGAAAACGGTAAAGCCGATACCGATCAAAATGGTGAAATAACCCTGAAAGAACTGTACGACTACCTTAAAGTAGCCGTGCCGGCTCAGAACCGCTCTAAAAAGCTTCCGGCTCAAAACCCCATCATCAAAAAAGAAACGATAGACGATGACTTCGTGATTTTCTTAAAGAATAATTAATCCTAATGATGACTATCTTATCTTTTGTCCGATTTATCCTGTAAACATTCAGTTACGATGAGGCGCATTTTTTTCTTTTTACTCTTATGCTCCGGTTTTGCCCTGGCTCAGGACCCTGTTGGGGTACATAGGTTTACGAATCAGATGGTGCATTCTAACTCCGTCACATCCACAGCATATAGTCCTGATGGAAGTAAAATCGTATCGGGAGGTTTCGATGGAACTATTAAAATATGGGATGCCGCTTCACAATACGAAATCGCTACATTCAAAGATAGCGGTTGGACCTACTCAGTAGCTTTCAGTCCCGACGGAACAAAAATCGTATCAGGAAATACAGATAGCACTATCAAAATATGGAATGTGGCCTCGGGTAATGAAATCGCTACGCTTAAAGGACATAACAGTTGGGTCAGATCAGTAGCTTTCAGCCCCGACGGAACAAAAATCGTATCGGGAAGCTGGGACAATACCATCAAAATCTGGAATGTCATATCAGGAATTGAAATGGCTACACTTAAAGGACATGACGGTCATGTCTCCTCTGTAGCTTTCAGCCCTGACGGAACAAAAATTGTATCGGGGAGTCTCGACAGCACTATTAAAATATGGGATACCACCTCACAATACGAAATCACGACACTCAAAGGACACACCGATTACGTATCTTCGGTAGCTTTCAGCCCCGACGGAACAAAAATTGTATCGGGAAGTGGGGACTATACCGTCAAAATTTGGAATGCCGCCTCGGGCAAGGAAATAGCTACACTTAAAGGGCATAACCCTTATTCGGTCAACTCAGTAGCTTTCAGCCCCGACGGAACAAAAATTATATCGGGAAGTGGGGACTATACCGTCAAAATTTGGAATGCCGCTTCTGGCAATGAAATAGCTACACTCAAAGGACATAGCTTTTGGGTCAACTCAGTAGCTTTCAGCCCCGACGGAACAAAAGTCATTTCGGGAAGTTATGATAGAACTATCAAAATATGGAATGTGGCCTCGGGCAAGGAAATAGTTACACCTGAAGGGCACACCAATTTCGTCAACTCAGTAGCTTTCAGCCCCGACGGAGCAAAAATCATATCGGGAAGTGCAGACAATACCATCAAAATTTGGAATGTGGCTTCGGGCAATGAAATAGTTACACTTAAAGGACATGCCGATCACGTTGGCTCAGTAACTTACAGTCCTGACGGAACAAAAATTGCATCGAGAAGCGGAGATGAAACCATTAAAATTTGGAATGCGGTATCAGGAAATGAAATAGCTACAATTAAAGGATATATTTATTCGCCCTTCTTAACTTTCAGTCCCGACGGGACAAAAATCGTATCGAAAAGTGAAGATGACACTATTAAAATCTGGGATACCGCTTCGGGCAATGAAATAACTGCACTTAAAGGGTTTCCTTTTGTATCTTCAGCCGTTTTCAGCCCTGACGGAACAAAAATCGTATTAGGAGGAGGACTGCATCCCATCATAATATGGAATCTCGTCTCAGGATATGTAATGACTACACGTATAGGTCATCTCAGAGATGTCAGTTCATTAGCTGTCAGCCCCGACGGAACAAAAATTGCATCGGGAAGCTGGGACAGTACCATCAAAATCTGGAATGTCGCCTCAGGAAATGAAATGGCTACACTTAAAGGACATAGCGGTCAGGTCTCCTCTGTAGCTTTCAGCCCTGATGGAAAAAAAATCGTATCACGAAGCTGGGACAATACCATCAAAATCTGGAATGTCGCCTCAGGAAATGAAATAGTTACGCTTAAAGGACATAACGATTGGTCCAACTCCGTAGCCTTCAGCCCCGACGGAACAAAAATTGTTTCAATAGACTACAGTACCGTAAACATCTGGGATATAGAAGCAAAGAAAATGATTAAGTCATTTGACCTTAACCATACAATAAAACATATATCATTCTCCTCCTCGCAAGATAGTATTCTGGTAGCTACATCGGCCTATTGGATAACCTTCCCTCTTAACACAAAGCAACTTTTACCAGAAAGTGTTCCGATTAGACTGCTCGCCGAAGAAAAAAAGCTCCCCGCAGAAAGGCCCCGGGTAAGTTTACCACAGGAGGAAAGGCAGATTAAGACAGATAATAATATGGCCCCTGTTCAATTAGTCAACGCGCCATTTGCAACCCACTTCTGGCATAGCATGGGAGCCACTGAAGAAAGCCCGCTACGCAGCACCCAAAAGACGGTTACTTTATCGGGAGAGTGGCGGGCCAGCTTTGATATATCTGCCTGTGAAGTCAGGCTCTTTCTAAATGGGGAGCCCATACAGCCGGGAGGCAAAACCCTGGGTTCAGAAAAGAAAAAAGAAACTGATATTACAAATAACGTTACCGTAGAGCTTAAAGAGGGGAATAATTACGCTCAATGGAAACTCACCTGCCCCAACGGTTATGAAAACCGGAGTGCTACGAGGTACTTTTATTACGATGATATTAACCAACCTAACCTGTATGTTTACTCTTTCGGGGTAGCATCTGACTTAAAGTTTACCCGGAATGATGCCGAGTATATTAAAACCCTTTTTGAGAGTCAAAGGGAGCGATTGTTCAAAAATGTATTTGCCAGTGCCTATACAGGCGGCACAGAGACCCGCGCAGACAACATAAAAATCACGATGGAGCGTATCAGCAATAACAGCAACATCCGGCCCCAGGATGTGGTTTTGATTTTCTTCAGTTCGCACGGTTTACCGTCGGCTGATGATGGTTTTACGATTCAGGCTGCTAATTTTGACCCCTACGCCCCTACTAACACCACACTCCGATACCGGGAAGACATATTAACCCATCTGGAGAAACGCCCCAGTAAACGTATTCTCCTGCTCGATGCCTGTTATAGCGGTGCGGGGGGAAAAGGCTCGCCGGATGTAAGTAAGGCCATTGCCCAAACCCCGCCCGGCTGGGTATTGCTGAGCAGCAGTAAGGGTATAGAACAGTCTTTTGAACACGCAGACTGGCAACACGGTAGTTTTACTTTTGGCCTTAAACAGGCACTGGAATATGGCAAAGCCGATACCGACCAAAACGGGCAAATCACCCTTAAAGAGTTATACGATTACCTTAGGATAACTATACCGAGGCAGAACAGGAGCAAAAGGCTACCGGAGCAAAATCCGGTTATGAATAAAGACACAGACGATGATTTTGTGATTTTTCTAAATAAAAATTAACCGTGGTGATGATTTTTCCATCCTCCGTCCGATATAACTATAAACAAGTAATTCTCATGAAAAAATTAGTATTCTTCTTTCTATTCATATCCCTCAGGGGCTTGGGTCAGGGTTTAATTTTCGATCCGGAAAGTTATAACAAAATCCCCATGTTAAATCTGGCAGATAATGCGGTTGCCGGCACTAAATCTATGCAAAGCGGGGCTAAAGAAAAGAAAGACCTGACTCCCTACATGCCTTATATCATTGAGCAGGAAGGCAATACCTGTGTTTCTGTTTCCACACTTTATTATGCCGCCGGGGTGCGTACCGCCTTTCTGCGTGATGTAACCGTTAAACGTGATATTACCGATAACCTGTCTCTGGCCCCATTGTACAATCTTAAGAAAATGAACCTGCCCTGCTCAGAGATGGTCGCACTGGATTCCATACTTAAAAATCTGATCAGCAGCGGAGGTGTAAAATACAATGTCTTCCCGTACACATCCTGTAACTACAATATACCCGATGTTGATTTCGTCATAAAAGCAAAGGCCGAACAAAAACTTTGTGGAGAATTTAAGGATGCCAACGGTAACACCATTAATATTTTCTGTAATGATCATCCTGTAATCTACAATATAAAACTGGCCATTACCAATGGTTTCCCGGTAGTTGCGGGTATCCGCTATGATGAATTAAGATCCTATAATTATCACAAACAACGACTGTACACTCCCAAAATAAGATTAAGTGATAACGACAATAAAGGTCATGCTGTAACGATCATAGGGTATGATGGCGATATCTTTAAGATAGCCAACAGTTGGGGCTCCCGGTGGGGAAATGAGGGTTATTTTTATATAAATGCCAAAGATTTGCAAAAAATCCTGATGGGTGCAATAATCTTTGATATGGATTTAAGCGGGCAGGCTTCATTACCCGTAAACGAGAACACGAAAGGTTTGGGGGCTTCATTCGGTTTCATTGACACCCGCGAAGTTGCACAAAACATAAACTACCTGGGTAACGGATTATACGCAGCCACAAAAAACTACCAGATCGGAGACCAGTTTTATGGTGTGCTAAAAAATCTGAACTCCGGCATGTACCTTACCATTATCAGCCAGGATGCATCAGACTTCAAAGTTGCCAAACACTACCCAAGAGAAGTGCCGGGCTTTGGAGAACTGAAATTTGGTTCAGAAGTGGAGGACCTGCTCATAGCGAAAGACTCCCCCATTATTTTTCCTCATCCCGATTACCCCTTAACCATTACCGATGGTGTGAAAGACCATCTTATAATCCTGGCAAGCAAAAAAGATATATCGGCTGAATTACCCTATATCATCAATAACCTGCAAAATTCGCCGTTTCGGGATGCCCCCATTTACCAACGACTAAATGCAGCCCTGAATGGCAGAATGATAAGCCCTAAAGATATAACCTATTCCAATACCGAAATTAAAGGGATTCTGAATAACCTTCATACAGAAGAAGATATCCTGCCTTTAATACTGGAAATAAATCATCAATAGCCGGTCTGCCCGCTTTTTACCCCTGAATTAAACACCATGAAGAGTATCCTCTTGCTTACGTTGATTTCCTTAAAAATCACCCTGTCTCCGGGGCAGGGTGATTACTCTCTCCTCTTTGATTTCGAACAGGCTTATGAAACCTCCTCAGGGCAGATACTTATAGCGGGTTTTAGTCAAAGTGATACTTCAGCAAGGCAGTTGTCACTGGCATTATATAATTCAAATGACTCCCTTCTCTGGTTTCGTACTTATCCTGACACAGATCACATCCATTCTGTTTGCAGGATTAGTGAAGACCGGGACCGTTATACCCTGTTTTTCAATGCCGACGGATACGCCCAATCTATCCGTTGCGATAAGGTAAATGGAGCCCTCTGTGACCCGCCGGGGATTCTCAGTAGCGGGTATTTACTGGATGTGGCCGTCTCCGGTAATTCTGAATACATGCTGATTCAAAGGTCCGACTCTATCCTGGTCAGTAAGCCGGGTACGGACCCATCCTATAGCAGACCGGTCTCTGCAGGTGGTGTTGACAACCCGGCAGGCAGGTTAACTATTTATCCTACCGGAGATATCTTTTTTACGGTGGGTTCCGTGTTCGGCATTCTTGATCATGAATTGCACCCCAAAAAAGTATGGGAGTTTAATAAACTGAAGGTTGAGCAATCTGTCTATATCTTACCGGGCCACCTGATCCTCCTTAGCGGAAGCGAAGAATCTGAATTATTCGGCCCGCAAAACCAACAGGGATACCTGGCGCTGATAAATGCCAAAAATTACGATGAAGTACTCTGGACCAGGCAGTTCGGTTCAGAAAATGAAGACGAAAACATTCCTTTGATCGCCCTTCCCTCGCAAAACTCTTTAGGAGTTCTGCTGAAATCGCAAAGTCAACAGGAATGGTACACATTAGACCTTAATGGCAAAAAGAGAAAACAGGAAACTTTACTGAATTTATCAACCGGGGAAGAACTTCTGCAAAGCCATTGGGGGAAAGACGGGAAGACGCTTATCCTCTTTGTTAAAAACGACTTTAACAAAGTCCGGATAAAACGTTTTTCCTTTGAATTATAAATTGCTTATCCTGTTCTTATTGTGAAAGCTACAGGGGTACCGCACCATTGTTCTCAAACCTGCCTGAACGGCTTCGGTGAAGCCCCAAACTTCTTTTAGAACAGTCGTGAAAAATAACAGGGCGAATCAAAACCTGTGTAATACCCCACTTCCTGTACACTCATATTGGTGTTTCCAGGCAGCTCTTTCGCCTTGTTCAGCCTTAAGTCCAGGTGATACTGGTTGGGCACCTTACCGGTATCCTTCTTAAAGGCTTTCCTGAATTTCGAATAACTGGCAGGAAACTTACCGACCAGTTATTCTTATTATTCATTGATGCTTAAGAAGGAAAATGACCTGGGGTGCCTACACAGATTCCGGATCACTCTCGGTTTCTTCCAACAGTTTAGCCTTATTCATTAATCCTAGTATCTGTAGGGTTTGATTTGCGGATACGATTGTATTCTTTCCAGCCCACAGCCGGACGGGGTTTATAACGATGCCATGTACCGGGTAGGTCTAAATGGGGAAACACAAATTTTGCAAATGGAGTCCGACGGCTCATTGATTATCAGCCATTTAAAGAGGTGATCTCAGCAGAGAGAGAAAACAGCCCATCAGAAACAGCTCACGGAACAAATGCCTTGTCGCTCTCCGAAGCCGTGGACCCCCTGAGTGTATTTCTCCGGTGCTCCATTCCCCATTCTAGCATCACGTCCAATACACGGGAAAAAGACCGGCCCGACGAGGTCAGCTCATACTCTACCGTAACAGGGATCGTATCATAGACCGTCCGGGTTACAATTCCGTTGGCTTCCAGATCCCTCAGCTCTTTAGATAACATCCTCGGTGTGATTTTCAAAATTTCCCTCTCCAATTCCTTAAAACGCTTTTTGCCAAAGAGCAATGAGCCGATAATAGGTAATTTCCATTTTCCGCTAACCACATTAATGGTGTCATTAACCGCCAAAATATAAGTAGACGAACATCTCTTTACACTTTTTATGTCTGAAAAGGTATTCATAATTTCATTTTTACGCTTACTATTCTTTATAATACCAGTATACATAAGTATAGTAGTTACTATTATATAGCAAATATAATGTTGTTTTGTGATATCAAAAAAATATAATGCTATGGCAAATCAAACATCAAAAGCTTTGAACATTTCCCTTTGGATTGCTCAAATAATCCTGGGATCCATGTTCATTATGGCGGGGGTAATGAAATCTACCCAACCTATTGAAGCATTAAGTGCTTCGCTGCCCTGGGTTAACGAATTTTCCGCAGGTTGGGTACGATTTATCGGAATAACAGAACTGGCAGGAGGTATCGGGGTTTTATTACCCTCCCTTTTACGCATTAAGCCTGTTCTTACGCCGGCAGCCGCAGTCGGGTTAGCTCTTGTTATGCTGCTTGCTTTCGGATACCATATTCTTAAAGCAGAATACAGCGTATCAGGCATCAATATCCTTTTAGGGGCCGTGGCTCTTTTTATTGCATGGGGAAGATATAAAAAAGCACCCATTAATTAACCCTTTTACAAATGTAATGCCGGACCTCCATACCGGCATTGCTATCTGTCTCAGGCGGAACTCATCACACCTACGCATCCGCCCGGCAAAAAACATAATCGTCTGCCGGTATTTTATTCCCTCTATTTACCATTCCGGGGATCATTTTGTCTTGTTGAGTGACAAGCCCGTTGAATCCAAACTTCATAGATAGGAA
>CAZLXI010000044.1:0-26588 GCA_964563435.1 uncultured Lacihabitans sp.
TCGATAGACTCTTTCTCAATGAGCTTATTCAGCTCATCCAGGAAGTTTTCTTCCGCGATATTGGGAAAATCATCGTAATAACGGGCATAAAGCATCCGGGCGTGGTCTTCCCTTTTGGATGCACCCACCACACGGATATTCATCACGTCTTTCAGGGCTAAATGGATCTCCATGGCGCTCTCCGCACCACACGGAAACACAAGTACGTTAGTTTTCCTGTTCATCTTTTAATATAAAGTCGAAGTCGTCCAGCCACCCGATGATCTGTTCCCTGGAATTGAACATCATAAGATCTAAAACAGATAACCAGGGCACAAACTCGTTTCCGGATTGCGGATAAGAAAGGGGCCGGGCTTTATGGAACTGCAAAGTTAAGCCCTGCGCTTTGAAATCTACGGGATCATAGAGATCAAATCCTCCGATAGGATTAAGATAGATATTTCCCGCCGTTTTTTTTACAAGAGCGATCACCTTGTCCTGGCTTTTCAGGGTGTGATCTATTGCCAGCGTGGAAGATATGGTCAGCGGGGTTCTGATCTCCAGGAAGCTGCAAACCGTTTTCAGGGAAAAGAAAATAAAGTTGAAAAGCTGAGTATCCGAAAAGTGAAAGATACGCTCCATCACCGGGTAAGCCTCTTCAAAATGGGGAGCTTTCCGGTAATTTTCCGCTATTTTACGCAAGGTCCTGTCGCGTTCGGCCGGCCAGGTGTCGCTCAACCGGCGGTCGCGCACATCCAGGAAGTCGGAATCTTTCTTTAACGGAAGGCTGAAATACTCATCCTTTCCGTTCTGAAGCATCCGGTTACGGTGAAACCATCCTTTTTTTGAGAACTGGATATTGTCATAAACAATGAACTCATCAACGGCACGGATGAGCTGAAAATAACCGATATACGGCAAAAAATAGGGTTGCATTACGGCAACCTTTTTAGCAGTAAGTTCCAAGGATTCCTAATTGTTTATAAAAGCCTGAAGTGACCACAGGTCACTTCAGGTAATTTTATTTAAAGGCTCGCCGCCTTCTGCCTGAGTTCTTCCAGAATGACCTCTTTCATGAGCAGCTTCCGCCGCTGGGTCTTCAGGTTGCTCTGGATCATTTTTTCCATTTCTTCATCCATCCGCTGACCGTCGTAGGAACGGATCAGCTCATCAAGATCTGTTCTTGCCCTTCTGACTATGCTCTCCATTTCACGGTATTTCGTCAGGTCTTTCTGTTTATCGGAAAGGAAATTGAAAGTAGGATACTTCCGGGCGATCACCTTATGCAGGTAGCTGAGCTCGAATATCTTGTCACAGGCAGCTCTGAAGCGTTCGGCGATGGTCCGGTCGGCCAGGTGCGCCGGTATCCGGATGGTTTTCCACTCATTGAGCAGAAACTTGGCCCGGTTGGTGGCAGCGAACATATCCTCGGATTCCGACAGCTTTTCCACCTCTTTGACCATATTCATCTGGGCCTCTACACGGGGATCCAGCCTTTTCTTGGGTTGGATACCCTTGGCCCTGCAATATTTCTCATAAAATATGGAGGTAGGTTTCTTAAAGTTCCTGAAAAGGGCCTTTAGAATTTTCGGTGGGATCTCACCGATGATCTTCCATTCGGTCTGGTAATTCTTCAGATCCAGGAAGGCCTCATCCCAGTCGGTACGCTCTACCAGCTCTTCAGCCTTGGCGATCAGGTCGTTATACTTGGCTACCCGCTCGTCAATGACCCTGTTCTGCTCTTCATAAAAAGCTTTTCTGGCCTGGTAGAAGGTATCCAGTATGGTCTTGAACTCTTCTTCAATAGCCGTATTGAGGCTTTTTTCTACAGGACCCGTCCGTATCCAGCGGGTCCGGATCTCCTGCAGCGTATCAGCCGTATCTTTCCATTCCTGGCTGTTCTCATACGGTTTGGCCTCGTCAATAAGCTGACGCTTGATCTGAAGATTGGAGAGCTGATTCTGCCCGATCAGGCTGACCAGATCCTTTTCCATCACCTCCAGCTTGTCCAGAAGAGGCAGGAAATTACCTATCCCGTCAAAGTTCAGAAGCCTTTTTCTTAACTGAAGAAGCTTGGTCAGATAAGACCCTTTGTTCTGGGCGTTCAAGATCTCCTCTTCGAGTTGATTCACTTTTGATACAGCAATATCATATCTTCTTTCGAAGTACTGAAAAGCCTCCTCATCCGTGTTTTTAACTTCTCCGATCTGTCTGTCGGGCATGCCCAGATACCCTCTTAAAAATACCTTACCGTCAACGACGTAAGCGTATTCATTTTCTAACGTAACGCCTTTCATATTTAATACCAGGAGTGGCTAGGTTAAAATTATATTGTTTATTTGGTTTTAAGGTGTAAAAAAAGTAGTTTTTTTGCACATTACAAAGTAAGAACGCGATATTTGTATATTAAATTACATTTTGACTGAAATTTATGAGTGAACAGGTCATCTTTTCGATGGCAGGAGTGAGTAAAACCATTCCACCCAATCGTCAGGTACTTAAAAATATTTACCTTTCTTTCTTTTACGGGGCCAAGATCGGAGTATTGGGTCTCAATGGTTCCGGAAAGTCCACACTCCTCAGGGTAATTGCCGGGATCGACAGGAATATTAACGGTGAAGTGGTTTTCTCACCGGGTTATTCGGTAGGATTGCTCGAGCAGGAACCTCAGCTCGACCCGGAAAAAACGGTGAAAGAGGTGGTGGAGGAAGGCGTGGCGGAGATCGTGGCGCTGCTGAAAGAATTTGATACCATTAACGAAGCCTTCGGTGAGGCGGATGCCGACTTTGATAAGCTCATGGAGCGGCAGGGAGATGTGCAGGAAAAGCTCGACGCGCTTGATGCCTGGGAGCTGGATTCGAGACTGGAGCGGGCCATGGATGCCCTGAGGTGTCCGCCGGGAGAAGCGAAGATCGCTACTCTGTCGGGGGGCGAAAAACGCCGTGTGGCGCTGTGCCGTCTGCTGTTGCAGCAACCCGACGTGCTCCTTCTGGATGAACCTACCAACCACCTCGACGCTGAGTCGGTTTTATGGCTCGAGCAGCACCTCAACCAATACAAAGGTACGGTGATCGCCGTCACCCACGATCGTTACTTCCTTGACAATGTGGCCGGATGGATCCTGGAGCTGGACCGGGGCGAGGGTATTCCCTGGAAAGGAAACTACTCTTCCTGGCTGGAGCAAAAGCAAAACCGCCTGGCCAAAGAAGAAAAGACACAGTCCAAACGGCAGAAAACCCTCGAAAGGGAGCTGGAATGGGTGCGTATGTCTCCGAAAGGACGTACCGCCAAATCTAGGGCCCGTCTGAATGCCTACGATAACCTGTTGAACCAGGATACCAGAGAGCGGGAGGAAAAGCTGGAGCTCTATATTCCGCCCGGGCCGCGGCTGGGGAATAAAGTGATTGAAGCGAAAAATATTAAAATGGGCTTTGAAGACCGGCTCCTGTATGAAGACCTGAACTTCAGCCTGCCTCCGGCGGGCATCGTCGGTATCATAGGACCGAACGGCGCGGGTAAGACCACCCTCTTCAAGTTGATCACCGGGCATCTCCAACCTCTCGAAGGGACATTTGAAGTAGGTGACACCGTAAAGCTGGCCTACGCAGACCAGGAGCATGATCAGCTGGACCCCAATAAAACGGTGTACGAGATGATTTCGGAAGGAAATGAGTGGATCAGCCTCGGAAATAAGCAAATGAACGCGCGCGCATACGTGAGTAAATTCAACTTTGCCGGATCCGATCAGGAGAAGAAGATCGGTGTACTATCAGGCGGGGAAAGAAACCGGGTACACCTGGCCATGATGCTGAAAGAAGGCGGAAACCTGCTTTTGCTCGATGAACCTACCAATGACCTGGATGTGAATACGTTGCGGGCACTGGAAGAAGGCCTGGAAAACTTTGCAGGCTGTGCGGTGGTCATCTCCCACGACCGCTGGTTCCTCGACCGGGTGGCTACCCATATCCTGGCGTTTGAAGGTGACTCGCAGGTCGTGTGGTTTGAGGGGAACTTCTCCGAATACGAAGAAAACCGAAGGAAAAGGCTGGGTGACATCGCCCCTAAAAGAATAAAATACCGAAAACTACAGTAATTGAATGCATCACTGCTGGCTAAATGGAAAAATAACGGACATAGCCTCCGCCCGTTTTCACTTTAATGACCTGGGGGTTCTCCGGGGTTACGGACTTTTCGATTATTTTCGGACCTATAACGGCCGGCCCTTTCAGTGGGACTGGTATTGGGAGCGCTTTGAACGTTCGGCCCGCATCCTGAGGATTCCCTGCCCGGTAACGCAGGAGGAGGCCCGGGCAATCGTGTCGGAGCTTTTTACGTTGCAGGGCGGAGAAGATTGCTCCTTTCGGTTTCTTCTGACAGGGGGCTTTACCGACGATTCCATTTCCATGGATACCCCTAATCTTATCATCATTTCGGAGGATCTCCATAAAGACGTACCGGGCGAGCATGAGAAAGGGATCCGGGTGATGACCTACGAATTTGTGCGCGATCTGCCCATGCTCAAGAGTACCGATTATAAGCATTTGCTGATCCTCCGCCGTGACTTTCAGGAGAAGAAAGTATCGGATGTCCTGTTCCATAAAGACGGATTTATCAGCGAACTGAGCAGGAGCAATGTTTTTCTGGTCAACGGCAATAAACTGATCACTCCCGACGAAAACGTACTGGAAGGGATCACCCGAAGAACGGTGCTGGAGCTGGCCGGTTCCGATTTCGATATTGAATTACGCCCCGTAACCCTGAAGGAAACCCTGGAAGCGGAAGAGGTTTTTACCACCAGTACCACCAAACGGGTATTGCCCATTACCGGCATTGATGACCGGGTAATCGGCAGCGGGAAAATAGGACCGAAGTCTCAGATCCTCCTCGACCGGATCAATGAGCTGGTAAGGAACTGGTAATACAATTTGAAACGAAAGCCGGCGTTGGCTATATAAAAGTATTCCGAATGTATAAATCCATAACCGTATGGGTGGTCCTTGCACTTTTCATGCAGAAATGTACCTCGGGCGGTTCCATCACGGAAAGAAAAGCGGTTTTGGCCGATTCCACATCGTTTTACTCCATTTCAGTGGAATACCCGGAGGAAAGCCGGGATAGAGAACAGGTCATGAAGGCCTTTGTGCTGGATCGCTACAATGCCAAAAAAGAGGAATGGAAAGCCGGCGGACCAGTGTATGAGCAGGAACGTAAGATAACGAAAGCTTTCCCCGACAGGGCAGACGTGAAGTACAGCTATGATATGGGGTTTGAACGGTTTTCTGCAGATAGCCTCGCCGTGATCTCTTACCTGTTCACCACCTATGAATATACGGGCGGAGCTAACGGTAATACCTTGGTAAACAGCTACTGCTTCAGCGGTAATAATCGCCGGGTGGCCATCGAAGATATTCTCGACTTCTCCGGACACCGGGATATAAAGCTGTCGCGGGTTCTGGCGGAGCGGGCGCTGTCAGATACCACGCTTTTCTTTAAGGACTTTGTAGAAAGCGGTCTGGGCCTATCTTATCTGAAACCTGACGGGGTAACGCTTGACAAGGACAAATGCCAGTGTGACGGTTACTTCCACGGTTCCAACTTTCAGAATTTTGTGGTGGAAAACCGGGGGATTACCTTTTATTTCGACAAATACGCCATTGCTCCCGGGGCCGCCGGCATCACCCGCATCACCCTTAGTTGGGAAGATCTCCGGCCTTACCTGAAAGAACCTCTTCCTTTCTGAGGAGGAATTTCTCCCTTCTCCGTTTTTAAACGGGCATGAAGGCTGCCGTCTTTACGCGGAACGATCATGGAGTACGGCCACCAGACATCGGTGGCTTTTTTGATCTCGGCAGGATCATAATACCGGCGGTCTCCTTTAAACTGACCATCAGTATACTTTTTATCAATGGAATAAGGGTCGTGGATCTCCAGCCACATTTTCCCGTCAATGATCCTGTAACCCTTTACCAGAATAAAATGTCCCCATCCCTGGCTGTTGGCTGCATAAAAGCGGTTTGTCCTTTGGGTGAGATCCGTATTTTCCCTTACATAATACATGTCCAGGCAGAGAATGGCCAGGTAACCGCTATCAATGACCTCAGCGATCTTTGCTTCGTATTCTGTTACCGATAAAGTGCCGGGTAGGGGATAATAACCTGCCGTTACACCGTATTGCCGCAGGTAGGCATGGATGTCGGTGGTGTACCACCATCCGCCTTCCGGCCGGAAAGTGTTACGGGCGTCGGCCACAGAAAGATGAAAAGAAGGGTCGCTCCATCTCAGCGCCATAGTCACTACTGCAGGGCCACAGTTGATATACTGATGGGTTCCAGTACCGTACTGGTCGAGATAGAAGGAATAGGTCCTGTTCAGGCTCTCGTACCTGTCCTGGATCTTCCCCATTCCGAATTCTTCAAATACCGAAGACTTTTTTAAGGTGTAGGTGCGCGTGCTGCCATCGGTTGACTTCAACGTCAGCAGGCTGACTTCTGAAAGATCAACCGTGCTGTCCGGGGAAACAGGATTCCCACCGATTTCGGGCACGGCATTGCCAGTGGTCTTAAAATCAACTTTCAGGGATTGCCATACGGCATTCTCTCCCAGCTTCAGTGTGATGGAAAGGTTCTCATTGCTGATGAGAGCGGCCTCTCCCTCTACTGTAAAGGAAAGAAAAGTATCGGGTACCACCTCCTCTTCCTTACAGGAAAGAATCAGAAAAAAACACAGCAAAGAGAAAAGTCTTTTCATGGATCAGACAGGTTTAGCAATTAACGTATAAAAATACGTTTATTGTTTTTGCTTCCGCCTCATAATTTAGTTAACGGCAAGATAATTGAGCCGGGGAAAAGAATATTGGAGGGGTTTTAAGGGATTTTCGAACTTTATCCCTTCGAAATGAATTATTTTTGCAGTATGGTTAAGATCGGGAATATTGATTTGGGAGAGTTTCCGCTGCTCCTGGCACCCATGGAAGATGTGAGTGATCCGCCTTTCCGGCAGGTGTGCAAGGAAAATGGCGCGGACATGATGTACACGGAATTTGTGTCTTCGGAAGGGCTGATCCGTAATGCGGCAAAAAGCGTACGGAAGCTCGACATTTTTCCTTACGAGCGCCCTATCGGTGTTCAGCTTTTCGGCTCGGATGTGGACACCATGGCCGAATGTACGCGGATCTCCACGGCGGTCAATCCAGATCTGATTGATATCAACTACGGTTGCCCGGTGAAAAAAGTGGCCTGTCGGGGTGCAGGCGCGGCACTATTGCAGGACATCCCCCTTATGGCTGCCATGACCTCCGCGGTAGTAAAAGCCACCCATCTGCCCGTAACCGTCAAAACCCGTTTAGGGTGGGACGATTCCACTAAAAATATCGAAGAAGTGGCAGAAAGGCTGCAGGATGTGGGTATACAGGCCCTGACCATCCACGGCCGTACCCGTGCGCAGCTGTACAAGGGAGAGGCCGACTGGAGGCTGATCGCCAGTGTAAAGGAAAATTCCCGGATCAAAATCCCCATTTTCGGTAACGGAGACATTGACAGCCCGGAAAAAGCCCTCGAATACAGGAATCGTTTCGGGGTAGACGGTATCATGATCGGCCGTGCAGCCATAGGCTATCCCTGGATCTTCAACGAGATCAAGCACTATTTCCGCACGGGAGAGCACCTGGCCGCCCCTGATATGGATCAGCGGGTGAATGCTGCCGTTCAGCACCTCCGTTTCTCGGTGGAATGGAAAGGAGAAATCCTCGGTATCCTCGAAATGCGGAGGCACTACTCCAATTACTTCAAAGGCCTGCCAAACTTTAAAGAACACCGCATGAAGCTGGTTCAAAGCATGAACCTTCCTGAAATTCTGGAAACCCTGGAGTTTGTGCGCAAAGAGTACGAGGGGGTTACATTGGAAGCGAAGGCAAAGGTGGTGGAGTACGGGGGAGTGGATTAAGCGGATTTGCACAATAAACGATTTGATACAATTTCTTCAATAAATAATAGGTTGTTATTGGAGATGAACCAACTGGCTAGTCAGGAAAACTTTAAAAAACACAGCCCTCTTGCATATCATGGTTTGTAATCAAAATACTTGTGATTAATAGAAAGAAATGAAATTTGGTAGGGAGAATATCCTTGATATATGCGGAGGTTTATCAGAAAATGACCGAACTTACTGCTTAATGAAGTTTGGTCTAAATATGAATTTTCTAAAACTTGTAAAAATCAACAGGTTTTAGAAAATTGAAGAAAAGAGCTACTTAATTTGCCAAAACTTTTAAAACTTTGCAAGTTTTGGTAAATTAGGCAAAGCAATATTAATGTAAAAGAATTTGGGCGTTTGGTAGATGGGTTATATGTAAAGCCCAACATAACCTGACTTTTAGTCCGCGAGAAAAATTATTTTGGATAAATCCGTAATCTGATTGCGGATTTATCCAAAATAAAATATAAATTCGTGGTATGATAAGCAGACAAATAGCAACATCAATCGCAACATTGCGGGATAAGTTTCCTGTAATAACCCTCACAGGGGCAAGGCAAACGGGGAAAACCACGCTTTTAAAATCATTATATAAAGACCTGCCGTATGTTAACCTGGAAGATGTAGATAACCGCATGTTGGCCATGGAGGACCCGCGTGGTTTTCTGAGCAACTATCCCGATGGAGCCGTTATTGATGAAGTGCAACAGGTCCCTCAGTTATTTTCGTACATTCAGCAGGTTGTGGATAAAAAAGAGGTACATTTTGCACTTTCCGGGTCACAGAATTTTCAATTGTTACAAAGTATCACCCAGTCATTGGCTGGTAGAACAGCGATTTTTACGTTGATGCCGCTTTCCTATAGCGAATTGTCAGCAGCGGGAAATACCTTTGAACGTGCCGAAAACCTTATTTACAAAGGCGGTTATCCACGTATTTTTGCAAAATCGGTTGACCCCCATATTTTTTATCAAAACTATGTCAGTACGTATGTAGAGCGGGATGTACGACAAATTAAAAACATAGAAAATCTATCCGATTTTATCCGGTTTGTCCAACTTTGCGCTGGTAGGATAGGGCAGGTGGTTAATTTTCAGTCACTGGCAAACGATACGGGCATAAGCCCGAATACGGTAAAAGCCTGGCTGTCGGTGTTGGAGGCGAGTTATATTGTTTATCAGCATAAACCCTATTATAGAAACTTCAATAAACAACTTATTAAATCGCCAAAATTGTATTTTTACGATACAGGGCTGGCTTGCAGTCTGTTGCAGATACAGTCGGAAGAACAATTGTATTCCCACTACCTGGTGGGGGGATTGTTTGAAAATTTTGTATTGAATGAAATGTATAAGACCTTTCTGAACAAAGGCTTAAAGCCGTCTTTTTACTTTTGGCAGAACAAAGAAAAAAAAGAAATTGATATTCTTCTGGATAAAGGACAGGAGTTGTTGCCTTTTGAGGTAAAAGCAGCACACACTAAGAGCACGCATTTTTTTGATAACCTGCTCTATTGGCAAAAACTCAATGAGACGCCCACCGAGTTCTTGAATGTGATTTACGGAGGAAATGAAAACTTCAAAACATCCAATGGGAATTTCATTAGTTGGCGAAATATTGTGCAAAGCACAATGCTTTAAGCAAAACCGTCTTGAAGTCTAATTTATAAATATTTACCAGTTCAATCGGTGTCCTCATCCCCCTCATCCAGCTCCAGCGGCCGGATCGGTGCAATTGCATTGCCCGCAATTCCCTTAATCGAACCGTACATATCAATGGTGTTGTCGATCACTTTCTCGATCTGAACCTCTCTTTCCTTCCAGATCCGTTTCATAGCCCTTTTCTCCTTTTCGAGCTCCTCTTTCATGCTGCTGAAACCTTCCACGATGGCCTCCAGCTGCTGGCGAAACTGGGTACCGGTCAGGTAATTATAGAGGAGTCCCATCTTGTCGGTCTTGTTTTCCTGTATGGCCCGAACGTTTTGCGACCGCACCAGGATCTGCCGCAGCACAAAAACCAGGGGGATGACCTCCTGGTAATTGCAGATCCAGATGCCGTCGCGCTGGCCGAACCGCTCCATATCTTTAGGCATGACCTGGCTGACCAGTACGGCAATTTCCGCTCCCAGGGCCCTTTGGTCGTCTTTTAATTTGTCGATCCATAGTTCAGACCAGTTCTGGGTACGTTTGCTTTCAAAGACGATCTTTCCGCAGGTCTGCCCGAACTCGTTAATGACCGTCTGGATGGCATCTGCCCCCCGGATCCCTTTACTAACCTCCTCGACGGTATCGTAAACAAAAGCCCGCCGGAGGATTTCCTCCAGGGCCAGCTCCTGGATCTCGCCCTGAAGCTGAGTAGAGCCCTGCTCCGCCTTTCGTTTCATTTCGTTGATCAGATTTTTCTGATCCTCCAGCTTTTTTTCAAACTCTTTCCGCGTTAGCTCAAACTCCTCGTCTTTTTTCTTTTTGGCCGATTCTTCTATCTGGGCGGTCTTTTCGATCAGTTCTTTCTGGATCCGGATCTGCATCAGCTCCTGCTGGCTCTTTAATTCCTGCTCCCGCCTCAAAAGCTCAATTTCTTTTTCCCGGTTTTTAAGGATCTCCTTTTGCTTGGCCTCATTGTCCTGTTTTAAAGCCGTGAGTTCCGCCGCATTTTTTTCTTCCATGCGTTTTTGAGCTTCCGAAAGCGCCACTGCCCAGAGCTTCTTTTTTTCGCTGACCTCAAACTCTTTCTTTTCAGCTTCCAGTCTTTTCTTAAACTCGTCCATTTTGAGAGCATATTCTTCCTCCCTAAGCTGAATATTCTTTTTCAGCTCAATCTCCAGGTGCTTCTGCATGGCTTCACCGGCATCGAATTTGTGGCCGCAGTGGGGGCAGGTGGTCGAATTAATAGACATTAAGTATAAGTTATAAGTTAAAAACTAAAAGTTAAAGGTTAAGGTACATTATAGTATTTTTTTCAATGTTTTTATGCTGGAAACCAGCATGGCAATGATTTCTTTACAATCGTATAAAACGCTTTTATATGTTGGGTTTTCCAGATAGCCTGTATCCAATAACAGATTTAACCAATATTCTGTTTCATTGGCCTCTTTCAGTGCAATGTACATTTTGTTTGTAAAATCAGATTTGCTCTGACCAAATTCCGCTTCTTTCAGCAATGCTCCAATGGCCGTACCACTTCTGATTAATTGTTTCGATAGTACGAACTCCCGCTTATCGTTTTGAAGATACTTGCACATATTTACAATTCTGATAGCAAATGCATAACTCTTATCCCGTAAAACACTTTTTGTCATAATGTTAAGTTGTATGGTTCCGAAACTTTTATCTTTTAGTTTTTAACTGATACGCTATCGCTGTTTGTCGCTGCACCCCCAGCCCCTCAATCCCCAACTCCACCACATCACCGGGCTTGAGGTACCGGGGCGGGTTGAAGCCCAGGCCTACACCTGCCGGCGTACCGGTGGAGATCACATCACCCGGAAGCAGGGTCATAAACTGGGTAAGGTGTTCGATGACATACGGAATATTGAAAATAAAGTCGCTCGTGCTGGAATCCTGGAGCTTTTCGCCATTTACCTTCAGCCATAAGTTCAGGTTATGGGGGTCGGCTATCTCGTCTTGGGTGGCCAGGAAAGGTCCCAAAGGAGCAAAGGTATCGGCCGATTTACCTTTTACCCACTGCCCCCCCCGTTCGATCTGAAACTCCCGCTCCGAGTAATCGTTATGGGTACAGTATCCGGCCACATAGTCCATGGCGTCAGCGGCATCTACGTAGCTGGCTTTTTTTCCGATCACTACCGCCAGCTCCACCTCCCAGTCGGTCTTCACGGAGTTCCGCGGGATGATCACGTGGTCGTTCGGGCCGCACAGGGCCGTAGTGGATTTGAAGAAAACAATGGGCTCTTTGGGAATGGCCATGCCCGATTCCGCCGCATGCTTTGCATAATTCAGGCCTATGCAAATGATCTTGGAAGGCCGGGCAATGCAGGAGTCGAGCCGGGTGTCGCGGGCTACTTCCGGACAGGTGGCCGTCTTCAGCCATTCGTTCAGGCGGTTCAGGCCGTCACGGGTGAAAAAATCCTCATTGTAATCCTCTCTGAAAGCCGAAACATCGAGCCACTGACCTTCCGGACCGATAACGCCGGGCTTTATTTTTCCAGACTGTTCAAAACGTATTAATTTCATTTAGATATTTAATTAATTATTTAATGTTATAAATCCTCCGTCTATCGGGTAGTCGGCACCGGTCATGAATGCGGCCTGTTCGGATACGAGGAAGGCCGTCAGTGCAGCGATCTCTTCCGGTTTTCCCATCCTTCCGATGGGTTGGGTTTTTGACAGCTTTTCGAACATTTCCGCTTCTTTCCCGGGGTAGTTTTTCTTAATGAACCCGTCTACAAACGGCGTATGTACCCGGGCAGGAGAAATACAGTTACAACGGATATGGAAGGAAATGTAGTCTTTGGCTACCTGGAAAGTAATGGCCCGGATGGCACCCTTGCTCATGGAATAGGCGAAACGGTCGGGCAGGCCTACGGAGGCGGCTATCGAAGCCATATTGACAATAGCCCCGCCCCCGTTTTGCTTCATGAAGGGGATAACGGCATGAAGGCAGTTGTACACGCCTTTGATGTTCACGTTGTAGACCTTGTCGAGGTCGGCTTCGGAAGTGCTTTCCACCGTACCGATATGTGATATGCCTGCATTGTTAATAAGGATGCTGATGGGGTGAAGATCGTTTATTTTGGCCACCTTTTTGACGACCTCCTCCTGGCGGGCCACATCTACCCTGTGGGCGTAGGCAATCCCCCCGTTGGCATTGATGAGGTCGGCTTCCCGTTCGGCCAGGTCAGGGTTGACCTCGAAGATGTGTACGATGGCACCGTGCCGGGCCAGCGTGCGGGAGATCTCCAGGCCGATGCCGCTGGCACCTCCGGTAACAATGGCCACTTTTTGCTTAAGATTATACATACTTAACAGTTAATGGGTATCAAAAATAGGGAGGATCGCGCAGACTATAAATAAAGAAAGGATATAATCTCATAACAAGGGAGGCCCGGGCGCTATAAATCAGATTATTTTGACGTAACCGTTTCATAATTAAATAAAAACTACTATCTTTGCAGTCCCAAAAAAGGGATAATATATTTTAATTAATTAATTTTTAACACTTTACAATGCCTACTATACAGCAGTTAGTAAGAAAAGGAAGAGAGACCTTACAGTATAATTCGAAGTCTCCGGCATTGGATTCGTGTCCTCAGCGTCGTGGTGTATGTACGCGTGTGTACACGACTACTCCCAAGAAGCCTAACTCGGCTTTGAGAAAAGTAGCCCGTGTACGTTTAACCAACCAGAAGGAGGTTAACGCTTATATTCCCGGCGAAGGCCATAACCTGCAGGAGCACTCGATCGTATTGATCAGGGGCGGCAGGGTAAAAGACCTTCCGGGTGTACGTTACCACATCGTTCGCGGGGCACTGGATACAGCCGGTGTGAATAACCGTAAGCAGAGTCGTTCCAAGTATGGTGCCAAGCGTCCTAAACCGGGTCAGGTAGCCGCGGCTCCAACAAAAGGTAAGAAAAAATAATTCTTTATAATCTCTGTTCATCAGAATATATAGGGAAGTAATATTCAGTTTTTACCGAATGTGAATTAGTTTAAATCGTTAAACGAAACCTTCTTAAAAAGATTTAAGAAATGAGAAAAGCAAAACCCAAAAAGCGTTACGTATTACCTGATCCGAAATTCAGGGATGTTACCGTAACCAAGTTTGTTAACAACCTGATGTATGACGGTAAAAAATCGCTGGCCTACAGTATTTTTTACGGTGCATTGGAGATCGTTGAAAAAAGAACCAGTGAAAACGGTCTTGAGGTCTGGAAAAAGGCTTTAAGCAACGTTATGCCTTCTGTGGAAGTAAAAAGCCGCAGAGTAGGGGGCGCCACGTTCCAGGTTCCTACCGAGGTAAGAGCCGAGCGTAAGCAGTCGCTGGGTATGAAATGGATGATCGGTTACGCACGTAAGCGTGGCGAGAAAACCATGACCGAACGTCTCGCAGGAGAGATCGTAGCCGCTTCCAAAGGCGAAGGCGCTTCTGTGAAAAAGAAAGACGACACCCACAGAATGGCAGATGCCAACAAGGCATTCTCGCACTTCAGATTGTAATCGGTACAGAAGATTATGTAGAAAGGGCCCGCTACGGGCCCTTTTTTTTAAAACCATATAAGGCACATAAGCACATATGAGTTAAAAAGATAAAAGTGAAAAACTAAAAGTTGCGGAACATTCTCTCATAATAAAATACTAAATGTAACAAAACTTTTCACCGCAGCGGCGGACCGTTTTTAGTTTTTAACTTTTACTTATATGCCTAATATGGTTCAGAAAAAAAGTGCATAGCACAGATGTATTACTCTTCATTAAACTCCTTTCGTGCATTCAGATACCCCTTGATCACGGTAAACGTGGTAATGGCCAGGAAGAACATAATGATATAATGTACGTAATCGATAATGAAAGGGAAGCGGTTTCCGAGCAGGTAGCCGCCGCCTACCAGCGTCAGGGCCCATATAGCTCCGCCCACCATATTATAAATGCTGAACTGCAGGAAGTTCATCCGGACCAGCCCGGCCAGAATAGGGGCGAAGGTTCTGACAATGGGCAGGAAGCGCGCAATGATCAACGTCCGGTTGCCGTATTTTTCGAAATACCGGGCCGTCCGGGCAAGATACTTCTGCTTAAAAAAGAGGGAATCCTTCTTGTTCCGGATCTTGTCGCCGAAATACCGTCCGGAGATATAGCCGGTATATGCCCCGAGAACAGCCGCTGTAAAAACACCCGCCAAAACCAGCAGGATGGGTTGTTCGAGGTGCTGAGAGGAAACAAATACACCCGTAAGGAACAAAAGGTAGTCGCCGGGTAAAAAGAAGCCGAAAAACAGGCCGTTCTCAATATACACGATGAGCAGGATAGCCACGAGCCCGCCGGTTTGTATGATCTCTTCCGAGTTCATGATATAGGTAAAAAAAGAACTGATCTCCTCCATTTTTCAATATAAATAGACGCCCACCTGCGATTCGTCGGATAAAATGACCTGAACATGGTCTGATAAAGTAGTGGACAGACTGTATCCTACAAAATCCGCCTTAATAGGGTATCGGGGGTGGTTTCTGTCGACCATGACTGCCACCTGTAATTTTCTCAGAGGAATAGACAGGAAAGGCCGTAAGCAGAAGGCCAGGGTCTTGCCGGAATTCAACACGTCATCCACGATCACCACCGACTTGTTCCGGAAGGTGTCTACTTCGCTCTCAATGCTGATATCCGGTTGGGCAGAGGCCTCTTTATCAAAGCTGAGCTTGGCGATGGTCACCTTCAGCCCGGAGATCTCCCGTAGAAAACTGACCAGGATCTCCGCCAGGAAATACCCTTCACCGCCGATACCTGCCACCACTACTTCACTTTCTCCGGTATTGTTCTCCAGGATCTGGTAGGCTATTCGTTTTGCTTTCTGAAGGGTTTTTTCACGGTTGAGAAGCAGAGCCTTAGACATATTTTGAAAATTAACATTAGTGCAAAAATAACCAATCCCCGCCTTTAAACCCAAATTACGCCTTAAACATTTACTGTGCCGTAATATTACTTCATATCTGCTTCCTCCCCTCAAAAACATAGTCTTCTATACCTTTATCAGCCAGTCCCGGTTATTTTGCAGCATTTCGCCTCGTTAAAACGCTAAATACGTAATTTGGGTTAAATGTGAAAATACTTTCCAGAAAGGGGAAATATATTTTTGAACAGCTGGGACTAATCGGGTGCTTTTTTATAATTTTGCAGGTCGAATAAACAGGATATGATAGTCAAAACAAAAAAATTTGCATTAAATAAAAAACATTACATCAGGAAAGCCTTCGCCGGGCAGATCGATAAAATGAAGATCTGGTTCCTTATCCCTGCTGCGGTGGCTGTATTGGGGCTGGTGCTGAACTTTAGCGGGGTGTATAAAAACTGGTGGATACTGATCACCGCCATCATAGGCGCTATTCTCTTTGCGGCCTTCTGGTACCTTCAGTTCTATGCGGCCACCCAGATGGAACAAAACAAGCAAATGTTCGATAAGTTCGCCTACGAAGTAGACAGCCGGCAGATCCTGGTTAAACTGAACGCCAAAGAGGGTGGTGTGATCAAATGGGATATGATCAAATCGGCCGAGAAAGACAAAACCGGCTTTTACCTGCACATGGGAAGAGGCCAGTTTCTCCACTTCCGGACAGACGTGTTCAACTCCGAGCACGATCAGAAGCTGTTTGAATCGATCCTGCGCAGGAAGAGTTTGCTTCCGTCTTAAATACTCTCCTTTCAACTCCAAGAAAAACGGGAGCCATCAGCCCCCGTTTTGTCTACCACTAAACATTTAATATACTTTAAATCTCAAATTCGTAAATAGGATCCACATGATCTTCGTGGGTCATATCGAGCAGCGGCTTGATGATGCCGTTTTTAAGCCCGTAAACCCAGCCGTGGAGATGCGGTCCTCCCCTTTCTTTCCAGGCGCGTTGAATGATACTCGTTTTGGCCAGGTTGAAAACCTGTTCCTGAACATTCAGTTCCACCAGGCGGTCGAAACGGCCCTGTTCATCAGCAATCACTTCCAGCTCGTCGCGGTGCAGCCGGATCACATCTTTGATGCTTCTGACCCACTTATTGATAAGGCCGTAGCTCTGGTTGCTCATAGCTGCCTTTACTCCGCCGCAGTTGTAATGCCCGCATACGATCACATGCTCCACTTTCAGGTGGTTTACGGCATATTCCAGTACCGAAAGCAGGTTAAGATCGGTATGGATCACCATATTGGCAATATTGCGCTGAACAAATATCTGGCCCGGGTGAGTTCCTGTCAGGATATCCCCTGGTACCCGGCTGTCACTGCATCCTATCCAGAGAAATTCCGGTTTTTGTTCATGCTCCAGGTTATCAAAAAAATGGGGGTTCCTTTCTAACGTGGCAGCCGCCCATTTTTTGTTGTTTTCAATCAATTGGTTAATAGGTTCCATAAATCGTTAATGTGAGGATGCGGGTACTTCCGACAGGGAGAACTGCTTATCGAAGCCGATCAGCTCGCAATGGATATTCCGGTACTTCGATTTATAATCTACAAATTCTTTTATTCCCTGCAGCACATCAAAATCAATATACGATGAGTTGGAAGCATCAATAACGAGCGAGCTGTTCTTAGGAATGGCTTCCAGCGATTCCTTGATGTTGGCCTTGTTCAGGAAAGATACCTCTTCCGAAAGAACCATCCGAAGCGGCTCAGACGAACCCTCTGCCGGCTTATCGTAAAAGAATGCATTCTTAAAGTTTCCTTTCAGGATATAATAGACACTATAAGCCAGACCCACACCCACACCTACCAGCAGGTCGAAGATAACCACACTGGCTACCGTTACCAGGAAAGGTTTCCACTGGTATTTACCGTTAGAAAACATTTCTCTGAAAATGCTGGGCTTGGCCAGCTTATAACCGGTGTAGATCAGAATGGCAGCCAGCGAGGCCAGCGGGATCTTGTTCAGCACCGAAGGGATAAGTAATACGGAGGCAAAGAGCAGAACCCCGTGAAAAATAGTGGAAACCTTGGTTCTGGCATTGGCATTCAGGTTGGCGCTGCTTCGAACGATCACCGAAGTGATCGGAAGACCGCCGATAAACCCGGAGGTCATGTTACCTATCCCCTGGGCGATCAGTTCCCGGTTATTATTGGTAAATCTTTTGTGGGGATCGAGCTGGTCTACCGCTTCTATACACAATAGGGTTTCAATAGATGCCACCGCGGTAATGGTAAGGGCGACTAACCATACCTGGGAGTTCATGATCCCGGAGAAATCGGGAAAAGTGAAAAGTCCGACCATTTCCGAAAAAGAGCTGGCCACCGGAACGTTCACGAGGTGATCCGAAGAAATGGCCAAAGCCGGGATATGTTTGAAGATCAACTCGCTGATCAGCACGCTGATCACTACGGCTACCAGTCCGCCGGGAATGATTTTGGATATTCCCTTCAGCCGCTTCGTTTCAAAGGCGATAATGATGCCCAGGGCGATGAAGCAGATCAGGGCGGCACCTAAACTGATGTTCTCAAAAGACTCCCATAGGCCCTGCAGGGCGTTTCCGCCGTCTTTTTTAAAGAAATTGGTTAACTCACTAAAGGTTTCCGCGTCGTATCCCAGGGCATGCGGGATCTGCTTAAGAATGATGATGATCCCTATCCCGGAAAGCATTCCTTTGATCACATTGGAAGGAAAATAATAGGCAAGGACCCCGGCTTTTATAAACCCGAGAATGATCTGGAAAGCACCCGAGATCACCACTGCCAGGAGGAATGCCTCAAAGCTGCCCAGAGTGGCAATCGCCGAAATGACGATGGCTACAAGGCCGGCGGCAGGACCGCTTACGCTCAGCTGGCTGTTGGAAAGTATACCTATCACGATCCCTCCGATAACGCCGGCGATGATCCCGCTGAAAAACGGAGTTCCGGATGCCAGGGATATTCCCAGACAGAGGGGTAATGCTACAAGGAATACGACCAGACCCGCAGGTAAATCGTACTTCAGATTCTTAAAATACTTCGAATTCATAAAATGATTTTAAACGTTTTACGGACAATATTCCGAGAGTTTAAACACCAGGTTACGATGCCGGGTTTCATGAAAAACCCTTTCAAAGAGTATTCTAATTAGATTCTAATTCTGTCTTAATGGGATTTTAATTTCAGCCGTAACCCCCTTGTCCGAGAGGATCAGCAGCTCACCTTTGTGCAGACGGATAATATTACGGGCAAGAGGCAGCCCGATACCATATCCTTCGAATCCGACGGTGTTCGATGCACGGAAAAAAGGGTCATAGATAAACGGCAGCTCACTTTCCGGTATTCCTATGCCCCGGTCTTTTATTTTGATCACAATATCTTCTTCCTTCCATTCCAGGCTGACTTCCACGATCTCGTTTTTGGAATACTTCAGGCCGTTTCCCATGATATTGGTCAATGCCAGCATCAGGAGCTGCCTGTTGCCCAGGATCTGCAGCTTCTGGTGCTGTTCGGGGAGGTTAGCAAAATTGATGAAAATGTTATTGGAAGGGTCAATTTTATGGAAGGTCTCCTTGCATTCCAGGAGGATCTCATCCACGCGCAACGGCTCAAACAGTAATTTTGATTTTTTAAAGCCCGTTTGGGCAAGAAACAGCAAAGCCTGGGTTTTATGATTGAGCTTCTCAGCTTCACTGAGGATGACCCGCAGGGTTTCCTGGTAAACTTCAGGGTCTCTTTCACGTGACAGCGCCAGGTCAGCTTCGCCGATAATAGAAGTAAGCGGAGTGCGGAATTCATGCGATGCATTCGAAACGAAATTTTTCTGCGCTTCAAAAGAGGTCTCCAGCCGGTCGAGCATGACGTTAAACGACTTCGACAGGATCTCCAGCTCACGCGGCAGGTCATCTTCCGGGATACGGAGGTGCAGCTTGTCGGTTCCGATCTCATTGACCCGGGTGCTGATCTCATGCAGCGGCTTGCTGATCCGGCTGGAGATCCAGTAGGAGAGGAAAAAAATAAGGAGTACGGCAAAAATGATGGTTCCTACCAGCAGTTGCCGGAGGTAAACTTCGTGGTGGGTATGGTAATAATTTTCGGCGGAAACGATCACCAGGTACTTTTCGTTGGCATTATCCGTCCGGATGGCATTGTAGAATGTATTGCCCTTCTTATAAAAATGCTCCCCGTCTTGCAGCGTTTCCCGGATAAAACTTTTCGAAATGCCTAATTGGTTGCTTAGGACATTCACGTCAAGGGTATCCGTCTTAATAATAAAATGCTGCTCGTTGGTCAGCTTTTCCAGGTATTCCGCCTTGAACTGCTTCAGATAATCCGCCTCCTTATTGGTCTCCAGTTCGATTCTGGCGGTGGTAAGTGCCCTTGTATGGAGACGGGCATGGAAATCAGCGTAGGAATATTCGATCAGGTTATAATAAATGAACCCGCTGAAAAGGAGGATGATCGCAAACAGCGATGCAAACAGCAGGATCACCAGTTTCCGACGTGTCGACATAAGGCAAGGGTTTAGCTATCGAAAGTTAGCTATCAGAAGTTAGCTGTTAGAAAAGCAATTTGAAAACAATTCGCAACACAGCTCCAAACAAAAATATGCTTTTGGACAAAACTTGTTACGAATATCATTGAAAATCTAATAGTTAACTTCTAATTTCTAATATTTCTTAGACATTTGTATAATTATAAAATTCCACAATAATATTTTAACGACTTCAGGATATCCTTCTTCGCAAGCGGGATATCATAGCTGCAATCCCCGATGCCGTTAAGAAGCGCTGCCCTCACAATGTTTCCCCTGTTTTTTTTGTCCTGGCCCGTCAAAGTCGCTATGGCCGGAAAATCCTGTGGATCGAGACGGACTGCTCCGTAAACCGAGAAAATATACTCCTCTGTTTCGCCGAGCTCAGCTTCCGAAAGCATTCCTTTGGAATAGGCGATATACGATTCACAGACCATTCCAATCGCAATGGCTTCACCGTGCAGCAGCCGGTCCTTCTCCAGGTAGAAGGTCTCTACGGCATGCCCGATCGTATGACCGAAATTCAGGATCTTCCGTCGTCCTCTTTCGGTAGGGTCCTCAGCCACAATGGCTTTCTTGATCTCTACCGAATGGCTGATCAACTCTTGCATGGGTATATCTTCCAGCTCGGTCTTCCGGATCCTGTCCCACATCGCGCGGTCGCGGATAAGGCAGTGCTTGATGACCTCGGCAAACCCGGACCTCAGCTCCCGCTCCGGAAGCGTGGCCAGGAAGGCCGGATCGATCAGAACGGCATGGGGCTGTGTAAAAACACCAATATGGTTCTTAAAACCGTGAAAGTCTATTCCCAGCTTTCCGCCCACACTGGCATCTACCTGGGCCAGTAAAGTGGTGGGCACCTGGATAAAATCGATTCCCCGCTTATATGTGGCTGCACAAAAGCCGCCCATGTCGCCGATCACCCCTCCGCCCAGGTTAATGACCAGGGCATGCCGGTCAAATTCGGCTTCGGTAAGTTTGCTCCAAATATTTGTACAAGTATCTAAATTCTTGTATTCTTCTCCGTCCTGAACCGTGATCAGCAGATGTCGGGGGAGCAGCTCCCTGATCCGGGGATAACATTCTTTCCGGGTGTTCTTATCTGCAATGACCGCTATTCCGGAATAATCCTTTCCTTCCAGATATTGCGGAAGAAGCTGCTCAACGGAGCCTTGTAGTACCGACATAGATTTCTTTTTAAAATTCAAAAATACTGGAATTAACCGGTTTCTGAAAGTGCCAAAACCACTTATCTTTGTGAAAAACGACGCAAAGCGTGAAGTCTGATATTATTTACAGGTACTTTCCGGACCTTACGGAAAAGCAGAGGGAGCAGTTTGACCGCTTAGGTGAATTGTATGAAGAGTGGAATTCCAAAATTAATGTTATATCCCGAAAGGATATCGACATGCTTTATGAAAGGCATGTGCTTCATTCGTTGGGCATAGCCAAAGTCTGTCGTTTTGCCGATGACTCCGAGATCCTGGATGTGGGTACCGGCGGCGGGTTTCCGGGGATCCCGCTGGCCATTCTTTTTCCGCAGGTGTCTTTTCATCTGGTCGATGCGGTAGGGAAGAAGATCAAAGTAGTGGAGGAAGTGGCCGCGGGCCTGGGTCTGACCAATGTGAAAGCCGAGCATGAACGCGTGGAACAGCTGAGGGGAACCTACGACTTTATTATCAGCAGGGCCGTTACCCGGATGGGCCCTTTCCTGGGATGGGTGCAAAATAAAGTCAACCGGAACCACTTCAGCCCGCTGGATAACGGGATTCTTTACCTGAAAGGGGGCGATCTCGCGGAGGAGATGAAGGAGGTCAGGCGCAAATTCCGCATCTATGACCTCAAAGATTATTTTGAAGAAGAGTTTTTCGAAACCAAAAAAGTGGTTTATATCCCGTTCTAAATAAAAAAATATGTAAAATTTGCAAAACAGGCTCAAAGGGTAAAGTTTAGACAAGACTCTGACAACCTTTTGACGCTTTTGGGGTCTAACAGGCAGAATGTTTCTCAACAATTAAATACAAAGGAAAATGAAAAAGGTAATGAGTATTGTACTGATGGGGATGCTTCTCGGCGCCTGTGCCACAGGCGGAGGGCTGAGTACCGGCGCGGGAGGCGGACAAGCCTCTTCCCAGACCTCCAGTGCGGAGGCTCAGGCCCGGGACCTGACCAACCGGATGAAGACGGTGCTGAACCTCGATAAAGCCCAGGAAGAGAAAGTGCTGACCATAAATGTGGTGAATCAGAAGCTTCTTCAAAGGATCCGGGAAAATAACGAACAGGGGCTCGCAGCCTCTGCCAAAGAGAACTATCACAAAGAACTCAAGGCAGTTCTGACGGCGGAGCAGTTCTCCAAATTCAGGACCTCTTTCCCCGAGCTGTGATCAGGCGCGGAAGATGAGCTTTGCCGGTAACCATTTCGCTCCGGGCGGGGCCCCGGGCAAAGCCTGTTGGTATTTCCACATTAGATCTTCCCATTCCTGTACTTTCGGGTTCCGGCTGTCCATCACGGCCTTTTGCTCAAAGCTGAAGTCATCTTCTGCTTCAATGACCATAAAGAGGCGGTTAGAGAACCGGTAGATCTCCATATGCAGTATGCCGGAATCCCGGATACTCTGAAGGATTTCCGGCCACACCTCCCGGTGATGATTTTCATATTCGGCGATCAGGCCGGGGTCGTCTACGAGGTCGAGCACGAGGGCGTATTTTTTCATAGGTTATATAAGATAAAACGGTCGCTAACGAACTGTGCGGCTTCGCCGCTTTTTTTGAACCATATAAGGCATATTAGACATATAGTTTTTACATATAAGTTTTTTTCTTGTATGATTATTTTCTTATATGTCTAATATGCCTTATATGGTTCAAAAAAAGCGGCGAAGCCGTTATAACTTCCCACTTTTATTTAGCCATTCCCCTCGCATTCTTAAGAGCGAATATCAGCACTACTACAAAACAAACCAGCGGTACATAATAGCCGGGCTGTATATTGTCTCCGCCCCGGTCGATCACATTGCCCATGATCACCGGGAAAATGGCCCCGCCGATGATGGCCATAACGATGAGAGAGGAACCGGCCTTGGTATGTTGCCCAAGCCCTTTTATTCCCAGTGAGAATATGGTGGGGAACATAATCGAGAGGAAGAATCCAAGGGCCCCCAGGGCAAACACCACCAGGTTACCCCGGAGATGAATAGCCATGATACATAAAAGAATGGCGGCCACCGAGTAGGCTGCCAGCAGCCGGGCCGGGGCAATGACACGGGTAAGACCGGTGCCCGCAAACCTCCCCGCCATGAACAGAAACCCGTACAATCCCAGATACCAACCTGCTTCTTTTTCGCCCATTCCACCGCCGCTCATGGCCATCCGGATAAAGAAACTGGTAATGCATACCTGCGCTCCCACGTAAAAAAACTGGGCAATGACCGCCAGGCGCAAACCCGGGTATTTCCATGCGGCCACAAAGTTACCCGACCCGCCCTTATCTCCGCTTTCTTCAATTTCCGGAAACTTTACGAAATAAAACAGCAGGGCCAGTGCCAGCAGGATGATACCGATATACATATAGGGGCCTTTGACGGAGGCCGCTTCTGTCGTGAAATAGCTTATTTTCTCCGCCTCGGGCATGAGCGCCAGCTCTTCGGTGCTGAATTCCCTGCCGGAAAGAATGAAAAAAGTGCCCAGGAAGGGTCCTATGGTGGCCGCGAGTCCATTAAATGACTGGGCCAGGTTCAGCCGGGTAGTGGCGGTTTCTTCCGGTCCCAGCCTGGCTGCATACGGATTGGCGGCGGTTTCCAGGGTAGCCAGACCCGTACCTATAATAAAAGAGCCCAGAAGAAAGATAGCGAACTCCCGGTTATTGGCAGCCGGTATAAAAAGAAAACAGCCCGCGCTGAAGATCAGCAGTCCGGTAAGGATGCCGGTTTTATAGCCCGTTTTTTTCAGGAGTATGCCGGCCGGGATCGCCGCAATAAAGTAAGCGAGGTATACGGCAGTATCCACCAGGGTGCTTTGCGTATTGCTCAGCTCAAGGGCCTTTCTTAAATGCGGGATAAGCACCCCCGTAAGATTATTGGCCAGCCCCCACATAAAAAAGAGACTGGTGACCAGAATAAAAGGAATCAGGTATCGGTTTTTTTCTTTCATAATAAGGTTGAAGATCTGGCCGCTAAAATAGAGGAAATACGCTTAAGTTTTCTTTTTACAGGGAAAAAGTAAGCTGTAAAGGGGAAACGGGCGCACAGAACGTATCCGGAAACAAGGCGCCGGAATGATCTCAGGAATATTTTCCACCTCCTTTTATGAAGAAGGGATCGTATATGTGGCATGGAAATTGCAGGATTCAAAGATATTTTGGCTCCGTATCCTTTTTGTATAAAAACAGATTCTGCAGGGCCGGGTAATGAACCTAAATAATTAAGATATGAAATACTGTTTACTCCTGATTGTTTCTTTGATCTCTGCCCTCAGCGGTTCGGCCCAGGGGACGCTCAGGTTAACCATAGAATGGAATCCGCAGGCTGCGAGGTATGAAGTATTTGCCATATCGCCCGCCACACAAAGGAATTTTGCTTTTGGAAAAGCGCAGATCGCAGTCGTGGTGCCTAAATCATCTCCGGACACCCGGCTGAATGTGATCCCTCACGCGGGCGGTTCATGGACAGATGAGAAATTTATCACCGATCCTGTGTCGTCCCCCGGTCGCGACTTTCATGCAGTGGCATCCGGCGGCGGTATCGTTAATCTGACTGCTAACCAGAAGCTTCTGCTCTTCAGCTTTACGTTTGCTGACGGCCAGTGCAGAGACGGCGTCAGATTATACAACAACGGGGCGGATCCCGGCTCCTCAGCTCAGGGATTTAATGGGATTGATTTTAGAAATTCAATTCTGGGCGGCGGAAATGTACAGATCTACAATTCCAATACTTCCAATTCCGGTACGTCCTGTATGGATTGTCCGGTGGAATTTACGGTACCTAAATTGAAAAAACAGTCGTAACAGATATGAACAGGACCACTTGCACCGGAAAGCTATATCATCCCCATGTAAAATTTGGGAATGATTTTTGTAACAGGCTATTCGCCCGTCAATGCAAAGCGGAAGAGCTGAAAGCATTCGGTCCGGGAAAATATATCTATCCAATTTTTGAAATACTTAACTGAGTTTTGGATGAAACCTACGTTTACCATCAGGAAAAATTTCCACTATCAAAATTTTCTAATACTGTGCTTCCTTTTGGCAGGCACGGTAACAGGATTTTCCAGGGAAACAAGCGACCTTAGATTTAATCCTTATCTGAGGTCTGAAGCCGTTAACCCATCTTACCTCGAACGGTACAAGGAAGGAATACGAACCCTGTATTCCTTTAAAAAGATCATCGCCGGGTTCAGAGATGCGGCGGTAAGGGATAATACTACCCCCGTGGTATATGCCAAAGCTATGGCATTAGATACTACCATTAACGGGCAGTGTTATTCCGATGTCTTTAATTATTGCGTCGGAGAAGAGATCGAGATTGAGATCGAAGCGGAAGATGGATACCAAAACTACAAGTGGTTTAAAGACGATGTGGAGATCGTGGGAGCAACCGGTAATGTCTATACCATCACTGCCCCCGGATCGTACCATTTTACAGCCGAGGATGCAGAGACCTGCGATGCCCGGTTATGCTGTCCTTACCTAGTGACGCAGGATCCCGGTTTTGATGCAGTGATCACCAAAACCGACGCTGCCTGTGCCTCAGGCACTACCGGTTCGATCACCGTGACCCCTACTGTGGGGGATGTAACCGATTATACCTATAGCCTGGACGGTGGGCCTTTTCAACCGTCTAACTCCTTTACCGGGCTGGCCGGAGGCTCTTATCTCGTAACCGTTAAAAACGCGACAGGTTGCCCGATAGAAAAAACTGTGGAAGTTTCTCAACCGGGAGGCATCACTGCCCTGGTGGAGTCTGAATGTGATGAAGACCTGACCACGGCAACGATCGTTGCATCCGGCGGAGTAAGACCTTATACCTATAGCTTAGACGGCGGAGCATTCGGAAGTGACTCCGTGTTTGCTGCTTTAGCGCAGGGCCAGCATGAAGTAGTAGTTAAGGATGCGAACGGCTGTACGTATAAAGTGATCGTGGACGCTTATTGTGAATGTACCCCCGAGATCTTTGAGTATTGCCCCGGTGAGGCCATTGAGATCCTGGCCGAGGCATTGCCAGGACAGGGAAATTACCAATGGTACAAAAACGGAGAAGTGATAGCGGGAGCTACCGACAGTGTTTATACCATTACTTCTATAGGAAACTATCATTACACGGCCGGCGGAGATGAAACCTGTGAGGGTGAACTCTGCTGTCCTATTATAGTAAGAGAAAAAGAGGCGCCGTCTGTGAATGTGAATGACGGTGAACTAAGTTGTATTATCACCAGCATTCAGCTGACCACCGGTTCGGATCCGGCCCACACCTTTAGCTGGAGCGGACCTGGCAGCTTCACGGGAGATACCCCGACAGT
>CAZLXI010000044.1:26688-30319 GCA_964563435.1 uncultured Lacihabitans sp.
ACGGTAACTTCAGCGAACGGTTGTATCGCCAAAGACACGGCAGTAGTAACTATTGCGGATACGCCTGTACTTACCGCGACCCCTTCGTGTGTCGATAATAAAGGTAAAGTGACCCTCGTGGCTTCAGGCGGGCTGGCTCCTTATAGCTATAGTAAAGACGGGGTGACCTTCCAGGCAGAAGCCGTATTCAGCGGCCTGATCAATGGAAACTACGTATTTACCGTAAAAGATGCCAACGGTTGTATCTTCACGGTTACCGCAGCGGTAAAATGTGAGATAGAGTGTATACCTCAGATATATAGCTTCTGTGAGAACGAGATTATCGATGTAACCATTGAGGCAGAAGAAGGTCTGGAGAATTACCAGTGGTACAGAAACGGTGAAGTGATAGCAGGAGCTACAGGCTGGATCTACACAGCTACCCAACCGGGAAGATATCATTATACTGCCGGAACCGGCGATATGTGTGACGGAATTCTGTGTTGTCCTATTGAGATCACCCGTTATCCCGGATTTGTAGCCACCGCTACTGCCGGAGACCTCGATTGTACTAACGGCCCGGTGGTTCCGGTAACGATTACCGTAGCAGGCGGAAAGGTGCCATTCACTTATAGTAAGGATGGAATTACGTTCGGCTCAAACCCTGTTTTCCTGGTAGGTCCCGGTACCCATAAATTCTATGTGAAAGATGCCAACGGCTGTATCAATGAGACCAACAGCGTGGTGGTTCCTGAAATTGAGAAGCCTCATACGCCGATCGTGACCGTGGATAAAACTACCATTTGCGGTAATGAAAAAGCGACTTTGACGGCAGCTTGTGCATACGGTGAGTTGATCCTGTGGAACAATGGAATGGGCGGTGTTACTATCCAGGTAGGAGAAGGAACCTATTGGGCGATTTGTTCCAATATCTGTGGAACTTCGCCGGCCTCTACTCCGATAACTATCACGAACAGACCGTCACCACCGACTCCGGTAATCATCACCGACAAAAACCTGATCTGTGGCAATGAGCTGGCTACATTGACAGCGAACTGCCCTGTAGGCGATGTGATCGAGTGGAGTGACGGACAGTACGGCAGCCCGATAAATGTGGGTGTGGGTATCTATACAGCCAGATGTAAAAATGAATGCGGGGTTTCTAAAGATTCCGGAAAAATAACCATCACCGGAGGCAAAGTGCCTGGCACTCCTGATATAGGAACTGACAAATCAATGGTTTGCGGTGACGAAAAAGCTACCCTTGTAGCCCATTGTGAAGTAGGAAGCTTCGCCGTATGGAGCAACGGTATGATCGGCAGCCCGATCCAGGTGGGAGAAGGAATCTATACAGCGATCTGTAGAAATGATTGCGGTGACTCGGGAGATTCGAGGCATGTAACCATCAACAAAGGACTGGTGCCGCCTCCGCCTACCATCTCACCGTCAAAAGTGTTTGTTTGCGGCGAGGAGAAAGTTACGCTTTCGGCCATTTGTGAGACAGGTTCCATTATTCAGTGGAGCAACGGAATGGAAGGCAGCCCTATCCAGGTAGGTGCAGGCATTTACCGTGCAGTATGTAAGAACATCTGCGGTACTTCCACCGAGTCGATCCCTGTAATTATAAGTAAAGATAAAGATCCTGCCGCCCCGTCTGTAGCTACAGACAAGACTACGGTGTGCGGTGAAGAGAAGGCTACTCTCAGCGGCTTGTGTGAATCCGGTATTCTTGTCTGGAGCAACGGCCAGGTAGGTAGCCCGATACAAGTAGGTACCGGTACCTACACGGCCAGATGTTCTAATGACTGCGGTATATCGGTAGCTTCTACTCCGATCACGATTACTACCGGCGGAGTACCTGACAAGCCGGTGATCACTGCAGAGAAGACCACGGTTTGTGGTGATGAGCAGGTGAAGCTGACAGCTTACTGTGCTTCAGGCACGGTATCCTGGATAGGTGTATCCGGCTTTAATACTACGGTATATGTGGGTACGGGTATTTATGCTGCAAGATGTAACAACTCTTGCGGAACTTCGGTAGCTTCCAATCCGGTAACGATCACTCCGGGCACTATACCGGTTAAGCCGATCATTACATCCGATGTAACCGGTATTTGCGGAGAAGAAAAAGCGGTGTTGACAGGTATCTGCCCGCAAGGCGGTGACCTGGTTTGGAATAACGGAATGATCGGCAGCCCGATCCAGGTGGGAATCGGCTTCTATACCGCCCGCTGTGTGAATACCTGCGGTACTTCTCCGGCTTCGGATATGATCGCGATCGAAACAGGCCGGGTGCCGGGTCGTCCGACGATCACAGCGAATAAAACCAGCGTCTGCGGGGATGAAAAAGCCATGCTGACAGGATCTTGTCCCAGCGGCGGAACGCTGAAATGGAGTAACGGTATGAGCGGTAGCCCTGTACTGGTAGGTACAGGTACCTACTACGCTACCTGTGTGAATGCCTGCGGCACGTCGCCGGCCTCTAACAGCATCACCATCACTACCGGTCTGCTACCGGGTAAACCTGTCATCAGTGCAGATAAGCTGATGGTGTGTGGTGACGAGAAAGCCACGCTGTCGGGAATTTGTCCTTCCGGCGGTAACCTGAATTGGTCGAACGGAATGGCCGGTAACCAGATCCAGGTAAGTGCGGGTACTTATTATGCCATATGCGTGAGCGAGTGCGGTAATTCCGTGAATTCCGAAACTATAGTGATCGTACCCGGAGACGTACCGGCTAAACCAACGATCATCACTGATAAGACTTCACTTTGCGATGGAGAAGAGGCTACATTAACAGGCTCATGTATTTCAGGTACTCTTGTATGGAATAATGATCTGAGTGGTAATTCGATAAAGGTAGGACCTGGTACTTATACGGCCGTTTGTACGAACAGTTGCGGAACATCACTGGTATCCAATAGCATTACTATCAACAGAGGACCGGTACCTTCGAAGCCGATTATTCAAACCAATAAACTAACCGTTTGCGGGGATGATAAGGCTATGCTGACCGGTTCGTGTCCTACGGGCGGAGTGTTAACGTGGAATAATGGAGAAACCGGCAGCCCTGTTCTTAGAGGAGTTGGAACGTATACAGCCACTTGTGTGAGCAGCTGCGGTACATCAGCAGCGTCTGATCCGGTTACTATCGGAACAGGCAGCACGCCATCGGCACCGACAGTAATACCAAGCAAGACCGTACTTTGCGGAGCAGAGACGGCTACACTTACAGCCACCTGTGCGAGCGGCACGGTACGGTGGAACGACGGAACCACCGCGAACCCGAGAACAGTGGGTGCGGGTACTTATACGGCGACCTGTGTGAGCGACTGCGGTGTATCAGCGGCTTCAACGCCGGTAGTGATCACTACGCAGCCTGCACCGGGCAAGCCTCATATTTCTGCGAACAAGCTGAGTGTATGTGGCACGGAGAAAGCGAGCTTAACGGGTTCATGTCCTACGGGCGGCACGTTAACGTGGAGCACGGGTGAAACGGGCAGTCCTATCCTGGTAGGCGCGGGCACTTATACGGCCACTTGTGTGAGCTCTTGCGGAACGTCTCCGGTATCTGATCCTATCGTGATCGGAACAGGCAGCACGCCATCGGCACCGACAGTAATACCAAGCAAGACCGTACTTTGCGGAGCAG
>CAZLXI010000044.1:30419-33159 GCA_964563435.1 uncultured Lacihabitans sp.
CTTGTGTGAGCTCTTGCGGAACGTCTCCGGTATCTGATCCTGTCGTGATCGGAACGGGCAGCACGCCGGGAGCACCGACAGTGGTACCGAGCAAGACCGTACTTTGCGGAGCAGAGACGGCTACTCTTACAGCTACCTGTGCCAGCGGCACGGTACGGTGGAACGACGGAACCACCGCCAACCCTAGAACAGTGGGCGCGGGTACCTATACGGCCACCTGTGTGACCGACTGCGGTGCATCACCGGCTTCAACACCGGTAGTGATTACTACGCAGCCTGCACCGGGCAAACCGCATATTTCTACCAATAAGGTTAGTGTATGTGGCACCGAGAAAGCAACCTTAACAGGCTCATGTCCTACGGGCGGCACCTTAACATGGAGCACGGGTGAGACGGGCAGTCCTATCCTTGTAGGAGCAGGAACGTACACGGCCACTTGTGTGAGCTCTTGCGGAACGTCACCGGTATCTGATCCGATCGTGATCGGAACGGGCAGCAACCCGGCAGCACCATCCGTAATGACCAATACCAACTCGGTATGCGGTACGGATAAAGCAACCATTGCAGCCGTTTGTACCCAGGGTACTGTAGTATGGAGTAATGGCAGCACAGGCAGTCCGATCCAGGTAGGCGCAGGTACTTATACTGCGATCTGCAGAACCGACTGTGGTGACTCACCGGCCTCAACACCGATAGTGATCACTCAGGGCAACAAACCGGCAGCACCGACGGTAACGACCAACGTGACCACCGTATGTGATCATGAGACGGCTACCCTTACGGCTACCTGTACTACCGGAACCGTACTGTGGAATGACGGAAGTACGGCTAACCCGAGAAACGTGGGAGCAGGCACGTATACCGCTACCTGTGTGAATGCATGTGGTGGCTCGGCCAACTCCAATACGGTAGTCATTAATCGCGGACCGGTGCCAACGAAACCGACAATACACACCAACCGGACCACCGTATGTGGTACCGAAAAAGCTACGCTGACCGGCTCTTGTCCTACGGGGGGAACCCTGACCTGGAGCAATGGTCAAACAGGTAGCCCGGTACTGGTGGGTGTGGGAAGCTACACCGCCACCTGTGTGAACAGTTGCGGAGCCTCAGAAGCTTCTGCTCCGATAGTGATCGGAGACGGAGCTAAGCCGGATGCACCGGTACTGACCACCAATAAGTCGGTGCTTTGCGGCAGTGAAACGGCCACCTTAACAGCTACCGGCTGTGCAGGAGGAACCATCCACTGGTCTAACGGCGGAACCGGCACTACGAAAGTAGTAACTGCAGGAACTTATACGGCCACTTGTGTGACCACGTGTGGTACTTCGGGCAATTCTGCTCCGGTAACCATTACACAGGAAAGCGCACCGGCCAACTTTACGATATCGACCAGCACCGCTACGGTGTGTGGTGCGGAAAAAGCCACACTTACGGCCACAGGTTGTGAGGGTGGAACAGTGACCTGGTCAACAGGAGCCACAGGAACCAGCATCCAGGTAGGAGCAGGTTCTTATAGCGCTACCTGTAAAACCAACTGTGGTGGTACTGTATCGGCAGGGCCTCTGGTGATCAACCAGCAGACCCCTCCGGCAAGACCATCGGTAACTACCAATAAAGCAACGGTATGTGATGATGAAAAAGCAACACTGACAGCGTCCGGCTGTGCCGGAACGATCTCCTGGTACAGACCGGGAGTAGCCGGCCCGGCACTGATCGGAAACGGAGCGAGCGTTCAGGTAGGCGCGGGTACCTATACGGCCACCTGTACCACCAGCTGTGGAACGTCGAATGCGTCCGACCCGGTAACGATCGGAACTTCGGATAAGCCTGCGGCTCCGTCCATAAGCGCCGACAAGCTGACGGTATGTGAAGGTGAGAAAGCTACGCTGACCGCCAGCGGATGTGCAGGCACGGTGACCTGGTCAACCGGCGCAACCGGCGCGAGCATCCAGGTAGGAGCGGGTACGTATACCGCTACCTGTACCACCAGCTGCGGAACGTCATCGTCTTCGCTTCCGGTAACGATCGGAACGTCTGCGAAACCTGCGGCTCCTTCCGTAACTGCGGATAAGGCTACGGTATGTGAAGGCGAGAAAGCAACACTGACCGCTACCGGCTGTGCGGGTACCGTAACCTGGTCAACCGGCGCTACCGGCACCAGCATCCAGGTAGGCGCGGGCACCTATACCGCTACCTGTACCTCGGGCTGCGGAACATCGAATGCGTCTGCTCCGGTAACGATCGGAACTTCAGCAAAACCTGCGGCTCCGTCGGTAACTACCAACAAGTCTACGGTGTGTGAGAACGAGAAAGCAACATTGACCGCTACCGGCTGTGCCGGAACCGTGACCTGGTCAACCGGCGCTACCGGCACCAGCATCCAGGTAGGCGCGGGTACCTATACCGCTACCTGTACCTCGGGCTGTGGAACATCGAATGCGTCTGCTCCGGTAACGATCGGAACTTCTGCGAAACCGGCAGCGCCGTCCGTAAGTGCCGACAAGGCAACAGTATGTGAAAGCGAGAAAGCTACGCTGACCGCCAGCGGTTGTGCGGGTACGATCACCTGGTCAACCGGCCAGACCGTGAGCGTGATCCAGGTAGGCGCAGGTACGTATACCGCTACCTGTACTACCAGCTGCGGAACGTCGGCAGCGTCGGCTACCGTAACGATCGGAACTTCCGATAAGCCTGCGGCTCCGTCGGTAAGTGCCGATAAGGCAACGGTATGTGAAGG
>CAZLXI010000045.1:0-32510 GCA_964563435.1 uncultured Lacihabitans sp.
CCCATATCGATCAGCTTATCGGTAAAGAAAAGCCGGGACTCAAACATCTTCTGGTGGATCAGCACCGTTCCTTTGGCCTGTATGGCCGTCACCAGAACGATGGAGATCAGGTCCGGCGTAAACCCGGGCCAGGGGGCATCGTAAACCGTGAGGATGGAGCCGTCGATCAGCTTACTGATCCGGTAGTTTTTCTGTGCCGGTACATAAATATCATCGCCCCGGAACTCCATCTGTATCCCCAGCTTTTTAAATACATCCGGGATGATCCCCAGCTCAGCGATCCGGCAGTTTTTAATGGTGATCTCCGATTCGGTCATGGCGGCCAGCCCGATAAAGCTGCCGATCTCTATCATATCGGGAAGCATGGTATGTTCGCAACCGCCCAGTTCGCTCACCCCCTGAATGGTCAGCAGGTTAGAGCCTACGCCGCTGATGCGGGCGCCCATGCGGTTCAGCATTTTACACAGCTGTTGCAGATAGGGCTCGCAGGCCGCATTGTAAATGGTGGTGATTCCTTCTGTCAGCACGGCGGCCATGATCACATTGGCCGTACCGGTCACGGAGATCTCCTCCATCCAGATATAGGCCCCTTTCATTCCGCTGCCGTCTACATGATAGAAGGCGTCACCGGCATCGTAGGAAAATGTGGCTCCCAGCTTCTGAAACCCGGTAAAATGGGCATCCAGGGGCCTCCTCCCGATCTTATCACCACCGGGCTTGGGGGCTTTGCCTTTTCCGAAGCGCCCAAGCATTGGCCCCAGAAGCATAACCGATCCCCGGAGCTCTGCCGCTTTCGTTTTATATTGATCCGTCTCAAAATATTCAAAATTCACACCCGAGGCCCTGAACTCCACAGACCCCTCACCCAGCTTACGGGTCTCAACGCCCATGTCCTGCAAAAGCCCGATCAGCTTATTGACATCACGGATGTCCGGAATATTATTGATCACAACAGGCTCTTTGGAGAGGAGTACTGCACATAAGATCTGCAAAGCCTCGTTTTTCGCTCCCTGCGGAGTGATCTCTCCTTTGAGCTTTCTACCTCCCGTAATTCTGAACGAACCCATATCCTTAAAGCGGTCTTTTCCGGTTATTGTTAAATCTGTTGTTCTTATTGTTTGGTCCGCCGTTATTGCGCTGCGGCGGGTTGCGGTTATTGTTACGGTAACCCCCGGTGTGCGTATTGCCGGGATTCGTATTCCGGTTAACAAAGTTGGTCCTCTGCCGGAAACCCGCAGGGCCGTCTTTCGGATTGGCCTCGTCCACCATTCCGTTGGCCAGCAGGTCATCGATCTCCGGCTTCAGCTTCCCGCCCGACAGTTCGAGGATCTGGTTAAGACATACCCCGGTCTCTACCGAATCGCGGTTCCAGCTCAGGTAAAACGACTTCATCAGCTTCACGAGATAAGAAACAAAAGCCTTCCGCTCGTCGAAGGTATCGGCCAGCATGGCTTTCAGCACCAGCAGCTCCAGGTTACGGCCGTAAAATTTATGCTTCAATTTGCTTTGCGTGTAAGGAATCTGCTTGGGTCTCTTACCCAGGATCTCCTTAGGCGGTGCGGGAAACGGGCTGTCCACATCCAGGTCAAAATTTGCCATAATATAAAGATCATCCCAGAGTTTTTTGCTGTAATCAGCCCCGTCACGCATCTGCGGATGGATCTGCCGCATCAGCTCAACCAGTATATGTGCGTGTTTCGTCCTGGTTTCCTTATCGGGTATGGTCACAATATGTTCTACCAGCTTCTGAACATTACTGCCATATTCTTTCATCTATAAAAAATTTGATTAAGTAAATTATCTGCCTGTAAACCTCCCCTGACCAATTGCAAGCAGGGGTAAGACACGGAAGAAGAAAGCAAAAATAAGCAAAAATCCGGTCATTTCCTTATTTCCGGGTAAAATAAATTCTGTCAGACCTTTATTGTAATTTGTGCAGCTTACTCGGCTGACCTTCATTCGAAAGCCGGTCAAGGGCCGTAATCGCATACTCATATGAACTGCCGGCTTCGGCCGTATCATCATAAAAAACCTTGACTTCTTTGTTCCTGACAATGGCCAAGATATTCCTGGGATCTTCCAATGTTCTTTTTTCCCCCCGCAGATAACGGTAGATCACAAAACTCCGTACATATTCCTCGTATTCATCCGGGATGCTCCACCGGATACGGACACGGCTTCCTTCCGTTCGCGCTACTCCGGTGATCTCCGGACGAGGCAGGGGATCCGGCGTTTTCCATTGCATCACCGGAGGCAATGCCGGATGCCGGTAATAGCTTTGCAGAGAGTCGGAAAGCCGGTGAGATGCCGGCATCAGGGATTTGGAGCTGTAAAATACGCTTCCGCCTACTCCTGTAGTGAGCTTATTGGTCCGTACCTGGTTCATGATCTGTGAAGAGGAGCTCCATTCGGGGTTCCTCTCCCCTATCCGGTAACTGCCCAGGCCGATATACAAATGATGCTCCCCTTTATTTCTTACCCACCAGTCTACCATGGGCTTATAGGGAACGGTCTTGTGCCCGAAGGAAAAATAGACCTGGGGCAGGACATAATCTATCCACCCGTTGCGGGCCCACAAGCGGGAATCCGCGTAGAGGTCATCGTAAGAGCTGAGCGCCCCTGCGGTATTTGACCCTTCGGCATCCTTATCCCGGCTCCGCCATACCGCAAAGGGGCTGATGCCGAATTTAATGTAAGGTTTCTCCTTCCGGATAGCGTCAGAGACGTCCTTGATAAGGGTATTCACATTATTCCGCCGCCAGTCGTCAATGCGGCTGAAGCCCTGACCATACTGCCGGAAGGTCTGCTGGTCATTGATCCGGTGCCCGGCCGACGGGTAGGGATAAAAGTAGTCGTCGAAATGGATGCCGTCCACGTCGTAGTTCCGGATGATATTCAACACCTGGTTCACAATGTAGTTCCGCACTTCGGGTATCCCGAAATTATACACCTTATACCCGCCATAGCTCAGGAACCATTGCGGATGGGTACGAGTGATGTGACCAGCGGAAACCGAGGTGGCCGAGGCGTGTGTTCCCCTGTTCAGGTTGAGCCAGGCATGAAATTCCATGTTCCGCTCATGCGCATGTTCGATCATAAAGCCCAGCGGATCATAAAAAGGTGAAGGGGCTTTGCCCTGGGTACCGGTGAGCCATTCCGACCAGGGCTCTTCACTCTCCGCGTAAAAGGCATCGGAGGCTGCCCTGACCTGTGCGAAGACCGCATTGATGCCCAAACGTTGATGATTATCCAGGATATGGATGAATTCCTGCTGCTGTTCAGCGGTAGGCAGGCCCTTGCGGGAAGGCCAGTCGATGTTCGCCACCGAAGCGATCCACACCCCCCGGAATTCCCTTTTAGGGGGAATTTCACTGATAGAAACCGCCCGGCGGGAAGAGCATTGAAACAACAACAAAATAACGGCAGAAATGAAAATGCCTCTCCCGGCAAGTATTTCCTTTAAATTCATCCTTAAAAAAAATTAACCAAACTCAAATATCAGTCTTTTTTGAGAGAGAGCCGCTAAAAAACACTAATTTTGCACCGAAAATGATTATTTACTCATGCAATTGAGCGAACAGGAACTACTAAGACGACAAAAAAGAGAAGAGCTGATGGCTCTGGGAATAGATCCGTACCCGGCAGAAGGGTTCACGACAAACACCACCATACGCGACATCCTTATGCACTGGAAGCACAACAAATTTGATTTTAAAGATGTGAGTGTGGCGGGCAGGCTGATGAGCTTCCGGATCATGGGTTCGGCCTCTTTCGCGGAGATCCAGGACGAAACCGCCCGTATCCAGATCTATATACGCCGGGATGACATCTGCCCCGAGGAGGATAAAACGCTTTATAATACCGTATTTAAAAAACTGCTGGACATCGGCGATATCATCGGGATAAACGGTTACTGTTTTGAAACCCAGACCGGTGAGATCTCCATCCATGTGCGGTCGTTCAAGCTTCTTTCCAAATCGCTTAAACCCCTACCCATTGTTAAGCGGGATGATGAGGGCAATATCTACGACGGCTTTACCGATCCTGAGCAGCGCTACCGGCAACGCTATGTGGACCTGATCGTGAATCCCGAGAACCGGGAGATCTTTGTAAAAAGGGCAAAGATCATCAGCACCATGCGTCAGATCTTTGACAATAAGGGCTGGCTGGAAGTGGAAACCCCTATCCTTCAGCCTATTCATGGCGGGGCGGCAGCAAGACCTTTCATCACCCATCATAATACGCTCGACATCCCACTGTACCTGCGGATAGCCAATGAGCTTTACCTGAAACGACTGATCGTGGGTGGCTTCGACGGCGTGTATGAGTTCGGTAAAATGTTCAGGAATGAAGGAATGGACCGGACCCACAACCCGGAATTCACCGCGCTCGAATTCTATGTGGCCTATAAAGATTATACCTGGATGATGCAGTTTACGGAAGAGCTCCTGGAAAAAGTGGCCTTTGCCGTAAATGAAGACACGAAGTTTACTTTCGGGGAGAATGTGATCGATTTCCAGGGGCCTTATGCTAAGCTTTCCATCATCGGGGCCATCGAAAAATACACCGGCGTAAATGTAGATACCTCCACCGAAGAGGAGCTGAAGGCAAAATGCAAAGAATGGGGTATGGAGGTGGATGACACCATGGGAAAAGCCAAACTGATCGATGAGATCTTCGGCGAGAAGGTGGAAGATCACCTGATCCAGCCTACTTTTATCATCGATTACCCTGTAGAGATGTCGCCGCTGACCAAAAAGCACCGCTCCAAACCCGGACTGGTCGAACGCTTTGAGCTGTTTGTAAACGGTAAGGAGATCGCCAACGCCTACTCCGAGCTGAATGATCCGCTCGACCAGCGGGAGCGCTTTGAAGAGCAGCTGAGGCTGGCTGAAAGAGGTGATGAAGAAGCGATGGCCCTCGACGAAGATTTTATACGCGCCCTGGAATACGGTATGCCTCCCACGGCGGGGATCGGTATAGGCATCGACCGCCTGACCATGATGCTGACCAACAATGCCTCCATACAGGAGGTCCTGTTCTTCCCGCAGATGCGCCCGGAGAAAAAGGCCCCTTCCGTAAGTGAAGAGGCCAAAGCCGTTCTTGACCTCCTGAATGCGCAGGCCGTCATTGCCCTGGAAGAATTAAAGACACAAACCGGCTTCAGCAACAAAAAATGGGATACCGCGATTAAAGAGCTGACCCGCAGCGGACTGGCCAAAGTGGAGAAAAAGGAGGATGGATTGTTTGTACATCTAATATAAACCCTGCTCACCCGGATCCCCTCGCGCAGATACGTAAGATTTTGCGTCTCTGCACCCGGACCTGTCGACCCGTCTTAAGCCTGGTCAGGATTGCGGCTAAAATAACTATAATAAATAAAAACGGCATCAGAATCCCTGATGCCGTTTTTATTTACAGGTCATCTGCCAAAGGGTTGCTAAAATATGTGTGGTATTGATTAATTTTATACATGGTTTCCTGTGATTACCTTTATACCTTTGACCTGTTCTAATTGTTTAATATATTATCCAAAATTATAAATTGATGAGTAAGACAGCACTGTGGCACGGGATATATCCTGCGGTTTTGACTCCTTTTACTGCTGACGAGGAGATCGACTATGATATGTTTAAAAAGAATCTCCTGTTTCAGATCGAAGCGGGGATATCCGGGATCATCCTGGCGGGAACTTTGGGAGAGGCCAGTACCTTAACCGCTCAGGAAAAGTTTGACCTGCTGATATTTGCTAAAGGAGTGGTGCCGGAGTCTTTCCCGGTGATCCTGAACATTGCAGAGCAGGCCACCCGCGAGGCCGTGGCCATCGCCCGGAAAGCAAAAGAACTGGGCGCAGACGGCCTGATGCTTCTTCCCCCCATGCGTTATAAAGCTTCCGACAGGGAGGTGACTGAGTATTTCGGGGCCATAGCCGACGCTACGGATCTTCCCATCCTGATCTACAACAACCCGGTGGATTATGGTATCCATGTCACGCTCGATATGTTCGGCGAACTGGAGAAGTATCCTACTATCCGGGCAGTGAAAGAGTCTACCCGCGACCTTACCAATGTGACCCGCATGATCAATCGCTTCGGTGACCGCTTTAAAATTCTGGGGGGAGTGGATACCATTGCCCTGGAGACCCAGCTGATGGGAGCCGTAGGTTCGGTGGCCGGGCTGGTCGATGCCTTCCCGGCGGAAACAGTGGCCATTTATAAGCTTGCTCAGGCCGGCCGGCTGAACGAGGCCCTGAAGATCTACCGGTGGTTTATGCCGCTGCTGGAGCTGGATATCCATCCGCGACTGGTACAATACATTAAGCTCGCCGCCACGGCCGAAGGGATCAGCAATGAACACGTACGGGCCCCGCGGCTTACCCTGGCAGGCGAAGAGCGGGAAAGAATTCTGAAGATCATTACCGATGCCCAGGCATCAAGACCCCAATTACCGGATTATAAAAATTTATAGAATGGCATCACTGGAAGAAATCAATCAGGTAGCCGGTCTCGCTCACGAAGCGTTTCTAAGGCTCCGGAAAAGCAACTTTCAACAAAGAGCTGAACTGATGAACACCATAGCTGACGAGATCGAAGCACTCGGCGATGAGCTTATTCAGGCGGCCCACGAAGAAACTCACCTGCCCCTGGCCCGGCTTACGGGCGAAAAAGGCCGGACCGTGCTGCAATGGCGCAGCTATGGAGCCGCGCTGGCGGCCGGTACTATCCTGGACGTACGCATCGACACTGCCCTGCCGGAACGTACACCTCCCCGTCCTGACATCCGGAAAACATACGTGGGTCTTGGCCCTGTGGTAGTCTTCGGGGCCAGCAATTTCCCCTTTGCCTTTTCTACTGCCGGCGGGGATACGGCATCGGCCATTGCGGCCGGCTGCCCGGTAATCGTAAAGGCGCACTCGGCGCATACCCGCACCGCCGGGATCATGGCCGAAGCCATCAGAAGAGGCGTGAAAAAAGCCGGGTATCCTGAAGGTACCTTTGCACAGATCTTCAGCAATTCCCGCGAAATATCCCAGTCACTGGTGAAACACCCGCTGGTGAAGGCGGTAGGCTTTACCGGTTCCTATACAGGGGGCAAGGCGCTTTTCGATATCGCGAATCAGCGGCCCGAACCCATTCCCGTATTCTCTGAAATGGGAAGTGTGAACCCCGTTTTTGTTCTGCCTGAAAAAATAAAGAACAGACCCGAAGAAGTAGCGCAGCAATACGTAGCCTCTCTTACGCTGGGTGTGGGGCAGTTCTGTACCAACCCGGGCATTATCATTGTGCCGGAAGGTCAGCAGAAGTTTCTTGACGCACTGGTGGCCGCTGCCGGGCAGGTCCCGCCCTGTAAAATGCTTCATGAGGGGATCGCCGATTCGTATACAAAAAATAAAACTACCGTGAGCTCTCAGGATAATGTGCGTGTGCTGCTGGGTGCCTCCTCTTCGGATAAAGGGATAGGAGAAGCCGCCCTCGCACTGACCACCGCCGAGGATTTCCTGGCCAACGATACCCTCCAGGAAGAGGTATTCGGGCCTTTCGGGCTGGTGGTCACGTACAGTGACTCCAAGCAAATGACGGACATCGCCCGGAAAATTCACGGTCAGCTTACCTGCACCATCCTGGGAGAAGAAGCAGAGATCGGAGACCACGAAGAGCTTCTGCTGTGGGTGACCGAAAAATGCGGACGCCTGCTGTTCAACGGCTTCCCCACCGGTGTGGAAGTCGTGAGTGCCATGCAGCACAGCGGGCCTTTCCCGGCCTGTACCGACAGCCGGTTTACCTCGGTAGGACCCGACGCCATCCGTCGGTTTGCACGGCCGGTGAGCTTTCAGAACGTTCCGGATGTTTACCTTCCGGATGAACTAAAGAACAGCAATCCACTGGGTCTGTACCGGCTGGTGAACGGGAAAATAACACAGGAGGCTTTGTGATAATGGTTAATGATTAATGGTTAATTATCTAACGGGTCGCAGGATTTTACCTCCCTACACTCAAAACTCACTACTCGGAACTAACTATTTATGAAACGAACCTTTTCCTGCATTGATGCCCACACCTGTGGCAACCCCGTACGCCTCGTATCGGGTGGCGGACCTTTCCTGGAGGGGAACAGCATGATGGAGCGCCGCCTCCACTTTATGAGGGAATATGACTGGATCCGGAAGGGGTTGATGTTTGAACCCCGTGGTCATGATATGATGAGCGGCAGCATCCTCTACCCTCCGACAGACCCTGCAAACGATGTGGCCGTATTGTATATTGAAACCAGCGGCTGCCTGCCCATGTGCGGTCACGGCACTATCGGCACAGTGACCATCGCCATAGAAGAAGGGCTGATCACCCCTAAAATACCCGGAAAGCTGAGGTTGGAGGCCCCTGCAGGGCTGGTGCTGATCGATTACGTACAGGAGGGAAGCAAAGTAAAGTCGGTTAAACTCACCAACGTCAAATCTTTCCTGGCGACAGAGAACCTTAGCGTGGAATGCCCCGATCTCGGTGAGCTGACCGTAGATGTGGCTTACGGCGGTAACTTCTACGCTATTGTCGACCCGCAGAAGAATTTCAGGGGACTCCAGGAATATCCGGCCGACCAGCTGATCAGCTGGAGCCGCGTGCTCCGGAACCGCCTGAACGAGCACTACACTTTTGTGCATCCCGAAGACACCAACATCAACGGCCTCAGCCATATTCAGTGGACCGGCGAGGTGCTGGATCCCACCTCTTCCGCCCGGAATGCGGTCTTCTACGGCGACAAAGCCATTGACCGCTCACCGTGTGGTACGGGCACCTCGGCCAGGATGGCCCAATGGTATGCAAAAGGCAAGTTAAAGCCCGGCGATACGTTTATACATGAGAGTATTATCGGATCCCGTTTTACAGGAAGGATAGAAGCGGAGCATTACGACCCTTTCGGAAACGGGAAGCCCGCTATCACACCGAGCATCGAAGGCTGGGCGATCATTTACGGGTACAATACGATTTTTATAGATGATAATGACCCGTATGCACACGGATTCCAGGTGATATAAAAGTAGCCATGAGCAGTGAAGTTACCAGCTTTTAGAAACGGCCGCCCGCAGCTGATAAACAAATCTAACGGCTGATTTCTAACCGCTAAAATCTTAAAAACATGAAAAAATATGAACGGTAGCGTACTGATTGTGGGAGGTGGAATTGCAGGCCTGACTTCGGCATATTATTTAAGAAAAACAGGCTGGGAGGTGTCCGTACTGGATAAGGGAGATTTTCTCGACAATTGCTCTTACGGCAATGCGGGGATGATCGTACCCAGCCACTTCACACCCATGGCCGCTCCGGGAATGATCTCCCAGGGCATCCGCTGGATGTTTGACAGCCGGAGCCCGTTCTATGTCAGACCCTCGCTCAGCCGTTCACTGATCTCCTGGGGACTGAAGTTCGTAAAAAATGCCAATGAAAGGCATGTCAGTACCTCAGCCCCTTATATCCGTGACCTGAACCTGTACAGCAGTACACTTTACGATGAGCTGGATCTCGACAAGACTTTTGAGCTGGAGAAAAAGGGAATTCTGATGCTGTACAAGACCGCCCGGACGGAAGAAGAAGAGGTTCACCTGGCGCATACCGCCCGTGAACTCGGTCTCGATGTAGCCGTCTTAAGCAAAGCGGAGCTGGAGGTGCTGGAACCGGAGATCCGGCTGGATGTGCTGGGGGCCGTACACTATAAATGTGACGGGCACCTTTACCCGCCGGCCCTGATGAGTGCCCTGAGAAAAAAGCTGGAATCCCTGGATGTGCCGTTTTATCCGCATGAAGAGGTGACAGATATTACCCGCTCCAAAGGGAAGATCACCGGCCTGGAAACCGGCAGCGGCAAAAAATTTTCTGCAGACCGGTATGTGTTTGCAGCAGGGGCCTGGCTTCAGGAACTATCCCAAAAAGCGGGGCTCCGTATCCCGGTCATGCCGGGTAAAGGCTATTCTTTTATGACCGGGGCTTTTGAAGGGAAAGTAAAGCACCCGGCCCTCCTCCTGGAAGCACGGGTGGCATTGACCCCGATGAACGGCCGGGTCAGGATAGGCGGCACCATGGAGCTGGCTGCCGTAAATCATAAGATCAACCGAAACCGCGTAGAAGGCATTGTGCGATCTGTCCCCCGCTATTATCCTGAGTTTGAGTTGCCACTGCCGGAGGAAAAGGATATCTGGCATGGCTTCCGGCCCTGCTCCCCTGACGGGCTACCCTACCTGGGGAATTCCTCAAAGCTGGAAAACCTGACCATCGCCGGTGGCCTGGGAATGATGGGACTCAGCCTGGGCCCCGCCGTTGGAAAGACCGTAGCCGACCTGATCAACAGTAGCCGGACAGGTACCGATATCCGGCTGTTTGACCCTGAACGATTTAACTAACCTTGATAACTTTATGAAAAAAAATCTCCTTAAGGCCCTCCTCGGAATTTTGTGGGTTCCTGCAGCCTGGAGCCAGGAAAAGCCTTCAGCCTCCATGTATGAACAGGCCAGCGAGACTTCCGGCCTGGTGGTTCAGTATACCAACGATGCCCGGGCGGTCAATTCCTTTTACGGTGCCACGGCCGGCGGGTTCCGCAGCCTGGCCAATTCACCGGACCAGCGCGACAGAATGATGGCCCTGAACCGCGAATACCTGCAAAAACTGTCCAATACAGACTACGGCAGCATCAGTGTAGACGGACAGGTAGACTATATCCTCCTGAAGAGGAAAGTGGAAGAAACGCAGAATGTTCTGACCAAAGAAGCAGCACTGTACGGGGAAATTGAAAAATACCTCCCCTTCGCCCCCACCCTCTATAATTACGAGAAACTTCGCCGGCGGGGTACTACCATGAACGGACAGGAGGTAGCTACGCAGCTCAACCAGGCTTCCAAAGACCTCCAAAAGATCAGAGATGAAGTAGCCAAAGGCGGTAAGATCGCGGAAACCAAAGCCAATTTTGCAGCCGATATGGTCGTTTCTTTAAAAGCCCGTCTGAAAAGCTTCTACGATTTTTATAACGGCTACGACCCGCTGTTTACCTGGTGGGTGCCCACCACCTACAAAAAGTTGGACGAGCAGCTGACCGACTACGAAAAACTGATCCGGTCTAAAAGTGATGCGAAACCGTCAGACGACGGCAGCGGTATCGGCGGGCTTCCTATTGGCAGAGAAGAGCTGAACCGCCAGCTGAAACTGGAGATGATCGCCTATACACCCGAAGAACTGATCCGGCTGGCCGACCAGGAATTTGCCTGGTGTGAGGCCGAGGTGGTGAAAGCTTCCCGCGAACTGGGCTTCGGAGACAACTGGAAAGCCGCACAGGAAAAAGTTAAAAACAGTTATGTGCCGGAAGGCACCCAGCCCGAGCTCATCATTAAGCTTTATAACGATGCGCAGGAGTTCATCCGGGCCCATAAGCTTATTGAGATCCCCCCCATCGCTGAAGAAACCTGGGGCATGCAGATGATGAGCCCCGAAAGGCAGCTGGTGAGTCCGTTCTTCCTCGGCGGTCGCGACATCATTATCTCCTACCCTACCAACACCATGGAACACGAGCATAAAATGATGAGTATGCGGGGAAATAACCCTTACTTCTCCAGGGGTACCGTACAGCATGAGCTGGTGCCGGGCCATCATTTACAATTTTATATGAACAGCCGCTACCGCCCCTACCGGCGCGAAGCCTTTTCTACGCCGTTTTCTACCGAAGGCTGGACTCTCTATTGGGAGCTTTTGCTCTACGAGAAAGGTTTTGCCAAAACACCGGAAGAGAGGATCGGGATGCTTTTCTGGAGAATGCACCGTTGCGCCAGGATCACTTTCTCCCTGAAATATCACCTGGGGGAATGGACGCCCCAGCAATGCGTTGACTACCTGGTAGACCGGGTGGGGCACGAATACTCCAATGCCCACGCAGAGGTTAAGCGGTCTTTCGAAGGCGGTTATCCGCCGCTTTACCAGCTGGCTTACCTGGTGGGCGGACTACAGCTGTTCAGCATCAAAAATGAATTTGTAGAATCGGGAAAAATGTCGTTTGGTGATTTCCATGATAAGGTGATCAAGCTGAATCACATGCCGATGGAAATGATCAGGGCATCCCTGGTAAATCAGCCGCTACCCAAAGATTATAAGCCGGATTGGAAATTTTACAACTTCAAAAAATAAATCATAAAAAATGCCCTTTGTAAAGGGCATTTTTTATGATTTAAACTGTTCGATGATCCGTTGCAGCGTCTTCAGCGTATCCAGGTTACTGAAGAAATCATATAGCTGAACGTGCTTGTCATAATCCAGGGCAAGCGCCTCCTGGAGATATTTGTACGCCATCGTATAGCTGCCGTCATACAGGAGATAGACCGTAGCGCGGTAATACAGATCTGCCTCCTCCGGCAGGTCTTCCAGTCCGTCTGTCACAATCTCCAAAGCCCGCTTATAGTCTTCCGCATCAAAATACAGTAAAGACCAGTTCAGCCAGATGTCGGGATCAATAGGGTTCAGCTCCACCGCCTTGCGGTAGGCTTCTTCCGCTGAAAGCATATTGCCGAACTTACTTTCATTATCTGCCAGCAGCAGCCAGTAATCAGAATTGACCCCGTTCAGCTTGATGGCCTTCCGGATAAAATGGATGGCTTCCACGTAACGTTCCTGCTCATAGAGTACCGATGACATACCGAACCAGGCCTCATCACCGTATTCGTCCAGCTCCGAAGCCCTTTTGTAGCATTTAAATGCATCGGTAAACTCCTCCAGGCGCTCGTGGGCAGAACCCAGGTGCACCAGCACCTCTGCCGACTCATCTTCCAGGTCGAGGGTGTGCCGGAAACATTCCTTGGCCGACGCATATTCTTCCAGGCTGAGGTGAGATAAGCCCAGGTTATACCATCCACCGGAAAACTTATCATTAATGGCCGTAACAAACCCGAATGCGTCTTTCGCTTCCTCAAAAAGGTTAATATTGTTATAGCACTGGCCCAATGCAAACCACGCCAGATGATTGTAGGGGTCGATGTCGATCAGCTCTTTAAAGTACGTCACGCCCTGCTCCAGGGCCGAAGCCAGCTCATAGCTGAAAACCAGTTCCGTATAAACGATATCGCTCTTGCTGTTCTCATCAATGGCCTTCTGAAAAGATTCAATGGAATCTTCCAGCAGACCTAACCCCGACTGAGCCATGCCCAGTTGAAAATAAATATTCTCTTTCTCTTCCGAAATGGGAAGAATTTCCCGGAAGATCTCAATCGCCTTTTCATTTTCTCCGGCATAGATACTGATAACGCCACGGAAATAGCGTATCTCGGTGTCGGAAGGATAAAATACCGAGGCGTGATCCAGGATCTCGGTGGCTTCGTACAGCTCCAGCCGGTTGATCAGCACCTGCACCTTATTCAGCATCATGTCGAGGGAATTGGGGTAAAGCCGGAGCCCGTAATTACACGCCTTCAGGGCCATCTCAAAATTTCCTTTTATAAGATAATGCTCGGTCAATGATTCAAAGACCTCCTCGCTGAAGCCAGGAGATTCCTTCCGCTTTACCATCAGCTCAAATCTTCTTGCCACCTCTTCCGGCGAAGTTTCGTTGTATTCCTCAAAAGGTTCGCTAAAATCCTGATTCATATTGCTCCTTCCAATGCTTGGTAAAAATAACAGCTTTTTTTAATTCCAAAAGGTATTTAAGCCTTTTTTAATTCTTTCCTGCCAGGGCCGTACAAACCCTGTCAAGGGTTTCATCCAATGTCCGGAACTCAAACCCCAGGGCTTTCCGGATCTTCCCGTTCTTCTGCAATATCTTCAACTGGGCTGTTTTAGCCGTTTCCCGGGTGATCAGGGGAGCTCCGCCAGTAAGAAAAGATTTCAGGGCCTCCAAACGCCACAAGGCCCCCATCATGCCCGCAGTAACCTTAAACCAGGGCCTTTTCTTTCCGAAACGGTCGGCTATTTTATCAAAAAATTCCTTGTAGGAGACCATGCCTGCTGAAACACAAAAACGCTCTTCCCGGATACCGGATTCCATCAGCTGAATGAGGGCGGAAGCCACATCCTTAACATCGGTAAAGTTCATGAAACCTTCCGGGTAAAACGGCTTTGCGTCATATACATATTTGAAAAGCCGTGTACTGCTCATCTCCCAGTTGCTCTCCCCCAGGATGATCGACGGGTTGACGATCACCATACTCAGCCCCTCCGCAGCACCGCGCCATACTTCGCACTCGCCCAGGTACTTACTGATGGCATAATGCGAATTGGTCGCCGACTCGATCCATTTCTGTTCTTCATCGATCTCCACCCGGTCTGTTTTTTTCATTTCACTTAAAGATGGCCGGCCGAAAGCGGCTATCGAGCTCACATGACAGAGTTTTTTTACGGAGGAAGAAAGGCAGACATTGACCACGTTGGCGGTTCCTTCCACATTGGTCTTATACATCTCATTCCGTTCTTTGCGCGCAAAAGAGACCACAGCGGCCGCATGGATCACATAATCGATGCCCTGTATCTGCTCTGTCAGTGTGGTAATATCGAGGATATCTCCCTGTACATATTCAAGATCCGGATGATGCAACTGCACCTTCTCCGGGTTCCTCACCAGCGCCCTGACCTTGTACCCTCTCTCCAGCAGCTGACGGGCCACTTCGCTTCCCAACAAACCCGTTATGCCGGTAAGAAATACGTTCATAAGTAGATTTTTATACAAAAGTAAAGCAAATAATCCGCTTTTTCAGAGGATAAGAAAAAATAAAAAGAGGGCCTGAGCCCTCCTTAGAATGTTTAAACTGTGCCGGTTTATTTTGCCACGGCGGTGAGATCCACTCCCACTTCAAAGTCTTTACTTACTCCCCACTCGGCCGGATCCGCATCAGTAACTCCGAACTTCAATCCCCATGCCGTACGGTCTACGATAAACCGGGCTTCCACGCGGGCTGTTCCGTCACCTACCGATATTCTGGCGGGGAAGGTCACATTGATGGTGTTTCCTTTCAAAGTGAAGTTTCCGCTCACGACCTTGTTGGCTCCTTCTATCACACTCTTGTCTTTGGCCGGATCAAAATCGGTAATGCCGGTTATTTCAAAAGTTCCGGCAGGGAATTGCGCCACATCAAAAAAGTCAGCACTTTTCAGGTGATTTTGCAGATCAATAGCTTTTTTATCCGCTTCCGTAACAGAAGCAGGATCTACGATGAGGGTGTTGAAATCTATGGTGAAACTTCCTGCGGTGATATTATCATCCGCCACAGTGAGCTCTCCGGCAGAAAGCTTCAGGGTTCCCCACCTGGGCGCAAAGCCGCCTTTATGAAACGCCTTCCATTCTACCTGGCTCGACTGAAGGTCGGCCGCATACGCGTGTCCCTCCGCCACAGCCACTTCTTCTGCGTCTGAAGTCTCCGCAGAGTCTGAATTCGAACTTGTACATGATGCAGCTCCTATAAGTGCTGCAAGAGCTAATACCGTTACTTTTTTCATACTTTAAAGATGTATTTTATTGATTGATGTAGTAACATTAATTGCGACTGTAAAAGTTTCCCTTTCTCCTTAAAATTACCTTAAAAAAAATATTGTCTGGCAAATGCATGAGCTATACCCTCTCTTTTTCATCCCGGTTAGCCTCTTTTCCTTGTAAAACTAATATGCACTAATGTGCCTTATATGGTTATAAAAACCTAACTTTGAACAGTCGAAAATATATTTCATGGACAAACATTTTAACTACGGCGAAGGCCGTCTGACCGTAGGAATTACGCTTGCTCTGGCCAGGGGAACCGTCAAAGGGGTTCTTTCAGACACCGCATTGAGAAAAATAAAGAAATCAGAGGCTGATGTACAGGAAATCGTAGAAAGTCAACGAACCGTTTACGGCGTAAACACAGGCTTCGGAATTCTTGCCAATAAAAAAATTTCAGAAGAAGATACCCGCACGTTGCAGCACAAGATCCTGCAGTCGCACAGCGTGGGTGTGGGAGAGAATATCCCGACGGAGATTGCCAGGATCATGCTCATTACCAAACTGCATGCACTGGCGCAGGGTTTTTCGGGGGTACAGCTGACCACCCTTGAGCGCATTTTATGGCATATTGAAAATGAGGTTATTCCGGTCGTACCTGAAAAAGGAAGTGTGGGCGCCAGCGGTGATTTAGCCCCCCTATCCCACCTGTTTTTACCTCTGATCGGCCTTGGAAAAGTAACGTATGAGGGAGAGGTTCTGGATGCTGCCGTGGTCCTGGAGAGGAAAGGGCTCGAGCCCTTACAATTAGGGCCGAAAGAAGGCCTCGCACTCATCAACGGCACCCAGTTTATCCTGAGCTATGCCGTGAAATGTGTGGAACGCTTCTTTAACTGCCTGGAGATTGCGGATACCATCGGGGCCATGAGCCTGGAATCGCTGCAGGGCACCAAAGCGCCTTTTGACGCCCGGCTGCACGAGCTCCGCCCGTTCGCAGGGAACCGGCTCGTGGCGCAGAGGCTTCGAATGCTGCTGAGCGATTCGGAGATCATGGAGAGCCATGTAGATTGCGAAAGGGTGCAGGACCCTTACAGCCTCCGCTGCATGCCGCAGGTACACGGTGCCGCGCGGAATGCCTGGCTCCACCTGAAAGAGCTGACCGAAACCGAGCTGAACTCCGTTACCGACAATCCCATCATTTTTAGCAGCGACGACACCATCAGCGGGGGCAATTTCCACGGACAGCCTCTGGCCCTTCCGCTCGATTATGCCTGTTTTGCAGCGGCCGAGCTCGGGAATATCTCGGACCGGCGCTGCTACCTCCTGCTGGAAGGGAAGTTCGGGTTACCCATGCTGCTGATGAACGACGTGGGCCTGAACTCGGGCTTCATGATCCCGCAATACACCACAGCGGCACTGGTCACCGAAAACAAGACGCTTTGCTTTCCGGCTTCGGCCGATAGCGTGCCCACCTCACTGGGGCAGGAAGACCACGTATCAATGGGGAGCATCAGCGGGCGCAAGCTCTACCAGATACTGGATAACCTGGAGTACATTCTGGCCATCGAGCTGATGAGTGCCTGCCAGGCTATTGAGTTCCGGCGACCGCTCAAAAGCTCCGTGCTATTGGAGAAGGCACATGAATTTGTTCGCCGGAAGGTATCTTTTGCCAATGAAGACCGGATCTTTGCCGAAGATATTCAGGAAATTAAAGAGATGGTGCAGGATTATTCGTTTACGTCTCATATTAAAGAAATCGCTGCAAGGCTTCAGATACAGCTGGATAACGGGTTTGAGGAATTCAGTCTGGCACATTAAGAATTAACGGGGACCCGGGCTGATTCCAGACCCCGTTCATATCTGTAAGTAAGATGGGTTTGCGTTAGTAACGATCAGGATATGTCTGTGCTGCGCCATAAATCCGCCTTTGTTCCCCACTATCGTCCAACCGGGGAAATCATAAGTTAAGCAAGGTGCGGAAATTTTCAGACGGAAACCCATATCCGAAGATCAAAATCCAAATATATTGAAACACTTTATTAAATCTTCGAGTTTTTGAAAGTCAATATTCGGGAGTTGTTGATGTCTACGGTAAAATAGTATGAAAAATAAGAGTTTCAGCTGTGTTGTACGGCCTTATTATTTCTGCTCCATTCGCTCCAGGAACCCACATAAAGTTTAGGAATTTCCATTCCGGCGCAGGCTAATGCCAATACGGTATGACAAGCGGTTACACCCGAACCACAATGTATGATTATATTTGCGGAGCGGACTTCCCTGAATTTTGAGTTGTATTTATCTTTCAGTTCTTCCGGCGAAAGAAACAGACCCTCCTCGTTTAAATTTTGAGTGTTGAGATCTATGTAAAAAGCACCGTCCAAATGTTCGGCTTCATAGTCAGCTTTAGCATTTTTACTGTTTCTTGCATCGAAAATCATCACATCCGGATGCTTAAATATCTTTAGCAATTCGTCTACTTCTATAATGGGTGAAAATTTCATATTTAATTAATATTTATCAGAAGACATTGTAAAGCCGGATTGACAAAAATAGAATAAATCGTCTAAATTTGTATATTACGTTTGGTCTCACTACGGATTTCAACACTTTAAATAAACAGGTATCATCAAACTATGACGGTAGAACAATTTATAGATAAATACGCGGCACATCCGCATTACAAAGCCCCCACCGGCACCACGCTGAACGCCCGATCCTGGCAAACCGAGGCTCCTTTAAGAATGTTATTGAACAACCTGGATGCGGAAGTGGCCGAAAACCCTGATCAGCTGGTGGTTTACGGCGGGATCGGCCAGGCCGCCCGGAACCGCGAAGCCCTGGTCAATATCATCAAATACCTGTATGAGCTCGACGAGAACCACTCGCTCCTTGTGCAAAGCGGCAAACCCGTGGGGGTAGTGCGTACCCATCCGCAGGCCCCGCGGGTGCTGATCGCGAATTCTAACCTCGTACCGAAATGGGCTACCTGGGAACATTTTTATGAACTACGAGAAAAAGGCCTTATGATGTACGGCCAGATGACCGCCGGCTCGTGGATCTATATCGGCTCGCAGGGCATCGTACAGGGTACGTATGAGACCTTTTTGGAATGCGGAAGGCAGCATTTCGGTGGAGACCTGAAAGGAAAACTTCTCGTCACCGCCGGATTGGGCGGTATGGGCGGGGCTCAGCCGCTGGCCGCCAGCTTAGCCGGAGCCACCAGCCTCTCGGCCGACATTAACCCTGCCAGCATCCAAAAAAGAATAGATACCCGGTACCTGGACATTTGGGCCGCAAGCTATGAAGAAGGGAGAGATCTCGCGCTAAAGTACAAACAGGAGGGCAAAGCGGTTTCGATAGGAATAGAAATGGATGCAGGCGATTTCCTTCAGCGGCTGATAGATGACGGGATTATCCCGGACATCCTCACCGACCAGACCTCGGCCCATGACCCCATCAACGGTTACGTACCGCATGGAATGTCGTTACAGGAAGCCCTGAACCTACGCAAAACCGACCCGGCCCGGTACCAGCAGCGGGCCATCGCCAGCATGGCCCGCCATGTGAGCCTGATGCTGGAGTTACAGCAAAAAGGAGCGGTGACCTTTGATTACGGGAATAACATCCGGGCTTTTGCCGAAAAGGGCGGAGTGAAGAACGCATTCGGGTTCCCCGGGTTTTCGCCGGCCTATATCCGGCCGCTTTTCTGTGAAGGGAAAGGACCTTTCCGATGGGTGGCCCTTAGCGGCGACCCGGAAGATATTTACAAAACCGACCGCGCACTGCTGGAGCTTTTCCCGGAAAATGAAGGTCTGAAAACCTGGCTCACCCAGGCCCGGGAGAGGATCGCCTTCCAGGGACTGCCCGCCCGGATCTGCTGGCTGGGCCTGGGAGAAAGAGAAAAAGCCGGGTTAAAATTCAACGAAATGGTTCGCGACGGGGAGCTGAAAGCACCGATAGTGATAGGTCGCGACCACCTCGATTGCGGAAGCGTGGCATCCCCCAACCGGGAGACTGAGGCCATGAAAGACGGCTCGGATGCCGTAAGCGACTGGGCGCTGCTGAACCTGCTGAGCAATGCCACCGGCGGCGCTACCTGGGTGAGCTTTCACCACGGGGGCGGCGTAGGTATGGGCTACTCACAGCACGCCGGTATGGTGGTGCTGGCCGATGGAACAGGGCGTGCGGAAGAGTGCCTTCGCCGGGTGCTTTTCAACGACCCGGCAATGGGCGTGTACCGCCACGCGGATGCGGGTTATGAGAAGGCGGTGGAGGTGAAGGAGAAGTTTAAACTATGAACCTCAAACACTAAAACATGCTCATCATCAACATTAAATATCTGACCAATGTCCGTGAAAATACCGCCGGCCCCCTCCGCGGCAGCCAACTGGCCAATCTACCGATCATCGAAGATGCCTACCTGAAAGTAGCGGACGGGCGCATCGCAGAGTTTGGCAAGATGGAAGAGCTGCACCATTTCGGCGACTATCGCATCATAGATGCGGATGGAAAATCGGTTTTGCCTGCCTGGTGCGACAGCCACTCCCACCTGGTTTTTGCGGCATCCAGGGAGTCTGAGTTTATCGATAAGCTCAAAGGACTGAGCTACGCCGAAATTGCGGCCAAAGGCGGCGGGATCCTCAACTCCGCCCGTAAACTGGCAGAAACCGACGAGGATACCCTTTTCGAGCAGGCAAAGGGACGACTGGAAAAGTTGATACGATTGGGCACCGGTGCCCTGGAGATCAAAAGCGGCTATGGGCTGAGTACGGAAGCTGAACTTAAAATGCTCCGTGTGACCAGGCGGCTAAAAGAATGGGCGCCCATCCCGATTAAGGCCACCTTCCTGGGAGCGCATGCTGTTCCTTTGGAGTACAAAGATAACCGCATAGCCTATATCGATTTGATTCTGACAGAAATGCTCCCGGCAATAGCCAAAGAAAACCTGGCCGATTACATTGATGTTTTTTGCGAAGAAGGCTTCTTCTCCCAGGCCGAAACCGAAGAGATCTGCCGTGCCGGGATTGCGTTTGGGCTGAAACCCAAAATCCACGCCAACCAGCTGAATATTTCGGGTGGCGTGCAGGCCGGTTATAATACCGGAGCCCTTTCAGTAGACCATCTCGAAACCATCTCTGACGAAGAAATCAGGATTCTCGGCCTTTCGGATGCTCCCATGGCTACACTGCTGCCCACTGCTGCCTATTTCTTACGGATGGGTTTTCCACCTGCCCGGAAGCTCCTCGAAAACAATGCAGCTGTAGTTGTGGCCAGCGACTTCAATCCGGGATCATCCCCCTCCGGCAATATGAACCTGGTGGTTTCCATGAGCTGTATTCAAATGAAAATGCTGCCCGAAGAGGCCATCAATGCCGCCACGATAAACGGCGCTTATGCGATGGAAACGGAAGATGAGGTCGGAAGTATAACGGTGGGAAAGAGGGCCAATCTGATCCTGACCCGGCAGATTCCGTCTGTCGCCTATTTGCCGTATAGCTTTGGTGAAAACCTGATCGATAAAGTGATTATTAACGGAGAGCTTGTTTATGAATAGTCTAATCGACTTTATCTACGAAAGCAATAAGGGAAAACACGTTAATTTTTTGGCTTCGGTCACCGAGGCATTACATATTTTAAGTAAGTAAAATGAATAATCTTTTAAAACTCGAAGAAATGGGCCAGTTTTTACTCGCCATCATCTTATTCAATCAATTAGAGTATGCCTGGTGGGTTTTTCCCGCGTGTCTTTTACTACCTGATCTATCCATGATCGGCTACCTGGTCAATCCTAAAGCAGGGGCAGGATTGTATAATCTTTTTCACCATAAACTACTGGCCGTTATCGTTTTGTTTTTAGGCTTCTGGCTGAATAATGCACCGCTTACTCTGGCGGGCGTAATTTTATTCGGGCATTCGGCCATGGACAGGATTTTCGGCTACGGGCTTAAATTCAATGATGATTTTAAACATACTCATTTGGGGTGGATCGGTAAGAAGGATTGAGTTAATTCCTTTGAAAAGATGAACCATTTCGTAAAAATATCACCGGATCACCTCCGGGAAATCGTAAAATCCCGGGCCGGAGAGACGCGCATCGGCGAGATGATCTCTTTAACCGGGGACGAAAATACTCGTTATGAGCTCATCGGGATACCGGAATCTGTAGGGGTCCGGGCCAATCTCGGGACCGGGGGGACAGAAACCGCGTGGCAAAGTTTTTTGAAGGTCTTCCTGAATCTTCAGAGTAACCGTTTCCTGAGTGGAGAAAATATTTTCCTTTCCGGGTATTTCCAGTTTCCGGATCTCGCACATGCCGACACAGACGAGCTCCGGAGGCAGGTAGAACAGATCGATGCGGAAGTTTCCCGAAAAATCCATGAAACAGTCTGCGCAGGCAGAATACCGGTGGTAATCGGTGGCGGGCATAACAATGCATACGGTAACCTCAAAGGAGCCTCACAGGCTCTGGGCATACCGGTTTCCGTGATCAATTTTGATGCCCATGCCGATTTCCGGAAATTGGAGGGACGGCATTCCGGAAATGCGTTTTCCTACGCCATGAGTGAGGGATATTTGGGCCGGTATTCGGTTTTCGGACTTCAAAAAACTTATGCTCCGGAATACATGCTCCGGGAGTTGGAGAACGATCCGAAAATCCGGGTTCAGTATTTTGATGATTTAATGCTGTGTTCTCCCCCTGAGTTCCGGGAAGCCGTTCAAGCGGCCATGAATCACACTTCCGTTCTGCCCTTAGGTATAGAAATAGATCTGGATGCCATAGAGAATGTACTTTCCAGTGCCTCCACCCCCATAGGCTTTCATGTGCAGCAGGCACTCCTGTTCATCCGGGAAGTGAAAACCGCTCCCAACCTCACTTACCTTCATCTCTGCGAGGGAGCGGCTGAATTGCACGATGGCCGGACATATCCCTCTATCGGAAAGCTTCTGGCTGAAATGGTGGCAGAGTTTTTAAGGTAAGCCGGACTTGCCACCTTAATATTGACCGAAAATCAGCAAGTTTGGAAAAAAACTACTGCAATGCTTCTTTTACGATACTCAGCGACTTCAATTTCGCCTCCATATCATAGAAATAGGAAGTTACCATCAGCTCATCCGGCCCGGTATCCTCAATAAAGACGGACAAGCTTTTCTGTAGGGTTTCTTTGCTCCCGATAAAAGTGTTGGTCAGCATATTGTCTACCATGTATTTCAATTCCTTGTGCTGATAGTAGATCTCCGGCAGGGGCTGAGGCGGCATCAGGGGCTGGCGGTTACTGGTCACAATCCCGATAAACATCCGGATCAGGCTGGTCGACAAAAAGTGCGCATCCTCGTCCGTATCGGCAGCAATTACGTTCACGCAAATCATCAGTTTGGGTTTATCCAAAATTGCTGACGGCTTAAAGTTTTTCCTGTAAATATCTATGGCTGTATACAACTGCTGGGGCGCAAAATGTGCAGCAAAAGCATAGGGCAGTCCCATTTCAGCCGCCAGGTAGGCACTATCTGTACTCGACCCCAGAATCCAGAGTGGCACCTGTGCGCCTTCCCCTGGAAAGGCCCTTACTTTTGCCTCCTCATCCGTATTTCCAAAATATTTTTGCAACTGCCGGACGTCTGCCGGAAAGCTGAAAGCCGCGTTCATATTCTCCCTGCGAATGGCCTGGGCGGTCAACTGGTCCGTACCAGGGGCTCGTCCCAGCCCCAGATCGATACGCCCTGGGTAGAGCGCCTCCAGTGTTCCGAACTGTTCCGCCACGATCAGCGGGGAGTGGTTAGGGAGCATGATTCCACCCGACCCTACCCGGATCCGTTCTGTTTTTTCCGCCACATGCCCGATCAGTACGGCAGTGGATGAACTGGCCACATGGGGCATATTATGGTGCTCGGCCAGCCAGATCCGTTTAAAACCCAGGCCTTCGGCATGCCTGGCCGCTTCCACTGTTTGTTCTATCGCCAACCCCGCATTTCCTCCTTCCCGGATGATGGCCAGTTCCAGTATAGATAAATCGATCAATGTTTCTTTTTTCCTAAAAGAACATTTTCGGTCGCCGATAAGTTTATTAAAGATTTAATTCAACATCCCTGCAAAGCATAAGATTCAATGATCTTTCGCTTTACAAAATGCTGCGAAGCCGACTTCAGCCGCTCAGAACGGCAATGATCACAGCTGAGCACATGGTATAAAAACGGCCTTCTGACCGAATATTTTTTCTTCGGATAAGGCGTCGATAACTTTCCGCAGACCATGCAATATTCCTGCTCCCGGGCAATCAATGGAATATCCAGCATCTCCATAGTGGAGAAAAGCTTAAACTCTTCCCGGATATACGCTTTCTGATTCTCCAAAGTCAGAGCATCCCTTTTTGTCTTTCGCCCGTAAAAGAGATTATCAAGATCTTCCTCTATTTCTGAGAAACCGGAATACCGAAAATCCCGGTCAGACACTTTCGCTACTTTCAACATCTGCAGAAAGCCAAAATCCTGGCTGACCTCTCCCTTAAGCACTCTGAGCGCGATATCATTGGCATATTCCTGCAGCTGAGACCGGATATCTTTTGGGATATTTAATTCCAGTTCCTCGATACTCCTCAGGAAATATTTCTCTATTTCTTCATTTACAGCGTTCTCCATACCTGCTAAAATGATGAGACTTTCAGCATACCTGCCTGAATCCAGCAAAACTCTGGCCCATTTGACCATTCGTGAATGGTCAAAGCCTTTTAAAAGCCGTTCTATTAAAAGCTCTTCTGTATTTTCCTTGAAATTTACTACCATAATTTTAAAGCTAAAAGTTTCCCAAGCAGAAACTTCAGATACCACTCTTCACTCCGTTCTTCGTTCAAAAGATAAAACTTATGCAATAATCCAAATTTTTCTTGATATAATTACATAAAACATTTTTTTTATTCTTTATCCCCTCTGAAACTGCCCGAAAAAGGCTATCTGAAGTTTTGTTTGCTTCTTCCCGGTATTAAACACCAACGAAAAACAATGCCAACAAGTTTATCAAAACAGAATAATATTTTGTAAAAATTTACAAAAATGCGAAAACCGGCTTAATTTCAGGCAAAAAAATGAAGAGGTGTACCAGTAAATCTATATAATATTTGGTAATAGGGAACTAAAAAAGCAAAAAATAAAAAACCCAAGCCCCAAATTGGACTTTCTGATGAATAATTTTCAAAATTTCACCTATCCGGTATTAATTTTCACAATTTAAAGTTCAGGTATAAATTTTTCAATAAAGTCTATAGTTTTAGTAGACTTTATGATTTTATGTCGTAAAATTGCCACTCAATTATAAAAGATACCCTATGCGTCCTGAAACCAGGAAGATTTGGAAAAACCGGATATTTCAGCTGTTAACTATCATCGGGTGGATGACTGCCGGTCATATTCTCTTCAGTTTCTTTCCTGCCTTATGGTTCAAGGGGCAATTGATCAACTTGTGGGACTCGCTGGACAGCAGCATTCTGATCTATATGGCGGCGGGGTTCATCGCCCAGATGATCGACGGTTCTCTCGGTATGGCCTACGGGGTCAGCGCCACCAGCTTCCTGATGGCTACAGGTATGCCTCCCGCTGCCGCCAGCGCCAGTGTACATGCCTCGGAGATTTTCACCAGCGGGGTTTCCGGGCTGAGCCATCTTACATTCGGTAATGTGAACAAAAAGCTTTTTCGTTATCTTGTGCTTCCGGGAGTGTTGGGGGCTATCGTAGGAGCATATTTGCTGTCTTCACTGGAAGATTACAATCAGTACATCCGGCCACTTGTAGCCTTGTATACTCTTTACCTTGGGATCAGGATCCTTCGGAAAGTAGCTGCCAAAAAGCAGAAAAAGAAACCGATCAGGCGCTTAGGGCTCCTGGCCGGAACCGGCGGATTCCTCGACTCCATCGGCGGCGGCGGTTGGGGGCCTATTGTCACCTCCACCCTGATTGCCAACGGTAGAAGTCCGCTGTATACGATCGGATCGGTGAACCTGACAGAATTTTTTGTTTCTTTTGCCAGCTCCCTCACTTTTATTTTTGTCATGGGATTCGGGCACTGGCAGATCATTCTGGGACTTATTCTTGGTGGGGTTATTGCCGCTCCCATTGCCGCTTTTATGGTACGAAAAATCCCGGTAAAGCCTATGTTTATCTTTGTGGGAACCGTAATTGTCATTATCAGCTTACGTACGTTCCTGTCAGCTTTGGGAATATTATAAGGTATTTCTCCTCGCAAAAACTAAAAATATGGAAATATAAACATATACTCTATTTGTTCCATAGATGTAATATTTTAACATAATCAAAAAACCAATTCTTATGAAAAACGTCGTCAATCTCCTGTTGCTAAGCCTGCTTCCCTATCTGGGCCATGCTCAGAATACCCCTTTGATCAATGCCCAGATAAAAGGGACTCTTCGGGATAAAGCTTCAAAAGAACCTGTAGTAGGGGCCAGTGTAACCATCCGGGGAACTACCAACGGGGCGATCTCGGACATCAACGGTGAGTTCAGCCTCACCACCGGCCAAACCCTCCCCTTTACCCTGATCATCCGCTCGGTAGGGTACAAAACCCTTGAATTTCTTGCGGAATCGAACAATGTAAACATTGAGCTCACATCTTCTGAAGCTTCTCTTCAGGAAGTAGTGGTGACCTCACGACGCCGGGCAGAAAAGATCCAGGAAGTGCCCATTCCCATTTCCATTGTCCGGGGTGTAGCCATTGAAGACGCGGGAGCTTTTAATGTCAACCGTTTGAAAGAGTTGGTGCCTACCGTACAGCTCTATGCCTCGAACCCCCGAAACACCACCCTGAACATCAGAGGCTTAGGCTCTACGTATGGTTTAACCAATGACGGTATTGATCCGGGAGTAGGCTTTTACCTGGACGGTGTTTACCTGGCCCGTCCGGCAGCTACTGCACTCGACTTTATCGATATCGAGCAGGTGGAAGTGCTGAGAGGACCTCAGGGAACCCTTTTTGGCAAAAACACCACCTCCGGCGCTTTCAACATCACTTCACGTCTGCCGGAGTTCAGGCCCGGAGGAACTTTTGAGGTCAGCTACGGTAATTACGGATACATCCAGGCCAAGACCTCTCTTACCGGTCCGCTGAGTAAAAACCTGGCGGCAAGGGTTTCCTTCTCCGGTACGCAGCGAAACGGCACCCTGTATAACGTGGCTACGGATTCCGATATCAATGACATTAACAACCAGGGAGTAAGGGGCCAGCTGCTTTATACCCCTTCCGATCAGGTTAAAGTTTTATTGACCGGAGATATCACCGACCAGAAACCCGATGGCTACGGTTGGGGAATTGCCGGTGTAGTGACCACCCAACGGGCAGCCTACCGGCAGTTTAATGCCATCATCAAAGATCTGGGCTATGAAGTTCCCTACAAAAGCGCCTTCGAAAGAAAAGCAGACCTGGATACCAAATCCAAAGCTGATAACCAACTGGGGGGAGTATCCCTGAACACGGATATAAAAATAGGAAACGGAACGCTCACTTCCACTACGGCATACCGTTACTGGAAATGGGTACCGCTAAACGACAGAGATTATACCGGCCTGCCCGCATTTACCATCTCCGCCGGTAACTCTGTTCACGACCAATGGTCGCAGGAGTTCCGGTACTCCGGTAAAGTGGGTGAAAAAGTAAGCGGGGTGATCGGGCTTTTCGGACTATGGCAGGATCTGCAGACAGACCCCGTTCATACCGAAGAGGCTGGCTCCGCTCAATGGCGCTTTGCCCAAAGCAGCACCAGCCCCTTATGGGCCACTCCCGGACTGTTTGATAACTACGGTATCAGAACCACTTATGGTATCAAAAGTACCGGTCTGGCGGCTTATACACAGATCGACTGGGAGATCATACCGAAACTTCACATCTTACCGGGCCTGAGATATAATTATGATAAAAAAATCGTGAATTATAACCGTCAGCGCTACGGAGGCCTGGACACCACTGACCCCGACCTGCTGGCACTGAAAAACGGGCTTTACAGTAACCAGTCGTTCAATACCGAAGCCGTCGAGGGGAATTTTTCCGGCCAGCTTTCGTTGCAGTACAAGCTTAATCCTAAAGTGAACGGTTTCGCAACCTATTCTATCAGCTACAAGCCGGTAGGGGTCAATGTGGGTGGCCTACCTACCGCTAACGGCCAGGTGCTGCTTGAACTGGCCCAGGTAAAGCCTGAGGCAGTTAACCACAAAGAACTGGGCATCAAAACCAACCCGGGAAAGAACGCTGTTCTTAATTTTACGGTTTATCAGACGGACATCAGTGATTTCCAGACACAGGTTCAAACCCCTGAGCCCGGTGTGAACCGGGGCTACCTGGCCAATGCCGAGAAGGTACGCGTCCGCGGAGCTGAGCTGGACGGTAACGTGTCGATCGGAAATTCACTTCGCCTGAATGCGGCCCTGGCCTATACCGACGGCAAATACGTGAAATTTACCAACGCTCCCGTGCCCCTCGAAGAAGTAGGCGGACCCCAGGCTTTCAAAGACATTTCCGGCGGAAGGCTCCCCGGCATCTCCAAATGGTCGGGATCGCTGGGCGCCGAAGTGGCCCGGAAAGGCGCATTGATCGGGCTTAGCGGCAACTACTTCCTGGGGGCCGATGTGTTTTACCGCTCGGAGTTTTCTTCCAGCCCTTCTCCTTCCCAACACCTTAACATCAACGGGTACGCCCTCCTGAATGCGAGAGCCGGTTTCCGGGCATCCAACGGGATCACCTTTTTCCTCTGGAGCAGGAACCTCACCAATACCGATTATTATGAGCAGCTTCTGGCCGCTCCGGGCAGCTATGGGCAATATGCCGGTATAATTGGTGACCCGAGAACATACGGTGCTACACTACGGTACTCATTCTAACTAAATAACCTGCCTTTTAAACGCGGGCGGGCTTCCTTTCGGAGGCCCGCTTTTTTTATATATCATATGCATCACACCCTGCCGGCGAAAGCCTCTGACCTGCAATGCGCTTCTCCATGCTGTTATGTTTTACTTCTCCGAAAGTAGTACATTCACATACTCAAAATACGTATCCGTTATACTTTTAACTTTAATACGGTTCCTGTCTGTGACAGTTGAAACACGGTGAATATGCTGAAGCTCTGTACTGCCGTGCCGGTATTGCAGGAGGCTTTCCTCCAGAACGACACCCGACAGATCACAGAGAGCGGTGGCAAAAACGATATTTCGCCTGGTATCTACCAGCTCCCGCACCTCCACTTCTTCCGAAGGTATTTCCGAAACCTGCACAGGGCCTCCCCTGCTATACAAATCCGAAAGCCGCCGCCGTGTTCGTATCGTAAGGTTTCCGTTGGGATGTTCATAAATAACACTTCCGTTTTGCTTTGCAAGTGCAAGTCTTTGCTTCAGATCCCTGTTCTGACCACCGGCGTTCTTCAAAAATTCGTTGATCTGCTCCAGGTCCGGCATATCTATCCGGCCACTTCTTATTAGCTTTCCGGAAGCATCGTAAAAGTCTGCCTGATGATCATGAATGACCGTTCTTTTTACCTTTGGGGAAAGGTCGGGTGGGATATTATGCCTGCCGTCGGGTATCTTCCGTTCCGGCTCCAGGTCTTCGATGGTCCAATGCACCGGCCCGGCCCGGTCAATGCTTACCTGAACCCTGCTTCGGTTAACGGCCGGTATGGCCCTGAGGGCATATTGCTCCTTCAGGTGGTGTGGGATATCTCCGTCATAACGAGTCATGGTTACGGTTTCTGCTTCGTACGAGACCTTTGCTTTTTCGCCAGCCAGAAGCCTGTAAGAACGAGATTGTAAACGGCCGGACAACTTCTCACTGGTTGAGAAAACATTACAGTATATTAAAAATACAGCACAAAGAATATAAAAAAATGATACAATGAGAGTGAGTTGAACAAGTAGTGTTTTCATAAGTGTATGCGAATTAGTTGTGGATTCGAAATTAGAATAAAAAAAGAAACATTACAAAATATCCATAAATTTCTTATCTGTACTTCATTTAATGTATAAATCTGAACTTTGATTTGAAAATATTTTGCAACTTCAATTTATTTAGCTAACTTAGCTAAGTAAATGCTACAGAATATGGAAACAGTAAACATCCATGACGCCAAGAGCCGGCTATCTTTTCTGATTACCAAAGTACTAAAAGGAGAGCGGGTGGTAATTTCCCGTAATAACCAACCGGTAGCTGAACTTGTACCTCTAGAAAAAAAGACCCGCGTACCGGGTAAGCTAAAAGGCAAAATTACCTATACCGAACCACTGGATACCAGCGATAAGGATCTCATAGGTATGTTTGAAATAAGTAAAATTTTCCCTGAATGAGACGAGTACTAATCGACACACACATACTTATCTGGTGGTTAGCGGAACCCAACAAAATAAAAGATGTCCATCTGGAGCTTATCTCCGATCCGGATAACCTCATTTTTATAAGTACGGCCAGCTTCTTTGAAATAGTTTTAAAAGTAAAGAAAGGGAAACTGGCTTTTGATAGTGATTTTCAAAAGCTCCTGATCGAAAACAGTTTCGAAAATCTCCCCGTTTCACTTAGACACCTCCAAACTTTACCGACCCTTGACTTTCCGAACCAAGACCCCTTTGACATGCTGATCATTACCCAGGCTATAGCAGAGAATCTGGAGCTAATTTCTTATGACGGGGTATTTAAAGAAATGGGAGGTTTAAAACTGATTGAGTAAAAGAAGAAATAGGCTTCTTACGGGATGCCCTGAAAGAAAGTATTCATGGTAGCTTAGATTAATGTACGATTCCTGAATTTACCTCAAAAAAATGTAGATAGCCTCAAAAAATTTCACTTTCCCAAGCAATGATATAATTTTCCTACTAAATCTATAGACTTAATTATTATTAACTATCTCCGTTTTTTACATTTGTATGGCAATTTGTCTCTTGGAGTAGTTAGTTAAAATCGAATAAAACGTCATGCAGAGCTTCCGTACCGAATTGGAGAACCCCGTTGTGGAGCAGGAGATCATTGAACTTGAAAGAAAGATCCGGGAATTCCGCGAAGGGAAGATACCTGATGAAAAGTTCCGTTCCCTGCGGCTGGCCAGAGGGGTTTACGGACAGCGTCAGCCCGGCGTTCAGATGGTTCGCATTAAGCTGCCATTCGGCAGGGTCACCTTCAGCCAGGTCTTGAAAATAGCCGATATCTCTGATGAATACGCCAGCAGAAACCTGCACCTGACCACGCGCCAGGACATACAGATCCATTTTGTAAGCCTTGACAAGACCCCGGAACTCTGGGCTAAGCTGGCTGAAGACGACATCACCCTTCGTGAGGCCTGTGGAAACACGGTAAGGAATGTGACCGCCTCTCCTACTGCCGGCATTGATCCTGATGAGCCCTTCGACGTTTCGTCCTATGCCCGGGCTACTTTTGAGTATTTTGTACGGAACCCCATTTGTGCCGAAATGGGGCGGAAGTTTAAAATCTCGTTCTCATCGAGTGATAAAGACACGGCTTTTTCCTATATACATGACTTCGGGTTTATTCCTAAGGTCCGGGATGGCCGCAGAGGCTTTAAAGTAATGTTGGGCGGAGGCTTAGGCGCCCAACCTATGCTGGCCTATGAGGTCTGCGACTTCCTTCATGAAGAGGAGATCATACCGTATATGGAGGCTACCATCCGGGTTTTCGACCGGTATGGCGAGCGGACCAATCGCAACAAAGCCCGTTTTAAATACCTGGTTCAGTCGAAAGGCCTGGAAGAGGTGCTTCGCCTGATCGAAGAAGAAAAAACAGCGATCAAAAACAAGACTTTTGTAATCGACCGGGAGAAGATCACTCCACCCGAACCGCCCACTGCTGCTGTAGAAGTCGTGGAGCCGGTAGATGCAGCCGCCTTTGCCATCTGGAAAAAAACCAATATTTTCGAACAAAAGCAAAAAGGGTATTTCGGGGTATATGTTAAGGTGCTGACCGGGGATATCCCTACCGATAAGGCGCGCGAGCTGGTGGCCGGTGTCCGGGGGCATATTGCCGATGACATCCGGATCACCCAGGATCAGAACCTGCTTTTTAAGTACGTAAGGGAAGCGTCGCTTCCCCACCTGTTTAATTTACTTACCCGGCTGGGTTACGCCAAACCGGGCTATAACAGCACTTCAGACGTAACCACCTGCCCCGGTACCGACACCTGTAACCTCGGGATCTCGAACTCTACCGAAATGGCAAGGGTGCTGGAGCAATACATCCATGAGTTTCATTCCGATTTTGTATATGAAACCGATCTGAAGATCAAAATCTCCGGCTGCATGAACTCCTGCGGGCAACACGGCCTGGCGCATATCGGTTTTCACGGTGCTTCCAGCAAAGTGGGCGGAAAAGTGATCCCGGCGGCTCAGGTCATGCTTGGCGGCGGTACCGTAGGGAACGGGGTGGGCCGGGTGGCCGAACGCATCACCAAAGTTCCCACCAAACGCGTGCTTCAGGTAGTAGACTACGTCCTGCAGGACTATAAGCAAAACAAGCTGGAAGAGGAAAACTTCCATGCCTATTATGATCGCCGGACCAAAGATTATTTCTACCAGCTGTTGAAGCCGCTGGCCGACACCACTAACCTCACGGAGGACGAATACGTGGACTGGGGCCACGAAGGAACCTTCGCCACGGCCATCGGGGTGGGTGAATGTGCCGGTGTGATCATCGACCTGGTAGCGACTCTCCTGGTAGAAGCGGAAGAAAAGCTCGACTGGGCCCGCCAGGCATTGGACAGGCAGCAATACGCCGATTCTATTTACCATTCCTACAGCTCGTTTGTATGGACTGCCAAGGCGCTGTTGCTGGATAAAGGGGTCAACGCCCGTACCCAGGCACTGGTGATCGAAGAGTTTGATAAGCACTTTGTGGAAGAAGGTACATTTTCGTTCCCTGTCACTTTCAGTGAAAGGGTTTTGCAAATCAATAAGTATGAGCCCTCCAAAGAGTTTGCCGACACTTTCCTGCTCCAGGCTACGGCGTTTCACCTGGAGGCGGCGGATAAGCGGGAAGCAATAAGGGTAATTAATGGTTAATGGTTAATGGTTAATGGTTAATGGTTAATGGTTAATGGTTAATG
>CAZLXI010000046.1:0-29704 GCA_964563435.1 uncultured Lacihabitans sp.
GACAGAAGTGGATCGACTACAAAAACGGGTGGGCGCTGAGAAGAACCCATAAAAAATTCGGATTTTCCGGTTAACGAAAGAGGAGCTGAAAAATTTTTAGTGCTGGTCGAAATGCAAAATGTCATGGCTTCGAAAGACCGCACCATATACGCCCGGGGAAGCCCGGTCAGCCCGACAAACAGAAACATTTTTCGAACCTTTTGTAAAGACAGGAAATTATAGCTCGCCTCTGCGTAGCAGTTCGGCTCTTTCATTCTGCAGCGCTTCGATCCTCCCCAACAGGTGATGGATCACCTCCAGGCCCGGGATGTTGATCTCCAGGTCATAGTGCCAGTTCACCAGCTTTTCAAAATAGCCTAAACGCCCATACTCCAGGTAAACCGTGTTTTTTTCCTTAACGATCTCTATCAGCCCCGCCTCCACCAGGTCGTTAAAGAAGTCCATATCGACCTTGTAAACCCGAACACACTCCTCTCTTGAAATACGCTCCATCTTATTGCATATTTTTAATTTGTTCGAATAATTTTCTTTGTTCGTCATTCAGTGTTTCCGGCAGCTTTACCTTAAAAGTAATCAGGAGATTGCCGTATTTACCCTTCTCCTTGTAAACGGGCAGCCCTTTGTCTTTAATGCGTACGGTAGTGTTGTTTTGGGTCAGGGGCTTGATGGTCAGCCGGATGTCGCCGTACAAAGTAGAGATCACCTTCTCTCCACCCAGGATAGCCGTGTAAAGATCCAGTTCCTCTTCTTTTTTCAGGTTATGGCCTGCCATCTGGTACGGGGTGTTATTGGTCACGGAAAAGGTGATATAAAGATCGCCTTTCGGACCGCCGTTATAACCCTCATCGCCATATCCGGCCAGTCTGATCTCCTGACTATCGTAGGCTCCCGCCGGCACCGTTATGCGTATCTTTTTACCGTTGATCTCAAAGGTCTGCCTGTGCTCCTGCAAAACATCGCTAAGATGCAGGTTCAGGGTGGCGTGGAGGTCCCGGCCTTTGAATTTCCCGCCGGCGCTGCCTTTGCGGTACGCTCCGAAATCATAACCACTTCCTCCGCCGAACATCGAGCTGAAGAAATCGGAATAATCGCCGGCTTCGCCGGTAGAATATGAAGAACTATGCCGGTTTCCGGTACTTCTGCGGGCATTTTGAGCCTGCTCATAGGCTTCACCACTCTTCCAGTGCTCACCGTATTTGTCATATTTTGCCCGGGTTTCGGGGTTGCTCAAAATCTCATTGGCCTCATTAACGGCCTTGAATTTTTCTTCCGCTTCCTTGTCATTGGGATTTAGGTCCGGGTGATATTTACGCGCCAGCTTCCGGTAGGCTTTTTTAATGTCTTCCGTACCGGCGGTCTTGCTTACCCCCAGCAGTTCATAGTAATCTGTAAAAGGCATGTTTTGGTATTTAAGTCAAAGAACGAAATTAGGAATAAATTATGCCAATGTAAAGCATCCGGATTTTTGTTGCGCAGGATTCATGTTATAAAAATTGCGTTCTAAGAATATTTCACGTGGAACAAATTTATGAAATTCATGGTATTGTTAATAGGATGAATAAGCCTGTTTTTAGACCAGCATAATTCATTTTTGCGCACTATCCCTTCTCTTGTCGCACATTTAGAAACCGTACACCTGAATTATATAGTTGCCAAATAAATAACAGAAATGAAGAAATTACAGGCTTTACTCTTAATTGTAACATGTTTGCTGCTGGCGGGAGCCAAACCTCTCCTAAAAAAAATCACCACGGGTGACTCGGCCATGGTCAGTTATGAGCGCGCGGCCGGCAACCCGGAAATATTGTTTTCAAAAACAGAAAACAGCAGTATATACCTCGAACAGCAGGAAGAGGCTGTATTGCACACAGCCTTATCCATTTTACAAACCGACGTAAAAAATGTGTTCGGAACAGCGCTGAAACCTGTGGATAAAAGCGCCGTCGCTACTATTATTGCCGGTACCTGGGGAAGTAGCATGGAAATAAGAAGGCTGGTGCGGGAAAAGAAGATCAGCTTAACCGCTATTGAAGGAAACTGGGAAGCGTTTATCATTAAAACGATTGAAGACCAGGGCCAAAAGAAGCTGATCATTGCCGGTAGCGACAGCCGGGGTACTGCTTACGGGCTACTGGAACTAAGCCGTATGATAGGGGTTTCTCCCTGGGAGTGGTGGGCCGATGCCATTCCGCGCAAAAATGATGAAGACTGGGGGCTGACCCCCTGGAGTACCCATACCTACGAGCCGGATGCACGCACTTTATACCCGGTTCAGGGAAGATTTAAAGGAACGATCGGCCCCCAGACCTACGCCAGGATCTTTGAGCTGCTGCTTCGGTTACGCGCCAATTCCATCTGGCCGGCCATGCACGAAGTGACCATGCCTTTCTACTTTGTTGAAGGCAACCGGCAGATGGCAGAAAAATACGGTATCTTCATCGGTTCGTCACATTGTGAACCGCTTTCGCGAAACAGCGCTACAGAATGGGACCTCGCCGGCAAAGGGGACTACAATTACCTGACCAACAAAGAAAATATTATAGCCTATTGGTCTGACCGCCTGAAAGACCTGAAAAACTCCAACAATATCTTCACCATAGGTATGCGGGGCAAACATGACGGCCCCATGCAGGGAGTAAAGACCACCGAAGAATACAAAAATGCCCTGGAAGAGGTCTTACCGGACCAGGCCGGACTCCTGGAAAAATACATCCACCCGGATATTACGAAGATCCCCCAGATGCTGATCCCTTACAAGGAGATATTGGATGTTTACAAGGCAGGGTTAAATGTCCCGGATTATGTTACACTCATGTGGTGCGATGACAATTACGGATACATTACACATTTCCCGGATGAAAAAGAGCAGCAGCGCACAGGAGGAAACGGGGTGTACTATCATGCTTCATATTGGGGGAGACCGCATGACTATCTCTGGCTGGGAACAGCCAGTCCGGCACTGTTGTATCAGCAGATGAAGCTGGCTTACGACAAGCATGCCCGGAAGATATGGATTTTAAACGTAGGAGATATCAAGCCCATCGAATACCAGACGGAACTGTTCCTGGATATGGCCTGGAACATCGATAAGGTTAGCGAAGCAGGAGTGACCGGGCATCTTGAAAGCTGGCTGGAAAGAGAGTTCGGAGAAAATATGGCTTCCGGCCTTTTGCCCGTGATGCAGGAATATTACCGTCTGGCGTTTATCCGCAAGCCTGAATTTATGGGAAATACCCGCGAAGAAGAAAGAGACCCTTCCTATAAAGTGATTAAAGACCTCCCCTGGAGTGAGGAAGAGATCCGGGAAAGGCAGGCATCGTATGACGACATATCTCAAAAAGCGCAAAACCTTTCCGGCCTTATCCCGCCTGACAGGAGGGCAACCTACTTTGAACTGATCCGGTACCCGGTTCAGGCGGCAGCACAAATGAATAATAAACTGCTATATGCCCAGCTGGCCCGCCACGGAAAGAGCGACTGGCAGAAAAGCCATAGCGCATTGGACAGCATCGCGGCCTTAACAAAGCGATATAATTCTCTCAACAACGGGAAATGGAATAAAATGATGCATTACCGGCCCCGCAATCTTCCGGTGTTCCAAAAGGTAAGTGAGAAGCAGGCCATACAGGCTTTGCCTTTACACCGCGCGCCGTTGTATATAGTAAACGGAGCAGAATTCAGCAGTGCCGTAAAGGGCGTGCAGCGTATGGAAGGATTAGGCTATCAGGCTAAAGCGATCTCCCTCGAAAAGGGAAGCCGTATTACCTGCCATCTGGAAAAGCTTACCGGCGATTCGGTTTTGATAGAAGTACGCTTGCTACCGAATCATCCTGTGGAAGGAGATTCGCTAAGGTTCAGTATTGCTTTAAACAAAAGCAAAGAGGAGGTCATAGAATACCGTACGTACGGTCGCAGTGAGGAGTGGAAAGAGAATGTGCTCCGAAACCAGGCCATACGCACGGTTATATTTCCGGTAGCAAAGAAAGAGAGGAATGAGCTGGTAATAAAGGCCCTTGACGAGGGTGTAGTGATAGACCAGGTCGTTATTTATAAGCGATAGGATCAAAATATAAAAATCCCCTTAAGACGCAAAAGAGCGGAGATACATAGGTGTATCCCCGCTCTTTCCACATTTAACCGGATATTAATACGTGCCGATGTAGCTCGATCCAGACTGGCCTGTCAGGGCCGCGCCCTTGATCACTTCCTTCGTTTTCCAGTTTACTACGTATAATCTTCCGGCTTCGCCTGTCGGAGTAAGCGGAACATACACGTAATCGCCGCTTGCAGCAAGATTCTGGAATTGGGTGAAATTCAGCCCGGCTTCGTAATCGCTGCTGAGCTTGGTGGCTGTTTTGGTATTCAGATCAATAAGTGCCATATAACCGCCGGTATTACTTCCTTTATCATATAATACCAGGCCGATACCGTCTTTGATGTATCTCCAGGCCTGAATACGGGTGGCTGTTTCTCCTAAAGCAGTGTTCAGATTGAACTCGTAAGCGCTGTCATAGTCATTGGTCGCGCTGCTTATACGCAGGATCTGGTGGCCCACCCACTGGCCGGTGGCTGCCTGATAAACATGACCGTCCGTACCCACATATTGGGTCATTGTACGGTAGGAGTGGTTATTGGTTTTGGCCACGGTAGACCGGATCAGTTTCGGATTTTGCAAAGACGGATAATCCACTACCAGCGTAACCGTACCCAGGTTTATGTTAGCATTATCATTGGCCCACGTCGGGTTTCCGCTGGCATTGTACGATAATTTAGCAGGGTCGATCTTGCTTACATTACAACCGATGAACAGCTTGGTTTGAGCTTTGTTTAAAATCGGCACATCAATACGGCCTACTGAATATCCCTGTGCTTCGAGCTCTGCCGGGAAAGGAAAGTCAAACTCGGTGGAGTTGGGAACGCGGGCATTAACCAGGTCAATAACAGCGATCCTTACTTTACCTCTCGTATACTTAAAAACATGGTTGGGCGCCGAGCCTTCATATACGGTGGTGCTTCCGGTCAGGTGAACCCCCACGCCGATACCTTCGGCGGCTTTGACCCAACGCGGAGAAGTACCGATAATATCCGCAAGATTCAACTCATTTCCGGTATCGAGATATTCTTTTTTACCTTTTACAAGATATTTGTTGAATACCCCGCCGTCTTCGCCGGTGTACTGGATATTGTAAAGCTCTTTTCCGTCTTCAGAGGCCTGAACCCGGGCTGTACGGGCCGAACGTAAACCAAAACCGTTTTGGTAAATGTTGACCGAAAGATTGGGGTCAATGGCCTCCTCATGGGTAAGGGCGTAGGCCATGGTTCCGCCGTTACCGGCCGTGCCGGTCTCGTCAGGTATGGAAGCGGTAAGAGAAATATACTCCCTGCCTTCTCCTTCATCCTCCCCACCCGTTTGAGGAGAATCGTTTTCACAACCGGTCAGTGTGCCGAGAAACACTACAGCACTCAGCAAAGCTGCTTTGAACAACGTTTTTTTCATATTTGCGTTTTGTTTATAAAAATTTACTAATCGTATAATTCAGTTTTACGGAAATACTTCTTCCTGGTTTTTGCACCCCGAAGTTGTCGTATATCTCGGCATTCAGGAGGTTTTTAAGGTCAGCGCTCACCACCATTTTTCCGTTGGGAAAGCGGTAGCTGGCCCCGAGGTCATGATAAAACTGGGTAGGAGTGGTAAACCAGGGCGAATCCATCCACACGGTCCTGAAAGGTGCCACATAGCCTGTATTGTAATAAAGATTCAGGATGGATTTTTTCTGAAGCTTATCGTTCATACGGTATTGAACGCTTCCGTTGATGGTAAAGAAGGGCTCATTGGGCAATTGCAGGTTATACAGGTCATGCGGATTCCCTTTCTGGTCAAACTCCTGCTTAAAAAGCGAGTTGAACTTGGAGAAGTTGAACAGGGCATTCAAACGGTTATCGTAAACGTAAATGATCTCGCCTTCAAATCCCCTTGACTGGGTCTTACCTAAGTTGACATATTTGGTTACCTGGATGTCGGCATCGCTTTCCCGTCCCGGTATGATCTCGTCTTCCACGGCCTGCAGGGCGATCTTGTCGAACCCGTTCCGCCAGAAGGTATTGGCATAAAGCGTAAGCTTATGTTTACCTTTTTGGACAGAACCATAGCGAAAACCCAGGTTGTAGTTCACGTTTTTTTCGGGCGTGAGACCGGGGTTTTCCAGGATGTTGTTTTCAGGATCTCCCCACATTTGGCTTTCCGTGGCCATCACGAAGGAGTTCTCCGTAGAACCGATGATAAACAACTTAGGGATCACATTGTAAGACACGGTAGCGCCATAGCCCTTGTTGTTGTTGACCGTAGTTTTGGTAACCCGGTTAACGATATTTACACCGTCCTGGTTAACGAGCTCAGGCCGCGTCTGAGTGGTTCGGTTAAAGGTGTATTTCCCAAGAATATTGGTCTTTAGCTTGTCATTCAGAAACTGGGCCTCATAATTAGCCGCAATGATATTGTTCATCACATTACTGACGGTCACCATATTTTTGTCAACAGGCTTAAGCAGGTCATTATCGTCACGCGCCGTGGTTTCCATTTTGTGATTGACGGATACCCGGTGCCCGCGTGCCAGCATATAGGCCAGGTTAGAGCGCATATTGGTGATCTGCCGGTTAACTTCCGTTATGCTTTTGGCACCCTGCTGCCCCATACCCGGAGTGGGAGGAACGGGTATTTCCGCACCGTTCCGGATCAGCATCCTGGGCTTGCCGTCCCAGTTGTACACCTGGCCTACGGTATCCTGCACATAGGTGCTACGGTAGCTTCGAACGGCATTTATATTCAGCGCCATCCCTTTGACCAGGAAGTTGTTTTTAACATAATTCAGGCTGAAAACATGGGCCTGGTATTCGGCAAACCGCCCTACATAGGGCCGCGCCATGGTGGTTCCGTGAGGAATTTCATTGTACGTGTCCGAGATGTTATACCCCAGGAAAAACTGGTCGGCCCATTTCACATTGGTAAAGCCGGCCTCAAAACGCGCGCCCAGCGATTCGTAGGCATCATTGAACCTTTTGGCCCGGTAATAGCGCTCAAGGACCAGGTCGGGGTGGACAAACTTGGAAAACTTGCCCCAGGTGGTGTAGCTGTTGTCAGTATAGGTATAAAAGCCGGAAGCCCGGGTGGTGAAGCCGGTCTTTTGATTCCGGTAAATGCCCGACAGATCGCCCTGAAATGTATTAAAAGATCCGTAGGATACCGCCGCAGTGATGTTATTCTGGGAAGCGTCTTTTTTCAGGACCACATTGATGGCCCCGCCCACATAATCACCGGTGAGGTGAGAAGGAAGCACCCCCTTGTATACCTCTATACGCTCGATCATGGCCGGCGGAATGTTGTTGAGGTTGAAGGAAGATCCGTAAGTAGAGAGCTCTATTCCGTCAAGAAATAAGCCTACGGCACTGCCCGACATACCGTTCAGGTTATACTCCACACGCGAGCCGATACCACCGTTCTGACGTACGCGCACCCCCACGGTGCGGTCGAGCAGTTCATTGGTATTCAGGTTTCTCAGCGAAGCTTCCTTGGTTTCAATGATCGCTACGGCAAAGCCCGTGGTTTCTATCTCCTTTTTTTCGGTTTTCCCGACCACCTTCACCTCGGATAATTCGTTTTCATTTCGTAATTTTACTGACAAATGATGGGTTTGCTCAGACCGGTTAACGGTGACTTTCGACTCCTGACGGTGGATCTCCAGGGAAGAAACCTGCAGAGTGTGCTGTCCGTAAGGCACGTTCCGGATCTCATAATGGCCGGTTTCATTGGTCATGGTGGCCAGCGTGGTTTTGGCCAGCTGTACGGTGACGAAGCTTACAGGGGCATTGTCTTCTGAAGTTACCCGCCCGCGCAGGGTGGCCGTTTGGGCCAGCGATACGGTAACAGAAGAAATCAGGAGCAGAAAGGTATATATTGGCCTCATAGAAAAGTATTACAGGGGGACGAAGAAATAAACAAGACAGCTATTTAGACTAATTAAAAACAGAACACAAAATTAGACTAATTATAAATAGTGGCAAAAAAACCACACGTTCTTATCTTGTTTTTATGTAATCTCTTTAAAAGACCCTATTTTTTACTCTTTTCATACAATTACTTAAAGCAGGTACGAAGGAAAAAAACGTATCTTTGCAGCGCTAATAAGAGATTTTGAACGCGCGCGATTTCCTAAAGATCTATACCCGGGACAGTTTTGTGCAAAACCTGGCAGGTGCACTGAACAGGGAGTCGCATGTCCGTACCGAAGGATTAAGGGGAAGCCTGAACAGTATTTTCACTGCCGCCCTTTTTGAGAACAGCCCCCGTTACACCCTCGTGATCCTGGAAGACCGGGAGGAGGCGCTCTACTTTTTCAATGACCTTCAGAATATTTACGGGTTTGATGCCCCGCAGATTGCGTATTTCCCGGCATCCTTTAAGCGGGAAGCGGGAGAGGTGGAAAACGCCAATGTGATCCAGCGCTCTGCACTGTTGACCCGCTTTCAAAACCCGGACCCGCTCATTATCGTTACTTATCCGGAGGCTCTTTCCGAAAAAGTGGTCAGTAAAAAAACACTGGTGGCGCATACCCTGAAAGTAAAGGTGGGCGACACCCTCGACCTGAACTTCGTGACCGAACTGCTGGTTTCTTACCATTTTGAGAAAACCGATTTTGTATATGAACCTGGACAGTTCGCCATTCGCGGGGGGATACTCGATGTGTTTTCCTACTCAGCTGATGTACCCTACCGGATAGAGCTTTTCGGCGATGAAGTGGAAAGTATCCGGGCCTTTGAGGCAGAATCCCAGCTTTCCACGCAAAAGACAGAACTGATCAGTATCACACCCAACCTTCAGGAAAGGCTGGCGCTGGAAGAAACCGTTTCCTTTTTTCACTTCCTTCCCCCGGAATCACGGCTGATTTTTAATGACCTGGGCTTTATTCTTGACCGGGTAGAAAATCACTACGGCCGGGTAGAGCGCGCATATGAGGAAAGCAGTAGCGGCGACATTAACCTTTCCATACGGCCGGAAGTTTCCCATATCGATGAAAAAGCAGTGAAAAAGGGAATCCTAAACTATAAAAGCCTGGAACTGGGGAAAAAAGGATACTTTAAAGAGGCTACTGTATTTTCTTTTGAATCAAAACCCCAACCCTCTTTCAATAAAGACTTTAACCTCCTTAACGAGGACCTGACCGAAAACCAGGCCCTCGGTTATACGGTTTTCATCGCCTCCGATTCGCTGAAACAGCTCAACCGCCTGGAAACCATCTTTGCGGAGATCAACCCGCGGTTTAAATTTACCCCGCTTTCTGCCAACCTGAGAGACGGGTTCATTGATGTTCAGAACAAAGTGCTGGTGTATACCGATCACCAGATCTTTGAACGGCTTAACCGCTACCGCGAGAAAGACCGCTTCTCCAAATCCAAAGCCCTTACCCTTAAAGAGCTGAAATTGCTGCAGCCGGGCGACTACGTGACCCACGTGGATTACGGCATCGGCCGCTTCGCCGGCATGGAGACCATTGATGTGGGCGGTAAAAAGCAGGAGGCGGTGCGGCTGGTGTACCGCGATAACGACCTCCTCTATGTCAATATTCACAGCCTTCACAAAATAGCCAAATATTCCGGGAAAGAAGGCGAGCCGCCTGCCATGAGCAAGCTGGGCTCCGGAGAGTGGGAAACCCGGAAATCAAAGGTCAAGCGCCAGGTGAAAGACATCGCCAAAGAGCTGATCGCCCTGTATGCCAAGCGGCGGGAAGCGCCTGGCTTTGCATTTTCGGAGGACAATTACATGCAGATAGAGCTGGAGTCTTCGTTTATGTACGAAGATACGCCGGATCAGGCCACGGCCACGGCCAAAGTGAAGGGCGACATGGAGAAACCCTATCCCATGGACCGGCTGGTGTGCGGCGATGTGGGCTTCGGGAAAACCGAAGTGGCCATACGGGCTGCCTTTAAAGCGGCGGCAGACGGCAAGCAGGTGGCCGTGCTGGTGCCTACCACCATCCTGGCCCTGCAGCACCACCGGACCTTTTCGGAACGGCTGGCCCGTATGCCGGTGACCGTAGACTACCTGAACCGCTTCAAGACCGCCAAAGCCACCACCCAAACCCTGAAAGACGTAAAGGAAGGCAAAGTGGATATCCTGATCGGCACCCAGAAGCTGCTGAGCAAATCGCTGGTATTTAAAGACCTGGGGCTACTGATCATTGATGAAGAACAGAAATTCGGGGTAAAGGCGAAAGACCGGATCAAGGAATTGAAGCTGAATGTAGATGTGCTGACCTTAACGGCCACGCCCATCCCGCGTACGCTGCACTTCTCCCTTATGGGCGCGCGTGACCTTTCGGTCATTGCCACACCGCCCCCTAACCGCCAGCCGGTGGATACCCGTGTGGAAACCTTCAAAGAAGAGCTCATCCGCGATGCCATCAGCTATGAGCTGGGAAGAGGCGGTCAGGTCTTCTTTGTCCATAACCGGGTAAGCGATATCGATACTATAGCTAATATTATCTATCGACTGGTTCCGGAAGCCCGGATAGGTGTGGCACACGGGCAGATGGAGGGTGAAAAGCTGGAAAAAGTGATGATCCGGTTTATTGAGAACGAAACCAACGTTCTCATCTCGACCAACATCATTGAGTCGGGGCTGGATATACCCAATGCCAACACCATCATTATTAACCAGGCGCACATGTTCGGCTTGTCTGACCTGCACCAGATGCGGGGCAGGGTAGGCCGGTCCAACAGAAAGGCCTTTTGTTATCTTTTAACCCCTCCGCTCTCAGGGCTGACCACCGATGCGCGCAAAAGAATGCAGACCATCGAGCAATTCTCGGATCTCGGCGACGGCTTTAAAGTAGCCATGCGTGACCTCGATATCCGGGGGGCAGGAAACCTGCTGGGCTCGGAGCAGAGCGGCTTTATTAATGATCTGGGCTATGAAATGTACCACAAAATACTGGATGAGGCCGTTTCAGAACTCAAAGAAAACGAATTCCGAAGCTTGTTTAAAGAAGAACTGAGCCAAAAACCCTTCAGGATCGAAGACTGCCAGATCGAAACTGATCTCCAGATCCTGATCCCGGAAACCTACATCAGCAGTATCTCGGAAAGGCTTTCGGTATACAATACCATCGATACCCTGAAAACCGAAACGGAACTGGAAAATCTGCGCTCCTCCCTCACCGATCGTTTCGGTCCTCTGCCGGAGGAGGTGGATGAGTTGTTTAAGATCGTCAGAATCAGGTGGAAAGCGGAATTTATCGGTTTTGAAAAATTAATTCTGAAAAATAATAAACTGAAAGGGTATTTCGTTTCAGAAAAGCACCGGGAATATTACCAGACCGACAAGTTTGGCAAAATTCTTGATTTCATAAAACTGTATCCGAAACAGGCCGGCTTAAAGCAGGTCAAAGACAGGTTGGTTTTTGAAGTGGGCGAGGTTCGGGCCATTCAGCAGATAGATGCATTATTTGACAGGATCAGGGCGCATATTGAAGGCTGACGTTAGTCATTTCAGATATTTGGTTTATTTTTGCGAATTCGTGTATTAAAAATAATTTATAATGAAGAGAATAACTTTAAGTGTTGCTTTCCTGGCACTTACTCTTTTTGTAGCAGCTTCGTGCAGCAGCGGCAAAAAATCTTCCAATGACCCGGGCAAAAGAAGCCGGACCACCGGGGCGGCGTATGCCAAGAAAGAAGGAGAGGGCTTCAAGGTAGCTGACTTTAAAGGGCAGCCTGCCGGTCCGAATATGGTATTTATTGAAGGCGGCCGTTTTGTGATGGGTACCCTTGAAGAAGACGTGACCTATGCCCGCGATAATATTGACCGGACCGTGACAGTAGGCTCGTTCTATATGGACGAGACCGAGATCTCTAACCTCGATTACCTGGAATATCTCTATGCCATCAGCCAGGATTCCACCCGGGAGTTCTATGCATCAGCGCTGCCCGATACCACGGTTTGGGCCAATGAGATGTCATTCAATGACCAGTATGTAGATCAGTATCTGCGCTATCCCGGATTCAGAAGCTACCCCGTGGTAGGGGTATCCTGGGTGCAGGCAAACGACTACTGCAAGTGGAGAAGCGCCGTGGTGAACAATGAAATGTATGCCAAATACGGGGACAAGGGCGGCAAGAAGGGATTGTCTTTCGGCAGAAAGAAAAAAGACGAGGCCGCTACGGCGGAAGCTGCTCCTAAAGTGACCGGAAGGGTTCCGATAGAAACCGGCATTAACATACCCGACTTCCGCCTGCCTACAGAAGCCGAATGGGAATATGCGGCCAAGGCCACAATCGGTACACAAACCGTGGATGAGAACTACGATAACCGGATCTATCCCTGGGACGGATCCTCCATGAGGAGAGGAAAAGGTAAAGCCAAAGGAGAAATGCAGGCCAACTACAAAAGAGGTCGGGGTGACTATGCCGGTGTGGCCGGACGCCTGAATGACAAATACCAGGTCACGGCTCCCGTGTATGAATATTTTCCGAACGACTTCGGACTATATCACATGGCCGGTAACGTGAACGAGTGGGTCTATGACCTCTACCGTCCGAACTCCTACCGCGACTTCAACGACCTTAACCCGATCCGGAGAAGTGACTACCAGGATGAAGAGAGGAATTATGACTCGAAAAATCATAACTCACTTATCGATAACAAGGTAAGAGTATACAAAGGCGGTTCATGGAATGACGTGGCCTACTGGCTGTCGCCGGGAACCCGCCGTTTCCTTGACCAGGATTCCGCTACAGCCACCATCGGTTTCCGCTGTGCGATGATCTCGGTGGGCGAACCGGGGAAACGGAAGTTATAACCAGATTCTGAATGATACAGATCAGGCCTCTGCAGAATGCGGAGGCCTTTTTTTTAAGGCTCGATTTCCGACTTCTTAAGATACTGGCCCTATTGAATGCTATCTGCTGCTTTTCGTATGCGGTGGGCAATGTCGGCCAGGGCTCCCCGTAGCTGTTCCTTTTCGGCATCCGTAAAGTCTCCTTCACCCCCATTACCATCTATACCATTCAACTTATTGTAAATCCAGCTGCTGGATTTGCCAAAATAATCCTGTGCTATCTGTCGCCAGCTTACATCGGTGAGTATATCCTCCAGTTGATATCTCATAATATTATTTCTTGTCTTTACCATGAAAATATTTTAATTAATCCTTTCTGAAACAGAAGGTTTTTTTAATCTCTCTCCAGCAAACTGTCCAGTAATTGCATTATATAAAAAAGTAGCCCTTTTGCCCCGTTCGGATAAGCCAGCTTGTAGTTTCGGATGGCCGCTATAAGCCCCCACTCTTGTTCTGTTACCTCCTTTTTTACCATTTGAGTTGTGTTTGGCAGAATAAAGTTACTGAGAACATTCGCAGTATTCAAATTATCGATCAGAAAATTGTCATCTATTTCTTATTCGTATGGATTTGGGCCTCTGCAAACGATACCGGACTATATTTTATTTAGTTTTTTGAAATATTTCTATATAAAATCTACATAACACTGAACAATTATTAGAAAGTTTATCGTTTTGCAGAATAAAATTTAGTTGCATTTGTATTATTTACAACCAACTTTACTTTATATTCGCCCCTGATTTATTAAACCGTAACACTATGAAATCTTTAGAAGAGAAAATTACCGGTATTTTTCCGGAAGATGGCGGTATCCCCGAACAATTTCATTTAGATCCCGTACATCAGAAGGAATACCTGATGGGCGGGCAGATGATTCAGTGGTCAGGCCCTGTTCAGGATGTGTACTCCCCTGTTTATGTTAAAAAGGGAGACTCATTTGAGAGCCTTCTTATCGGAAGCTACCCGATCGCTACCGAAAAAGAAGCCATGGAAGCCCTGGAAGCGGCGCTGAAGGCCTACGATAACGGCCGCGGCGAATGGCCCACCATGAGCCTGAGCGAAAGGATCACCTGCATGGATAACTTCGTCAGGAAGATGCTGGAAAAGAAAGCACAGATCGTTACGCTGCTGATGTATGAGATCGGCAAGTCGCTGGGGGATTCCACCAAGGAATTTGACCGGACCGTGGAATATATTTACGATACCATCGATTGTTTAAAAGATATCGACCGCAACTCCTCACGCTTTAAAATAGAGCAGGGGATCATCGGGCAGATCCGCCGTTCTCCTTTCGGAGTGGTGCTTTGTATGGGCCCGTTCAATTATCCTTTGAACGAAACCTACACCATGCTGATCCCGGCCATTCTCATGGGAAATACCATTTTGTTCAAACCGCCCAAGCACGGTACCCTCCTGCACTATCCCATGCTGGAGGCTTTTAAGGAGTGCTTTCCTAAAGGTGTGGTGAATACCATTTACGGAAGGGGCGCTCACGTGGTGCCGCCCCTGATGCATACCGGTAAGATCAATGTGCTTACGCTCATCGGTTCCAGTAAAGTAGCCAGTGACCTCAAGAAAATGCACCCGAAACTTCATCGTTTGAGGGCGGTGCTCGGGCTGGACGCCAAAAATGCCGGTATCGTACTTAAAAACGCCGATGTGGAACTGGCCGTGAAAGAATGTATTCTCGGCTCGCTTTCCTTTAACGGGCAGCGCTGTACGGCCATCAAGATCATCTGGGTGCACCGATCCATAGCGAAGCGCTTCCTGAACCTCTTTACGGAAGAATTGGAAAAACTGAAATATGGAATGCCCTGGGATCCGGGCGTGCAGCTGACGCCGCTGCCCGAGCCCGGAAAACCGGCTTACCTCGCCGAATGTATAAAAGATGCTCAGGCCAACGGGGCGGAGGTGGTGAACGAGGGTGGCGGAACTACCGTGAATTCTTTTGTTTACCCGGCAGTGCTTTATCCTGTAAACAGTAAAATGAAAGTATACAGTGAGGAGCAGTTCGGCCCGCTGATCCCCGTGGTGCCTTTTGATGATATTGAAGAGCCCATCCAATACATCATTGACTCTTCTCACGGGCAGCAGGTGAGCATTTTCGGGTCGAATCCGGATCAGATCGCCAACCTGATCGACCCGTTGGTGAACCAGGTGAGCCGGGTGAACATCAACGCCCAATGCCAGCGCGGTCCGGATACCTTCCCGTTTACCGGGCGTAAGGATTCGGCCGAAGGAACCCTCTCCGTGGAAGATGCCCTGCGGGCCTTCTCGATCCGTACCGTAGTGGCGACCAAAGACACGGATATGAACAAGGCCATATTCAACTGGATCGTGGAAGGGCACAGCTCGCATTTCCTGTCTACCAAATACGTGTTCTAAACAGGTATGGAAAACAGTTGATCCGGACTTTTATGATTCTAAAGAGCTCTTCAGGGGCTCTTTTTTTGTGGGGTGTCCCGAACCGTATCAGAAACCATTAGGTATCCGGGGTGAAACCGGTACTTAGAAAGAGGCGGAACGTATTTGGGCGAAAAGGCAGCTCCGAATTTTGTAAAATCAGGGGTAACGGCAATAGGTGTTCCGAACTTAACAAGGGTTGACGAAAGCGGATTCTGAGTAAGGGTACCGGATGGATCCGGGTTTTCCGGCTCTTGGCCATCGGTGGTTGAAGTATCAGCCGGGGCTCCTGTTTTCCCGTTAGTATTCTGTTTACTTTTGGTTTTTTCAGGCGCTGTTTGTTGGTTAGAAGGCGCTGTTTTTTCTCGGATCTGCCTGTAAAAGTCCTGTTTGTACCAGACGGTGTACCGGGTAGTATCCTTTTTTTCTTCTTCTAAATACGCCATGTGAGCAGCAGGGGTGGATAATGACAGATGAAATTTATATTGACCATAATGAGCGGCAGTCTTCGTTAAGCCGCTTTGCCAGAAGTTAGCAAAATCGGTATGCTTATAATTATTCAGCACGTGATTTTGCACCCGTTTCCCGTCTAACCACACGCCATACATCTTAGGATCCTTGAAACTTTCAAACTGTTCTTTGGAGGGTGGATTTGCCTTTAGCAGCCCTTCGGGTTTTGGCCTTAACGTTAATTTCTGATTCGCTTTTTCTTCTTCGGTCATTTGAGAATACAGATCGCCTAAGCGGTTGGTCTCGGCCGGGGTGAATTGATATGTTTTTTCTCTGGTGGAATGGGTGAGGGCTTTGGAAGCCAGTTTATCAAATTCTTCCGGATCGGTTTCAGCATCGGGCTTGTTTTCTTTTTCTTCGGATTGAACAACCGGTAATGTTTTATTGAGCTGTTGAGCGAAAGTTTTTTCAGCGAACAGGAACACGGTAAAGCCGGCAAAAACGAGGGTAAAAGCCGTCTTAAGCTGAATCAGGAGAGGGTTGGACCTTGCAGAGATCATACGGATACGATTTTTAAGATGAATAAAATTGAAGGAGTGACAGAACCCGCGGGTAGGTGCCACAGCATGGCTAAGCAGCAGGTACTGGTATTTTTGCGGATCGTTATAATGCTTCAGCACATGCTCGTCAACCTCGAACTCATGGTTGAGCCGGATAGCCCGGTTATAGAAATACAAAACAGGATTAAACCAGAAAAAGACCTGCAGTAATTCGATCAAAAGAATATCAACACTGTGATACAACCGCCCGTGCATGTGCTCATGGTAGAGAATTTCCTCTTCGATGTGGCCGGCCAGGTACGTTTTTTTGTTCACAAGAATATATCCCATAAAACTGAGCGGTGAAACAGCCTTGTCGAGAAGAACCAGGGTGGCGTTCCGGAAAGGAATACGCTCATGGGCTCTGATGCTCCGACACAGGATCAACAGGTTCCTTGCGAACCGGACCACCAATATCCCGGAAATAAGGAGGTAAATGATGAGAAGGTAACTGACCGGTGTTTTCTTTAGCAGATCACGGGATCCGATGCCTTTAAGGGGAGCCGGCGGGAGATCAGATTCTGATACTTTTTCCAACCTGTCACCGACACCCGACACTTCTCCTGCTGCCGGAAAGGCCGGCGCCTGTTCTTCCATTCCGGAGATCAGTATCATCTCCGGGGATAAGCGCAGCTCAAAAGTCATCAACGGGATAAAAAAGGGCAGAATCAGCCCGGTCAACAAAAAAATCCGGTTAAATCCGAACATTTTCTCCCGTTGAAGCAGGAAGAGATAAACCACAAGAAATAAGGCCGAACAGGCCACAAGCTTCAGGAGATAGATCATGATTTTTTCCGGATTTCCTGTTCAATAATGGCTTTCAACTCTTCCAGCTGCCCGGCGGTCAGGCCGGAACTTTTCGTAAAAAATGAAGCAAACTGAACCGGGTTTCCTGAAAAGAAATTATGGATCAGTCCATTCACATGCTCTCCGAAATACTTCTCTTTTTTGACCAGGGGGTAATACTCCCGGGAATTTCCCCGCAGGGTATACCCTACAAAGCCTTTCTCCTGCATGCGTTTGAGCAGTGTGGCCACAGTGGTAGCTGCCGGCTTAGGCTCGGGTAAAGATTCCAGCAGGTCTTTAAAGTAAAGGGGATGCTTTTCCCATATCAGCTCCATCAGCTGTTCTTCCGTTTTCGAAAGGGTCATTCTACGCTTCGAGATTTTATTCTACAAACATAGAATAAAAAAATCAAAAACCCGGACATCGGGGATTTATTTTTTGAAAGGGGAGAGAAGGAGATGTTTCCGGGATTTTTTTCCTGAATAGTATGTAGGCGTAAAAAAGGGGTGTCGTCCGGAATTTCTTGTATTTTCAGAGATTTTGTCCGGAACTTCTTGTATTTTCAGGAATTCATCCCGGAATAAAGCGGAAACACGGGGCTTTCGGTATGTGCTGCCTCCATATATTTTTGCAGTCTTTTGTACACAGATCTCTTTTCATTCAACAGGTTTCGGGTTTCTCCGGGATCCTTTTCCAGGTCATATAGCTCGTACGTGCTCTTCTCTTTGTCTTTTACCCGGAGCTTTACCAGTTTCCACCTGCCCGAATGAACGGCCTGCCTGCCACCGGATTCATGAAATTCCCAGTAAAGGTATTTGTGGCGGAGTTGTTTCCCTTTCCCTGTGAAGGTGGGCGCGAGCGATAGCCCGTCGGTGTAAAAAGAAAGAGCCGTGCCTGCCAGTTCGGCAAACGTGGGCAGAAGATCCCAGAAGGCAGCCACATGATCGGTTACCCGCGGCTGTGCGATGTATTCCGGCCAGTGTACAATAAGAGGCACGCGGACCCCGCCCTCATAGAGGTCTCGCTTCTGACCCCGTAACCCGGCCGTGCTGTTAAAAAAGGCGGGATCGGCGCCGCCCTCAGAATGTGCCCCGTTATCACTGCTGAAAATAATGAGGGTATTCTCCAGCAAATTCAGCTCTTTCAGCTTCTCTATTACTTCCCCCACGTAATGATCCATTCTTTCTACCATGGCAGCATAAGTGGCCCGTGGCTTTTGCACGGAAGCATATCCCGGCACAGTGGCCTGCGGCCCGTAATCATTTCCCTTGTGCGGGGTCTCTTCAAAGCGGCCCTCATACTTCCGGTAAAATGCATCGTCAGGGCCCGACAGCTCGGCATGGGGCAGCACCGTGGGAATAAACAGGAAGAAGGGCTTATCCCGGTTCCTTTCCATAAATTCCAGTGTTTTTTCCTGGATCAGTTGCGGCGCATAGTGCACCTTCCGGGTGAGGTCGTTACCTTCCAGGATCACCTTCCGGTCATTATGCCAGAGATGAGTGGGGTAGTACCGGTGCGACTGCCGCTGGCAGTTGTACCCGAAAAACTCATCGAAGCCCTTACGGTTGGGGTCACCGGAGGTGCCCGTCATGCCCAGGCCCCATTTCCCGAAGGCGCCGGTGGTATAGCCGGCTTTTTTCAGAAGCATAGCCAGGGTTTGAACGGAGTCGGCCAGGGGTTCCTGGCCTTCAGGCATGATTTCCTTATTTCCCCTGACGTAGGTATGCCCGGTATGCTGACCCGTCATTAAGGCCGAACGGGACGGCGCACATACCGACGTGCCGGAATAAAACTGTGTGAACTTTAATCCCCGGGCTGCCAGACTGTCGATATGAGGTGTTTGTATGATTTTCTGACCGTATACACCGAGATCACCGATCCCCAGGTCATCGGCCAGGATCAGAACAATATTGGGCTGTTTCTGCTGTGCAGGCGCTGTAAAAGACAGGAGGAGGCAGAATACAGAAAAAGAAATATGTACGAAAGGTCTCATGAAGACTTACCAGGTATTTACATCACTTATTCCCAAGTAACACCCCGCTCACATTCCAGAAGCTGAAGCTGTTTCCCTCGCGCGGGCCCTGCGGAATTTTTACCCGGATACTGTGCTTTCCGGCTTTCAGATCACCAAGGTCAATAAATACGGGATTGGTGACCGTGGCCGGGCACCAGTTGGAGCGGCTGAGGTCAGAGGAGGAAAGGCCGGAAGCAAAATTTCCCGACACAGGATTGGAAAGCCGGTAAGAGCCGCAGTCCTGCCGCCATGGCGTAAAGCTGTGCACCAGAAGGTTATCCAGGAATATCCGGTTCACCTTCGGCACAAACTCATCCCCGTTTCCCCAACCGCCATGACCGGTGGTAATGTAGCGAAGTTTGGCATCCTTCAGGTCGTGTTCCAGGCTAAACTCTACCAGGAGCCCTTTTTCGTCACCGAAAAGGGTGGCGTAGTTCTGTCCGCCCATTTCCATAACATTAACGGTATTGAAAACCGGCAGGACAAAATCAAAATTATGATAGCGGGAACTGCCGTTATGGACGGTGATCTCCAGGCTTACCTCGTGGCCGCCTTTGTCGTAGTTTCCGATATAGGTACCTACATATAGCTCTTTGTTGCTCAATTCACTTCGTAAATCGGATATATCCTGGCGGAAAGGCGTAAGTTCCAGCCACTCTTTCCCTTTGATCCGGTTATAGTTAAAATGGCGGATTCCGAAAGACGTAAAAAACCGCATCAGTTCAATGTTTGGCAGGTAGTTTTCGGTGAGCGTCATGCCCTGGTATTCGGCGCCGGAGGCATCTTTCACAACGGGAAGCGTATTTATGCCGTTGGTGAGCCCGTCAAAGAAGCTCTTTTCCCGGCCTTCCGGAATCACAAACACAGAGCCCGTCCGATCGTAGGCGTCGCCGTTCGAACGTTGCCTCAGTTCTACAAATACCTGCTTGTTGTTTCCTATTTCCGGAAACTTCACCTTTTTTACGATGAGGGTTCCGTTTGCGAAACGCATGACCCCTTCTTTGGCCCGGGTTTCTTCATTCCAGTTAATAAGCTCTTTGTCAAAAACCGGGAGGGTGATAAAACGGCTCCTCCAGATCAGGTCGCGGTAGGTGAGGAGGTCGTAGTTTTCAGCCGCGATCAGTTGAGGAAAAGCCACGTCTTTTTCAATGGAAACGGCCCGGGTGACGGTATTGCCGTTTCGTATGGTCTCCAGCACGGTTCCCAGATCAATGCCTAAAGCCGAAGGGGCGGCATAATAAGGAAGATCCCGGGTGTACCAGATCTCAATGGTGTTGGAGTTAACTACGGTTTTGGCTTTCCGGCACAGGTAACCCAGGATCTCCCGGGTCTCGTTTAAAAATTCATATTTTGAAGAAAGGGTATCCTCCGCTGAGATCCGGCTTTGGTCAGAGAAAGTGGCGAGGTAGGTGATCTTACGGGTCGAAGGGCTAAATGCCGTCTCTTCTACCGGAAAGGCGCCTGTGCCCGTTAAGGCGCTTTGGCTGGTGATGAGTGTTTTCTCCGATCCTGCAAAAACTACAATAGTATTGCGCGTGTCTACAGGTTGGTCGTTAAAAATCCGCCCGTAGTTTATTTTTACAGACGATTGCCCGAAAGATGCGGAAAAGATCAGCATTTGCAGGAGAATAAATTTTTTCATAAGATATATCTTTAACAGAGCCGCTAAAGGCTTTTGCACGGTGGGGCCGCTGCGTTTTTTGAGATAAAGATACGGTGAATTCCGGTGCTTAAAGTCGCCTGGATTCTTTTTTATTGAGACTTTAATGTATTTTTGAGCGTAGCCCGATCAATTACATATGAAAAAAATATTTCTTTTGCTGACCGGAGTATTGGGGGGATCAATGGTGTCCCTGATATTCTTCGTTTATTCTAACACCCGTGATACCCACCGGGGGTATTCGCAGGATCTTCAGATTACCGGGAAAGACTCTGTTAGCTTCAGGGTGGGTTTTTCGGCCCGGAAGATCACTCCTGAGGTTGAAGATACCTGGACAGACACCAACGGAAACGCAAAGTTTGATAAAGGAGAACCGTATCATGACCATAACGGCAATGGTAAATTTGATGCCTGGTGGATAGCGGGCTTTCATAACAACCGGCCGGCAAACGGGGTCCACGATGACCTTTGGGCAAGAACAGTGGTCATAGATGACGGGGCCACCCGGATCGCTATCGTATCGGTCGATGTGATAGGGATGGGTTATAATCACACCATAGATATTCGGAAAGAAATTCCTGAGCATCTGGGTATTGATTATGCTGTGATCTGCAATACGCACAATCATGAGGCTCCCGATGTAATAGGGATGTGGGGAAAAGGAGTTTTAAAAACCGGGGTAAATAAAGAATGGCTGGCATTTATAAAACAGGAGGCCGTGGCCTCCATATCAGAAGCCGCGGCGCGTGCGCGTCCGGCCCGGTTCAGGTTTGCCGAAGATCTGACTTCCGCTGTTCACCTCGTCAATGATACAAGGCCGCCTTTTGTTTTGGATGCCGGCTTGTATGTTTTGCAGGTGCTGGATGCAGAAAACGGAGAAACTCTGGGTAGCCTGGTAAATTGGGGAAATCATCCCGAAACGCTGTGGAGCAAAAACCTGATGATCACGTCAGATTTTCCGCATTATGTGCGGGAAGGAATGGAAAAGGGGGTTTTTACGAACGGAAAAGAAGTAAAAGCCGGCCTGGGCGGGATATGCGTTTACCTGACCGGTGCCGTAGGGGGGCTGATGACCACCAATGACCGGTTTGCTTTTACTTCAGGGCTCGATTCAACAGAGTATCTTTCAGCCGACTTCAAAAAGGCAGAGATGCAGGGCATGGAGCTTGCGTATCATGCGCTCACAGCCCTGGAAAAATCTGGCGAAACAGAAAATCTTTCCGGGATCTCACTACACACCCGATCTTTTGAGATCCCGTTGAAGAACCGGTTGTTTAAATTAGGGGTATCTTTGGGTGTTCTCGACAGGGGAGGCTTCAGCTCATGGGGGAGGTTCAGAACCGAAGTCGGAGTTCTTCGCTTTTCTGATGTGCAAATGCTGTTGATTCCCGGAGAGATTTACCCGGAACTGGTGAATGGGGGAGTGGAAAATCCGGCAGGGTCAGACTATAATATGGCTCCTTTGGAGATTCCGCCTTTAAGAGAGGCCATGCAATCCCGTCATAAATGGGTTTTAGGATTAGCAAATGATGAGATCGGATACATTTTGCCTAAGTCGCAGTGGGATACGAGAGCTCCGTTTACCTATGGAAGAGACAAGGCGCCGTATGGTGAGGAAAACTCCTGCGGACCCGAAACAGGGCCCCTGATTCACGGGGCAGCACTTAAATTGTTAAATTTACAAAATAAATAGTATCATATGATCAACAATTCAGAAACACGATTTTTGGAAGGTCCCCGCGCCCGATGGAAAGAATTCCGGTATGCGGTGGATGTCTTCACGGAGTTTATCCGGGGCTTCAGAACCCTGCACTTCGTAGGGCCCTGCGTGACCGTCTTCGGGTCGGCCCGGTTTGATGAAAACAATATCCACTATCAACAGGCCCGGGAGCTCTCGGCCAGGATCTCAACCCTGGGCTTTACCATCATGACGGGCGGAGGCCCGGGTATCATGGAAGCGGCCAACCGGGGGGCAAAGGATGCCGGAGGCATATCGGTGGCGTGTAATATCGAGCTGCCCCATGAGCAGCATACTAACCCCTATCTGGATAAATATGTAGACTTTAAGTATTTCTTCGTCAGAAAAACCCTGCTGATCAAATATTCGTATGCATTTGTGATCTGCCCGGGCGGGTTCGGCACCCTGGACGAATTTTTTGAAGCGCTGACCCTCATTCAAACAGAGAAGATAGAGCAGTTTCCGGTGGTGGTGTTTGGCTCGGAGTACCATCACCACATCATTGAGCATGTGCGGATGATGGTGCAGCAAAAAACCATTTCTTTGAAAGATCCTGACCTGTTTCTGGTGACTGACTCCATAGACGAAGCGGTAGAGTTTATCCGGAGTAAGACCGACGGAAACTTTGGTTTGCGCCTGCGTCCGAGGATTCTTCTGGGAGAGAAGGCGGTGATGGAACGGAGGTAAAAGGGGTTCACAGATCACACAGACAGGTACAGATCTTTTTTATATACTATTAATTATAGAGATCTGTACCTGTCTGTGTGATCTGTGAGCCATACTTATACGCTGGTGTAGCCGCCGTCTACCGTATAATAGCTGCCCGTTACAAAAGAAGAGCGTTCACTTGCGAGGAAAAGGAATACTTCGGCTACCTCCTCCGGTTCGCCCAAACGGCCGATGGGATGCAGAGCCACGAGTCCGTCAAGCGCTTCCTGTGGCAATGAACTTTGTACCAACGGAGTTTTAATAAACCCGGGACCCACCGAGTTTACCCGGATACCCTTGGAAGAGTACTCCAGAGAAGCCGTTTTAGTCAATCCCACTACCCCGTGCTTGGCGGCCACATAGGCTGAACTGTTGGCAAAACCCACAGATCCCAGGATCGAAGCCACATTGATGACAGACCCTTTTCCGGAAGTTTTCTCAATGGCCGGAATCTGGTAATGCATTCCGTAAAATACCCCGTTCAGATTAATATTGATCACTTTTAACCATTCCTGGATATCGTATTCACCCACAGGGGCTATGGCGCCGCCTATGCCCGCATTGTTCACGGCTATGTCCAGCCGGCCGTAAACATCAAGGGCAATGTCCACAATTTCCTTGTTGTCTTCTGCCCGCGAAGAATCGGCGGTAACGCCCACAGCCTCTGCGCCCAGCGATTTGACCTCGCCCACCACCTGAAGAAGATGATCCTCATTGATGTCGGTTAAAACCAGTTTTGCACCGTTGCGGGCAAACAGCAGCGCGGTACTTTTCCCGATGCCCGAACCGGCGCCGGTAATGATCGCTACTTTGTTTTCTAACTCTTTCATGATTTTAAAATTTGTAATGCACAAAGCAAGGAATCTTTTCGCGCTGAAAATATGATTATATACAGACTAAAATATGATTTTCCGTGGCGACGTTTTTGTGGAAAGTATAACAACAAAAATAGGGTGTGATCTGTTTGACAATGAAATCATGGTTAAAGAAATCCAGGCTCTGTAAACTCCCGGCGGAAAATCACAATAAATTTCTTAAAATCATTTGCTTATAAAAAAGCAAGTGTCTACCTTTGCAGTCCATTTTAGGCGATGAGTCTGTTTTGGCGGAGTTTTTCTTATCCTCTTGTCCTGTTTTTAACAGGTTACGCTTCCCCTGAGAGTATAAGATGAACTTTGGAGAATCGAATGATCATCCTGATGACGCTTTCTGATTGTGACTTAGGAAGGGCCGGCACAGGGCTGAGTTCGTTAGTTCGTATTTCTCAAATTTTAAAATTTCAAGAAAAATGGCGAAAGAAATCGCAGGCTACTTAAAACTTCAAGCCAAAGGTGGACAGGCTAACCCTGCACCTCCTATCGGTCCTGCTTTGGGTTCTAAGGGTATTAACATCATGGAGTTCTGTAAGCAGTTCAATGCCAGAACCCAGGATAAAATGGGACAGGTGGTTCCTGTGTTAATTACATATTACACAGATAAATCATTTGATTTCGTAATTAAGACCGCCCCTACAGCAGTACTGTTATTGGATGCATCGAAAGCGAAGAAAGGTTCAGACCAGCCTAACCGTAACAAGGTGGGCTCGTTAACATGGGATCAGGTAAGAACGATTGCCGAAACCAAAATGCCGGATCTTAACTGCTTTACGATAGAATCTGCCATGAAAATGGTGGAGGGAACAGCCAATAACATGGGCTTGAACATTACAGGTGACAGACCTTTTTAATTAACAAAACCAATGGGAGTCCCGGTCCTGAATCGGGACGTTAACTACCAAAACACTTATGGCTAAGATAAGCAAAAAAAGAAAAGAGGCCCTTTCCAAGTTTGATATCGAGAAATCGTACAGCCTGGAAGAAGCCGCAGGAATTCTGAAACAGATCTCGTATACCAAATTTGACGCTTCGGTAGATATCGACGTGAGGTTAGGTGTGGATCCCCGTAAGGCGGACCAGATGGTTCGTGGTGTGGTTGCTCTGCCGCACGGTACCGGTAAAGAGGTAAGAGTACTTGTACTTTGTACCCCCGATAAAGCCGAAGAAGCCAAAGCAGCTGGCGCTGACCACGTGGGTCTGGACGATTACATTCAGAAGATCGAAAAAGAAGGATGGACGGACATCGATGTTATCATTACCATGCCTACCGTAATGGCGAAACTGGGTAGACTGGGTAAAGTGCTGGGCCCTCGCGGTCTGATGCCTAACCCTAAGTCAGGCACCGTAACGCTGGACGTGGCGAAAGCGGTTCAGGAAGTGAAAGCCGGTAAAATCGACTTCAAAGTGGATAAAACAGGTATCATTCATGCAGGTATCGGAAAAGTATCCTTCGATGCAGCCAGAATCGCGGAAAATGCTAACGAACTGGTTCAGACTTTAGTGAAACTTAAGCCTTCATCGGCTAAAGGAACGTACGTTAAGGGTATCACGCTTTCGAGCACCATGAGCCCTGGTATTCAGATTGATAAATCAACAATTATAGGACTGTAATCATGACAAGAGAAGAGAAAGCACTTATCATTCAGGAGCTGGGCGAAAAGTTTGCTGCCAATCCTTACTTCTACATTACAGACGCTAGCGGCCTTTCAGTGGCTAAAACAAACCAGCTGAGACGCAAGTGTTATGATAATGGTATAGAGTATGTGGTCGTAAAAAATACGCTGATCGAGAAAGCTCTTGCTAACCTCGACACAGATTACACGTCGTTCAACGAGTCGGTTCTGAAAGGATTCTCAGGTATTATGTTCCATCCCGAAAGCGGAAAGGCAGCAGCTACACTGATCAAAGAATTCCTGAAGGACAACAAAGAGTCGATTAAGCTGAAAGGAGCCTCTGTAGATGGTGGTCTGTTCATCGGACATGACCAGCTGGACGCACTGTCGAAACTGAAGTCGAAAGCCGAAATGATTGGCGAAGTAATCGGACTGCTGCAATCTCCTGCGAAAAATGTACTGGGTGCATTGCAGAGCGGTGGTCAAAACCTGGCCGGTATTCTTAAAACTCTTTCGGAGAAAGAAGCCGCCTGAAATTAATTTTTTTAACCGGGGCAACCCCCCAATTTTTTCAAATTTTAAAACTATCTAAATTTTTATAAAAATGGCAGATATTAAAGCGTTCGCTGAGCAATTAGTAAACTTAACTGTTAAAGAAGTAAATGAACTGGCCGCTATCCTGAAGGATGAGTACGGTATCGAGCCTGCTGCCGGTGGTGCAGTAGTAGTAGCCGGTCCGGCTGCAGCTGAGGCCCCTGCAGTTGAAGAAAAAACGTCATTTGACGTGATTCTTAAGGCAGGTGGTGCTAACAAGCTTCAGGTAGTGAAACTGGTGAAAGACCTGACCGGTCTTGGCCTGAAAGAAGCGAAAGAAGTGGTAGATACAGCTCCGAAACCTCTGAAAGAAGGTATCGCGAAAGACGAAGCCGATGCCCTTAAGAAGCAACTGGAAGAAGCCGGTGCTGAAGTAGAGATCAAATAATTGGCTTTTAGCGAAGATGAAAGGCGCCGCCCGGAAGGGCGGCGCCTTTTTTATGTTTGAAGATAAAGTTTTAAGAATAAATACGTAAATTTAGCGCCGATTTTCAGATGTAAACTCGTGCGGGAAAAACGCGCGAACCAAAGGGAGGTTGAGAACTATAACCGGATTTGATCGATTTTAAACGTACACATACGGCCACCACTTTAGCCACATTGGCCATGGTCTTTTTTGGGCTGTTCCGGCCGGGATATAGTCATGGGCAGGGGAGTTTGACTTCCTCCAGGAGTAAGGAGCAGGCATCTGTAATTTCTTCAGAGGAGAAGTTGAAAATTTTGGATAGCCTTATAACCTACAATCAATATGAGAAAGCCCGGCTGCTGGCCAATAATTTTTATCTTCTGTTAAAAAATGAAAGCCGGGATAACAAAAACCGGGAATTTCTGTTGGAAATAAAACTACGCCAGAGCGATTTACTCCTCCGGGCGGAAGAAACCACAGCGGCGCTTGAAGTATTATTGGATATTATTGACCAGGCTGCAAAGGGTCGCTTTTATGCAATAGCCTGCAGCGCAAACCTTAATATGGCCCTGGCTTATGAAAAGACCGGGCATCAAAACCTGGCTAATCAATACCTGGATGCTGCAGAAATACTTTACAGGAAGCATAACCTGGCTGAACTGTACAGTAGCATTCTGGTTCGGCGTTCCCTGGCATATTTAAGGACTTCACCCAATCAGAATCTGGACTCTGCTAAAAAATATGCCCTGTTGGCAAAAGAAGGTGCCGGGAAATACCATAGGGAAAAAGATCTCAGTGGTGCCAATTTGATACTCGGAGTAATACATCGAGAATTAGGAAAAAGTGAGATTCCTGCATCTACAGAATACTTTATTCAGGCATTAAAAAGCGAAAAGAAAGTCAGGAATTTTAATGGTGTTATCGGTAAGTATTTACATATTGCTCGAAACTATGGCCTGATAGGAGAAACAGAGAAGGCAGGGCTATATATTGATTCTGCATATTTGAACTATCATTATGCAACAGATGAATCTAAATACCAATTAGCGGCCCACAAGGGGGCATTATTCAGGCAGAGTGGCAATATAGATTCAGCGTATTATTATCTTCAGTCTGAATTGGAAGGTTACATAAGATTGCAGGAAAAGCAGGAAGCCGTCATCTCCAAAAGACTGGAAGAACAATACCAGAACGACAAAAAGGAAGCAATCATAAACAGCCGGAACCAATTGTTGATTTTAATGGGTTTTGTTGTCTTGGTGGTGACTGGATCCGCATGGTTATTGTTTCGCCAGAACAGGAGAATCCGTTCGCAGAAGGCCTTAATTGACAGGCAGGTGATTACTTTAGAGGAAGTACTGCAGCATAAACAGAAGCTGGATGAAACCAAGAGCCTGTTTTACGCCAATGCCAGCCATGAGCTGCGTACGCCCTTAACCCTCATATTGGAGCCGCTCAATACGCTTTTTCAAAATGAGAGCCTGGGAGAAACACAGAAGCAGCTTTTGGCGATCGCCCGGCAGGGGGGGCCACCCTCCGCAACCTGGTGGACCAGATCCTTGACCTCGGAAAGCTGGATGGCGGAAACATGGGCCTGTACCTGAAACCTACCTGCGTATACCGTTTCTTTGCCGTGGAGCTCGCACAGTTTGAATCGCTGGCCACATCGAAAGAATTGACCTGGCAGATAGAAAATGTTGTTCCGGAAGAGGTGGTGGCTATGCTGGACCGTGAAAAGTGCCGGCAGATCATCAGTAACCTGGTGTCGAATGCCCTGAAGTTTACGCCGAAAGGCGGGCAGGTGAAGGTAAGGGTAGATGTCAGCGAAAGGCAGCTGGACCTCTGTGTGAGCGATACCGGAAGCGGGATAGAGACGGGCGATTTACCCTATATTTTTGACCGCTACTATCAGGCCGGCCGCAAAGATGACCTGGCACAGGGGGGGATGGGCATTGGCCTGGCCCTCTGTCATGATTACGTAACACTTTTCGGAGGTAAGATCCGTGCCGAAAGCACGCCGGGCAGGGGTTCGCAGTTTTATGTCTCGTTTCCCCTGCAGATCAGCACGGATACGCCGGAAGAGGATATTCTCCCGCCTGAAGAAAGCCAGCCCCTTCCGGTTATAGTCCGCAAAAAACAGGAAAATAAACCCACCGTGCTGGTGGTGGAAGATAATTTCACACTGCAGAACTACCTTCACCTGCTGCTAAGTGAAGAATACCGGGTGGTGCTGGCAGAGCACGGCGAAGCCGCGCTGGAAAAACTGGAAGAACAGCCGGAAATCGACCTGATCATCAGTGACCTGATGATGCCCGTGATGGACGGCTACCGGTTATTGACCGCACTGAAATCAGACGATAAGACAGCCGGGATTCCGGTGATCATGCTTACCGCCCGCGCAGAGAAAGACGCCCGGCTCAAAGCCCTGCGGATTGGCGTAGACGACTACCTCACCAAACCTTTCGGCAACGAGGAGCTGAAGGTGCGTATCGCCAACCTGCTTAAAAACTACCGCTTAAGAAAGGAAGAAGAGCCGGAGTCCGGCCGGGTGTCTGAAAGTGACAGGGAGTGGCTGGATAAATTCGAAAAATATGCACAGGAGTATATCCTTAGCGAAAACTGGAACATCGCTGACATCGCTGAAGAGTTTGCCATGTCAAAATCCACACTTCTCCGGCAACTGAAACGCCTCACGGGGCTCTCACCACAGCAATACATCCAGGATTTACGACTGGAAAGGGGCCGGGCGCTTCTCAGCGGGCCGGATACTTACTCCGTAAAGCAGGTAGCCCTCATGTTAGGCTACAAAGACGTGCGCTCTTTCTCCCGGGCATTCAAAGCCCGTTTCGGCAAACTGCCCTCCGGCGCCTGATGGTTGAGGCCCTGCATGCAGGGCCCCTGCCGTTTTACCCCCCTCAAACCACCCCAATTGACGAATTCCGTCACTTTTTTGACGAACTCCGTCACC
>CAZLXI010000047.1:0-29056 GCA_964563435.1 uncultured Lacihabitans sp.
CCGGGGCTGATAGATGCCCATACCCACCTGCTTCACCAGTATTACGCGAAATACGGCGATGATAATTCAAACAGGCTTCTGGAAATGGTTCAGCTCAGTACAGCCAAAAGAGCTCTATTGGGTGCCCGGCTGGCCCGCGAAATGCTGGAAGCAGGCTTCACCTCCGTTCGTGACTTAGGGAACTCCAGTATCAACGCTGACATTGCGCTACGGGATGCTATCAATAACGGAGATGTATCAGGCCCCCGTATGTTTGTTTCTACCCGGGCCATCTCCCCTGTGGGGGGCCAGTTTCAATCCGTAACCCCGGAAGCACAGCATTTATTAAGCCAGGAATATGTGCAGATAAATGGAACGAATGAGGCCAGGAAGGCCGTGCGCCAGGCTATTTATGATGGCGCCGATTGCATAAAAGTCATTGCCAATTCGGGTTCCCGCAAACTATCGCCCGAAGAAATGAAAGCCATTACGGAAGAAGCGAAAAGAGCGAACCTTCCGGTAGCCGTTCATGCCACCGACGGAGACGGCCCCTCCATGACCGCGGTGGAAGCCGGTGTAAGCTCTGTTGAACATGCCTATACCATATCGGAAACCGTGCTGAAAAAAATGGCCGAAAAGAATATTTTTCTGGTGCCTACCGATGCTTATGGTGTAACCAGATACCAGGACAGAATCAAAAGAGCCCTGAAGGCCGGTGTGAAGATAGCCATAGGATCGGATATCTATTATGAATTTCCGGGAAGAACAAGAGGCCAGGTAAGTGCCGGAATGTATAAAACGTATACGGCATCCGGTATGACAAATGTGGAAGTACTAAAAGCGGCAACGCTTCATCCTGCAGAGTTAATAGGAAACAATTCCATCGGCAGTATTGAGGCCGGCCGTTTTGCCGATATTATTGCCGTCAAGGGCAACCCGCTGACCGATATCGGTGCTTTGGAGCAGGTGGTTTTCGTGATGAAAGATGGTAAAGTTTACAAATAAGCCGGACCTATCCCGAAAAGTTAAATTATGCCCCAAAGCTTGCTAAGCTGCCGCCCCCGCTTTAGCTTTACGCTTTTATTTTTCTGAATGCGATACGATACCGTTATCATTGGCGGGGGCATTGTGGGACTGGCCACCGCCCTGAACCTCCTGGAGAAAAGGCCCAACATTCGCCTGCTGCTCATTGAAAAGGAAAACGCAGTGGCCGCCCACCAGACCGGGCATAACAGCGGGGTGATTCACTCCGGGCTATACTATAAGCCGGGAAGTCTTAAAGCAAAAAACTGCATGGAGGGCTACCATAAGCTGCTTGATTTTTGCCGGAAACATGAGATAGAACATGAGATTTGCGGAAAAATAGTGGTGGCCACTACCCCGGAGGAGGTTCCGCTCATGCACAACCTCTATGACCGGGGTCTGCAAAACGGGCTGACCGGGCTGGAGATCCTCTCTCCGGAGCAATTACGGGAGATCGAACCCCATGTCGCCGGGTTAAAAGGCATTAAAGTACCGCAAACCGGCATCATCAATTATAAACAAGTGGCTGAAAAGTACGCTCACCTGATCAGGGAAAAAGGCGGAGAGATCCGTTTGGGTGAAAAGGTTTCCTCCGTTTCCGAACGGCAGGGCGTATCAAATGTGGTCACCGACAAGGGAAGCTACGATACCACCCTCGTGATCAACTGCGCCGGGCTCTATTCAGACAAAGTGGCTCAACTTACAGAGAAAGAAGAAATAAAAGTGCGGATCATTCCCTTCCGCGGCGAGTATTATGAGATCAAACCGGAAAAACAATACCTGGTCAAACACCTGATCTACCCCGTGCCTGACCCGAACTTCCCTTTTCTAGGGGTTCATTTTACCCGGATGATCGGAGGTGGTATTGAGGCCGGCCCCAATGCCGTCCTGGCTTTCAAAAGAGAGGGTTACCGCAAAACCGACTTCAGTTTTGCCGATCTGAAAGACACCCTTTCCTGGCCGGGCTTCCGGAAAGTGGCAGCGCGCTACTGGAAAACCGGCATGGGCGAATATTATCGTTCTTTCTCAAAATCAGCCTTTACTACCGCTCTTCAGGCACTGATTCCCGAGCTCCGGAAAGAAGACCTTATTCCCGGCGGATCGGGTGTGCGTGCCCAGGCCTGCGAACACAGCGGCGGCCTGCTCGATGACTTTGCCATTCTCGAAAATCCCCAGGCCATCAATGTATGTAATGCACCTTCTCCGGCGGCTACTTCCTCCCTGGCGATAGGCCATACGGTCTCTGAACTGGCTTTGAAAAGATTTTAGTGCCCGGTTAAATTTTGTTTTTGAGGGGTCTGGGCGTGCTAGTTACATTTAATATAATTAGATTTGCCTTCAGAAAACCACAGGGATGAACCCGGAATCACTCGTATTTTTTAATTTACAGATTTATCTGCTGGGATTTATATTTCTTTTAAGTCTCAATAATACGGTGTTTGTCAAAACCACGGGGGGCATATCGTTGGTGATCAGTATCCTGGGGGTAATCGTCACCTCCAGCCTGCTGATGAACAACCCCGGTACCGTCATTCTTACCTACGACTGGATCCCTGTGGGCGAAAAGCCGATTCACTTTATCCTGCTTATCAATGCCCAGACCCGGCTTATGCTGTTTCTGGTACAGATCGTTGCCTGTTTTGTGAATCTTTTCTCCCTAAAGTACATGGGTGACGACCCCGGGGTTAACCGCTTCTTTGCTTATCTGAACCTGTTTGTTTTCTCCATGCTGGGTCTGGTGCTGGCGGGAAACCTCCTGCAGCTGTATTTCTTCTGGGAGCTGGTGGGTTTCTGTTCCTACCTGCTGATCGGCTTCTGGTATACCCGGAAAACAGCCAATGCAGCGGCCATCAAGGCATTTTTGCTAAACCGCATCGGTGATGCTTTTTTCCTGGCAGGTATCTTTCTGCTCTTCTACCTCTACGGTACCTTCCGTTTTGATGACTTTGCCCATTTGACCCTGATAGAACGAAATTATATCTACCTGAACACCGGCCAGCTTCAGACCCTGGCCGTGATGCTGCTTTTCGGTGGGGTGATGGCAAAATCCGCCCAGTTGCCGCTGCAGGTCTGGTTGCCGGACGCCATGGAAGGTCCCACACCGGCCTCCGCGCTTATACACGCCGCCACCATGGTGGTAGCCGGGGTATTTCTGCTGAGCCGGGTGGCTCCGCTGATCACACCCTCCGCCGGCTTTTTTATCAGCATTACAGGAGCGTCAACCAGTGTGATCGCCGGATTTTCCGCTCTTTATCAATACGATCTCAAAAAAGTGCTGGCTTTTTCCACTGTTTCCCAGCTGGGGTTAATGGTTACCGGTATGGGAATGGGAGAAGTGGCTGCCTCCCTCTTTCACCTGACCACCCATGCTTTCTTTAAGGCCGGGTTATTTCTGTGTGCAGGGGCGGTCATTGCCTACCTCCATCATGAGCAGGATATGCGTAAGATGGGGGATCTCATCCGGAAAATGCCTGCGGTCTTTGCTGCATTTCTGATCTGCTCGGGAGCGCTGATCGGCCTGCCCCTTTTTGGTGGATACCTGTCTAAAGAGTCGATCCTGAATGCCGCCTGGATCTACGGGCTCCAGTCGGCAGACCATAAGCTCCTGGTTCCGGTTTTGCTGACACTCACTTCTTTTCTGACCACCTGCTATGTGGTACGGATGGTGGTAATGGTGTTTTTCCAGCGGGAAGACAGCCCGGTGGAAATGATCCTGGATACGACCAAAAAGACCGTGGATGAGGCGTTTAAAACCTTCAAAGACCTGCTCACGGCCGATAACAAAGGCTCCGGTGAGGACCGCATCATCCAGTTTATCCGAAACCTGGGCATTTATGATACGGCTACCCTCGGGCTGGCTTTCTGTTCCTTCTGGTTCTTCTATTCTTCCCACCCGATTCATCTGAAAGAAGTCTGGTTTTTTACGGAGTTTGGGGGCATTAAAGAAATGTACGACTGGCTGCCCTGGCTGGTAGGATTTCTCTTTCTGTCGGGTCTGCTGATCAGCTACAACAATACGCTGGAGGAGATCCGCCGATATTACTTTAAAGAGCCGGAACCCCGGCGGAATCAAAAATTTTCACGTCTGGCCCTGCGCCAGTTTTATATGGACGATCTTTATGAACGGCTGTTCCGTAAAATCTTCACCGGTAAAAGGAATATTTTGAAGCCGGTGGCCTATATCGAAACCGCCTGGATAGATGCTGCAGTAGTGAAAATAGGGAAAAGTTCGATCTATTTTGCTAAGATTGCCGGTATTTTGGAAAAAGAAGTGATAGATGCTTCCGTTATGGGCTTTTTTGCGATGATCAAATCGCTCGGAAACAAAATAAGAAAATGGGGTAACGGGAACATTCAGCTCTATCTGACAGGATTGATGATAGCCCTCGCCGCCCTGGTATTCATTCTAATTATACTGTAAATATGGAATCAGGAATACTCAGTTCTTTAATCGTTCTGCCCCTGCTGGGGGCGCTGGTCATTCTTATCCTGCCCAAGGCCTATAAAATCTTCTATAAGTGGATATGCCTTATCACGCAGATCCTGCTAATGATCAATGTAACGACCATCCTGGGGCTGTTTGACCGGGAGAATCCTGATTATCAGTTCATCGAACACTCCGAATGGTTCCGGCTTGCCTTAGGTTCCAAATCCATCCTCTCTATTGATTACATCCTGGGTGTTGACGGCCTGGCCTTATCGCTGGTCGTGCTGAGCAGTATCGTCTTTCTGATTGCGGCGGTCTCGTCTTTCCGGATCACCTACAGGGAAAAGACGTATTTCAGCCTTTTTCTGCTGTTGACCGCCTCGGTGTTCGGTTGTTTTCTGGCTGTAGATTTCTTCCTTTTCTTTGTCTTCTTCGAATTCATGCTGCTGCCCATGTATTTCCTGATCGGGATATGGGGCGGTGAAAACAGGGCCTATGCTTCCCTGAAATTCTTTATTTACACTTTTTCAGGATCTGTTCTGATCCTGGTAGTGATGATCTGCATGGTCATTTCCCACCAGGACGAGTTTTTCACGAGCGAATATGCCCGTCTGGTGTATAGCTTTGATTTCAGAATGCTGAAAGACACGACCAACCTGATCGATCCTTCTATCCTGAGTATCAAAAACCCGGTATTGATATTCGGCCTTCCGGCGCGTGATTTTATGTTCTTACTTTTGCTGGTGGGTTTCGGGATTAAGATGCCGGTGGTTCCTTTCCATACCTGGCTGCCGGACGCCCACGTGGAGGCTCCTACGCCCATTTCCGTCATTCTCGCCGGTATCCTCCTGAAGATCGGAGGATACGGTATCCTGCGGGTGGCTTATCAGATCCTTCCGGATGCCAGTGAAAAATACGCGGTGCTCATCGGTGTCCTGGGCCTCGTATCCCTGATTTACGGAGCGCTGAATGCATTGAATCAGACCGATCTGAAAAAGATGATCGCCTATTCTTCCGTTTCTCACATGGGTTTTGTGTTTATCGGTATTTCCGCCTTTAACAGTATCGGCTTTAACGGGGCTGTCTTCCAGATGTTCAGCCACGGTATCCTTTCTTCCATGCTTTTCCTGATCGCGGGTGTCATTTATGAAAGGACGCATGACCGCGACATGACCGCCTTCCGGGGACTGGCCAAAAAGATGCCCGTATATACCCTGATGGTGGCCGTGGCGTTTTTCGGCTCATTGGGACTCCCCGCTCTTTCGGGGTTTATCGGCGAGTTCCTGACTCTTCACGGCGGTTTTCAGTCTGAGTTTCTCCCCAAATTTGTCCCTGTGTTGGGAATCATCGGGATCGTACTGTCGGCTATCTATTTTCTGCGGACTTTCCAGCGCATGTTTTTCGGTGAGTTTTATACCCGCGAAGAATACCGGCTGCTGCTGAAAGACCTGACCAAAACAGAGATATTCATGCTGGGCTCGCTGGCTGTTCTTACCGTTATAACGGGAGTCTGGCCTAACCTGGTTATCCGGTATATTAACTCCAGCCTGACAGAGATCCTCAGATGAACGTTTTAGAAGAAATATTTCACAGCTCTACCCGTATATTACCGGAATGGATCCTCTTCCTGGGGATCCTGGCTGGCTGCCTGGCCCTGGCATTCACGAAAGAGGAGGGCAAGTCGCCGTTTTACCTTTTTGCACTCACCGTTGTTCTGTACGTTTACAGCCTGGTCATTTCCGCCTCCCAGGTGACGGTGGAGGGCCAATCGCTTTACCAGGGATTGCTGCACCTTGACAAAAAGGCGCTTCTGATCAAGCAGCTGACAGGCATTGCGGCGATCATCTTCATGGTGCATGCCCGGCTTTTTTCCTATAAGTTACCGGGGGAAATTTATGTGCTTACGCTCTTTGTTTTATTTGGAATAAGCTTTTTGAGCATGACCACCCACTTCATGACCGCCTACGTTTCTGTAGAGCTGATCTCCCTGGCATCGTATGTGCTGGTGGCTTCCGGAAAAATGAAGAAAAACTTCGAGGCAGCCATCAAGTACCTTATTTTTGGTGCCACGGCGTCAGCTATCATGCTGTTCGGAATTTCCCTGTTTTATGGCCTGAGCCACAGCCTGAATTTCAGCAGTCGGGCATTTGCCGAAGCCCTGGCGCTTAACCCTGAAGGCCCCGTCCGGATCATTTCCTTTATGGTATTGGGCGGTTTTCTGTTTAAGATAGCGGCTGCGCCTTTCCATCATTGGGTACCGGATGTGTACGAAAGTACCTCCACCCCAGTCATTTCCTTTTTATCTTTTGCACCCAAGGCCGCTGGGTTTATTTTCATTTCCCGGATGGTGGCTGCGGATTTTACCGATCTGAACTATATCCTGGCGCTCATCATCGTGCTTTCGTTGGCGGTGGGAAATTTCGCGGCCCTCTGGCAAAACGACTTCAAGCGGCTCCTGGGATATTCCGGCATTGCTCAGTCAGGGTTTATCTTAACCGGCCTGATCACCGGCAACAACAGCGACGTTTACGGAACTTTCTTCTACCTGGTGGTTTATTTACCTGTTACCATGGGCTCCTTTTTCCTCGCCGATTCTATCTGGAAGAAGTCTCTTACCCTGGACATCCCGTCGATGGCGGGCCTGGGGAAGAAGTATCCGCTCCTGGGTATTAATGCCCTTATCATCCTGATCTCACTGGTGGGGCTTCCGCCCACCATAGGATTTCTGGCGAAGCTGGTGGTCTTCAGTTCCCTCGCCGATGCGGCTTCCGTTTCATCGGGTTACCTTTTATACGGCCTGCTGGTGTTCGGGCTGTTCAATGCGGCCATAGCCCTGTATTATTACCTGCGGCCGGCCTATATGATGATTATGCATGACCCGGCCGAGAAAAATTCGGGCTTTTCTTACGACCTGCTCATTACGCTTATTCTGTCTTATTTCAGCTTTACCCTGATCTACCTGTTCATCAAACCGGATTTCATCAGCGAATGGGTGAGTGGGGTGTTTTAAAATCCTACCTCAAAATTCCTGCCTCTTCCAATGCGGCCTTATCCTCGGGCCTTACTTCCCAACGGTTTCCGAAATGGCCGGAAATGACCTTACCGTTACGGTAATGGACCCAGTCGCCATAGCCCGAAAGCAGATCGGCCCGGGACGAACTGCGCAAGATCCGCGAATGCGGTTCGCCTTTTACCAGCTCTGCCAGCTGCCAGTAAGGCAATCCCGAGTTGATCAGCAGCAGGTTCTTTTCGGTAGGATAAATATAGGCCAGCAACTGTGCAGTATCGCCTGAAGATCTGAACGGCAGTTTATCGGCATATCGGGCGATGGCCGCATTGGTCTTTTCGTTACCGAACAATACCAGGTTGGAGTTATCGTAGTCGTTAGGTGTTAGCTCCCGGTCAGCCAGCACTCTCGGAAATACCATCACCCGGCCCAGGAATTCGCCCCGGTAAAAGCTCCAGTCGGCCGCCGCTTCTGCTATCTTCCTCCTCCTTTCCGTTTCCTCCCTGTCCGGTGAGTCCAGCGTACCGTAAACGTAAATATGCCGGTCAGACGTTACTTCCGTCATCGGTCCGGTCTGGCGGCTGGTTTTGGTAAAATCCGGCGTAGCGACGGTCTCTGCACCGTCTCCCTGGATCCGGACAGCTTCCGTTCCTTTAAAACCTTTAATTGTAAGCTTTTTCCCGTTGACGGTGAGGTTCAGATCTGCCCCTGTCTTTAGGTGACGGGAGGGTAAAATCCGGAAGGCTTCCACATTCTCAGCTACCACATTGACTGCGTCCGGGCCTTTTATTTCCGCTTCTACCCGGCCTGTTTTCCCTGGCGTCAGCGCCAGGATCTCCACCCAGAAGGCTTTGGAATATTTTATCTGACCGGTAGTGAAAACCACTTTGGGGGGCTCGGGGTCGCGCTTATACCGGTCAAACCACTTGAAGATCTGCCCATCTGCGTATGCGTTTACCCAACTGTCATGCTTCACACCGGGATACACATCGTACTCCACATGTGTCCCGTAACTTTTGAATCCTTCCACCCATTTATTGACGGAAGCTATAGGCACCGCAGGGTCGGCATCGCCCTGGAAGAACCGCGCGGGCAGATGAGCCGCATTGGGCAGATATACACCCGTACCCTCCGGCGGTGCCGGGCATACGGGCGCTATGGCGGCCCAGAAATCGGGCCGGGTAAGCCCTATCCAAAGGGTCCCGCCACCGCCCATGGAAAGACCCGTCAGGTAGGTACGGTTCTCATCTGTTTTGAAACGCCGTTTTACATCGGCGATCATATCCCATACATCCTTTTCTGCTACTCCCTGGTAACCCATGGTGCCCCGGGCCAGGGGTGTGGCCACAATGTATTGTACATCTTCCCATTTCGGGAAGTACAGGCTGGCGTCCACATCATTTTCACCTGCGAAATTGCTCCTGCCGAACACCCTGCGAAGGGCCAGACGATGGTTGGATCCCGCTCCGTGCAGCATCACCACCAACGGGTAGGCTTTCTTTTCGTCAAAATCCGGTGGCAGATACAGCCCGTAAGGCTGGTCGGTGCCATCCACCAGGGAGTGAAAACTGAGAACCTGCGGACCCGACTGGTATTTTTGGGCCTGTATGACGGCACCTGTCAGCAGCAGAAGTGCAAGAAGTATTGATCTTTTCATAAATATCCGGTTGAAAACGTCCTAATTTACTACCATTTATTCAAATCACGGTAAACGCACGTTATTTTCATTTGAAATAATTACTTTTGTGTATCGTTTCTTTCCTAAAACAGATGAATTTCAAGAAGATACTGAGACAAAACCTCCTGACGGGCTACATGGTGGCACTCGTTGCCATGATCGTTATGTTTCCCATCTTCGTCAGCGACGGTCATGGTACCCCTGACCGGGAAAAGGGAAAATACCGCCTTCCTCCCGAACGGGTTATCCACGGCATTGATGTTTCCCGGCACAACGGGGAGATCGCCTGGGACCGGGTCAGAGACCATAAGCTGGTGGACCAGTCGCTCCATTTTGCGGTAATAAAAGCTACGGAGGGAGGCGACCTGGTAGATCCTCTTTTCCGCATCAACTGGAAGGCTGCACGTGAACACGGGATGATCCGCGGAGCCTACCACTTTTTCACTGCCTTCACTGATCCTGACATCCAGGCCATCAATTACCTTTCTACCGTAAAGCATGAAGCGGGCGATTTTGTACCGGTGCTGGATTTTGAGAACGACGGCCGCAATGCCGCTGAAAGAAAATACCTCGGTGAAAACGCGCACCGGTGGCTACAGGTGGTGGAAGAACAAACCGGGAAAAAACCGGTGATCTATACCAACCACCACATTTATAATAAATACATCCGGGATCATATCGAAGGCTACGATATCTGGCTGGCCGATTATTCGGTTTATGACCCTTCTGTTTATGATATCCGGAATATGATCATGTGGCAGTTAAGCGACGGTGGCCGTGTTCCGGGAATAAAAGAGAATGTAGACCTTAATGTTTTCTACGGTTCTCCCCATAAATTCCAGAAATACTTGTTTAAATAAACCCTCGATTTTATGCTTGCATCTGTAAAATTTGATCAGACAACGGCCTACAGGAAACTGAAAAGTCATTATAAAACCATTTCAAAAATCCCTATCAAAACGATGTTTGATGCGGATCCCAAAAGAGCTTCAAAATACACCCTGCGGTTCCAGGACACCCTGGTGGATTTTTCCAAAAACCAGATCAGCGGCAGGACCCTCTCCTACCTGATCGACCTGGCCAACGAATGCGGTCTGAGCGAGGCCATCAATAAGATGTTCGTGGGGGAAGCTATCAATGCCACCGAGAACCGGGCCGTACTGCATACCGCATTACGCAACCGCAGCAACGAGCCCGTGATAGTAGACGGCAAAGACGTGATGCCGGATGTGAACCGGGTACTGGGCCAGATGAAAGTCTTTTCAGAAAGCATACGCTCCGGCGAATGGAAGGGTTTTACCGGCAAAAAGATCACGGATATCGTTAATATCGGTATTGGCGGCTCGGACCTGGGCCCGGTGATGGTCACTGAAGCGCTGAAGCCCTACGGGAAAAAAGGGCTGAAAGTACATTTTGTTTCGAACGTAGATGGAACACACATGGCGGAAACGCTTAAGGAGGTCAACCCGGAAACTACCCTTTTTATGATTGCTTCCAAGACCTTCACCACCCAGGAAACCATGGCCAATGCGCACAGCGCACGAAGCTGGTTCCTGGAAACAGCGGGTGACGAAGAACATATTAAAAAGCATTTTGTGGCCATTTCTACCAATGCCAAAGGCGTGGCCGGCTTCGGGATCGACACCCGGAATATGTTTGAGTTCTGGGACTGGGTAGGCGGAAGATACTCCCTTTGGAGTGCTATCGGCCTTTCGATTGCCTGTTATATCGGATTCAATAATTTTGAGCTGCTACTCACCGGAGCGCACGATATGGACAACCATTTCCGGCACAGCACCTTCCGGAAAAACATTCCGGTGATCCTGGGTCTGCTGGGGATATGGTACAATAACTTTTATAACGCGCAGTCACACGCTATCCTGCCTTACGACCAGTACATGCACCGTTTTGCCGCCTATTTCCAACAGGGCGATATGGAGTCGAACGGTAAAAGCGTCAGCCGCAACGGTGAAAAGACGGGCTACCAGACAGGGCCTGTCATCTGGGGAGAACCCGGCACAAACGGCCAGCATGCTTTTTACCAGCTGATCCACCAGGGAACCAAGCTCATCCCGGGCGATTTTCTGGCGCCGGCCATCAGCCATAACCCGATCGGGGAACATCATAAGCTGCTGCTCGCCAACTTTTTTGCACAGACCGAGGCCCTGATGAACGGAAAACCGGAAGAAGAAGCCCGGGCGGAACTGATCAAAGCAGGGAAAACCCAGGAGGAGATCGATTTCCTGGTGAGCTTCAAGGTATTTGAAGGTAACCGGCCTACCAACTCCTTCCTGTTCAAAAAGCTGACCCCTAAAGTACTGGGAAGCCTGATCGCCATGTATGAGCACAAAATCTTTGTACAGGGTGTGATCTGGAATATCTTCTCCTTTGATCAATGGGGAGTGGAGCTGGGCAAGCAACTGGCCAATAAGATCTACCCGGAATTGCAGGATGATTCGGTGGTGACATCGCACGACAGCTCCACCAACAATCTCATTAATACTTATAAGAAATGGAGAAAATGAAGATGTTCAAAAAATAGCCAACTGCTGCGTTATTTTCGAAATTCGGTCTCAGTCACATACTACAAGTATGCTCCTTCGCCCTCATCCTCAACGCCTTGCATTTTGCTATTTTTTGAACATCTTCTGTACCACCCAAAAGGAAGTGCCAGAGAGGCACCTCTTTTTTATCCAGTATTTTCAATTTTTACTGAAAATATAAAATTTTCTGTCTTTTTATTTGGAAATAAATTTTCAATAAATTAAACTTGTATCATCAAAGAGGGTTTTAGTCTCCCTTGTAAAAATTTTGACCTGAAAATACAACGTGCTAAAAGTTTACGTTTAATGAGTAAATGTGCTTACGTGCTTTCCTTTCCTACTTCGGTGTATCGGATTCATGATACGCCGGTTACAAAACTTTCCCGGTAAAACTTCCCCCGGATGGATCCCATCCGGAGGATATTTGTTGTCCGGGCGCTGAAAAATATTAAGTTGTAGATTCACTTGAAATCGGATTAGCCTTAAAAGTTCTTAAGGCTAATTTTTTTTATTGCGGATCACCGTATACTGATCGCCACGCCCCCTCCCGGTGCCAGTACCTGATTCAGCACCGTTTGGGAGGTCACCTCCACAGTCCGTATATTATAGGTCATGGGGCTGGTCTCCCAATGGGTATCTCTGGCATCCTCGTAAATGATGGCCGTAAACTTGCGCCCTGCCGGAAGGAAGCCCAGATCGATCTTTGCCGTGCGGCCGTTCTCATCGGTGATCCCGCCCACAAACCATTCGCTTTTCCCTTTGGCCTTCCGGGCAATGGTGATATAATCACCGGGTTCGGCTTCCAGGATGTGGCTTTCATCCCAGTCCACGGCCACGTCTTTAATAAACTGAAAAGCATCCGGGAAACGCTCATAGTTTTCAACCATATCAGCCGCCATCTGTAGCGGGCTGTACATGGTTACATACAGTGCCAGTTGCTTCACCAGGGTAGTATGTACCCGGTTTTTATTTCCCGGATGATAATAGTCGAACGTGATCTGGAAAATACCCGGCGTATAATCCATCGGGCCGCCTACGAGACGGGTAAAAGGTAGAATGGTGGTATGATCCGGGTCGGAGCCACCCAATGCTTCAAACTCTGTTCCCCGGGCCGACTCCTGGGCCAGCCAGTTGGGGTAGGTTCGGCTAAGCCCGGTAGGCCGCACCGCCTCGTGCGAGTTCACCATGATCTTGTGTTTTGCCGCTTCGCGGGCTACCCGCAGGTAGTGGCCGGTCATCCATTGCCCGCTTCTCCACTCTCCGCGAGGTATGGGATAGCCCACATAGCCCGTCTTCACTGCATTATACCGGTTGTCGGTCATAAACCGGAAGGCCTGCTCCAGTCTTCTCTCATAATTGGTAGCCGCAGCAGAAGTTTCGTGGTGCATCATCAGCCTTACCCCCTTGCTTTGGGCATAATCGCGGAGGTAGTTCAGGTCAAAATCAGGATACGGGGTTACAAAATCGAACACATCTTCCTTCCACAGCCCGTACCAGTCTTCCCAACCCTCGTTCCAGCCTTCTACCAGCACCTGGTCAAAGCCGTGCTTTGCCGCAAAATCGATATATTTCTTCACATTATCCGTATTAGCCCCATGCGTTCCGTTGGGCTTCAGGCGGGAATAGTCGGTCTGACCGAGCTTCGTATTGGTTTCGTTCGTATAGGCCCAGCTGGAACCTTTCACAAACATCTCCCACCATACGCCTACATATTTCACCGGCTTTATCCAGTCGGTACTTTCCAGCGCACAGGGCTCGTTCAGGTTCAGGATGGTGTTGGAGGCAAGAATGTCGCGCGCGTCATCGCTGACCAGGACCGTTCGCCAGGGCGTGGTGAAGCCGGTTTGAATATAGGCTTTGTTGCCTACGGCATCAGGTGTGAGGTGAGCCCTGAACGTTCTGTCTTCCAGCTCCAGCATCATGGCCGGGTAGTCGACAAGCGCCGCTTCATGGATATTGATATACAGGTTGTCGCTGCTTTTCATCATCAGCGGGGTCTGTACTGAAAACAGGCCCCTATTTTCGTACAGAGGATAATTCTCGCCTACGGCCAGTGTGCGGGTCTTCAACCTGGGAACGATCCCTGAAATGAGGGTAGTGCTGGTTTTATACTCCTCGGTATTGTAGTCACCCGGTAGCCAGAACGCCTTATGATCGCCGGCCATCCGGAATTCGGTCAGCTCCTCCCGTACGGTAAAGTAATTCAGGTTCTTTTGTTTCGGAAATTCGTAGCGAAAGCCCAGCCCGTCATCGAACAGCCGGAAACGTACTATCACTTTTGTATCTCTTTTCTCCTGATGTAAGACTATTTCCAGCTCGTTATAATGATTTCGTATACGGCTTGATTGCCCCCATACGGGCGTCCAGGAATCGTTCACGGAGCTGACCTGCGTAGCGGTAACGCTGAAACCATCTCGGAGCGACACGCTGTCATTGACGATCTCTATCCCTAATTTACCGGGCAGGAGCACGGCCTTACCTTTAAAGTTCAGTGCATAGAAAGGCGTTCCTTTATGGTCGAGCGAAAACGTTAATTCAAGATCTCCGTCAGGAGAGGTAAGGGTTTCCTGGGCAGCCAGGGGCATTATTTTCATCCAAAGGAGCAGACCGAAAAAATATTTCATTGCGCAAAAGTTAAGAATTGAATAATTTCGAGGAACGAAAGTACTTTATCAAGACCATACTGCAGGCCCCTGAAACGGGTTACATGTCCGCCTTTTGGAAAATGGCACCCGTTAAACTTCCGTAAAACTGCTTTGGATCGTATCTTTGGTAACCCAGTTAACCAGAACTATGTATAAGATCATACTGATGATTGACTTTGCTGAGGAATACAGCAAAGAGCTTCTAAAAGGGATAGCCCGGTATTCGAAGGAACACGGCCCCTGGGTATTTTGTCGTATGCCTCTTTTTCAGCGGGAAACTAAAGGCATGGAAGGGATCCTGGAGTGGGCGCTCGAATGGGGCGCCGACGGGATCATCGGGCAGTTTTACAACGACCCGCGTGTGGCGTCTTTTATTGAGGCAGGCATACCGATCATCGCACAGGACTTTAAGGAACGTTTCACCGAGATCCCCAATATTACGGGAGACCACAAGGAGGCGGGAAAGATGGGAGCGGAATATTTCCTCAAAAAAGGGTTCAAGCATTTTGCCTTTTACGGATTCAAGAATATTGTCTGGTCGAGGGAAAGAGCGGAAGGATATGAAGAACGGATCAAAAAAGCGGGTTATAAGGTGCATTACTTTGAGAACGAGATCTCGGATTCGGATAATATCTGGTATTACCGGCCCAGTGCATTAAGCCAGTGGCTGAAGTCGCTGCCCAAACCCGTAGCGCTCATGGCCTGCGATGATAACCAGGGCCAGCATATCACGGAGGCCTGCCGTCACTCCGGCATATCTATCCCCCAGGAAGTGGCCGTACTGGGGGTGGATAATGATGAAATGGTCTGTGAGTTCTCTGATCCGCCCCTTTCCAGCATAGGACAGGACGCGGAAAACGGCGGATACCAGGCGGCACGTCTGCTGGAGCAGATGATCAGGGAAGGTACCGGCGGCTTTTACGACATCGTGGTAAAGCCCACCCAGATCTTCACCCGCCAGTCCTCCGATATCTACGCCACACATGATGAGCACATCTCTGATGTTCTGAAGTTCATCCACCAGAACCTCGAAAAGCCCATCCAGGTGAATGACGTGGTCAAGCAGGTACCGCTTTCCCGCCGGACCCTCGAAAAGCGGTTCCAGGAGATCACCGGTTTTCCGGTCTATAAATATATCTTCAATCTCCGGATGGAAAAACTCAGTGCCCGGCTGCTGGAAACCGACCTTAACGTATTTGAAATAGCCATGGAGCTGGGCATGAACGACACCAAGAACCTGTCGCGCCAGTTTAAGCAGATGAAAGGCTGCACGCCCAGTGAATACCGGAAGCAGTTTACCATCCGTTGAGTTTCCGGCCGGAAACAAGCCTTATAAACCGGAGGTGCTTCTATAAGCTGTCAACCGCTAGAAGTCGTCAGACTTCAACGGCCAAATCTAACGGCTAAATGCAAAACGTATTACGCCCTGCTTACTCCCGCCCTTCCGCCTGGTTAAACCGGTCCATGAGCTTTCCGAAATATTTCTCCAGAAAGTCCGACATTTCTTCCTGGACCTCCTGTTCCTTCATAGCCGCCAGTAACTCATCGAGCTCTTCCGGGCTCAATGTGTTACCGATCAGCTTTTCCATCAATATTTCGGAACGGGAGGGCTGCATACACTATTCCTGTAATCCGTTTTTGTCTGAAATAAATGCGCGGGTACTTACCAGGTAGCTTCCGCCTGAGGGATTCCGGTACTTAAGGTCTACATAGAAGCCGTAATAGCCCTTTTCCGGGTTGGGTACCGGCACTTTCAATACCTCTTCGTCGGTCAGCCTCAAACGCCTCTTTTGCCAGAAGTTATTCCGGAAATCTTTATCCGAAGAACTGGTATACCAAAGAGAAGCCTCTGTCAGGCCTTCCTTAGGCGCCGTAATAGTCAGCTCCGTTCCCATTGTAGAAGACCGGGCCGACCAGCTTAGTACCGGATAAGGCTTATTCTGCAGGGTAGTGGCAAAAAAACCGTTGAGCGCCTGAAAGGCCTGCTCTCCTCCCCCCAGGTCATGGCCCGCATTGGGCACTAGGTGGATCATATTTTTCCCGGGGATCTCGTTCCAGGAAAATTTAATGGCGTCAAGCGTCCAGTACTCGTCATTGGTTCCGATAAAGATCATCTTGGGCACGGTCAGGCCGGCGCGATAGGAATACGGATCAATCATGGCCTGCAGGGCTTTTCCGTCTGCCGATTCGATATCCTGGGCAATGCCCAGCTTGGTATAGTCTTCGATCTGCACACTGTAATCGCCGTAGGTCTTGAATTGATAATTCAGGGTGGCGGGCATATTCAGCATATCGATCACCATGGGGCCGATAGCCGCTACACGGGTATCGTCAATGGCCGAGGTGAGCCAGGTCGTCCAGCCTCGTTTGGAAGCACCTGAAACCACGAATCGGTTAACGGTATTCGCGGTTTTCTGCTTCACCAGCTCCTGGATGGCGTCCATTCCCCTGACGGCCGATTTCACCATGGGGAATAATAACGGCCAGCTGTAATCCTTATCGCTTTTAAACTGATGAAGGGTGTAAGAGATCATTTCGTCTTCCGTCATTTTACCGATAATCGGCTGGTTAGGCACCTGCTTGATAATAGCGGTCACGGCTTTATTCTGTTTGGCTATTCCGGCCAGCACGGGCCAGTAGCGGTCATCTTGCGAAGACCAGTTCGGCTCTCCGTCTTTCACCGATCCGCCGGTTATAAAGAGGAGCGCCCCGTCATAACCCATATTCTCAGGCACAAAGACCGTCAGCTGATGCTTCCAGGTAAACTCCCGCCATTTCTGCGAGGTCAGGAGAATATTATAGCGGGTAACTCCGCTCTCCGTAAAGGTATCCCTGATCTCCCAGCCGAAAGTGGTATCGCCGTTATGTATATAACTTTTCAGGGCGGTTTCGGGAGTTATCTCTGTTTTTTTGACTTCCTGTGCTGCCGGCCCTGCCTGCTTTTTCTTTTGCGCCGTTATCACTCCCGGAACCAGAAGGAAAACACATACAATTATTTTTGTTATTTTCATTTGTTTTAGCTTTGAGCTGTGAGCTGCGGGCGATGAGTTATCAGTACTATAATCCTGTCCGGGTGCGGCGTATACTCCTCTTAAGGACCGTGTCTTACGTACAGGCTGATAGCTTAAAGCACATGGCACATAGCTACGGGTTATTATTCATTATTTTCAAAGATTCATTGATCAATATTTCGCCGGTTTCTTCGCCCAGGCTGGTTCGGGTGATATAATTATATCTTTCAAAGCTGCTGTAATCTACCCGGGTCAGGATATAGCCGAAGGCGTCGTTGGTCAGACCGAACAGGAACGGGTGGGCCGTATTCATTTTTCTTTTCAGGTAGAACCCGATATTCGGAAGCGCCTCTCCCGGAATGGTCAGAATCTTTGCCGGGCCCAGCTCTATGAAGTTCTGTACAGTGCTGACCCGGTTTCCGTTACTCATTTTATAACCCATAGGCGATTTTTCAAGAATATATTTCATCACGGGAGTTTCTACAGGGAACTCCACCACCTGCGACCGTACGGATAACTGCGGCTGAGCTACTATCGGACTGCTTTCCGCTATCCTTAACGCTTCGCTCCCCAGCAGGTTACCTATGCGTATACACTCTTCCCAGGTATTCTCTTCCCCCTGCTGTCTTCGGTTATCAGCCGTAACCATCCCGCCCAGCGCTCCGTTGAAGAAAACGGCGATCCCGCCTCCCTTATTTTCTATGGCTTCATAAAGCGGGCCGCAGATATCCGGGCTGAGTATGCCACGTTTAGACCCGATGACCTCGGGATGAACCGCATAGTTCACCAGGGTACATACCGGTTTTCCCGTCTTTTTGCTAAGGAGCTGTATGACCCCGCAGCCGGGATCATACAGGTCAGGTGCATAATAGTTATAGGCAATTCCGGGAGACGCTTTCCCGTAACCCACTTTAAGATCTACTTCTTCCAGCTTTTCTTCCGCTTCCCGGATCGCCTCAGCGATCTGCTTCGTACAGTGACCGAGGTAGTCCATATCGGCATAGCTCTTCCCGTTCTCATCCGGAAAAGCGTAGGCATCAGGAGCGCTGTGGGTATGGGTGGCGCCGATCAGGATATTTTCAGGCCGGATGGTAGGAACCAACGCCCTTGCTTTGTTCCCTAGAACAGCAGGCCAGCCCAGGTTATCGAGCGAGACAAATGCTACCCTTGTACCCTGGTGTTCCAGCACCATTACCCTCACAAACAGATCTCCTTTCTTCTGTGTGGCCGCTTTAGGAATACCTACTCCTCCCGAAACCGGCAGGAGAGGTTCCGGTGTGATCTTTCTCACCGCCGCCCCGCCTTTAAGAAGCTGCCCGTTTGCTGCCAGCCCGGTGATCAGCAGAAGGAACAGGGCCGTAGCTCTTATCCGGTTCATGATCACCACGGTTTTCCGGTCCCCTGAATTACCCACGGTTTAGACCAGGCGCTGTTGGGTCCCTCCGGCCCCGTGAACGGAGTATTTTCCAGCCGGCTGAGGGCTGCATCCGTATTGGCTTTATTAAGATTTCTTTCGTCTAACATGTAGAAGAAACGAACGGGAAGCGCCCCTCTTGGTGACTGCGGGCCCGGAGCTAGTTCGGGGTAGCCGGTACGACGGTAATCAAACCATGCTTCTCCGGCAGCCGTCCAGCTGGCGATCCATTTCTGCTCTATGATCTGCTTAAGAGTGCCGTTATATTTCACATTTTCCCCGGCCATATATTCGGCATATCCACCGGCCACACCCCAGGCATCAAACGACGCCCTGATAGCTGCATTATAGTGCGTTTCGGCATTGCCCGCGCTCCAGCCCCGATGTGCCGCCTCGGCCAGGATAAAGTTTACTTCCGCCGCCGACATCAGGCGGGCCCGGAGAAGATTGCCTCTGGCCTGCCGGTAAATATCATTCAGCCACGAAACGTGCGGATTATTGGCCGCCTGTTCCGCCGTAGGACTGAGATTATGGGTAGCACCGCCCAGAATGCCCGGGGGCAGGCCCACATACTCCGGGTGGGTATTGATTGCCAGACCCTGAACCCGCTGCGGAGAAAGTATCCTTCTCCCGTTTTCTATCCGGTCTACCACACCGGTCAGGCTACTGTCTACGACCAACGGTATCTGAACCTTGGCAGCCCATACGCCTATACGGGGATCTTTCAGCTCCAGAAGCTTATTGACCAGGGTAGCGCACATCTTGATCCGCCGGTAATTGCTCGCGCTGGCATCATAGGTGGCGTTTGCCGGCCAGGAATCCGCATTGCTATTTCCTGCAAAACCCATGGTGGCGTCATCGGCCGCCGCGGTGATGATGGGATACTGGGCCGCGTTGCCTACGATCTTTTCTATACCTGCCCGGGCCACATCCGGCTTTTTCGACGAGATCCGGTTGTAATACCTCAGCATGAGGGAGTTGGCCAGCCGACGCCATTTTAGCGGGTTTCCAGCGTAATACAGGTCAGCACTTCCCGTGGTACCGGTGTACTCGGCTGCGCTCTTCGACAGCAGGGTATTGGCCTTTTCCAGGTCGGCCAGGATACCGGTATAAATGGCTTCCTGGGAATCAAAAGCCGGAAAAGTGTTGGCTTCTCCGCCTTCAGCACCTTTTAAAGCCGCCGAATACGGGGCATCTCCCCACAAGTCGGCAATGAGGCCGAAGATCATGGATTTCATAACCAGCGTGATGCCCTGGTGCAATTCATAGCCCAGCTCTACCGACCGGTCATGCACATACTGGTTGTCTCTTAAAATAGAGTACCAGGCCGACCATGACTGGCTTCCGCCCCAGTCGTAATCGTTGTGGGCCGAAGACCAGCCGTCTTTCTGGGTATGCTGCATCAGCCCGCCCATAATCTCATCAAAGTTTAGCCGGGTTAGTTCAAGTCCGGTTTCGGAAAGAACGGTAGACAACACCAGGTTGGGATTCGCTTCACCCGGGTCTACTCCGTTCGGATTCACGTTCAGCTCTGTCAGATCGTGACAGGAAAACAGGAACAGCGGGAACAGCACCCATAAACTGACCTTTCTCAATGTGTATTTTTTCATGATCTTTAACAATTAAAATGTGAAACCTAAACGGAAACCTACCGGCATAACCCAGGGCGTTACGTTATAACGCTCAATCCCCTGCTTAAACTGGGAAACTCCTCCCTGCACGCCCGATTCCAGCTGATAGGCCATTTCAGGATCAATGTTGATCTTGGCCTTGGTCCACAGGATGATGTTTCTGCTGTAGACGGAGAAGTTCACATTCTGCATACCCCATTTCTGCACTATACTCCGGGGGAGGTCATAGCCCAAAGAGATCTCTCTGAGCTTAATATACGAGGCATCGTACAGGAAAGCCCGGGTAAATGACCAGGTGGTAGCGCCGGCAAACGGCAGGACGGCCGTTCCCGGCCCGCCCAGATTTTCTTTGTATACGGGATTACCGTTGGCATCCGTACCGGTCTGTATCACGCCGGGAACAAACACTCCGCCATGCGGAAGCGTGTAGGGGCCGTAGCGGAAAGGATAACCGTTAAAATCCGGAGTAGGCCCGCCCACCAGCGGGAAAACGTTGCCATTGATCCGGATCATGGTCTCCTGATTGGCCACCAGATAATCGCGGAGCGCATCTCCTGTGAGTCCGTCAGGATTGATCAGCTTATCCAGGAAAAGCTGCGACCGGCCGTTTTCTTCCCCATAGCGGTAGGTCTGCGACACAAAGTCACCGCCATTCCGCCAGTCGAAAGACATATTCAGGCTGATACCCTTATAATTCAGGCTGGTCTGTAAGCCCATGACAAATTTAGGGTTGAAGTTCCCGATCTTATTCTTACTGTTGATGGCATCAATATCCTGCCATTTACCCGTGGCATCCAGGATCGGATAACCGAAATACGGAGAATTCGGATCTTTAACGGTCACGATTTCCGCATCATAAATATCGCCGATCTCATCGCCTACGTAGGTCCAGGCCCCGCCCCGGGCGTCGGTCCATAAGGTATAATAGGGCAGATCATCCGAAAGCTCCATGATCCGGGTGCGGTTGCGGGTCCAGTTGGCGTTGATATCCCAACGGAAATTCCGGTTGGAAACCGGTGTTCCGCCCAGTCCCAGTTCCCAGCCTTTGCTGACCAGCAGGCCGGCATTCACATTTTTGGTAGTGTAACCCGACGACGGCGGAAGCTTGGCGCTAAGGATCTGGTTGCGGTTTTCCACCACATAGTAGGTAGCTGCCAGGCGCAGGCGGTTGGTGAACAGGTTAAGGTCCAGCCCACCCTCATACGAGGTGACGATCTCTGGTTTCAGGTCCGGTATCAGCAGGGTACCCGGCGTGCTCAGTCGCGGAATACCGTCCCAGGCGCCCCGGTTGGATAAGGTGCCCAGCAGGTTATACGGGTTGGCGTCATTACCCACCTGGGCAAAGCCCCCTCTTAACTTGAACATGCTTACCGCTTTCGGCATCGGGATAAACTCATTGGCGAGTATACTTAAGGAAGCCGAAGGATAGAAATACGAGCGATTCTCAGCCGGTAAAGTAGACGACCAGTCGTTCCGGGCCGTAAGATCCAGGAACACCATGTCTTTATAACCCAAATTGGCCAGGCCGTAAACGCTGTAAATGGCCCGCTGGAACCAGGTGCTAGAATAATCGAGGTTAGCCGGGGCGATATTCTGAATATTGAAAATACCCGGTACGATCAGGCCCGTTCCGCCTTTGGTAGAGTTACTGATATTTGTACCTTTCTGATAGCGGGTGTTTCCTCCGCCGGAAACAGACAGGCTGAAGTCCGAAATATCTTTTTTATACGTGGCCAGGAAGTCCAGGTTATGCTCAAAGTTACCGATATTGATCAGTGCATAGGCTCCTCTGGGATCATTGGTGTAGCTGTTCGCTACTTTCAGGTCTCTTCTCTCGTCCAGCTTATCCAGTGAATAACGGGCAAAAACGCTGAAATCAGAAGTAACCTGGTAATCCGCCCTTATGTTTCCGTAGATCCTGTCACGCACAAAGGCGTTGTTAACTTCGTGAGCCAGGAAATAAGGGTTGTTATACACCCCGGCAAATTGTGAGCGCTGCTGAAGGCCCTCCTGTCCCGGCATCCAGTAATCCTGCAGGTCGAGGATATCTGTATGCGGCGAAACGTTGTAAGCCCACTCAAGAGGGTTTGCCCCCCTGTTACCGGCCGGGCGGTTATTGGAATTATTCCGGCTGAAATCGATCACCGAGCTCAGACGGATCGAATTGCTTACTTTCAGGGAAGTATTCAGGTTAATGGTATTTCTGAACAGATCCGAGTTAGGGATGATCCCCCGGTTCCACATATTGGAATAAGACAGCCGGTAATTGTAAGCCCCGGTATTGTTGGCTACCGAAACGCCGTTAGTGGTCGTGATCCCGGTCTGAACAAAATTCCGCACGTTGTCTTTATGGGATACCAGCGGCATTTTCATAGGCCGTCCGTCCGCCCCGATCGGGCTGTTCCATTGTACCTCTTCATACCCCTTATCGAGTGCTGCGCCGTACGTTGCACCCACATTCTCTTCGATCAGCTTACCGAAGGGGTTACTGAGCGGTGTGCCCGAAAGTTCCGGAGGGATCGCCGAAAACTGACCCGATCCGAACTGGGTTTGCCACTTCAGGTATTTGTAAGGCTGGTCAAAGACGGTGCTGCTGTTGAGAGATACGGTCATTTTATTCACATTGGCACCGCTCCGGGTGGTAATAAGCACCACCCCGTTACCTGCTCTTGAACCGTACAGGGCTGCTGCGCTGGGTCCTTTCAGGATGGAGATATTTTCAATATCATCCGGGTTAAGGCTGCTGATTGCATTGCCGAAATCCGCCCGGTTATCGTTTCCACCGGTGCTTACATTATTCAGGGTATTGGCAATAGGCACACCGTCAATGACAAACAGGGGTTGGTTATCGCTGTTCAGCGAGTTGGCGCCCCGTATCACCATGCTTACAGAAGAGCCGGTTCCGCCCGTAGAGTTAATCGTCACACCCGAAACCCGCCCGGCCAGGCTGTTGAGTACGTTCTCCTGCACCACCCGGGTGAGTTCCTTGCCCTCCACCTTACCTACCGAATAGCCGAGAGACCGCTCCGCCCTCGGGATCCCCAGGGCCGTCACCACTACTTCATTCAGGCTGTTACCGTCGGAGATAAGCGACACATTCACCACACTACGGCTTCCTACCACCACCTCCTGTCGCTCATAGCCCACAAATGAAAATACCAGCACCGCATCATTTCCGGTAACTTCTATGCTGAAATCACCGTTCTGATCGGTGGTTACCCCGCGGGTGGTATTTTTTTGGATCACATTGACTCCGGGCAAACCGCCGGAATCATCAGAGGATGTAACGTTGCCCCTCACGGTTCTGTTCTGGGCCATGGCAGCCAGGCCGCCCAGCAAAAAAACACACACTAAGAGCAGCATCCTTATTCGATTAGAACTTTCTTTCATAGGATCATTAGAGTTTTACTTCTTATTACTCTGTCTGATCTGAAAAGGACTATTCCTTTTTTGGTGTTTTTTCGTAAAAAGCGAAGAAGAACTGTATCAATGCCCGCCGTCCACAGACGTATCTGGTATTTTTTCTTCGATGGTATTACGCTTATCCTTATTCTTTCTGAGGTTAAAGGCATCGTATAATATTCCCCCGGCAGTATAAGCGTTATATTCCAGCTTGTCGCCTTCCAGGCTGATCAGCTGAAACATCTGGGTCATGGAAGCCTTCCTTTTCATCCAGTCCTTATTTTCTCCCACCTCATACATCTTAGGGCCGGCATTGGATACCACATAAACGGCAGCATGCCCGTTGCTTTCCTTCACCCCCCGTCCGTAAGCATGATCATGGCCCTGTAAGATCAGGTCTACCTTATGTTTCTCAAAAACCGGTTGAAAAACTTTCCGTAAATCGGGATTATCCCGGTTGGACTTGGTAGAATACAAGGGAAAATGGATCAGCACCACCGTCCATTTTCGCGGATTCACGGTCAGAACAGAATCCAGCCAGCGCACGCTTGCCTGCTCTTTTTCCTTAAAATCATACATCATGGTAGCATCAAGGGCTACCACCTTCAGCTGATCATAATTTACTTCGAAGCTGGTTTCATTCAAACCCGCCGGTCCGTTTTCAGGCAGGGTGAACTGCGCCCGCCACTGCGGAGATAAAACCGGGCCTTTTCCATATTCGTGGTTTCCCGGGGTCATTGCACCGGGTATGGTAGCATGGACAAAAGCACCGGCCGCAAACCACTCCCCCCATTCAATATCGTGATTATTTCTGTTGATCAGGTCGCCTCCATGTAGGATAAAATCAACATCCGGCCGGATCCGGAAAGCATTGCGAAGCAGCCTTGACCAATGGTCTCTGACATCATTCTGAGCATCACCGAAAAACAGGAAAGACAGCTTCCCCTTCTTCTCCGGCACTGAAAACTGGAACCATTCGCTCCGGTACTTCCCGTTCCCTACCCGGTAAACATACGATTTCCCCGGATGAAGCCCGGTCATCACCGCAGAATGGTAATTAGCCGTAACATCGGGTTCATTCGCATAAGAAACCGTCAATGTCTCTACGCGGGAAGACACGGAATCCAGGTGCTGCAGAAACTGCGTGCCGGGTGAGGCTGGAGCAAATTGCACCCATCCCGTATTTTGAGAAGCATCCGTTCTCCAGTTGACCGCCATACTGCTCTCCGGGTTTTCCGTGAGGTTAATAATAATACGGTCGGGGTAAACGGTAGGATACAAAAGAGACGGATTCAGGCCGGCCGCCAATGCTTTATTTCGCTGATCGTCTGTTTGGGCATAAACACCCGCAAAGGCCGCCCATAACAAACAGCTGAGTAGAATTCTTATCATCATATTATTGTACTGCCAGGGGATATTCCAGCGTATTCCTGAGGTGTTGCTTCGCTTTTATCAATTGATTTTTTACCGTATTCTTCGAAATACGCATGATCTCGGCTATCTCCTGGTACGATTTCCCTTCCTCGATATTCAGCCGCAGGATCATTTTCCGTTTTTCAGAAAGCTTTTCCAGAGCTCTCGCAATAGTAGCAAAAGCCGACTCCTCCATCGCATCTTCCGTTTCTTTCATTTGCTCGAAGAAATTTCTTTTCATCTGTTCTTCCCGTTCCAGCTTTTTCAGAAAGTCGAACGCTATGTTCCGAAGACTGGCGAATATATAAGCCTGGAGGCCGGCATCAAAGGTCAGGCGGTCTTTCCGCAGCCAGATCTTCAGAAAAACATCCTGCAACATATTCTCGGCATCTTCCCTGTTTTTGATAATCGACACTAAAAAAGCAATACCGGGCCGGTAATACCGGTCATAAAGTTTCCTGAATTCCTCATCACTAATTTTTTGCTCCCGAAAAAAAACTTCTTTCTCCATTCTATAACGCTTTTTAGGATTGATGATGCCAGTGCTTTCTCACTATTGTAAGGTAAAACTAAGAGAATATATCAAGAGAATATTTGCAAAATGCGTAAAATAATCCTCAAATTACGCAAATGATGCAAATATTCATATTTTGATAATATTTGTACCTTTTTTAATATTGATTTAACACTTTTATAACTTTATCTTAACTGGATATGCCGGGTGGAGCGTTAAAAAAATGACCCGTCGGCTAGTCCATATCCCGAAAAAAGAAGTGATATGTTAAAAACTATGTTTAAAATATGGATTCCAACATCATAACCCAGATATTTCTTCCTTTGGCCCTTGCCATTATTATGATGGGAATGGGGCTCACCCTTGTCGTTGATGATTTCAAACGGGTGATACTGTATCCCAAGGCCATTGCGCTGGGCATACTTTTTCATGTGGTATTGCTTCCTGTCATTGCGTGGCTGGTTATTGGTCTTCTGGGCCTGAAGCTGGAGCTGGCAGTGGGCTTAATGATCCTTGCCTCCTGCCCGGCGGGTCCCACATCCAATCTCATCACCCATCTGTCGAAAGGAGATACCGCCCTGGCCATTACATTAACGGTCTTTTCCAGCATGGTCACCATCTTCACAATCCCTTTCGTGGTCAATTTTTCCATAGGCTACTTTATGCCGGAAGGCGGATCAGAGATGCTGCCCCTGTTCCGCACGATCCTTACCGTATTGTTCATCATTGCAGTGCCCGTGGCTATCGGCATGTTTCTGAAGCTGAAGTTTCCTGCTTTTGCGGAAAAGTCTCAGAAAACCTTTAAGCTTTTATCGGCGCTCTTCCTTGTGCTGATCATTGCTTCTGCGTTATATAAAGAAAGGGATAACCTGGCCGAATTCTTCAGACTGGCCGGTCCCGCCGCACTTTTTCTCAATGTGCTTACGCTGGGCATCAGTTTTCTGCTGGCCCGTCTTATCCGGCTTTCTTTTAAGCAGAGTCTGACCATTTCCATCGAGTCGGGCATACAAAACGGCACCCTCGGGATCGCCATCGCCACCACGCTCCTTCACAATGCCACCATGTCTATCCCTTCGGCCATATACAGTATTATTATGTTCATTACCGCTATAGCCATTATCTATATCGGAAATCAAACTATCAAATCATGAGAATACTCCTCTTATTATTCTGCTTACCCTTTACGGAGGTATACGCCCAGACCACCTACGCGGAAAAACTGGGTTTTCCGAAGGGAAAGAAGGTGGTCATTTTTCATGTAGATGACTGCGGCATGTCCTATTCTTCCAATCAGGGCGCTATCCAGTCGATCGAGAACGGCATCGCCACGTCGTGCAGCATCATGATGCCCTGCCCCTGGGCGGCAAGTTTTATCCGGCATATTCAAAACAGCAGCACAGAGTATGATGCCGGACTGCACCTAACGCTGACTTCCGAATGGAAAGATTACCGGTGGACCCCGCTCGCAGGATCAGACCAGGTACCGGGCCTTTGTGACAAGGAAGGCTGCATGTGGCATACGGTGGAACAGGTGGTAGCCAACGCTTCTCCGGATGAAGTGGAAAAAGAGATCAGGGCCCAGCTGAAAAGAGCTTTAAATATGGGGCTGAAGCCTACCCACATGGACTCCCATATGGGAACGCTCTTTGCCAGCCCTGCTTTTCTTGAGCGATATATTAAGGTAGGCATTGAACACCGGATACCGGTGATGTTTCCCGGCGGGAATAATAAGCTGCTGATCCTGTCGCTCAACAACCCGCTGATCCGGAAGATGAAAGCCGAAGGCACATGGAAAAAAGATATACCTCTCCCCGTACCGGCCATCGTGAAAGATACAGGCCCTATAGGCGAGAAGATCTGGAACGCCGGCCTCCCGGTGTTGGATGACCTGCACACCATCAGCGGAGACTGGGCCCCGGAAAAGGCGACCACTGAGGAAGAGTGGGGTAAATATAAAGCGCAACGCTTCATTGAAGTACTGGAAACCATGGAGCCCGGTGTGGCTATGCTCATCGTACACAGCAGTGACATCACTGACACCTTTCGCCATATATCCGGCTCCGGCGGTTCAAGAAAGGCGGATATGCTGTCGATGATGGATAAGGAGCTCCGTGCTTATGTGGAAAAGAACGGAATTATTCTCACCACCTTTAAGGAGCTAATGGAGCGGCGGCAAAAAGTAAAATAAATGAAAAATTTCACCTTACTGATGCTGCTGGGAAGCGGACTTTTTGCGCAAAAGCTCCGGATCGAAGCGGAAGCCTCCCTGTTTCCTCTTCAGGAAGAGCATGTGCATGGCAGCTCTATTGTGGAGCTCCCTGGCGGCGACCTTCTGGCCGCCTGGTTCCAGGGAAGCGGCGAAAGAACTGCAGACGACGTGCGCATCATGGGCGCGCGTTTTAAAAACGGCAGGTGGTCTGCCCCTTTTCTTTTGGCGGATACCCCTCATATCCCGGACTGTAACCCGGTGCTGTTCCTTAATCATTCCAAAGAGCTTTTTCTGGTGTGGATAGCCGTGCAGGCTAACCGCTGGCAGCATTCCGTACTCCGGGTTCGTACCACCACAGACTACCAGGGCAGCGGTGCGCCCCGGTGGACCTGGCAGGATAACATCTTCCTCAAACCCGGCGATGACTTTGCCCGGGAAATAGAGACCAAGCTCAAAGCGCTGCCCCCTACCGGTCACGGCTGGGCCGAGTACGCTCCTGCTTATGACCGGACCATCGCCGAGGCCGCGCGGGACCCCGGCAAAAGAAGCTTTGGCTGGATGACACGGATCAAGCCTCTCTTACTGTCCGGAAACCGGATCGTTCTGCCCTTATACTCCGATGGGTACAACCTCAGTTTAATGGCCATTTCGGATGACGACGGCCGGACCTGGAAGCCCGGGAGCCCCCTGGTAGGCCGCGGCCCGATACAGCCGGCACTGGCGGAGAAGAAAGACGGCACCCTGTCGGCTTACCTGCGTGATAGCGGCGATGCGCCCAACCGGGTTCATTACAGCGAATCTGCAGATCGGGGACAAAGCTGGACACCCTCCGTGAAAACGGATATCCCGAATACGGCATCGGTGGAGATCCTGGTGCTGCAGAACGGCCTCTGGGTGTTTGTGGGCAATGATCAGAACCATACCCGGGCCCGCCTGAGCCTCTATGTATCCGATGACGAAGGAAAGACCTGGAAATGGAAGCACCTCCTCGAAGACCGGGAAAAAGGAGGCTACTCTTACCCGGCGCTGATCCAGTCAGAAGACGGCCGTATTCATATCACTTATTCCTTCCACCCGGAAAACCACCGGAAAACGATCAGGCATGTTCAACTGAAACCCGAAAGCTTAACCCGATAAACAGCTAATGAGCCGCCACCTTT